>CACBBD010000033.1 GCA_902537425.1 uncultured SAR86 cluster bacterium | reverse complement strand
TTGATATTCCTCAATTAATTTCAAGATTTTGCTCTGCTGCGCCTGATCTGAATACAAAACAATTGATCTATATTGTGTTCCTATGTCATTACCTTGCCTATTCAGCTGGGTGGGATCATGAGATTCCAAATAATGAATTATTAATTCTTCCAGCGTGATCAAATTTTTATTGAAGGTAACCTCTACAACCTCAGCATGATTATTTGGGTTAAACTTATTAGAGAACTTTGTAATATCTCTATAAGTTGGTCTAACCCCTTCTCCATCAGCGTAACCAGATACAGCATCTATGACTCCATCTAGCGCCTCATAACCTTTCTCCGCCCCCCAAAAGCAACCAGAACCTAGTACGATTTTCTCTATATGGCTAGTAGATTCATTCTCAGAAGAAAATAAAAGAACACTTAAAAAGATACTATAAAGAGTAAGAAACTTTTTCATGTTAAATTAAAGGCCCCAATTATTATTCGCCAACCAACTAATCGAAATAATAAAGCCCCAGATGGATTGAGTAATCAAAACTATTAGACTACCGATAGTACCTAGTACTCTAAATATGCTGCTTGCCCCTTCTCTGGTGATACCATAAGCATGAAATATTCTAGAGATTAAAAAAACATCTCCAAGGATCGCAATAGCCAGAGTTGGAATGTTTCCAACTGTCTCAAGAAGGAATGAAAGAATAAGAAAAAGAAGTGCATTTTCTAACAAATTAGCATGAGCTCTTGATATTTGTAACAATTCAAAGCTGTCACCTAAGCCAAGGTTTGTTCCAGTTTTAAACCTTTGACGACCAGTTAAATAAGCCAATATCAATGCAAGTATTGTCAGTGAGCAAGCATAAAAAAGTGTGACCATTTTAATCTCTATAATTCAATTCGATAAAAGTGTATTGTAATAAAGTTATTTAATTAGGGGTATAAAATGAAATCTTTCTTTTCAATTTTCATGGTATTTTCTTTATCAAGTTGTGCAGTAGCTAGTTTAACTACAACAGCTGTGTCAACAGCTGTCAAAGTGGTTGAAGTTCCCTTTAAAGTAGTTGGTAATGTATTGTCAGATGAAGAGGAAGAAACTGAAGAAGAGCAATAGGCTTGGTAGACACGAGTGGACTCGAACCACCGACCCCCACCATGTCAAGGTGGTGCTCTAACCAGACTGAGCTACGTGTCTATCGTTGAAAGCATTATATAGAGAATATTAAGAGTTTGACGACAAATTTAAGATACACATAAGGGGTAAAACCTCTACTTTTCTAATCGATAGAGATTTGCATGAGTAAGACTTTCCTTTGTATAGAAGACAAATGTAAGATAGAAATATGAACGAAAAAAAAATAGAAGTAGAAGTGCTTTGTGTACAACATAGAGGAGATTTAAATGGATAAAAATACCTTACTAACAATAACTGCTTGCATATACTTCTCAATGGCAATTGCTCACACTGCTAGGGTTGTCTTTGGGGCAGAAATGATTTTTTTTGGTATAAGTTTGCCTTATATAGTTTCAATATTAATTGCCATCGGAATCTCTTATCTAGGTTGGAAATCACTTAACTATAGAGATTGAGATTATTGCTTAAATGAAAGACGTATTTATTTTCTTTTCTGCCATAATAATTTTTGTATTATTAATTAACATTTATGATTAAAAAACTTTTGTTAATAACAGGAGTTCTGCATTCTACCTATGCTTGGACTGATGTAAGAACAGATGATGAAACTATCCAACTGGAATGTGAAGAAACTTATTGGTTTCAAATTGATTTAGTCAGAAATGAGCATCTTGCTTGGAAATATGATGAACCCAAAACTCCGCTTATTTTGAAAAGTATTGAACTAAAGCCGACCGAAATTAAATTTGCTGTAAATAATGAAGATGCACTTATCAATAGAAATACAGGTCAGGTAACTTTAAAAAAATGTCCTGCTTGCGATTTGGAAACTTATCAATGTAAAAGGATTACTATTAAACAGTCTGCAGAGGCAAGAGAAATAAGACTGCAGGATATTGAAAGTTCGAGATTATTCTAGATGAACAAACTTAGTGAAGTTTTATTTACGCTGATAATCCTCACAGATTTTGAGGACAAGCAAACAAGGTCCCGATGAATATACTTAAAGGATTTAGTTTAGTTGTTCATTGGGGAAGTTTCCTGTCGGGAATTCTTTTTGCACTCATTGCGCTTTATATTAGTGTCCTTCCGAATTTATATAATATTCAAAGGTTTGGCTTAATTGTGTTTGCTTTATTCGTTTTCTTTTCTTGTTCTGGATTAGGTTGGTTAGCAAGGTACACCTTAGTTGGGAAGATACACTTTCTACCCTGGAA
>CACBBD010000032.1 GCA_902537425.1 uncultured SAR86 cluster bacterium | reverse complement strand
GAGGCCAAGATGCAGCTGGTATAGCTACTTCAACCAACAACAGATTTTTCCTTCGAAAGCAACTGGGCTTAGTGAGGGATGTTGTTAGAAATCAACATATACTTAACTTAAGAGGGCAGATGGGTATAGGGCATGTCAGATATCCAACAGCAGGTAGTGAAGATAGAGAACTTGCACAACCTATGTACGTAAACTCACCTTTTGGAATAAGTATTTCGCATAATGGTAATCTTACTAATCATGAAGAATTAAGAGATTCTTTGGTGAAAAAAGATTTGAGACACTTGAATACTGACTCTGATAGTGAGGTTTTACTTAATGTATTCGCTCATGAACTTCAGAAACAGGGATCTATTAATCCTGGTTCAAAAGAAGTATTTGCGGCAGTTAAGTCCTTACATAAAAGAGTAAGAGGCGCCTATTCAGTAGTAATAATGATTAATGGTGTAGGTATTGTCGGCTTTAGAGATCCTTTTGGTATCAGACCTTTGATTGTCGGCTCAAAAGAGAGAGATTTAATTGGAAAAGATTACATGATAGCTTCTGAAAGTACTGTTCTGGACTCCTTAGGTTATGAAGTAATTGATGATGTAATGGCTGGCTCTGCGGTTTTCATTAGCTCTGATGGAAAAATGGAAACAGAATCTTGCATCAATAATCCCATTCCCACTCCATGTATTTTTGAGTATGTATACTTGGCAAGACCTGATGCGAAGATAGATAAAATATCAGTACATAAATCTCGTTTAAGAATGGGTGAATTTTTGGCTAAAAAGATCATAAAAGAGAGACCCGATCATGACATCGATGTTGTGATTCCTATTCCAGATAGTAGTACAACTTCTGCATTGCAGTTAGCGATGACACTTGGAGTAAAGTATCGTGAAGGTTTTGTAAAGAATAGATACATTGGAAGGACCTTCATAATGCCTTTTCAAGAAAAGCGTGAAAAGTCTGTTAAACAAAAGCTTAATCCAATAGATCTAGAGTTTAAAGATAAGGTGGTCTTGCTTGTAGACGACTCAATCGTTAGAGGTACAACAAGCAGACAAATCATAGAAATGGCTAGATATTCTGGTGCAAAGAAAGTTTATTTCGCATCTGCTGCTCCACCAATTAGATATCAAAATGTATACGGAATTGACATGGCCGCAACTACAGAATTGGTTGCACATCAAAGAACAGAAAAAGAGATAGAATCTTTTATAATGGCTGACTGGTTAATCTATCAAGACTTAGATGATCTTGTTAGCACAGTTCAAGTTGGCAATAAAAAAATAAGTCAGTTTGAATGTTCAATATTCGACGGTAAATACGTTACTGATGATATAGACGATAAATATCTCAAGAACTTAGAAGATGTCCGAAATGATAAGTCTAAGCTTTCTAGAAAATCTGCAAATTAAATTTTAATTTCTTCGATCGTCACAGATGGTAAAATGGCATTATCTGCCGCCTGTTTATAAGAAGCTATTTCATGGAAATTGAGATATCTATACACATCAGTACCCATTGAATTTATTTCTGACATATACTCAGAATATTCGTCTTTTGTCGGGATATGACCAAGTGTAGCAGATATTGCGGCAACTTCTGCGGAAGCTAAGAAAACATTTGCACCATCTCCTAATCTGTTCGGGAAATTACGTGTTGATGTAGACACAACAGTCGATTCTGCTTCAACTCTTGCTTGATTACCCATACATAGGGAACATCCGGGCATTTCGAGTTGAACACCAGCTTTTTCAAAAATCTCATAATATCCTTCTTCGGTAAGTTGGTGCTTATCCATTTTTGTAGGGGGAGAGACCCAAAGCTTAGATGGCAGCTTAGATTCATTCTTTAAAAGTTTTCCTGCTGCCCTGAAGTGTCCAATGTTTGTCATACATGAACCTATAAATACTTCATCAATGTGAGTATTGGCTACTTCTGATAATGGCTTTATATCATCAGGATCATTTGGACAAGCCAGAAGGGGCTCTGTTATTTGATTAAGATCTATTTCTATAACGGCAGCATATTCTGCATCATCATCAGCTTGCATAAGAACAGGATTTTTCAGCCAAGCTTCCATTGCTTGAGCTCTTCTTTCTAAAGTCTTCTTGTCTTCATAGCCCTCTGAGATAAGCCATCTTAGTAAAGTAACATTTGATTCCAGATACTCTCTTATTGGTTCTTCATTAAGTTTAATGGTGCAACCAGAAGCAGATCTTTCGGCTGAGGCATCTGATAATTCAAATGCTTGTTCAACTTTTAAATCTGGTAAACCTTCTATTTCTAAACATCTACCTGAAAAAATATTAATTTTTCCTTCTTTAGGTAGCGTCAACTGTCCAGATTGAAGGGCAGCATAAGGTATGGCGTTTACTAAATCTCTTAATGTTATACCAGGCTGAATTTCTCCAGTGAATTTCACCAATACAGATTCGGGCATATCTAAAGGCATTACTCCAAGGGCTGCTCCAAAAGCAACTAACCCAGAACCTGCAGGGAAACTAATTCCT
>CACBBD010000031.1 GCA_902537425.1 uncultured SAR86 cluster bacterium | reverse complement strand
CTCTTATCTGAAGAAATCTCGTATAGCATCTTAAAATGCTCATACATATCAGGTATGTGCTCAAAAGTATGTGCTGACAATATTAGATCAGGCGGAGAACGGAAATCCCCCTCCTTATTTAGTTCATTAATAAAAGCACCTTTGATAGATGTCTTTTCATTATATTCAAAATCTTTACCTATCCAGATAGGATCAACTCCTGTAATTTCATTGGCTAAATGTTGAACCTTTTTCACCAAAATTAGATCATTACAACCCACCTCCAAGATGGAGGAGTACTTCTGATTTTGTGTGTGGGAGATTATATAATCATAAAAAAATTCATTTCCAGCCGTAGATATTGGACTTTCTGAACTACGATGGGTATATGTGTCATCATAGAGAATAGCTGGATCAATGATATTTTTAAGTTGGCCATGCCCGCAACATTTACATATCAAAAACTCTTGATCATATGCTCGCAGGCTATCTTGAACATCCTTTGGTACATATAAACCCGTAAGAGGCATATCTTTTGAAGAAAAAATAATATCGAAGTCATGTTCTCCACATACATTACATTCTTCTATTACTCTATAGTCTGTAGTATTCATAATTTGAACCAATAATAGTTACCCGAATAAGATTCTTCTGAGAAAATTTTTAACCATTGCTTCTTAGAGAAATTGGTTTGAGCAGTAATATTCCAATTAAGGAAACGTTCTCTTGATTCCTCATTATCCCATGAATTTAAGGTTATAAAAGAGCTTTGTATTTTGACCCTTTCAATCTCCCTCAAGGCTTTTCTACAATCATCTTCATTAAGTTCACTCAAAGTATTAATGGAGATCACCAATTTAAATGTATTATCTTCAAAAGGTAAATTTTTGGCATCGCCAACTTTAACCCGTTTTCTTACAGTCTCTATTGAATTTTCAATAGCATAACTGGAAATATCTATACCGCTCAATTCAAGGCCAGGTAAATTTTGTAAAAGATCATGTAATAAAAAGCCCTTAGCACAGCCTATTTCAAGTACCTTGTCTCCCTGCTTAAGATCATAAAACTGAATTAAATCTTTTGCTACTCCATCCCAATATTTTTTATCGTATTTATAACCGCCATAACCAAAAAGTCTATCTCCATCAAAATAGACTTGTCCAAACTCTTTTGCTTTTTTTAATAAGAGTTGTTCAAAGAATTTATCATTGTTTGTGCCTTTCTCACTAATATCAATATATCCGTCGCCAGCAAGCTTTCTTTTTCCTCTGTCATTTATGGGTCTTTTTGATTTAGGATAATTTTTGAGTAAGTCTATTTCTCTAATGGAGATATCTATATTATTTTGCCAAGAGTCTATAATCATGAGTTCATCGAATTGCTCTCTGTCTAGAAATGGGAACATATCCTCTAAAGGTTGTGGTTTAAATATCCCATCAGATTCCATAAAACCTTGTCTAGGCTCAATTATCTCATTAGATGGCAAGAATACTTCGCTAATTATTGGTTTCTCAGATTCAAGTACTACGGGAAATCTATTAGTTAGATCAGAAGTATTTTTTATTGAAATATAATCTATCCCAAAACTTGAGCTTATTGCCTCGACATTGATCAAATGAATTCCGCTTTCGGGAGTTGATCCAACAAAATTCTCATTTAGAAATTGTTCTTGAGTAGTTTTGATAGACGTATATCCATTATTATTTAAAACAAAGATCTTAAGAGGTAATTGTAGATTTTTTATTAACTGAAGCTCTTGAACATTGAAAGGGAAACTTCCATCACCTACAAAACAAAAAATGGGTCTATCTGGACAAGCAAAATATGCACCGATAGCTTCAGGAATGCCGGATCCCATTGAGCACAGTCCAGTTGATAAAATCAGTTTTTGATCACCTTTATTGAAACAAGACTGCAATGAAGAGTAGACATTTGTTCCACCTCCATCTGTAACAAATATAGAATTATCAGGAGAACTGTTAGATATAAATTTCTTTAAATACAAACTATTCACGCCATCTGTTAGGTTGGAATATTTATCTGCAAAATCATTAAGAGATTTATATTTTTGGTACTTCTCTCGCCAAAATTCGTTATCTGAGAAACAAGAATCTAGATCGCATAAAATATCGATAAAATCTTTGACATCAGAATTGATTTTATAATCCACACTTACAGGAATATTATCAAGTTCATCTTTATCTACATTTACAACTAGTATTTTTGCCTCTCTAGCAAATCCTTCAAAAATAGTTCCAGTAATTGAATTATTTAGATGGGTTCCAAGACAAATTAACAAATCGCAGTTTTGAATCGCTAGGTTAGCTCCTCTTTGACCCGAGATGCCAACTCTTCCAATATTAAGAGTATGTTCAAATTCCATAAAATCAGACATATTCCATGTTGTCACAAAAGGTGTCTGGGAATTTTCCAAAAATTCTTCTAATTTTTTTTCGCTATCTGACAGTCTGCATCCCTGTCCTACTAAAACTAATGGTCTTTTAGAGTTAGAAAACAGATCTTGCAATTCAGAAGAAATATTCAAAGGAAGCTCAAGAGAGGATTCTTTAATTTCTAGTTTGGAGGAATCAAAAACTCTTAAATCTTTTCTATAAACATCTGACCAAGAAAAATCTACAGGTACATCTAGCCAAACTGGTCCTGGTCTGCCTGACTTTGCAAAATATATTGCTTTATCGAGATGATATTGAATATCAAGAATGTTCTCCACTGTAACAGCATATTTAGTGACAGGCTTTACCATATCTATAATTTTTACTTCTTGAGTACCTACTTGTCTCAAATTCCTATGGCCAATAGTTGATGTAGATCTTGATTGACCT
>CACBBD010000030.1 GCA_902537425.1 uncultured SAR86 cluster bacterium | reverse complement strand
AAGGTCCCGTACGTGTCCCACACAAGCTTCAACTTGCCAATCTTTTTCTGGAAAATTAGAATCCAAATAACCTTTTATTTTTTTTGCCTTGGCACCAGACTCAACAATTACTAGTGATTTCATATATAGTAAAAACTTAATTTCTTTTTACAGTATAAAGTTCAAGAATGGGTATTCTGTCAAGTCTTTCTTTGAGGAGAGTTTCTAAAGAGTATATCGTGAATAAGCTTAGGGCCCTCAAAAATAAATCCTGTGTATATCTGAACAAAGTCTGCGCCAGCATCAATTTTTTCTTGATAATCTGATGCAGACATTACCCCTCCTGACGCAATTATAGATACTTTATTTCCTACTATTTTTTTTATAAAAGAAAGTTTTTCATTAGCTTTATTCTTCAAAGGAGAACCGCTTAGACCGCCGTATCCATTTTTATTATTGTGAATAACCGTAGTATTGCTAGCAATAATTCCATCTATTCCATACTGCATGATAGATTTACAGATATTTTCGAGATCCTCAAGTTTTTCATCTGGGCTAATTTTGATATAAATAGGAACATAATCAAAAGACTCAGAAAGTTTAATTTGTTTATCCTTTAAACTGCGAAGTAGATCCTTTAAAAATTTCTTATTGCTCAATTCCCTTAATTCTTTTGTATTGGGTGATGAAATGTTTATTGCAATATAGCTAGAATATTCATACACCTTTTCCATACAAAATAAATAATCCTTGTAAGCCTCTTCATTGGGTGTGTCGAAATTTTTGCCTATACTCACCCCAATAGGGATATTTGAATTTCTTTTTTTTAATTTTTCTACGAGTGCTTCAACTCCTTTATTATTGAAACCCAATCTATTCAATAAAGATTTATCTGTCCTATTTCTAAATAACCTAGGCTTTGGATTCCCTTTTTGTTGAAGTGGCGTTACGGTGCCAACTTCTATAAATCCAATACCTAAAGCTGATAAACTATCTATATATTCACCGTCCTTATCTAAACCTGCTGCAAGTCCTAATTTATTCTTAAAGGCAGTTTTACCATTAGACTTTTTTGAAATATCTTTACCCATATTATTTTTTCCAAGTAATAATCTTAAGAGACCTATTGAATGACTGACCTTCAGGCCACTTAAAGCAAACTTGTGGGCTATTTCTTCAGGAAGAAAATGGAATATCTTTGTTATGAATGTGAGTAGGTACATTTTGAATCTACAAATACATTCTATAGTACCTTAAATCAAAATGATAAATGATAGTGCAAAATTTAACAAAAACAGTAATTTTATATGGCATTCAAGTTGCATAAATAGCTGTATGATTAACATTCTAGAACCAATAGGCTAAATTAAAGTTGACATATTGAGTCTCTTTGAATTTAATACACAGTAAAGTTGCCAAGCCCTACCAAACTTGGGACAAAAATTAACT
Organism: uncultured SAR86 cluster bacterium; assembly: GCA_902537425.1. Classification (GTDB taxonomy): domain Bacteria; phylum Pseudomonadota; class Gammaproteobacteria; order Magnimaribacterales; family Magnimaribacteraceae; genus Magnimaribacter. Next base: position 2,208 of record CACBBD010000030.1, on the reverse strand, counting down.
TATATAGGTTTTTAAGATGAAGACATTTTCCAAAAATATTTTTACTATAGTTTCAAGTCTAGCGATTGTCTTAGTTCCACAATTGGCAATTTCTGCCGATGAAGCTACTTCGGGATCTTCGGGCGGTGGTGCTGCAGGAGATGCTGCAGCAAAATCTGCAATAGGTGGAGTTAGCGCTGGTACGATAGCTGCAGTAGTAGCTATTGCTGCCGCAGCAGCTGCAATATCTGATAGTGGTTCCGGCGGTGGTGCAATAACACCAGCACCAGCACCAGCACCTGCTCCTGCACCCGCACCTGCGCCATCACCAACACCAGCTGAGCCTGTGATAGAGGATTATATTGCTGAGGTTATCGTGGACGTCCCAGGTACAGCTGCTTATACAACACCTGGTGCAACTGCTACTAGAACAACCGGAGCAACTGCTACTAGAACTACTGGAGCAACTGCCACTAGAACTACTGGAGCAACTGCTACCAGAACAACTGGAGCAACTGCTACTAGAACTACATCCGCCACAACTACTTCTTCTCAAGGAGGTATGGCTGGTGCGACGATAGGAACTTCAGCAAATGGAGATATATACAACGTCGTAGAAGAATTTGATGTAGTCGAAACTTACGATGTAGTTGAGGAATTTGATGTTGTTGAGGAATATGATGTCGCATCTACTTATACAACTACAGTTACAGTTCCTGCTGTTGCTGCATCTACTGCAACAGCCACAGCAGCTGCTACAAGAGAAGCTGACTAATCTTCTATGAATTACAAAAAAACCCTCCTAAGAGGGTTTTTTTGTAATTTCAAATTCAATTTGAGGTATTAAAGGCGAAATATGTTGTATTGATTTCCATATAAAATTTGAATCATCTATCCAATAAAAATTACTTACTTTCCATCCTAAAACACTACTTTCAATTACCTCCTCAAACATTCTAAGCTCACGGTTACCGCTTAATAAGTTTACTTCTTGTCTATTAATGAACTTAATTTTTGCTCTTAGTTCAAGATTTTTCAATTCGGGAAAATCATATGAATTATAATAAAAGTATTCCTGAGAATATTCTAAATCATCAATGATGGAATGAATGTCTGGTTGAGTTACATCTATTAGGTTATTTTCTAATCCTGCTGTTCTAATAATCCTTCCATTCATGGTTACAAAATAAATTTCGTCAGCACTTATCCATGTAAATTTATTTTTACTCATTTCCTCTAAAATTACCAAACCTCTTGGTCCGTTACCTATCTTAACTAAGGCAGAGGCGTAGGGTATCCCATTGATAACTTCTATAGAAATTTCATCTGTGTTGTATCCGAAAATTATGTTGCTGAAGGCTTTATAAGCTTCGCTATAACCAGGTGCTATCTTTGACGTGTCAATCATAGAACATCCTGAAACAAAAAATACTGCTAAAAACAAAAGCTTTCTCATGTTAATCAATTTAGAAAATAATCCCAATCTCGTTCTATAGAAAATCGAGTTGTATCTCCAAGTATACTCATTAATGAATTATGTTGATTTAGAAGTGCTGCCCCATCTTTTGTCAGAGGATGTAAGCCAAAAGAAATATTCCCAGATCTGAAATCAGAAAAAAATAACTTAGTTGGAACAGAAATATAAAAACCCTTATCAAAACTACCTTCACCAAACTCTTCAGCAGAAAGATTTGTTTTGCTTGCGAAAACTCCTAAAGTGAAACCAGTCTTGAACCTCCTAGAAAGGTCTAATGTTATTCCCTTATCACCGGCTAAATATTCGCCGATAAGTATTTGTGTATTTATTTGCGACGGAAGATCAAAATATATACCTAAGTGACCTGTATTATTTTCATACTCTCTTAATCCAAATCTCTGATCAAAATCTCTCTGTTTTACCCTATGCATTGAGAGACCTAAAGCTATGCGTCTATTAAAAGGCCTATAAAGTAGTTCTCCACCAAAACCTGCAAACATTTCTTCTAATATTCCAATATCTGCTCTTAGAAAAATATCTTTAAATGGGGAATAAAAGTATTCTAATTGCATTCTTTGTATATTATTTCTACCTGCTTTCAAATAAGACTGAATATCACTTCTTACCTTTGGGATAGAGCTCTGGCTAGGATTATTTAAGTCATTAAATGTATCGTAAATATTTATTCCAAAGGAAGTATAAAGAGAAAGATTTCTTTTAAACTTTATTGTTGTATCTGTTTTCCAATATAG
>CACBBD010000029.1 GCA_902537425.1 uncultured SAR86 cluster bacterium | reverse complement strand
AGGAGATGGTAAAACAGCCTCTAAAGCTCTCCTTGCAAGTTTGCCATGCCCTATCTCTCTTCTTTTTGGACCAGACATAAATCCTGCCTCTCCTACGGAATAAGGAGGAAAGTTGTAATGAAGCATAAATTGGTCTTTATACTCTCCTTCTAAAGCATCTATTAGTTGAGCTTGTCTAGGAGAACCGAGAGTGGAGGTAACAATTGCTTGCGTTTCACCTCTTGTAAATAATGCAGAACCATGAGTATTCTTTAAGACACCAGTTTCAATAAACAAAGGTCTAACAGTGTCCAAATCTCTTCCATCAATTCTCGGGGCACCTTCGATGAGTCTCTTTCTGACAATGTTTTTGCCTACTTTCTTGAATGCATCAAGTAGATCATTTTGTGAAAATGACTCTTCATCTTCTGACACATTCTCTTCAAGAATCTTTTCTCTTATTTCTGATAGGGCCTGGACCCTTTCTTGTTTAATTTGCAAAGCATAAGCTGCAGAAATTTGATCGCTATAATTATTTTTTACTAACTCAACAACCTCTGAGCTTAAGACTTTAGGTTCATATTGAAATTCAGGTTTACCAATATCAGATACCATCTCTTTTATAGCTTCAATAGCTACTTGCATCTCTTGGTGAGCGAATAAAATCCCACCCAACATTTGATCTTCTGAAAGTTCTTTGGCTTCTGATTCAACCATGATTACAGCTGCATCACTTCCAGCAATAACCATATCTAAATGAGATTCTTCTAATTCGCTCCTTGTGGGGTTAATACAGTAATTGCCATCAATAAACCCAACCCTTATGGCTCCAAGAGGGCCATTGAATGGCAGACCCGAAATCGCCACAGCTGCTGAGGCAGATAGGAAGGAGAGAATATCAGGATCGACATTTTTATCGGAGGAGATTACAGTACAAATTACCTGAACTTCATAGAGAAAATCATCATTGAATAAAGGCCTTAAAGGTCTATCAATTAATCTAGAGGTAAGTGTCTCCTTTTCAGTAGGTCTACCTTCTCTTTTGAAAAAACCTCCAGGTATTTTACCTGTAGCATATGTCTTCTCTTGATAATTAACTGTCAGAGGGAAGAAGTCTTGATGTTCGCCTGGAGCTTTTCCTACCACAACTGTTGCTAAAACTTGCGTGTCCTCACAAGTAGCGATTATTGCTCCGGTGGCTTGCCTAGCAACTCTTCCAGATTCTAGGGTGATTTCTTTGTCACCCAACATGAATGATTTTTTATAACTTTCCATTTTATTTTCCTATTTTACAGAGCCGTATTGCCCAGTAATTAAATGATCAATAATATTAGGGATGGATTATCTTCTTAAACCTAAATCCGAGATTAACTTTGTATAAGTCTCTGGTTTGGATTTTTTAATGTAATCGAGTAGTTTTCTACGTTGATTCACCATTCTAATTAAACCTGTTCTGGAATGGTGATCCTTAGCGTTAGCTTTGAAATGAGATTGAAGCGCATCAATATTTGCTGATAACAATGCAACTTGGACCTCAGGTGATCCTGTATCTTTATCTGTTCTTGCGAACTTTGTTACTATTTCTTTCTTTTCTGTATTACTTAGTGCCAATTTTTTTCCTCTAATTAAAATCAATTCTTAGATAAAAGTCTTTTAGGTTGTAATTTTTTATCACTTAACTCCCCAATACCTAAGAATAGTTTTTTTTCAGTGTATATTCTTACTAATCCTTTATTTTCTAGATGCGCATTATAGTCTATTGAAAGGCCATTTCTAACTTTTTTTACATCTTCTAATCTTATTTTTACTTTATCCAGATTGCTTAACATGGCATCACAAGGTAAAACTTTATCTATTAAGGATTGATAAGAATCCTCTAAGCTACAAGATTTATAATTTAAACGCATTTCCCCAACTTTTAACCTTCTTAAAGATATTACTGTAGCCGTTGAATTTAAATTTCTACCTAATTTTTCAACAAGGCTCCTTATGTAGGTGCCTTTTGAACACGAAATCTGCAGAATTACTGCCTTATCAGATCTATCTATCAATTCAATTTTTTGTATGTTTACTTTTCTTGGCACTCTGTGGAGATAAACTCCTTTCCTGGCCCAGTAATATAAGGGATTACCATTTATCTTTATCGCTGAATACATGGGAGGTATCTGATCCTGAATTCCTTCTAGGTCAGATAAAAATTGCGAAAAGTCATCTCTCAAACCAGGAAAATCAGTTTTTGACACTATATTTCCAGTAATATCACCTGTATCTGTTTCTATCCCAAACTCTATTCCTACTTCATAAACTTTATCCAGATCACTAGCAAAATTACTAAACTTCGTAGCCTCTCCAATACATACCGGAAGAAGGCCTGTTGCTAATGGATCAAGTGTTCCACAATGTCCTATTTTCTTGATTCCTAGTTTTGAACGAAGTTTATAAACACATTGAGCAGATGTTAAGCCTTCAGGCTTATCGAGAATTAAAAATCCATTCATGAAGCTAAAAAAACTCTTCTATCTTAAAGGAAATCTCTGGAATTCTTCTCAAGTTTAAATTTTGACTGAGCTTTTTTCTAATAAATCCTTGAGCTTTTCCCAGTCCTTTCGTTAATTCTTCTAGTTTGATTTCATTAAAGCTATTAGTTTTAGAAATGAAAATATCAGCCTTTTTCATATCAGGTGTCACCATGACACTCAAGACAGTTATTCCTTGAACGCGGGGATCTTTTACTTCTGAAGATAAAACTTGAGAAATTTCAACTTTTATTAGATCAGCAATCCTATCAGAGCGCTTGAAGTCTTGTGAGGGCATTAATCGATTGTTCTTTTTACTTCAATCCTATCAAAGACTTCGATTTTATCTCCAACTTTCACATCTCTGTAGTTAGCTACACCAATACCACATTCGGTTCCCATGGGAACTTCGTTTGCATCATCTTTAAACCTTTTTAAAGAATCTAGCTCCCCTTCAAATATAACTATATTATCTCGAAGAACTCTTATCGGTTTATTTCTCTTAATGGTACCTTCAATAACAATTGAACCAGCAATTTGTCCAAATTTAGGAGATTTAAAAATATCTTTTACTTCAGCAGTTCCTAGTATCTCTTCTTTTACATCTGGAGCTAAATGGCCTTCAATAGATGTTTTGATACCATCTATTAGGTCATAGATGATGCTGTAATAAAGAATTTCGATCGATTCTTTTTCCGATAAAGATTTAGCAGCATTATCTGCTCTAACATTAAATCCCATCACAAATGCCCCTGTGGTCATAGCTAAGTTAACATCATTTGCATTTATGGAACCCACCGACTCGTGGACAATATTTATTTTAACTTCATCATTTTCTATATTTTTTATTGAACCTATGATTGCCTCCAAAGAACCATGTGTATCTGCTTTCAAAACTATATTCAAGATAGTGTGCTTTCCCAATTCAGATTCAAAAAGCATCTCAAGATTAGAGATTTGGTTACGAGCCAATCTTTCTTCTCTAGCTTTTTCTGCTCTTTCATTAGAAATTTCTTTAGCCATTTTCTCGCTTGAAACAACAACAAACTCTTCTCCTGCCTTAGGCGGTACATCGAGACCAGTTATCGAAGCAGGTACTGATGGTCCAGCTTCTTTCAAGGTCGAACCATTTTCATCTACTAAGCTTCTAACTCTTTTCGTCTGTTCACCA
>CACBBD010000028.1 GCA_902537425.1 uncultured SAR86 cluster bacterium | reverse complement strand
AAGTGGCAGTGTCCCACCCAATAGACTCAAAATTAAATGGACAATTAAAATTAAATGGCCGAATTCAGGTATCATTCTTTTACCTCAATTAGCTTGGCGACCTCTGGAGGCATATAATTCTCATCGTGCTTTGCAAGAACTTCGATTGCCTTAAAGGTGCCATCAGTTTTCAAATTTCCTCTTACAACTACTCCAGCATTTTCGTCAAACAAATCTGGCAATATACCTTCGTAATTTATTATCAACTCATTTTGATAATCAGTGACGGTAAATCTGACACTTAAAGAATCTTTACTCTTTTCAATAGAGCCTTGCTTAACCATTCCTCCAGCTCTAATAATCACATTTTCATCAATATCAACTCCTAATATTTCACTAGGTGAGTAAAACAAATTCATATTCTCGGATAAAGCTGAAACAACAAGCCAAGTTGCTAGAAGTGATCCGATTAGAACTGCAATCAAAGCATAGAGTCTCTGTTTTCTTAATGGGTTCATGAAGATCTTATTAGTTTAATAAGTTTTCTTTTCTTCTTAATGGCATAAAGGATATTTAGACTGAGAACAAGAATAACAAAAGCCATACAGAACCATACAAAAAGGCCATTGCCATCCATATAAAGTAAATCATTAAAGTTTTCTAACATTTCCTAGTTTACAAATATTTGCTTGACCCAATTCTTTGATCTTTCTCTGTCAATAACCTCATTCCTAAGATTTAAAGTTAATGCAAAGGCGAAAATTAAATAAAATCCAATCACACACAATAAAAGAGGTTGATACATTTCAGGAGACATTGAAGGAGAAGATGTCAATGTAAAAGTAGATGGCTGGTGAAGTGTTTGCCACCAATCTACTGATTTTTTTATCACGGGTATAATCGCCAAGCCTACAATCGACAAGATAGAGACTGCCCGATCAGCTTTGGTTTTATCTTCAATTGATGAATACAGACCTATTAATGCAGCATAAATAAATAATAATATAAGAGTTGAAGTGAGACGTGCATCCCATACCCACCAAGTTCCCCACGTAGGCTTACCCCACACGGAACCAGTTACTAAAGCTATGAGAGTGAAGCTCATTCCTATAGGTGCCGCAGATTTCAACATCATTCCTGATATCTTTGCTCTCCAGACAACATTAATAAGACCACAAGCCGCCATAAACATAAAAATTGACTGGCCGAGTATCGCTGAAGGGACATGAACATATAAAATTCTATAAACATCACCTTGCTTATAGTCAGTTGGAGCAATTAGTAATCCCCAAAAAAGTCCTACTGATAAAAAAATTATGGCCAAAATCCCTAACCAAGAAGTAATCTTTGAAGACCATCGATAAAATAAAGGAGGTGATCCCATTTCAATAAACCACCTTTTGGTGACATTCCAAACCCTAATCATAATTCAATAGTAAAGCTTCTACAGTTAACAAACATAGTAATGGGATACCTATTGCAAGCATGGCACCCATAATCATTAGAAATCCTGAATAATCTTGATTATTGAGCGAAAAAGTTATAACAGAAGTACCCATTAATAATGTTGGTATAGAAAAAGGTAAGACTATAATTGCGCTTAAAATAGCTGATTTTCCTAAAGAGCACCTAACAAACTCATAAAAGACGTTCCAAGTAGAAGGCTTATAATCATAGGAACAAAACTGTCTAAAGGAAGATATAAAATAATTGCTGCAAGAAATGAAGCAATGAGAATTGGCAGTCCGGTAATTAGCCAATGGATCATTACTTTTGCAAACACCAAGACAAAAGAAGGTTCTAAAGAAATAAAGAAATCATCTAGAGAACCATCTCTAAAGTCTTCACTAAATATACTTTCTACCGCGAGCAATGAAGCTAGTAAAGCGGCAATCCAAATTACTCCAGGAGCCAAAGAGCTTAATAAACTTTCTTGAGGCCCCAGTGCTAAAGGAAAAAAAGTAATAACAATTAAAAAAAAGACTAAAGGCGTTATATATGTTGAGGATCTTCTAAAAGCAATAATTAAATCCCTTTTTAATAAAAGACCTAACCAATCCAATACTGAACTATTCATATCAAATCTCAACCAGGGTTGCATTAATGTTTGAGGATCTGTGCCCTGTTATAACAAATGAGCTGCCCTTTTGATTAAGTTCATTAATTATTTCTTTAATAAGATCGGAGGCAGGGTCATCTAAAGCAGTAAAAGGTTCATCTATAAAATAAATTTTAAAGTCTTTTAGCAGCCATCTTGCAATTGAAATTCGCTTTTTTTGTCCTACAGATAGATCTGATGCCATCTCATTTGTCTCATAAAGTCCTACCCTCTCTAGGCACTTATTTATATCTTTTTCACTCATCCCTTTTGCGTTATGAGTTAACTTCAAGTTTTCAAAAACCGTAAGCAAGTTTTTTATGCCCATTTGGTGTCCTTGATAGAAACAGTCAAAAGATCGATATTCATTGAAATTATTATCTTCATCCAGCCAATTAATAATCCCTTCCGCTTTGTTAATAAAACCTAAAAGTGTTCTTAGTAATGTTGTCTTCCCAGAACCATTTGAGCCAACAATTTCTATATTTTGACCAGGCAAAACTTCAAAGTTTAAATTTTTGAATATAGCTTTTTCTGATCGAACATAAGACAGGTTTTCTACTTTTAAATTAGGAAGCATTGATAAGTCTATTTTAACAAAAAACTCCTTTAAACTGAATTTTAGATGCAATTGGCTTGGGACAATTATGTTCTGTTAAAATGAAAATTCTTAATAGGAAAAATTGTGAATAAAATAAAATTTGCCCAACGATCATCTGTTGAATTTGTAGAAGAAGGGAATAATCTTGCACCTAAGTTTAATTCAGAGGAAGTCATCCCTGTTGTTGTTACTGAAACTAAATCAGGTTTGGTGTTAATGCTTGGTTACATGAATAAAGAAGCTTTAGAGAAAACAATTCTTACCAAAGAAGCACACTACTGGAGCAGGAGTCGAAAAGCCTTATGGAAAAAAGGTGAGTCTAGTGGAATGGTCCATAAAATAGATGAAATACTTATAGATGATGACCAAGATTCCATCTGGCTGAAAGTCACCATAGGAGGCTTAGGGGCAAGTTGTCATGTTGGTTATAAATCATGCTTTTATCGATCAGTCGATTCAATAGAAAAAGATGAAGTTATACTAAATTTCACCGAATCGGAGAAAGTATTCGATCCAGAAGAAGTTTATCCTGGTATTGAAAATCCAACTAAGCTTTAAGTAAATTTCGTTGATGAACTAACTTGCCGCTTTAATGGCTTGATCAATATCGTTAATAATATCTTCTACATTTTCAATACCAACCGATAGTCTTACATATCCAGGTGTTACGCCAGCAGATAATTGTTCTTTTGAGGTTAATTGACTGTGCGTTGTGGAGGCTGGATGAATTGCCAGTGATCTGGAGTCTCCAATATTTGCAACATGGTAAAGAAGCTCTAATGAATCAATAAATTTCCTTCCAGCTTCGACTCCTCCAGGTAACTCAAAACCTATTAGAGCACCATAGCCGCCTGTTAAATATGAATCTGCCCTCTCTTTGCTAATGCCTTCTGAAATTCCAGGATAAGTTACTGAAGAAACAAGATTATTATCCTCAAGATATTGAGCAACTTGAAGAGCATTCTTACCATGCTCTCTCATCCTTAAAGGTAAAGTTTCAAGACCTTGAATGAATGACCAAGCATTAAATGGACTCATTGCTCCCCCTAAATCTCTAAGCAAGGTAGTTCTAGCTTTCATAATATAGGCTATTGGCCCCATTTCTTTTGTAGCTTCAGTCCAAACTACTCCGTTATAGCAAGGATCTGGTGTATTAAGGGTTGGTTGTCGTTCCGGACCAGCTTCGGTCCAATCAAAATTTCCACCATCTATTATTAAACCTCCTATTGAAGTTCCGTGACCTCCAATATATTTTGTAGTCGAGTAGGTAGTTATTGCTGCCCCATGATCAAAGGGCCTACAAAATATTGGAGCGGCAGTATTATCGACTATTAGAGGAATTCCATTTTTTCTTCCAAGATCTGCAACTTCTTTTATAGGAAAAACTTGTAGCTTTGGATTAGGTAGAGTTTCTCCAAAAAAAGCGCGTGTTTTGGTGTCTGAAGCCTTGATAAACATCAAAGGATCTGTTGGATCAACAAATCTAACTTCAATACCCATTTCGGATAGATTATTTTTGAACTGGTTATAGGTACCCCCATATAAATGAGAAGAAGCAACAATATTATCACCAGCTCTGGCTAGGTTCTGAATGGAATAAGCCGAGGCGGTTTGTCCTGACGAAACTGCTAAACCAGCTGCACCTCCATCAAGAGCTGCCATCCTCTCTTCAAGAACAGCTGTAGTAGGATTCATTATTCTTGTATAAATATTACCTAATTCCGCTAAAGCGAATAAATCTGCAGCCTTTTCAGTACTTTCAAACTGATAACTAGTTGTTTGGTGTATGGGAACAGCTACTGATCCTGTAGTCGCATCTGCTCTCCAGCCAGCATGCAGTGCTATTGTTTCTAAATTTTTACCTTCGTAACTCATCTTATTTTCTCCAAAAAAAAACCTGCCAGCTTTCGCTAAACAGGTTTATCTTTAAGTGTCCTATTTAGCAGTATTTTTAAAGCACCCGCAATCTGGTTCAAATCGGTGCTTAATGAATAA
>CACBBD010000027.1 GCA_902537425.1 uncultured SAR86 cluster bacterium | reverse complement strand
ATTTTATGGCCCAAGTTCAATCACATCTTATGTCTCATCAATATGAATCACTTCTCAAGAAAGCAAATTTAAAAGGATACGGTGGAAATCCTTTAGGCGGTAGATAAAAATGAAAGTAAGAGCTTCGGTTAAAAAAATATGCAGAGATTGCAAAATTGTCAAAAGAAAAGGAACACTTTTTGTTATTTGTTCAACAGAACCTAGGCATAAACAAAGGCAAGGTTAAAGGAGAAAGTAATGGCTCGTGTAGCAGGTGTAAATATTCCAGATAACAAACATGCGGAAATTTCGTTAACTTATGTTTATGGAATAGGTAAGACTAGGGCAAAGGATATTTGTGGAGTTATAGGTATAGATCCATCAACTAAGATCTCTGATTTATCTGAGGACCAATTAGAGCTTATAAGAGTTGAAGTTGGAAAATTCATAGTTGAAGGGGATCTCAGAAGAGAAGTCGCAACTAATATAAAAAGACTACAAGATTTAGGGACCAATAGAGGTATTAGACACAGGAGACATCTTCCTGTAAGAGGTCAAAAAACAAAAAATAATGCAAGGACAAGAAAAGGACCTAAACGTCCAATAAGAAGATAAAAATATGGCAACAAAAAAAACAACTAAAAAAAGAGTAAGCGAAGGTATCGCACACATTCACGCTTCTTTTAACAATACTCTTATCAGTATTACAGATAAACAAGGCAATGCAATTGCTCAGTCCAGTTCAGGAGCTCAAGGGTTTAGGGGTTCCAGAAAAAGCACTCCTTTTGCTGCTCAAAGAGCTGCGGAATCAGTTGGCGATAAAGTAAAAATGGTTGGCATCGAGAGTCTAGAAATACAAGTTAGAGGTCCTGGTTCAGGTAGAGAGTCTGCTATACGAGGTTTAAATTCAATAGGATTCAAGATAACAAAAATAACTGATGTTACTCCCATACCTCACAATGGTTGCAGACCACCCAAAAGGAGGCGAGTGTAATGGCAAGATATATAGGACCTAAATGTAAATTATCTAGAAGAGAAGGGAGAGATCTCCTTTTAAAAAGCGGTATAAGATCTCATGATTCAAAATGTAAATCTGAGACTGTACCTGGTCAGCATGGAAGAACCAGACGCCCAAGAATTTCAGACTACGGTATACAACTCAGAGAGAAACAGAAAGTTCGTAGAATATACGGCGTTATGGAAAAACAATTCAAAACTTACTATAAGCATGCAGCGAGAATGAAAGGAGTTACAGGTGATAATCTACTTCAAATCCTTGAAAGCAGACTGGATAATGTAGTCTATCGTATGGGCTTCGCATCTACCAGATCTGAGGCAAGACAACTCGTTAGCCACAAAGCAGTCTTAGTTAATGATAAAAAGGTAAATATACCTAGTTATAAGATTGCCCCGGGTGATGTGGTTTCACTTACAGAGCGTGCAAAAGGCCAAAACAGAGTCCAACAGGCAATAGAAATTGCAAAAAATAGAGAAGATTGTGATTGGGTAGATGTCAATACATCCGATTATTCGGGGATGTTTAAAAATATTCCTGAAAGATCTTCACTTGATACCGACATTAATGAAAATTTAATTGTGGAGCTTTATTCAAAATAAAAGAGGAAAAGAAATGACAGATAATTACGATATCATTAAAGATTTTTTAACACCAACCGAAATAGTAGTTGAAGAATCAGGTCCTACAAGATCTAAGATAGTACTTGAACCTCTTGAACAAGGTTTTGGACATACCTTAGGAAATGCTCTTAGAAGGATTATACTGTCTTCTATGCCTGGTACAGCTGTATCAGAGGTTAAAATTGATGGCGTGCTTCATGAATATAGCACTATAGAAGGAGTGCAGGAAGATGTGATCGATATCCTATTAAACCTAAAAGACCTTTCAGTGAGATTAACTGAAGTCGAGGATGCTGAATTAACTCTGTCAAAATCTGGAAGTGGAGTTGTAACTGCAGCTGATATAGAACTATCAACAGGAGTAGAAGTAATCAATCCAGATCATCATATTGCTACTTTAAACGAAGAAGGTTCTATAAATATGACAATGAAAGTAACAAGAGGCAGAGGTTTTGTACCTGTAAGGCCTCTTGATGAGGATGAAGGTCAAGAAACCGGACTTCTAAGATTAGATGCTACGTACTCCCCTATTAAAAGAGTGACATACCTGGTAGATAATGCAAGGGTTGAGCAAAGAACGAATTTGGATAGACTTACAGTAGATATTGATACAGATGGAACTTTAGAAGCTGAAGAGATTTTAAGAATATCGGCAACCATTCTTCAACATCAATTATCTGCTTTTGCTGAACTTGGAAGATTAGAAGAGGTTATTGAAGAAAAAGAGGAAGCGAAGATAGATCCAATTATGTTAAGACCAGTAGACGAACTTGAACTCACAGTTAGATCTGCAAATTGCTTGAAAGCCGAGAATATACACTACATAGGTGATTTAGTAACTAGAATGGAATCAGATCTTTTGAGAACCCCAAATTTAGGAAAGAAATCCTTAAATGAAATTAAGGAAGTACTCTTATCCAGAGGTCTTTCGTTAGGATTAATTCTCGATAACTGGCCACCAGAAAATAACTAACAAAAAAATGAGACATAGGAAATCTGGAAGAAAGCTAAATAGAAATAGTCCTCAAAGAGTTGCCCTGAAGAGAGGCTTAGCCATTTCTATTATTGAACATGAGTCTGTAAAGACTACAGTTGCGAAAGCCAAAGAAATAAGAGGCTTTCTGGAACCTTTGGTTACTCTTGCTAAGAAGAATACAGTTGCTAATCAAAGGCTCGCTTTTTCGAGATTGCAATCTAAAGAAGCTGTAGCAAAGCTATTTGATGAGCTTGGTCCACGCTATAAAGATCGACCGGGAGGTTATCTAAGAGTCATTAAAAGAGGTTTCAGACCTGGAGACAAAGCCCCAGCTGCTCAAATTGAATTTGTAAAAGAAGAGGTTGTAGATGCTGACGAAATTGTGTCTCTAAATGAAGAAACAGTTTAACATTAAAGTTCTTTTTTAAGGTGCCTTCCAGTATGAGAGGCTTTGATACTCATTATCTCTTCAGGAGAACCCATAGCAATTATTTCTCCTCCGTTTGAGCCTCCTTCTGGACCTAAATCTATGACCCAGTCACTTGTTTTTATGACATCCATATTGTGTTCTATTACAATCACTGTATTTCCATTATCCCTAAGTCTTTTAAGTACTTTTAATAGTAGCTGGACATCGTGCATGTGAAGCCCCGTAGTAGGTTCATCGAGTATGTAAAGGGTATGATTCAACGCACTTTTTGAGAGTTCTTTGGCAAGCTTAACTCTCTGAGCTTCACCTCCCGATAGTGTCGTTGCCTGTTGACCTAATTTGACGTAACCTAGTCCAACATCCATTAATGTTTCTAATTTTCTTTTGATAGCTGGAATAGAATCAAAGAACTCTTGAGAATCCTCAACAGTCATATCTAAGACTTCATAGATATTTTTCCCTTTATACTTAATATCTAGGGTTTCTCTATTATATCTTTGTCCATCACACACATCACACTTAACATAGACATCTGGTAGGAAATGCATCTCTACCTTTATGACACCATCTCCCTGACAAGCTTCACATCTACCGCCTTTAACATTAAAACTAAATCGTCCTATTTTATAGCCTCTTGATCTTGCTTCTTGCGTTCCTGCAAAAAGCTCTCTCAAAGGAGTGAAAAGACCTGTATAAGTAGCCGGATTAGATCTAGGTGTCCGACCTATGGGGCTTTGGCTTATCTCTATTATCTTATCTATGTCATTTATTCCTGAAAGCTTTTTAAATGGTTTAGCATCTTTTTTTTCAGCCTTTGATATTTCATTTGAAATAGCGGGTAGCAAAGTTTGATTTATAAGAGTGGATTTTCCAGAACCTGACACTCCCGTAACGCAAACGAATAAATCTAAAGGAAGATCTAAGTTAACTGACTTTAGATTATGACCATCTGCACCTGATAGTTTTATAATTCGCGTAGGATCAGGTTTCTTTCTTTTCTTTGGTATTTCAATTTTTCTAGTTCCAGATAGGAATTGACCTGTTATAGAGTCTTTTGACTTGGAAATTTCTAGGGCGGTACCCTCAGCACATATTTTTCCACCATGAACACCTGCACCAGGACCTATATCGACTACATGATCAGAGGCATACATGGTTTCATTATCATGCTCTACAACAATGACAGTGTTACCCAGGTCTCTTAGTTTTTTAAGTGTCTTTAAAAGCTTTTCATTATCTCTCTGATGGAGACCAATAGATGGTTCGTCTAGGATATATGTTACTCCGACCAAACCTGCACCTATTTGGCTTGCAAGTCTTATCCTTTGTGCTTCCCCTCCGCTCAAACTTTCAGCACTTCTGTCAAGAGTTAAGTAATTGAGACCAACATCAATCAAGAACTCCAATCTTTCATTAACCTCTTTGATTATTCTGTCTGCGATTTCCTTTTTTGAACCCTTTAAACTTAAACATGAAAAGAATTTAAACGCTTGATCAATAGTATATGAAGTAATTTGAGGAAGGTTTACTTCTTCAACAAAAACATTTCTAGCCTCTTTTCTTAACCTTGTGCCATCACAACTTTTACAAGTTGAAAGGGATATAAGTTTTGATAAATTATCTCTGCTCCAGCTAGACTCGGTTTCTTTGTAACGCCTTTCAATATTATTAAGTATTCCCTCAAAAGGGAAAATCCTCTCAACAAGACTACCTCTCTTATTTCTCCAGCTGAAATTTACGGGATGACCTTTACTACCATTAAGAAGAAGATCTTGTATATCACTTCCAAGATCTTGA
>CACBBD010000026.1 GCA_902537425.1 uncultured SAR86 cluster bacterium | reverse complement strand
AGGAATGAAAAGCATTAAATTGACAAAACAAAAAATACAATCTTTTGATGCAATTCTTATAATAACCGACCATAGTTATATCAACTTTGGAACTATAGCAAAACACTCTAAACTTATCATTGATACTAGGAATGCAATGCATGGAATTGAAACATCTGCTTATGTAGTAAAGGCCTAGAATGTCGCTAAATAATCTTAAAGTATTTGGATTAATTCCAGCAAGAGGTGGGTCTAAGGGTATAAAAAATAAAAATATGTTCTCAATTAACGGCAAGCCCTTGATTGACTTTACAATTGAGGCTTCACTAAACTCAAAATTCATTGATACAACATATCTTTCAAGTGACTCTGACGACATACTTAACTATGGCAAAGAAAAGAATATTTCAGTCGTTAAAAGACCGCCTAAGTATGCAAATGATGACTCAAATGCAACACAAGTTGTTTCACACTTTTACGATTTTTTGATTCTAGAGGGAAAAATTTCTAAAGAAGAAGACTTTTATCTCTCATATTTGCAGCCTACCTCTCCTTTAAGAAATGCTGAAATACTTGATGAAAGCTTCAAATTGCTTGAAGGGTCTCCTGAAGACAGCATTATTAGTTTGGTTGAAAATACACATACCCCATATAAATCTTTTTATCTTGATGAAAATGGACTTGTCAAATCGTTATTTGACGAATCTTTAACTAATCAAAATAGACAAAATTTGAAGAAAACCTATAGAGCAAATGGTGCAATTTATACATTTTTAATCTCTAAGTTTCTCTCTAATAGAGGATTCCCTTCCAATGCATCAAAACCTTTTATTATGAAATCTTCTGAAAGTTTAGATATTGATAGTTATGAAGATTTAGATGCTTTAAAATTACAACTTTCATAATTAAGGTTCAAAAATGACTGATAAAGTAAACCCGAAAATAGTTATTGGAGACAGAAAGGTAGGCTTGGACTACGATCCTTTAGTCATAGCCGAGATAGGCATCAACCATAATGGATCGCTTGAGGTTGCAAAAAAAATGGCTAAGACTGCTATTGATGCCGGTGTAGATGTTGTAAAGCATCAAACGCATATAGTTGAAGACGAAATGTCACCTGAAGCAGCTAAAGAAAAAATAGAATATATTGGGAAATCAATTTATCAATTGATGGAAGAATGCGCACTTTCTAAAGAAGATGAATATGAATTAATGAACTATGTTCATGATTTAGGAGGTATCTTTCTCAGTACACCCTTTTCTAGAGCTGCAGCAGATAGATTAATGGATTTTGATGTTCCTGCTTTTAAAATTGGTTCCGGTGAATGTAACAATTATCCCTTGCTTGAGCATATAGCTGGATTCAATAAGCCTGTTATTCTAAGTACAGGCATGAATGACCTCGAGTCTGTAAAAAAAGCAGTTGATATCTTCAATGCAAATGAAGTTGATTGCGCAATTCTTCATACAACAAACATTTACCCTACACCTCCTAGCCTAGTCCGACTTGGAGCTCTTGAAGAGGTAAAAAATACTTTCCCTAATCATGTTGTTGGACTATCTGATCATACTACTACAAATCATGCCTGCTTCGGTGCCGTTGCCTTAGGTGCCTCCATTTTGGAGAGGCATTACACAGATGATATGAATAGACAAGGTCCGGATATTATTAACTCAATGGATCCCCAGTCTGCAAGAGAGCTTGTCGAAGGATCAAGGATCTTGAAACTCGAAAGAGGTGGAACTAAGGGACCCATAGATGAGGAAAAACCAGTAATAGACTTTGCTTATGCTTCTGTGGTCACCATAAGCAATATAAAGGCTGGAGAAGAATTCACAAAAGAGAACTTATGGGTTAAGAGACCTGGAACAGGACCAATATTTGCAGAGGACTACAAATCTCTTCTAGGAAAAAAAGCAGCTAATGATATTGAGATCGATAAACACTTACAGTTATCAGATATAGAAACTTAGATGAACAAAAGAAAAATTACTTGTATAACTGGAACTAGAGCAGATTATCCAAGAGTGAGAAGTGTTCTAAGAGAGATACAAAGAAGAGAAGAATTAGAGCTTTCATTGATAGTAACTGGTTCTCATTTATTAGATGACTACGGATACTCTGCCCAAGAAATTCTTGATGATGGATTCGATATCTCAAAAAGAGTAGAAATGTTTACAGGTGATTTTGATTCTCCTTTGGGAATGACAGAAGCTTCAGCTAGATGTACGGCGGGTGTTGCAAAAGCTTTAGATGAATTGAGCCCCGATCTAGTATTAATCACAGTAGATAGAGTTGAAACTTTAGCAAGCACAACAGCTGCTAGCTTGATGAATTTTCCTATCGCGCACATCCAAGGTGGTGAGGTTACTGGAACGATTGATGAATCAATTCGTCATGCAGTGACAAAACTGAGCCACATACATTTCCCTGCTACAGATGATGCTGCTCAGAGAATTATCTTAATGGGTGAAAATAAGGATTTGGTCTTCAATACAGGATGTCCATATATAGATGAGATACAACAAGCTGAATTCAAATCTAAGAAAGAAATGTCTACTCAATATGGATTTGATGAGTCTAATGACCTCATAATCTTTACTCAGCATTCCGTGACGACAGAATTTGAAGAATCTTCCACTCAGGTAGAAAAAACAATTGAAGCGTTAAAAGATTTTTCTGATAAACAAGTAATTTGCTTTTTCTCTAACACTGATGCAGGTGGAAAAGAAATAATTAAAAAAATAAAAGATCAACACAACTTCATAATAATACCAAATATGTTGAGCACCGATTTTCTAAGTTTAATGTCCCACAGCTCTCTGATGATAGGTAATTCATCTGCTGGAATTCGAGAAGCACCTAGCTTTAAATTACCCGCGATCAATATAGGGTCAAGACAAAATGGAAGACTCAGAGCCTCTAATGTTATTGATGTTGCTCATGATACTAAACAAATTAAAGAAGCAATTAATAAAGTTTTTTATGATCAAGAATTTAAAGATTCTCTCAAAAATCTAAAAAATCCCTATGGAGATGGTACAGCTGCAAAGCAAATAGTCGATGTATTATCTAATGTGGAGTTAAATCAGAAGTTAATTCAAAAAGAAATCTGTTATGAGATCTGACTTTAAGAAGGTTCTTATAACCGGTGGAGCTGGGACAATAGGTCTGCCTTTGATAGAAGAATTACTATCTAGAGGAATTGAAGTTACCGTCTTTGATCTTGAGGAGCAGATAAAAAGGTTAGATAAATATATTAATCCAAAAGCAAATAAGTTCTCAGGATCAATTTTAGATAGCGCAGCTCTAAGAGATGCAATGTTTGATTGTGATGGTGTAATACATCTTGCAGCGCATTTGGGAGTTCAACGAACTGAGAGAAATAGATTACGGTGCTTGGATATAAATATCAACGGAACACAAAAGGTTCTTGATGCTTGCGTAATGAGTGGCAAGGTTAAAAAGATTATTTATGCTTCTTCTTCTGAGGTTTACGGAGAACCTTTGTCAAACCCTATAAATGAAAACGCTATCACTCAAGGTAAAACGGTTTATGCTGTGTCTAAATTAGCTGGAGAAGAATTGGTTAAGGCCTACCACTCCGAATTTCCTCATTTAGATTATTCTATTCTGAGATTTTTCAATGCATATGGTCCTCATCAAGTTAGTCAGTTTGTTATATCTAAATTTATTCATCGAGTATCTCAAAACCTTGCCCCAATAATATATGGAGATGGCTCTCAGAGGAGGTCTTATAACTATTCGAAAGATACTGCTAGAGGAACTGCCGATACTTTATTTTCAGACAAAACCTCTTCTCAAATAATTAACATAGGTAATAGTAATGAGCCAATTACTTTAATTGATCTTGCACAAAAAATTATTAGATTATCTGGAAAGGAGGGTTCACTTGAAGTTGAAATTAGGAATTCATTTGAAGAAACAGATAGAACTGTAAATAGGGAAATTTTCCAGCGATTTTGTGATACTTCTAAAGCGAAGGAACTAATACAATATCAGTCAACAATTAATCTTGACGACGGAATTGAAGAAATAATCAAAGTAGGCTCTTTTCAGTCTTCATGGATTACTTCTGAAAAGGACTATTTAATTGACTAATTCTTAAAATAAGCAAACTGAGATGACATATAACCTAGAGGAATTAGAAGAAAATATGCTCCGTATAAGATTGGTTGAGGAGTCTATTGCAGAAAAATACTCGGAACAAAAAATGAGGTGTCCTACTCATTTATCAATTGGTCAAGAAGCAGTTTCTGTAGGTGTTTGTGGTAACTTATCAAAAGAAGACTTTCTGATGAGTACTCACAGAGCTCATGCACATTACTTAGCTAAAGGTGGAAATTTAAAAGCTATGATAGCTGAAATCTATGGAAAGAAAACTGGTTGCTCAGGTGGAATGGGAGGATCAATGCATCTAATAGATAAATCTGTCGGTTTTATGGGAAGCACAGCAATTGTTGGAAATACAATACCAGTAGCTGTAGGCCTGGGAATGTCATTAAAAATTAGAAAACAAGACCACATAAGTTGTGTTTTTTTTGGAGATGGAGCTGTTGAAGAAGGAGCTTTCTACGAATCAATAAATTTCGCCTTGGTACATAAATTGCCAGTCTTATTTATTTGTGAGAATAATCTTTATTCTGTTTATTCTGGTCTAGAAGTAAGACAACCCAAAAATAGAAAAATTTATGATATGTCAAAAGGCTTAGGTATATCTTCGAATTACGGTGACGGTAATAAAGTTGAAGAGGTTTATGAAATGACTAGGCAAGCTAAAACTAAAATTGCATCTGGCGAAGGCCCTCAATTGTTAGAATTCTCAACTTACAGATGGAGGGAACATTGCGGTCCGAATTTTGATAATGATATCGGCTATAGAGACGAAGATGAGTTTCTTCAGTGGAAAGAAAAAGATCCTCTCAAAGAATTATTATTAAATGATGAAAAAATTTCACACATCAAAAGAAACCTGGAAAAGGAAATCAGAGAAGCTCATAAATTTGCTGAAGAATCGACTTTTCCAACAAGAGAAGAATATTTACAACTTATAAATCAAAAAAAATGAGAAAAATAGCCTTTTCAGATGCAATCAATGAAGCGATGTTCGTGGCAATGGAATCTTCTAGTGAAGTCATAACCTATGGGCTGGGTGTACCAGATCCCAAGGGTATTTTCTCAACTACACTCGGACTACAAGAAAAGTTTGGATCTAATAGGGTTTTCGATATGCCAACATCTGAAAATGCAATGACAGGTATTGGAATAGGTGCTTCTTTAAATGGAATCAGGCCTGTGATGGTTCACCAAAGAGTTGATTTTTTTCTTTTAGCTTTAGATCAATTAATAAATAATGCTGCCAAGTGGAACTTTATGTTTGGAGGAGATAATAATGTCCCGATAACTATTAGACTTATAGTTGGACATGGTTGGGGGCAAGGTCCTACTCATTCCCAAAACCTTCAATCTTTATTTTCTCACATACCAGGATTAAAAGTAATTATGCCTGCATCTCCATACGATGCTAAAGGCCTCCTCCTAGAGAGCAT
>CACBBD010000025.1 GCA_902537425.1 uncultured SAR86 cluster bacterium | reverse complement strand
TAATCTAAGAGAGGAGCTTAATGAACTTGAGTTAGCCTTGTCTCAAGCTGAAAACGAATAGGTTACATTCTTCAATTGTATGCCTATAATGATCGCTCTCGCGGATGTGGTGGAATTGGTAGACACGCCAGATTTAGGTTCTGGTGCCGCAAGGTGTGGAGGTTCGAGTCCTCTCATCCGCACCAATAATCAACTAACTTGTTGAAGTTTTCCGTAAGTTTTTAGCATCAGATCTCTCATCCATTTTGATGAAGACTCGTTATCATTATTCTCGTGCCAATACAGATGCAAAACTAGTGGATCAATATCGAAAGGTAATTCTCTCCAGGCTAGATTTCGATCGACGGCAAACCCTTTGGTAGTAGTTATGGCCATATCGGACTGTTCAACTATGTAAGGTGCTACAAGGAAGTGTTGAGCTCTTAAGTATATATCCCTGGTCAAACCTAATTTATAGAGTGTCATGTCCACATGGCCCATCCCAGTCTTTCTGTTTGAAATATGGATATGAGAAAGATCTAGGTAATCTTCAATGGTTATTTTTTCCTTCTCTAATATGGGATGATCTTTTCTTACGATCATCACATAATCTTCTTGATATATTTTTTCATGTTTTAGGTGTTGATCACTTTGAAGGGGAGGGTCAATGCTAAAATCTATAGCACCTGAAGCGAGTTCTCTCGGAGCGTCTTTTCTAGGGGTGAGATAAGTTTCTACTTTTACCCTAGGAGCTATCTCCGCAAGTTCTTTGATCAATAAAGGAAGAAGTCTATATTCTGAAGTATCACCAATTGAAATTTTAAAAGTCATTTCTGCAGTTGATGGATCAAACTTTTCACTTACGGAAATTGTATTCTGTATTAAGGATAAAGCGTTTCTTATGTCTCCAATCAGTTGATTTGCAACAGGTGTTGGAATCATTCCTCTTGAGGTTCTTATAAATAACTCGTCGTTAAAAAGGTCTCTTAACCTTGCCAACGCATTACTTACAGCCGGTTGTGTTATACCAAGAACCTGCCCAGACTTGGTTAAGTTTTTTTCTGTATAGATGACATCAAATGCTATGAATAAATTTAGGTCTGTGTCTTTAATTTTCATATTGGATCCGATTTTTTTGCAGAATTAACTGAGTTTTATAGACTAACAAGTTATATATCTTTATGATTTACAAAATTGATAATAAAACGTTATAACTACTATTTATATTACACTAAAACAGTATTTATATAAATGATAAGGGGAAAAAAATGAGTTTTGAATTTTCCGATAGATCCAAAGATTTGCAATTGCGTATCTCTAAATTTTTAGATGATCATATATATCCGGCCGAAGCTATATACGCTCAACAAATGGAAGAATTTACCCAGCAAGGAGATAGATGGCAAATTCCACAAATAATTGAGGATAAAAAAGAAATAGCAAAGTCTGAAGGTCTTTGGAATTTATTTCTTCCAGAGAATCCTATGGGTGAAAGCATGAGTAATTTGGATTATGCACCTTTAGCTGAAATTATGGGAAGATCTGGTATAGCTTCAGAAATATTCAATTGCTCTGCTCCGGACACTGGCAATATGGAAGTCTTAGCAAGATATGCAAATGAGGAGCAACAAGAAAGATGGTTAAAGCCATTATTAAATGGAGAGATAAGATCTGCATTTGCAATGACTGAGCCTGCCGTCGCTTCTTCTGATGCAACAAACATATGTTCTTCGGCCATACTTGATGGGGATGAGTATGTGATAAACGGTGAGAAATGGTGGACATCAGGAGCGGGTGATCCTCGATGTAAAGTTCTAATTTTCATGTGCATGACTAATCCAGATAATCCTAAACATCAAAGACAATCGCAGATTATTGTTCCTATGGACACTCCTGGAATAAAAATTGAAAAAATGATGCATGTTTTTGGATATGATGATGCACCTCATGGACACGGTCGTGTTTCTTTTAAAGATGTAAGAGTTCCAAAAGAAAATTTACTTCTTGGTGAAGGAAGAGGTTTTGAGATCTCTCAAGGAAGATTGGGTCCAGGAAGAATCCATCATTGCATGAGAACCATCGGTGTTATGGAAAGGGCACTAGAATTTATGATCAAACGATCTGAAGAAAGAATTGCATTTGGAAAGAAAATTTCAACTTTAGGCGCTAACTACGACTATATAGCTGAAAGTAGAATAGATATAGAAACATCAAGACTGCTCACTCTAAATGCCGCGCATATGATGGATACTGTTGGAAATAAAGTAGCAAGAAGTGAAATCGCACAAATAAAGGTACATGTACCTATTGTGGCTTGCAGGTTAATTGATAGAGCAATACAAATGCATGGAGGCGGAGGAGTCAGTCAGGACTTTCCTTTAGCTAGCATGTATGCTCACATGAGAACACTCAGATTAGCTGATGGACCTGATGAAGTGCATAGAAGAGTAATTGCAAGGGAAGAGCTTTCTAAATACTCCAACCAATCTACAGAGACTATTGTAACTAGAGATTAAGGTTTCATATTATTAATTAATAAAAGTCCAACAGGACCTTTTATTTTATGAGCCTTTTAAACTCTTCACATATCTCATCAATGGATTTTTTTATACCTGGAACTTGTAGCATATTAAAGAAACCATGGATAAAAGCCGGATATTCTTTGTAAACAACAGTAACTTTGTCTTGTTTCATCTTTTCTGAATATTGCAGTCCTTCATCTCTTAATGGATCAAAACCGGCGGTTATAATTAAAGCTGGGGGAAGGCCATCAAGCTTTTCTGCTAGCAAAGGCGAAACTCGTGGATCATTTTTTAGCTGATCCGAATCCAGATAATGATCAACAAACCACTTCATCAACTCCTCAGTAAGCACATATCCTTCATTACAATCTTTTATCATTGAATTAGTTACCAATCTAAGGTCGGTCGCAGGGTAGATAAGAAGTTGAGCATTTGGTAGAGGTTTTTCTTTTTTCTTCCTCTCAATACATATTGAAGTAGCTAAGTTTCCTCCGGCACTGTCTCCACCGACTGATATCATTTCTGGATCAACCTCTAAGAGCTCTGCATGATTTGATATCCATTCGTAAGCATCAAAGCAATCATTAAAGGGAATAGGAAATTTATATTCTGGTGAGAGCCTGTAATTTACTGAAAATATTTTCATATTTAATTTCTTACAGATATATCTACAGACATTGTCATGAGTATCTGTATCACCAATTACCCAACCGCCTCCATGAAAGTAAACTAGTGATGATCCAGATTTATTAATACTATCAGAAGAATATTCTCTTACTTCTATGGTATCGCCTTCAACTGGCACCTTGTGGTTTGAAGTAATTATCTCTTCAAGGCCAATCTTGGCAATATTCTGAGTTATATAATTCGCTCTTAAGTCAGTTGGTGAGATATCTTTATATTGGATTCCTAGCTTTTCGTTTTGCTCACAAATAAGTTGAAATGCAGGAAGTAATTTTCTTCCTCCTAGTGTGATTTGTTTTTTGCCAGATAACCAAAGAAGGATAAAATTTGGTAGCATCAGTATCAGTCTTATCATAATTAATTAAAAGCCCCAAAATAAGTTTCTTTTCACAATATAAACATACCTTAAAGTTTTATCTCTTAAGAATAAAGAATTAATAAGGGGAATTTATAGATGATATGATTACTACATTTTAATATGTACGATATTTTAATAATTGGAAGCGGACCGGCGGGATATGTCTCTGCAATAAGAGCTGCGCAACTAGGACTGAAAGTAGGGTGTGTTGAGCAATCATCTATTGGTGGAACTTGCTTAAATATTGGCTGTATTCCATCAAAATCTTTACTAGATTCTTCATATAAGCATTATCAGTTGGAAGACCAGTATTCAAAACATGGTATAGAAATAAAGGATGTAAGTATTGATTTGAAAAAGATGATGTCCAGGAAAGATGAAGTCGTAAAGCAGCTGACAAATGGAGTGAGTGCGTTATTTAAGTCTAATAAGATTGATCTGATCGAAGGCAAAGCAAAAGTTACATCTGATACATCAGTTGAAGTATCTAAAGATAGTGAAAGTCATATTTATGAAACCAAGAATATCATTATTGCTACTGGTTCTAGCCCTACAGAATTAAATAATATCAACTTCACAAGCAGTATCGTCGATAGTGAGGGCGCTTTGAAGTTTGATGAAATACCCAAACAATTAATAGTTGTTGGAGCAGGAATAATCGGGCTGGAATTAGGAAGTGTTTGGGCAAGATTAGGGTCCGAAGTAACAATTTTGGAAGCTCAACAAGAGTTCTTGCCAATGTTGGATGCAAGGATGTCCAGACAAATTCTTAGAGAATTTAATAGACAAGGGTTAGATATAAGATTTGGGTCTAACATTTTAGATATTTCAGATACAACGACTGGTGTGGAAGTTAAGTTCCAAGAAAATGGAGAAGATATTAATCTAAAGGCTGAAAAAATGATTATAGCAATTGGAAGAAAGCCCAATACTCAAGATTTATTCAATAATGAATTAGTTTCCATAGATGATAAAGGCTTGATCGAAGTCGATGAACATTGCCAGACAAAGACTAAGAGCATATGGGCAATTGGAGATGCTGTGAGAGGACCAATGCTGGCTCATAAAGCTTCGGAAGAAGGAATTATGGTTGCGGAAAGAATATCTGGTAAAGATTCTCTAATCAATTATGCACACATTCCCAATGTTATTTATACTCATCCAGAAGTGGCTTGGGTTGGTAAAAGTGAAAAAGAGCTTAAGAAGCTTAATGTAGATTACAAATCTGGATCATTCCCTTTTGCTGCTAGCGGAAGAGCACTCGCATCTGGAGATTCAACAGGTTCTGTTATCATCCATGCTGATAATCAAACAGATCAAATACTAGGGATTCAAGTCTTTGGACCTTCCGCATCCGAGATCATGCAAGAAGGCTTGATTGCAATGGATAATAAAGTTACATCTGAAAAATTCAGTACAACTATATTCAGTCATCCCACCGTTTCAGAGGCGCTTCATGAAGCGACACTAGCAATGAATCAAAAGGCTATTCATATTCAAAATAGAAAGAAGAAAATGAGCATTTAGGCAGAATTCTCGTCTGCCCTTTTACAACTTACCCATTTCTTTCTGAGCTTATTTCCATAATTCGGGAATGTTCTATCACACTTTTTCTTTGTTAACTCCTCAACTTTGCTCAATCTGGAATCATCTGTACTTATAATATTTTTTAATTGATCATCGAAAGATAAAGAATAAAGACAATAAGAAGATAAAAACCATAGTGTTAAAAGTAATTTTTTCATAGATTTATCCTAATTTCGTTTATTTTCCTTTAGGTTATCGAATACTGAATTGACTTCTTCTTCCTCGAGGCTTTCACCAAACTCATTTACCAGCTGAGACATATCATCATAATCCCCCTCATCACCTATGAGAGACCTTTTACTAAATTCGTCGTCTGTCATTAGTTGACGCATAGGCGGCTTGACCTCATCAACGCCTGCTCTCCAAAACAATTTGAGCAATTTTTTTATCACTATTCAAAAGGCTCCCAAAGCTCTATAGGAAAACCTTTCTTTGAGCGCTCAGTTGAATAACCTTTAAAGAAAATTTTCCTACCTTTTCTGTCTTTTTTTGTATCACCAATTTTATAAAGTTTTTTTGGCATAGACTTAAGATCATTAATTAAAGTTTCCATTGGTAATAAGTAACCATACAAAAAAACCACTCACTATAAGTATTGAGATGTAGACACTCCATTTATTAGCCATTTGTTTTCTTGCTTTTTCAACATCTGGATTTTCTTCTTTATTAGAGTTATCGGATAAATTTCTAAAC
>CACBBD010000024.1 GCA_902537425.1 uncultured SAR86 cluster bacterium | reverse complement strand
TCATGATCATGCGTCACAACAACTAATGCATTGTCAGTTTCTGAATTAACTTCAAAAAGAAGGTCTGAAATCATTTCTCCATTCTTTGGATCTAGGTTACCGGTCGGTTCATCAGCAAATAATATCTTTGCAGAGCAAGCAAATGCTCTTGCGATAGCAACTCTTTGCTGCTCTCCACCGGATAATTGATTTGGATAGTGATGTTCTCTTTCCTTTAACCCAACTCTATCCAAGAAATATTTTGCTCTTTCTTCTGGTTTATCTTCATCTTTTAACTCAGAAGGTAACATAACATTCTCTAAAGCGGTAAGGCTTGGGAGGAGTTCGAATGATTGGAAAACAAAACCAACTTTCTCTTTTCTTAAAAGCGCTCGTTGCTCTTCATCTAATTCGTGTAAAGCTTCTTTATTAAGGTAAATTTCACCACTGGTGGCGGTATCGAGTCCAGCTAGAAGACCTAGTAATGTTGATTTTCCGGATCCAGATGGTCCAGTTATTGCCAAAGACTGGCCTTCGAGAAGATTAAAACTCACATCATCCAGTATGACTAATTTACTTTCTCCTGAAGAGACTTCTTTCCTTAATTTGTTTACTTCAAGGATCATTTTTATGTTTTAGTAGGTGTATTACCCAACTATAACACCTCTAAGAATCAGAATAAATCTAATTCTTTGACTATAATGCAATTTTCGAATTTTGTTCTTAAATGATGAAAGCCTTAAGTTTATTAATATTTATTCTAATTGCTTCAAATACGAGCTCTGAAGAAGATAAATCAATATTGATCTATGGAGATAGTATCAGTGCTGGATATGGAATGGAAAAAGAGAGCCAATGGTCAGAATCTCTTAAAACTTTACTATCAGATAAAGGTTTTGAAATTAGCGTCCATAACAGGAGTATTTCTGGTGAAACAACAGGAGGAGGGTTATCTAGAATTTCAAGAACATTAGATGAATTAAAACCAACATTTTTACTACTTGAACTGGGTGGTAATGATGCATTGAGAGGTTATCCTCCTAAAAAGATATATGAAAATCTTAATAAAATGATAGAAGCTTCAGAAGAACGAGGCATTCAGGTTTTTTTAATGCAAATTAGAATATTACCAAACTACGGAAAGAGATATCAGACTCAGTTTGAATCTATTTACCCAACTTTAGCTCAAGAGAAAGATGTAATTTTGTTTCCTTTTATGCTGAATGACATAGCACTTAAAAAAGAATTTATGTTACCTGATGGAATTCATCCTAACAAAGATGCCCAACCTGTAATTGCAGAAATTGTTTTTAACAGCCTGGAACCTCATTTAAAATAAGAAACAGTGAAAAAATTAAGTAAATTTTTCAATAACCCGCTTCTAATGTTAATTGCATTTGCTTTGACATGGGGGATAACTGGAGACTTTTTTTACTTGACCTATGTAATTATGGGGCTCGTAACAACCCAAGTTATCCTAGAAAAGCTTGCACATTCTAAAGTCTCTAAACCTTTGTTTATATCGTGGTGTCTATTGATGCCTCTCGGCATGGTTACCATTGCTCTTCAAGATCCTGTTTTTTTACAGTGGAAATTTTCAATATTTCATTGGCTTTTCGGCTTAAGTCTTGTCATTTCTAACCTTTATAGAGGTCCGATTTTGCTGAATATGCTTTTGTCACAATTAGGTCCACAGTCCAATTCTACAAACTCATCTGCAAGATCAAATGTGACAAACTTTGCGGGTTTTTTTCTAATATTTGTTGGTTTTTTAAACTTATATTTCATCTATTTCATGTCACTAGAGGCCTGGGTTCAGTTTAAAATATGGGGCGTTACAATTTTAAATTTTGTAATGATGTCAGCTTCTATCGCCTATCTAATGAAAAAAGGTGAATTTGAGATTAAAGAGGGCTAATTTAGGGTTTTTAAATCACAAAATTAACGTTAAAAAACGCACAGTTTAGTGAGGTTTTTTTGTTGCAAAATAAAAGAAAACTATGCTAATGTGATCGTTAGGGGAGTCATTAAGGCTTTTTGTAAATGGAATTAAGCAGTTAAAACTGCACTTATTGGGGAGGACCGCATGCAAAAGATTATCTACTCGTTGATCGCACTTTCAATTTCAATTTTACCTGTCTCGCTATTTTCTGACGAGGAAGAAGTTGACCGAGGTGGTATAGAAGAAATAACTGTCACAGCTGAAAAAAGGACTTCAACTGTTTCTGATACTTCTATGTCAATAACAGCCTTTGATTCATCGCTAATTGAAGACTTAGGTATGCAGGGAGCTAATGATCTAATGGATCAATTGCCTGCTACAACAAGGGATGCGTATGATGTAAGAATTAGAGGTGTAGGCAGAAACTTCAGGGCGCTTGGTGGCGATCCAGGTGTTGCTACTTATTACAATGGTATTTATTCCCCTGACTTCGGTATTGCCGCTGGTGAAAGCTATCTTTACGATGTTGAGCGTATCGAGGTTCTTCGTGGACCTCAAGGTACTTTATATGGTCGTAACTCAATTGGTGGAGCCATCAACTACATTACGAAGACACCAACTTTTGAAGCAGAAGGTGAAGTAAGAGCAGTTCTAGGAGACTATGGAACTGAACAATATTACCTTATGAGCTCTGGCCCAATAACTGATTCCTTTGCTTACAGGTTAACAGCCATGACATCTGACAGAGATGGAGTTCAAAAAAATGTAGGAACTGGTCCAGATACTGATAGCCTAGATGATGAAAATATAGCGATGACTCTGCTATGGAATATTAACGATGACATGTCCTTGCAGATAAGAGCTAATGATAGATTGTCGGATAGAATTATCGGAAATAGACTATTGGTTACAGAGGGATATGGAGATAACAGAGGAACTAGGAACACAACCGATCCTGTATATGGTTTGAGACCGGTAACAGCTTCGACACCAGGAGCTATAAAGTTCGAAAATACTATTACTGGTGTGACTGGTTATGGTGCTCCAAGAAGACCTGGAGTAGATATTATAGGTTTTCCATATAGATATAATCCTATGTTTGGTAGATCAGATGCTCCATCGATCATAGGATCACGTGATGTCGATATAAATTACGACCAAAATTGTGAAGATTTTCCTTATGGGCCTCCAGCATGTAATTCAAATAGAGAAAAATTTGAACACGAGGGTCAACAAGCTAAATATACTTGGGATATAAACGATGATATGACTCTAACCTACTTGTATGGAAAAGTTGATTTTAATTATGACTTCAATATTGATCAGGATGATACTAATAACGATACATTCTCCATGTATCGTGTAACTGTTAGAGAAGATGTTCATATGACAACTCATGAGGTTAATTTGAACTGGATGTTAGGAGATGACATTGAAGTTACCTCAGGTGCATTCTTTATGGATGAAAATAGACGGCAGATCTATTCTTTGGCGAATAATGCACCTTATATTCTAAATCCAGCAAATTACGGTGTGCTTGATTTAAGTTGGGGAGCAGTGAAAGATGCTACAGGAATTGAATTATCTCTTCCAGGCTTCCCTTTCATTCCTTCTTTATCAATGATGGGTTTATTTGGCGCTACAAATCCGTATGGTACTTGGGCAACTGCCCCTCATGTTGATGAGACGAGCGGAATTTTAGGAAGAACGGTATCCGGAAGATGGGGTGGAGATCCATTAGGACGTGTATATAGACACACAAACGAAGTACAAAATGATGCATATGCTGTATTCACTCAAGGAACATGGCAAATGAATGACGAATTTGCTTTAACATTAGGTGTGCGTTATGCAGAAGATGAAAAAAGCGCTCTTGAAAATGCAGGTGGTTATACAGAATTATTTGCAAGTACACTTGCACCATATTTACCTGCACTTAATTTAATGACGGGAGCTCCTTTCGCTCCGTTAGGTAGTCAGGGAGTGACTGCTTTAGCTGCAACTAATGTTGCAATGGGAGCTGCTTCATATAATTATGATCCAGCATTAGTTGCTCAGTATACTGCCGCCGCTGCAGCGGGGTTGATTCCTGCAACAGCTATTTATTCTCTTTCAATAGATCCGAATAATCCTATAACACCAACTTGCGATATAACAGCGAGTACTTGTGCAACTCCATTAAGGTTAGGTCAAGGTATACCATACAGCTATACAAGACTGGTAGGTGCTGAGGACAAGTGGAGTGATACTAATTTTAGAATTAACCTTGACTATGAACCAGATGATAATACTTTATGGTATTTCTCGATTACAACAGGATTCAGATCCGGTGGGTATGCTCTTGGTGTTTCTGGACAATATGATAGTGAAAGAGACGAATTTGGAACTCCAATAGGAGATAATCAAAGACTCGTTTCTTACGATGAGGAAACTGTTGAAGCTGTAGAGATAGGATATAAGGGCTTACATTTGGATGAAACCCTTCAGGTGTTTGCATCAATATATCAATATGATTACGATGGATATCAAGACGAATTACAGCAATTCGATCCAATTCGTGGTGCAGGTGCAAATTTTGTATCAAATGCCGATGGCATAACAAATAAAGGGTTTGAAGTAGAACTATATTATGCTGCAA
This sequence comes from uncultured SAR86 cluster bacterium, assembly GCA_902537425.1. GTDB lineage: Bacteria > Pseudomonadota > Gammaproteobacteria > Magnimaribacterales > Magnimaribacteraceae > Magnimaribacter. The sequence continues at coordinate 1,931 of CACBBD010000024.1, read as the reverse complement.
CTGAGAGACTAACTTTATCTGGTAATTTTAGCTATACAGAAACCGAGTACGGGGAAGACTATTTTGTCTTTACTGTGGATGACCCAATAAATCCAGTTCCTGTTTTTGGAACGTTTACTCAAGGATTCATATCAGCTCAAGTTACTGATCCATCTCAAGCAGCTGACTATACAGTAAACCTTAAAGGTGGTCCGTTGAAGGGTATACCTGAAGAGAAAGCTACAATCAGAGTAAGTTATGAACAAGATACAAGATTTGGACCACTGTATTACTTGTTAAGTCATTCGTATACTGGAGATTTTTCAGCTTCAGGTATACAAAGACCGCTCGACAGGATTGACTCAAGAGAGACTACTAATATAAATATTTCTTGGTTCAGTCAAGACGGAAATCTATCTGTGAGAGCTTACATCGATAACTTATTTGATAACGATAATTACTATGCCTTAAGCACAGGAGATCATGAAACAAATTATCGAAAATCTGTAACAGCACTACCTCCTAGAGTTATGGGAGTAGACATGAGATATCGTTTCTAATTTCATAGAAAACAAGAAACAGGCTCGTAAGAGCCTGTTTTTTTTTGCCTTATAACTTATCTTCTGTACTATGCAAAGCATTACATTATGAAATTCAAAAGAACTAAAATTATTTGTACCATAGGCCCCTCTACAGAAAGTTTCTCTAGCATTAAAAAACTTCATGAGGCTGGAATGAATGTGGCTCGTTTGAATATGTCCCATTCTGATCATAAAAATGCAAAAAAAGTAATAGATCGTATAAAGAAACTTAATCAGTCCATAGAGACTCCAGTTGGTATTTTGTTGGATACACAGGGTCCGGAAATAAGAACAGGTGATACTTCACAAGTTGTTAATCTTGAACCTGGTCAATTAGTCTCTTTCACTATTCGAGATGAGGTTGATGTGGAAACTACATCAATAAGAGTTCATTATGATGAGCTCATTCAAAGTGTAAATGTTGGAACACTTATTAGTTTAGACAATGGACTGCTAAATTTTAAAGTACTTAAAAAATCTAAGAATGAACTTGAGTGTAAGGTCCTGGATGGTGGAAAGCTTGGAAGCAAAAGACATGTCAATTTACCAGGTATTCGCATTAACTTGCCTTCAGTTACTGAAAAAGATAAAAGGGACATTGCATTTGGTTTAAAAGAGGATGTGGATTTTATCGCCTTGTCCTTTGTAAGAAATGCTTCAGATATAGACGATTTAAAAGAGATTCTTAAAAATAAGACTAAAACAGTAAAAATTATTTCAAAGATTGAAGACAGAGAAGGGTTATCGAATATTGAAGAAATTTGTGAAGTTTCTGACTCTGTAATGGTGGCACGAGGAGACTTAGGTATTGAAACTGATCTTGCAAATTTACCAAATATCCAAAGAAAGATAATGTCTAACTGCGCAAAATACGGAGTGAGGTCTATTGTCGCTACTCACCTTCTAGAATCAATGATTGATAATCCCACACCCACAAGAGCAGAAGTTACTGACGTTGCAAATGCAATTTATGAAGGAGCCGATGCTGTCATGTTATCGGGTGAGACCACAATCGGAAAATACCCAATTGAGTCTGTAAAATTTATATCAAGAATAGCGAAGCAAACCGAAAAATACAGAACTCTTGGTTATGAAAGTAAACTCATATCTAAAACAGACTGGCAACATCTAGGCGTAGCAGCAAAGGATATAGCTGAATCTATTAAAGCTGATGGGATCATTGCAATTACTCGGTCAGGTCAAACTGCTGAAATTGTAGCTAATGCTAAACCCTTTATGATTCCTATATTTGCATTTAGCAATAATAAAAAAACCATTAAACAATTGTCTTTAACTGGCTCTGTTCATGCTTATAAATCGTCTATGCACTCAGATCATGAAAAGAATCTTCAATCAATTATGAAAATTTTA
>CACBBD010000023.1 GCA_902537425.1 uncultured SAR86 cluster bacterium | reverse complement strand
GTAGTAATTTCCTTAGCTATTATTCCTATGAGTGAAGAAGCTGCATGGTCAGAAACACAAAAAGGAATTATTTTAGGTAGTTTTTACATTGGTTACATGGTGACGCAAATCTATGGAGGAGTTCTTTCTGACAGAATAGGTGCGAAAATAGTTCTTGGAGTTGGATTACTTGTTTGGTCTTTATTTACTTTTATAACGCCTTGGGCTTTCTTTGGTGGCTTTATATCCCTAATCATCGCGAGAATAGGCATGGGTCTTGGTGAAGGTATTACTTTTCCTGCATGGCATAGTTTATATGCAAGATGGATCCCTTTTAGCGAGAGAGCCAGGTCCGTCGCAATAACCAACAGTGCCATTCCAATAGGAACTATATTTGGGTTAGTGGTAACTCCAATAATTATCTTAAACTTGGGTTGGCAATGGGCTTTTTATCTTTATGGAGGATTAGGCTTTATTTGGTATATTTTTTGGAAAAATATTGTTCAATCAACACCGAAAGAAGATGAAAATATTTCTGCTGAGGAATTAGATTATATTCTCAATAATGCTCCAGCAAGTGAAAAAGCTGAGACACTTCCTTTTTCTAAATTAAGAACAAACCTTCCTTTATGGGCTATAACAGTTGCACATTTTTGTAGTAACTATAGTTTATTCGTATTTCTTTCATGGCTACCAATTTTTATAAAAGATGGACTTGGAATTCCTATGGCTGCAGTAGGAGTTCTAGCTATGCTGCCACATATTGCCTCCTTTTTGTTCATAAATATTGGAGGTTATTTTGCAGATTACTTAACCAATAAAGGCATAAAACTTTTAACTGTGAGAAAGCTTTGTAATTCAATAGCCTTTGGAGGAAGTGGTATTTGTCTGTGTATTGTTCCCGAACTCGAGAGTGTTGCAGGTATTATTGCAATAATGTGTTTAGGAAATGTTTTTGGTGGTTTTAGTGCGGGAGGTTTTATAGTAAACCATGCAGATATAGGACCGAAACATACAGGAAGATTAATGGGAATCACAAATATGGTAGCTGCATTGCCTGGTTTGGTTGGAGGCGTTTTAACAGGCATAATTCTTGATACAACTAATTCATGGGATATGGTATTTTACGTAGTTGCTGGAGTTACCTTTTTTGGAGGAATTTTTTACTTTCTCTTTGCTAGTACAGAGAAACAATTTGATTAGATAAATTATGAATGACGCGATACAAAAAGAATTAAATATTGATGGAGTCCTAAAACTCAGTCTAAATAGACCTGAAGTTCTGAATGCCATGAATGCAAACCTTATAATGGGTCTTTTAGATGCCTTATATGAAGCTAAATCCAATAAAAAAGTAAGATCTATTATTATTACGGGCAATGGGAGAGGTTTCTGCTCTGGAGCAGATTTAATTGAAGGTGGCTGGCCTAAAACAGAAGGGTTGTCAGCAGGAGAAGCAGGTTCTATGAATATGGAAAATGCATTCAATCCACTTGTGAAAGCTATAACGCAATCTACAAAACCGGTTGTAAATGCGATCAATGGAATTGCAGCTGGAGGTGGTGTTGGGTTAGCTCTTACAGGAGATATAGTCATAGCTTCAGAGTCTGCTAAATTTAAATTAGTTTTTGGACCTAATCTAGGTATCATTTCTGATGTGGGAGCGTCCTGGTTTGTACCTAATCTAATTGGAAGAGCTAGGGCTAATGGCATGGGACTTCTCGGTGAAGACATTTCAGCAAAACAAGCTAAAGAATGGGGACTTATTTGGGACTGTGTACCAGATGAGGAATTAATCTCTAAAGCTGAAGAGATTGCAAAGAAGTTAGCTAATGGACCTATAACTGGGCTTAAAGAAATAGTGAAAGCTCACGATAAAGCTTTATCTGGTTCTTTGAGCGAACAATTGGATTACGAGAAAGAAACCCAGAGAATTAGGCTCGATTCAAAAGATTTCAGGGAGGGCGTTACCGCTTTTGCTGAAAAAAGAAAACCAAATTTCAAAGATCTGGATTAGTAAAGCTCAATACTAGCTAAATCAATATCAGCATAGAAATCTTTACCAAAAGCTACAATTCCAATCGATTTGATATCAGATGCTTTAAACTTGCGCGGTAATATTAATCCTGATTTTTTAAATGAATCAAATGGTACTTTTATAGACTCCCATTCACTACTCGCGGTAAAAGAAGAGGCATAATAATTCCAAGGTAAGCGAGTTTTAGGTGTCCTGATGTGAATAAAATACTCTTCTCCATTTCCTCTAGTTTTGATTTTCAGGCCCTTATAAGGAAGATCTTCAATCTTAACATTCGCTCTAAATTGAATAAAACCACCATTATTCTCAGTGCTCACATTTCCTTCCATATGATAATGCGAAAGACCATTCTCTTCTCTTTCCAAAAAATTTATCTCAGAAATTCCACCCATTACCTGATCTGAAAATGGTACCCATTCGATTCGTTTATCAGATAAATTATCTAAAACTTTTGTCATAACAAGCAATGGAGTAAATATAATTAAAATTGTTATTAATTTCTTCATATGTGAGTTAATAATATAGTAAAAATTAAAGAGATGTTGTATTCCAAATCTTATAAAAAAGAGTTAGAGTTAATAGAAAAGTTAGGACTACAAATGAAAAATAAAATCTTCTATTTTGGGTTAATATCGATTTTAACCATTGTTGGATGCAGTGAATCTGAAAAAGACCAGGCTCTAGAAAAAACTGTTGTTTCAGGTTCTACCACCATAGGTCAGATAAATGATCAAAGAATAATTGCTGCCGAGTCTGAACCAGGCAATTGGCTTTCCCATGGCAGGACTTATGAAGAGAATAGATTCTCTCCTCTAACACAAATCAATAAAGAAAATGTCTCCCAGCTCTCATTAGCATGGTACAAAGATATGGGAACTAATAGAGCACAAGAATCTACTCCAATTGTTGTAGATGGAATTATGTTTTTAACTAGCTCATGGAGTAAAGTATTCGCTATTGACGCTGTTTCAGGAGAAACAGTTTGGTCTTTTGATCCCGAAGTTCCCGGTGAAGTAGCAAGAAAGTCTTGTTGTGATGTTGTAAATAGAGGCGTCGCTGTTTATAACGGTAAAGTTTATTTCGGAAGTTTAGATGGACGATTATTTGCCCTCAATGCTGAAAACGGTGAGAAAGTTTGGGAGGTAAATACTATAGAAGATTCTGATAGATTCTACACAATTACTGGGGCTCCGAGGGTAGCGAAAGGTAAAGTATTTATTGGAAATGGAGGAGCTGAATTTGGAGTAAGAGGTTATGTAACTGCTTATGATACTGAAACGGGAGAGCAAGTTTGGAGATTCTATACAGTTCCTGGTGATCCTAGTCTTGGTTTTGAAGATCCCATTATGGAAGTAGCTGCAAGTACGTGGAAAGGTAGTAATTGGTGGGAATTTGGCGGTGGCGGAACTGTTTGGAACTCCATAGTCTATGATCCGGACTTTAATAATCTTTATTTAGGAGTTGGAAACGGCTCCCCTTGGACAAGGGAAATTAGATCTCCAGGTGGTGGAGATAATCTATTCTTATCTTCTATTGTTGCAGTTGATGTTGATACAGGTGTTTATAAATGGCACTACCAAACTACACCTGGAGATAATTGGGACTTTACAGCAGTGCAAGATATGGCTCTTGTAGAGATGAACATAGATGGGGTAGACAGAAAAGTACTCTTACAGGCTCCTAAAAATGGTTTCTTCTATGTAATTGATAGGGAGGATGGAAAGCTCTTAAGAGCTAATCCTTTTGCTACAGTAACGTGGGCATCTCATGTTGATTTAGAAACTGGAAGACCGGTAGAGAATCCTGACATGGATTACTCTGAAGAAGCAAAATGGGTACTCCCTGGACCTTTAGGAGCTCATAACTGGCAAGCTATGTCAGTTGATGCTAAATCTGGCATGGTATACCTGCCTGCTCAAGATAATCCTTTAATTTACTCTCTAGCCGATGAGTATAGAAAGACCGGCATCTATAAAAGAAATCCAGGTAGAGCAAACTTAGGGCTAGAATTTGGAAGAATTACTCAGTTATTTTTAGATAATATTGATGATTGGCCCACGCCTAAAGGTTATCTAAAAGCCTTTAATCCACTTACAGGAGAAGAATCTTGGTCAATAGAGATTCCTCACTATTGGAATGGCGGTGTTGTAGCCACTGAAGGCGGGTTGGTATTTCAAGGAGATGCCCTAGGCATGTTCACAGCCTATGATAAAGATTCTGGTGAACAACTTTGGCAGTTTAATACATATACTTCCATGCTTGCACCTCCAATAACCTATATGATTGATGGAGTACAATATGTTTCAATCTTAACTGGAACTGGGGGTGGAGATCTTTTTTCTGGTGAACCTTTAGACCCCGTCCAGAAACCAGCTTCATTAAACTATAATAATTCTGGTAGATTATTGGTATTCAAGCTCAATGGAACGCAGGAATATCCTCAGCCGAATTTAAGAAATAGAGATATACCTCAGCAGCTTCTAACTAATGTCAGTAATTCTGATATGAAGAAAGGAGAAATCTTATATCATGATTTTTGTGCCGGTTGCCATGGATTAGTGGCTAGGTCAGGAGGCGTTATACCTGATTTAAGATTAGTAGCACATACAGATGACACATTTGAGCTTATAGTATTGGATGGGATACTATCCAGTAATGGCATGTCTTCCTTTAGCGATGTAGTTACTCAAGAGGAAACAAAATTAATTCATAATTATGTTAGAGCAAGGGCTGAACAAGATAGATTGGTTGCATTAGGTGAAATAGCTTCAGGAGAGGAAAGGCTGACTTGGCAAGACCTAGACGACTAGATTAATTAGTTCAGTGGGCTCTTGCTTGGTAAAACTGGGGGAGATACTTCTTTGAATTGAAAAGTAGGTTCTCCTTCATCTGTGCTTGATGTGCCTTCTTTCTCACTAATAGTACCGTCAGATTTTTCTTGATCACCGGTGAGTATATTTCTACTAATATTTCCATTTAGAATTTCTCCATCTTCCATTTTTGTTATGGCCTCTTCAGCTTTTTTTGCATTTTCTTCTGACCATTTAATAGAATAAGCCCTTGGCTTTCCGTAAGGCTGATCTACTTTATTTAATTCCTTAACCCAGAAAAAGATCTCGCCATCTTTAGAATCTCCTTTATCTGGTTCATTGATATCGATCCAAAGCACCCTAAATTGACTAGGCATTTCTTGTTGAGACGGCCAACCTAAAAGTCCTTCAACGGAAAACCATGTATAAAAATAAGATAAAGTTACTAAGAGAACAGTTAAATTCTTTGTTAGTCTAGAAAATTCGGAATAAAAATAAAAACATAACAGTAAGGTAGCTACAACTAAATAAGTAAGTATCAAAAAAAGTCTTTCTTCGATCACTTTTCTTAGTCCTTAGAATCTGCATTTAGAGCTCTAGTTAAAAGTCTCTTAGTTAATTGATTTACGTTGACAATATCCTTACTGGCATCAACTGTGAATCTAACAGCAGTTTTTTCATCTCCCACACCTTCTAAATTATGTTTACCATAATAGATCAATTCAACTTCAGGATTAAGTTTCTCAACCTTGACATCTACTTCAAGAGGTTCGGGATAATTGGCTTTATAGTGAAGTAAATTTACAACATATTCGCCAGGCTGGAGTTTTCTGACAGTTACAATTTCTTGATTAATAGGATTAGATATCGCGGCACCATTAACATTCATCTTATCAGCAAATATGCCTCTGTCATCTCTATCTAGATGCATTAAGCCACTATCTCGATTGTGATACCAAACTAAACCTCCCTGTGGATCTTCTACTATTGCATCTACATCATCCGGATGACTATCTGGCCAACTCACAGAGATCATAACTTCTGCTTTTGATTCAATCTTGCCACTATCATCAGAGCTATTGATTAGCATAAATGCAATCGCAAACATGAAGGCAAATCCTAAGAGTGCATTAAAGAGTAAATCAGTGAAGACATCTTGTTCTTCATTTTTTTGAAGAAGTCTATTCTTCATGCAGTAATTTTGAGGATAAATAGTTAATAAGACTAGTAAGGCTTGAATCTAATAAAAAATACTGAAGCCTTAAAAATATACTTGTTATTAAGCCTGTTAAAGTTGTGTAAAGAGCTACAGCCATACCTCCACTCATCTTTGAAAGAAGTTGTTGAATTATTTGTGTATCAAAGTCTTTTATCTCACCTATAGGAAGTAGCATTAAGATAAATCCTATTACCGTCCCGGTAAGTCCTAGCTTTAAAAGAATATCTACTATCATATAACCGAGGGCATGTTTATTTGATAGATCATCTTCCATTAAAGAAATGGTCTTTATATCTTTGCCAATTGGAACTGAATCAATTGCATCAATCTGCTTACTTAATGCGATGCTTAGAATATACCAATGAATAGTTGCACAGAAATAAATAACTAGGATGGCAAGAGATATTCGGCTTTTATCAGAGTCAATTATTAAACTTAAAATACCCAGGTCATAAACTAAATAAAATAAGAATAAAATTATCCCCAGTACCATAGAAGACTGTAAGAAAAGATACTTATTAGTTTTTTCAATTACCATCTTTTAATCGTGACTTGCGCCATCTACAATTTGAATTTGTATATTCTTCGGTATAAATATATCATCAACGCACATTATATTGACACTAATCTGTGTCGGATCCCTCCTTCTAATATGGTGCGTATAAACTCCACAAGTTTTACAGAAGAAATGTTTTGCTATGTTTTTATTCCACTGATATTCACTTATATTCTCTTCATCAGTTAAAAGAGTAAATTCTTCCTTCTTAATAGG
>CACBBD010000022.1 GCA_902537425.1 uncultured SAR86 cluster bacterium | reverse complement strand
TTCATCCCAAAACATAGGTGGTATTTCATCAGATACAACCATGGGTCTATCCCAATCTATATCCATAGAAACATTCCAATTGAGCTTCTTCCCTAGTTCATAAAGCTTTGCTATGCGGTTATCTTGTGCCGTGTAGTCCCAATTATATGTTCCTGTTAATGGTGTTTTAAATATCTCAGCAATATCTTCAACTTCTTCAGAACTTAAAACTGGTTCTGTGTCTTCATAATCTCTAATTTTTCTGGGTGTTTCTTCTGAATATTTAATTTTCATCTCAAATAAAAAATTTAATCTTGGTAGTCTTTTTTAAGATTATACATTAACTTTAAAAAGGTATTTTGAAATATCCTCTTAGATACTTATGCTGTCATTTTATGAAGGGAAAGGATCGTCATTCTCATCGTAGTATTGAGGTGGAAATCTATCGCTCCTTGCTAAATTTTGGAACGTGGCTGTATTTTCAACGAAGGCTACTTGAACTGCCTTTGTAGGGCCATTTCTCTGTTTAGCTATATTAACTTCAGCTTTTCCTTTACTCTCTAAGTCAGTTGGATCGTAGTAAGAGTGTCTATAAAGAAATGCAATGACATCAGCATCTTGCTCTATAGCACCTGAGTCTCTCAGATCGGCTAGAATTGGCCGTTTATTTGGTCTAGTTTCCACGGCTCTGTTAAGTTGTGATAAAGCTATAACTGGAACATTCAATTCTTTAGCTAGTGCCTTTAAAGAACGACTTATCTCACTTATCTCCGCGACCCTATTATCTCCCCTTCCAGGTATCTGCATAAGTTGTAGGTAGTCGATTACAATCATAGCAAGATCTTCATTCTCTCTCTTTACCCTTCTTGCTCTAGCTCTTATTTCAGATGGAGATAATGCCGGAGTATCATCTAGTAAAATATGTTTCTGACTCAAGACAGTCAGAGCTTTATCTATGCCCTCCCAGTCTTGGTCTTCTAATTGACCTCTCATCAATCTTTGTAGATCTATATTCGAAATGCTTGAAATAAATCTTCTTACAACTTGCTCAGAAGACATTTCCATACTGAATAATAAAACTGTCTGATCAGTTTGACGGGCAACATTCTCAGCAATGTTAAAAGCAAATGCTGTTTTACCCATAGACGGTCGTCCTGCAATAATAATCAAGTCAGATTTTTGAAAGCCAAGTGTTACTTCATCTATTTCGGTAAAGCCGGTACTAGCTCCCACTAATGAATTACCACTTTCGGATGACTCTTGAATATCAGTATAAACTTGCCCGAGGAGCTCTTTAACTTCTGTTGGACCAACTGATCGATTTAAGTCATCTCTTAAACTTAAGATCTTTTCCTCTGCCTCATCAATAATTTTATCGCTACCAGATGCATCTGATTCTTTTGCAATTTTTGAAATATTATCAGCGGCTATTATTAAACGTCTTAGATTCGATCTCTGCTTAATAATGTCTGCGTAGCTTTGGATATTAGCCACGCTAGGAGTTTCTCTAGCTAACAGCGTAAGATAATCCTTGCCACCTGAGTTTATTAACTTAGGGAGATCTCCATTGCCTTCAATAGTTTCTTGAACTGTTATTACATCTACAGGTTTACCTGCGTCTTGGAGATTATTGATTGTTCTATAAATTAGCTTATGTTCTTCTTTGTGGAAATCATCCTCTTTGACTAAGTCAGAAATAATATCCCAAGTCTCATTCTTAAGCATGATGCCTCCGAGAACAGCTTTTTCTGCTTCGGTTGAGTAAGGTAATTCTCTACTTGATAAATTTTCTAAAGCCATATTTCTTTTTTTGAAAAGGCTTCAATTCTCCCATTGGAAGAGGTTCAAGACAAGTTACTTTTTAAGTTTCTTGACTAGCAATTATTTTAACCGTGATTGGTGCTATCACTTCTGGATGTAACTCGACATCAATTGAATACTCACCAACCTCTTTTAGGACTCCCTCAGGCAATCTAACTGCACTTTTTTCAACTGGGTGACCTTTCTCCACTAGAGCATCTGCGATCTCTCTAGTGCCAACTGAACCATACAAAGTGCCTTCTTCAGATACTTCCGCAGTTATTTCAATAACTAGCGATTCCAGACCTGATGCAAGCTTCGTAGCTAAATCCTTTCTCTCAGCTTCCGCTGAAAGAAGTGCTTCTTTTCTCCTCTCGTATTCAGCCTTATTCTCTTCGTCGGCCCTTACAGCTTTTCCATTAGGTATAAGAAAATTTCTACCATAGCCTGCTTTTACATTTACTAGATCACCAGGATCTCCTAATTGAGCAACTTTTTCTAATAATATTACTTCCATGGCTTAATTATAGTGTGAATCTGTATAAGGAATTAGTGCAAGATGTCTTGCTCTTTTAATAGCCTTGTTGAGTTGTCTTTGATACTTCGCAGAAGTTCCGGTCATTCTAGCAGGTATTATCTTGCCAGTTTCGGTTATGTATTCCTTGAGGAGTTTTATATCTTTAAAGTCAATTTCCTCTATGCCAAGGGTGGTGAACTTGCAGTATTTAGGTCTATTATCGAAATCACTTTTTCGTTTAAAATTTTTCTTTTGCTTCTTCGCCATTACGCTTCTTCCTTAATTTCTTCGGTTGATGATTCTTCTATTTTTTTGGACGTTTCTTTTGGCTTGTCAAATTTATTCGAAGCTTCGCTTGCCTCTTGGTCGACAGCCTTGTTAGCGGCTTCCCTGGCTTCCTGATAAGAATCTTTCTCATTATCCTCTTTGGTTTGAACAAGAAGAGTAGAAGGTTCACTGTGAGCTTTCTTAGTTTTTAAGACGACATTTCTTATTATTGAATCGTTAAACTTAAACGATTTTTTTATCTCATCAATCGCTTCTTGATTACATTCCACGTTCAAGAGACCGTAACTTGCTTTAAATTGATCTTGTATGGGATAGGCTAGTTTTCTATTTCCTATATTTTCAGAACGATGAACATTACCTCCAGAGTCTTTTATAAGCTTATCAAGCTTAGAGATTATAGAAGATGTTTGATCAGACTGATCAGGATGTACTAAAAATACTATTTCGTAGTTTCTCATTATTGTCCTCATGGTTTATAGCTCCCATATCATTATGTAGAGCAAGGAAACGGCATTCTATTTAGAAGTAATATTATTTGCAAGACAAATGAAGGACTTTAATTATTAATTCATCAAAGTCTATCCCTTCGTAAGATGCTGCCTTGGGAAATAAACTTGTTTCGGTCAATCCAGGAACAGTATTGACTTCTATTATCTGAAAATTACCTTCTTTATCTTCAATGAAATCAACCCTTCCCCACTTGCTGCAACCAAGCGAAGAAAAAGCATGCCACGCATAATCTTTAATTTCATTAAGTTTATCGACTGAAAGTTCAGCTTTTATATATTCTGTACCATTATTATTATATTTAGAGTCGAAATCATAAAAATCTCCTGACGGCTTGATATGAATTGGATGAAGTACGTCGTCTCCAAGTATCGAAACAGTGAGTTCTCTGCCTTCAACAAATGCCTCAACTAAAATTGAAGAATCAAACTTAGAAGCTTCTAACATAGCTTTTTCTAGAGTTCCAATATGCGGTCTAACGATAGTTATACCATAGCTGGAGCCTTCATTCGCAGGCTTAACTACATAAGTCTTATCTAATGCAGTAATGTCATTTTCTCCCGAAAGATGCGGAGTTAATTTCATCTCAGGTTTGCCAACATTTACAATTTCAACAAAATCTGGGGTAGGTAATAATAAATCTCTCCAAATTTTCTTTGATTCAATCTTATTTAAAGAAGTTTTACATGAAAGGGTATCGCTCCCTGTGTATTTAATATTTTTTGATTCGAGAATCTCTTGAATAAAGCCATCTTCTCCCCCTCTGCCATGCAGGGCGATAAAAGCAAGGTCGTAATCAGTAGATAAAAGTTTAGCTTCTTCCTCAGAGGTTAAATCATACTCAGTAAAACTTATACCATTTCTATTTAAAGCTCCTGCTACTGCTGCTCCGGAATTAATTGATATATTTCTTTCAGCCGACCATCCTCCGTACAATAATAATATTTTTTGATCTTGAAGAATTGAAATAGGATCCATGTTATTCAGATTCCTCAAATATACTTTGACTAATGGAGGATATGTCACCCGCACCCTGGAAAACAAAGATGGTATCTTTAACTAAATCTTTATCGTACTCTTTAGCTACTTCATTGCTATTTAATAACTTTACATTATCAAAACCTGATCTAATCAAAGAACTTTGTATATTGGAACTATTGACGCCTTCTATTGGATTTTCCCCAGCAGAATATATATCTAAAAGAAATAACTCGTCCACATCTCTTAAAACTTCAATAAATTCTTCATATAAATCTTTTGTTCTTGTAAATCTATGGGGTTGAAAAACCATTTTCAGCTCAAAGTCAGGAAAAGAAGTTCTTATTGCCTCAATGGTTTTTTTAATTTCAGTTGGATGATGTCCATAATCATCGATGTAGAGACAGGTAGTACTTCCAATTTTCCTCTCACCTAAAATTTGCATTCGCCTATCTATGCCCATAAAGTTGGACAGAGAATCCTGAATGACTTTAACTGCTATCCCTTCTTGTAAACATAATACAATCGCTGCAGCTGCATTAAGAACGTTATGCTTTCCAAGCATATTAAGCTTAAAGTCAAATGAATCGGTGTTCGAAGTTAATTTAAAATAAGAGTTCCTTCCATCTGTACTGTAACTTGACAGAACATAATCATTCGAAGGCTCAAAACCATAACTAATATGAGGTCTTTGGAAGTTGATCTTCAACTCTTTCACGACAGTGTCATCACCACAAACAATGGATACTCCATTAAACGGCAGTTTTTTTATAAATTCCAAGAAAGCTTTTTTTAGATTATCAAAACTACCTTCATAATTAACCAAGTGATCTGGCTCTATATTCGTAACTATGGACACAGAAGGCTGCAGCAGCAAAAAAGACTTATCACTTTCATCTGCTTCAGCGATTAAGTAATCTCCTTCTCCTAACTGTGCATTAGAGTTGAAGCTATTAATAATTCCGCCATTAATAAAAGTTGGATCAAGATTAGCATTAGTCATTATAGAAGCTACTAAACTTGTGGTAGTAGTTTTGCCATGCGTACCGGCTATCGCTATTCCTCTTTTATTGTTCATCAAACTTGAAAGCATTTCTGCCCTTGCTAAAACAGGAATTAACTGCTCCTTAGCAGAGACTAATTCAGGATTATCATCAGATATAGCGCTAGATATAACGACCATTTCAACGTCTTTTAGGTTGTTTGGATTATGATCATAGCTAATACTTACACCTAGCTTCTCAAGCCTTTCTGTATTTGATGAAGAAACACTATCTGAGCCCGATACCTTGTAACCAAGATTATTTAGTACCTCTGCTATTCCACTCATACCACTGCCGCCAATACCTATGAAGTGGATATTGTTAAGTTTATATTGTGAAGAATTCATTGATAGATTTATAAATATTTTTTGAGGCAAACTGAGGAAAAACTTTAGAAGCAGAGTATGCCATTGAGCTTAATCTATTATGGTCGCTTTCCAAATTAATTAATAGTTCTAGTAGTTGAATAGAATTGGAGACATCAGAATCAATAATCTCAGCAGCACCTCTATTTTTTAGAAATTGGGCATTTATGTATTGATGATTTTCTGAAGACCAAGGTAAAGGCAAAAGTATAGAAGGTTTCTTAACAGAGCAAATTTCACTAACAGTCATTGCACCAGAGCGAGAAATAACTATATCGCAAAATTGATAGGCTTCAGCTATATCCTCTAAAAATTCCTTTATAACAAATTCATTACCAGATTGAGTATATGCATCCTTCAATTCTTTTGAAGTTAACTTTCCTACCTGATGAATAAAAGACCAATGAGAAGGAACCTTTTTAGTCAATAAAATATTTATCAAGATATCATTGATTTGCTTTGAACCTTGGCTACCTCCTAGGATTAAAATATTAAATTTTGTTTCCTTAGATTTATTAATAGGAGAGATATTTGCTATATTCTCTCGAATTGGGTTTCCAACGCACTTTACTTTATCTGTTTGATTATTAAATGTATCTGGAAAAGCTTCAAAGGTAATTCTAGATCTTTTGTGTAATATTCTATTAGTTAGTCCTGGGACACTATTTTGCTCATGAATAAATAATGGGCTGAATAAAGAACCTATCAAACCAGGAGCAAGAGTGAGATAGCCTCCTGTAGATATTATGATGTCAGGTTTAATACTACTAATTAAGAAAAAACTTCTGATCAAGGCTGTAAAAACAAAGAAAATAGAACTTAGTTTTGTGAAAAAACTTTTGCCAAGAAAACCTCGAGCATTAATTGGATAAAATGAGAAATTCTCGCTTAAGGCTATCTTTTCTTCCAAACTATTCTTCTTTCCTATCCAGTAGATAGTATTTCCATCATCTTTAAATTCGCTGGCAATACTTAAAGCTGGATACACATGACCACCTGTTCCACCGGCAATTATCAAAATATTCATCAGAATTGTACTCGTCTTTTAATCAATGGTATCGGCATTGAATTTTTATTTTCATAATCTATTCTCAAAATCAGTCCAATCATTAGACAAACAATTATTAGATTAGTGCCTCCTCCGCTGATTAAAGGCAAAGTCAAACCTTTTGTAGGTAAAAGACCTGAAGAAACTCCTACATTTATAAAGGTATGCAATCCTAACAGGAGACCTACACCAAAAGAGAAATAGAAACCAAAAAAGTTCTTTCTTGATAATGACTCCCTTCCAATAAAAAAGATCCTAAATGACAATCCAAAAAGCAAAGAAATAATAGCAAAACCTCCCAATATTCCCATTTCTTCAACTATCACGGAAAATATAAAGTCCGTATGAGCATCTGGAAGGTAACCCATTTTCATTAAACCTTGTCCCAGTCCAACTCCAAACCAATCCCCCCTTCCTATAGACATAAGTGATAAGGTTAATTGATAACCACTTCCCCAAGGGTCACTCCAAGGATCTATGAAAGATATTATCCTTTCCCATCTCCATGGTACAAAAATAATCATCATCATAATAGCAACAACACCCAACAGAGCCACAACCAAGAATTGTTGAATTTTTACTCCAGCCACAAACAAAACTCCTAACACAGATATAAATATTACTGCTGAGGAACCTAAATCAGGCTGTATAAGAATAATAGATATAATACTTACAATTATTAGTGCAGGCCTAAAAAATCCTAGCCAGTGCGTTTGTATTTCTTTTATTCTTCTTACTGAGTAGCATGAAATATATAGGATACTCAAGAATTTCATTATTTCTGAAGGTTGCAGACCGAATCCAGATATTCTAATCCACCTATTTGCACCATTGACTTCAACTCCTATCCCAGGAATGAAAACTGAAAAAAGCAATAAAATGCCCAAAGTTATGAACAATCGATCG
>CACBBD010000021.1 GCA_902537425.1 uncultured SAR86 cluster bacterium | reverse complement strand
GGAACATAATGTACAAAATCATAAAATCTTTTTACAGATCGATAATAAGGTTTCTCTTCAAGATCATAGCAAATATTGATAACCGGCTTACCTGCCGAGATAGCATCTAGAGTCATAGTTGAACATGTATTTATAGTTACATCTGAGAAGTAGAGGACATCTCTTAACTCCTCGATGAAACTACTGTCTGCTACTCTTTCTTGTGTTCCTTCTCCTTCTTTTATTCCTGGTACCTGAAATACGACATTCTCAAAGTTCAAGGTTTCATATCGATTTAGATTATCCATCTGATGAAGTCTTACTATCAATTGAGAATTGAGCTTATCAAGATTCTCTGCAAGTAAAGCTACATTCTCTGGATCGTCGGGTGAAATATCTTTATGATTAGTAGCATAAAGAATAGTTTTTCTATTCTCTGAAAGGTTATATATCTCTAAGAATTCTTTTTTTGTAATTGAGGGACTTTCTTTATATAGATCAAATTGAGGTACACCAGTAATCTTGATTCTAGTTTCATCGTAATCGTATAGCTCTAGGAGCTCATCTTTCAGCATTTGACTCCATAAAAATATAAAATTTGGTTTAACAGCTATAAATCCTTTAGAAGTAAGGTTGTCAAAGCTTTTTACCATGCCTACTGTTTGAATATTTAATTTGGAAGCTATGCGAAGGTAGTCATGCTCTTCATTAGCTACAAGATGGGTTGAAAAAATCAGATCTGGATTAATTGACTGAATTTGTTTAAGGATATTCTTATTAGTTATAAAGAAAATCTTTTCTAATATCTGCATAAGACTAAAAATTATCTTACTTCTGGGGAAAGGATATCTCAGTAAGAAAGAAATATAATGCTTTGAGTCTAAAAATAAAGGCCCTCTTTCCAAAATTTTAATAGTAGGATTAGGATTTATAGAGTAAAACCTTTGCCTTAAGATAAAACGAATTATCCAGTTAATCGAAAACCTCTTTTTATCAATAAACTCGATATACTCTATTCTTTCGTGTTTGATGTAATTTTTATATTTGTTTACACCCTTAAGGCAGCATATGACTTTATGATTAGAAGATTCTAAAATTTCTTTCACTATATCTGTACTTAAGAAATTCCTTATGGTCATTCCAGTGGGCAGTAAAAGTAAAATTTTTTTTTGATCAGTCACTTTTCTTTTTATAAGTGAGCTTGTTATTAAAATTCATTATTGGACGCAGAAACATAGAAGGGAAAAACAATTTATTAGAACTTAACCATCTGGAGTCGTACTTGATTTTTTTAGTATCCGCCTGCCTAAATCTCATGGGATTGCCAACTACTATGTGACTTTTAGATTCAGACGGAACTAAGATACTTGAATCATAATCCATTCCTAGAAAATCTGTTAACGAGGTTAATGTGTTTTCTGTATCCATAGTTAAATCCTCGTAACTTATCCTCAGGTTTTCAACTTTATTCTTTTTTAAAAATTTTATAATCTTTTTATGACCCCAATACCACTGTAAAAATCTAGCTGAAGCTGATCTTGAGAATTTTCTATATATTTGATTAATTAAAGGTAGTTCATGATTCGTTCTTTCGTCTCTCATCAATAATCCATTTGACCAAGATCTAACATCACGAACCATATGAATAACTTTCAGATCTATTTCTGGCTTATTTATTAAATAATTTAAACCTTGCATATCTCTGTTGTCCTTATTGAAAAAAAGGTCAAAGGGATGACATTTTGAACTATCTACTAGAATATGATCCTGACCATATTTCTTAACGAATGTAGACATCACTAAATCATATTTAGCTTGCATATCTAGATCTTTTTTTTCATTGAGAGTCTTGTAAATATCGCCCCAAAAAGGACAATCTTCAGTTGATTCCCCGCATGAGCACATTTCTTCAAAACCACCTCTAAGTCCTTTATATATTTCCCCCAAGCCAATGACTTTAGGCAGGTTTCCAAGAGTTAAATCCATTAAGGTTGAGCCAGTATGATAAAGTCCTGCAACGTAAACGATCTTCATAATAATCTTGTAATTCTTTTAATTTCCTCTCACGACTTAGTTAAATTTTTAAAATCCTGATTTCTTTCGTTTAATTCTTGATAAGTCCCCTTATCTGCTATTTCTCCATTTTTAAAAAATAGTAGTTGGTCACATTTTTCAGTAGTAACAAGTCTATGTGCGATGATAATTAATAATTTTATATCTTTACTTTTTACTAAATTATTAAGAATTTTTGTTTCTGTAGCCTGATCTAAATTGCTAGTGCCCTCATCGAGAATAAGGATTTGAGGATTATTGTAGAGAGATCTAGCAATTCCTATTCTTTGTACTTGACCACCACTGAGTCTTGCACCTCTCTCTCCAACGAGTGAGCTGTAACCTTCCTCTAAATTATCAGTTATGAATTCGTGGATATCAGCTATTTTAGATACATGCTTAACCTTATCAAAATCAATAAGATCTTTTTCAATACCCAATGCAATATTATTAATGATCGAGTCATCAAGGAGGTAAATATCTTGAGGAACGTATCCGATTTTAGATGACAGCGAAGAGCGAGAATAATGATGTAATTCTTTATCATTAAGCATAATTTTTCCTGACGTAGGAGGCAATAATCCTAATAACAAATCAATAAAAGTGGATTTGCCTGAACCCGTAGTCCCTACTATTCCTAAGAATAAAGGGCTATCAAGTTCAATACTTAGATCATTAAGTACAGGTTTTGATCCTAGCGGATATTTGTAGGAAACATTATTAAATTTAAATCGAAAATCTGAGCCAATTTCTGAAATATTTTTTGAAGTAGGAAATTCTTCGTTATCAACATCATAGGAAATCTGTCTTTGATCATAAAGTTTTTGTAGAACTATATTATTGAAAGTTAAACTAGAAAATGATTGATAAATAGTTGAAACAGTTGGAAGGAGCCTATAACCTGCAAAAGCGAAAAGTCCTATGGTAGGAAGAATTTGTCCAATATTACTGCCTTGTCCTATACTCCAAAGAACTAATAAGATAATAGAACCAAACACTACCACTTCAAAGATATATCTAGGTAAATTTCTAACAACTGTCATGTATGCCATAGACCTAGCAAAATATTTAGAAGGTTTTTCAAGTTGTTGTGCAAAGAATTCCTCTTTATTCAAGAGCTTGATGAGCTTAATAGCAGACAGCGATTCATCAACAATCTTAAATCTGTCAGCCGTAGATTTAAATCTCTGTATCCCCATCTTGTGCAGAGGTCTTTGAACTACTGCGGAATAGAGACCGAAAATAACAATAGTTACTCCAACAACTAGTGCTGCAACCTCAACATTATAAAGAAACAGCACCAAGATTATTGACAAAGCTAGGATTGACTGAGAAATTATAATTAGTACTGGATGCAGCAATCCTGTAACAAATTTTTCAGTTTCAAAGAGTATGTCTTTAGAAGATTCAGTTGAGTTCTCGTCAGCAAAAACCTCATAAGGCCGGTTAAGAATTGCCTTAAGCAATCTGAGAGCCATTGTTGCTTGATTATTCCAAACAAAGAAAGAGGTAAAGTAAAGAACAATTCCTCTGAGGAGATTAGATGCGAGGATTAGAATTAAAACTGCACTTCCAGTAATAAATAGAAAGCTCTCGTAACTTTCAGGATTTATTATCGAGTAGACATACTTAGTAAGGTTGTCTGTTTGACTAATCTCTTGCAATGAAACTAAGTTAAGAAAAGGAATTAATGAAGATACTCCAAGTATCTCGATAGCACCTAAAACTAACATTAATCCAAAAAGCACAAAGAATTGTACTCTTTGCCTATATTCGATTAAGCTCAATACTTTAGAGATCATTATTTTCTATTTCCCAATTTTCTTCTAGGTAAGAATGGCCCATTGTCCCATTAAGCGTACTTAAAGCTATGGATCTTACTCTTTGAAGATCTTTTTCCTTATCTGAGGAATAAGTAATGTCTGCATTGTTGTCAATTAATTCATGTTTCAACCAAGCATTTTTAACTTTATCAAATTTTGTCTGAAGTTTACTGTAAGAGCTTTCACTATCATCAAATTCCATGAAATCTTTGAGAACACTTAATATTTCATCGCTTGTATTATCTTTCAATAATAAATCTCTATCTTCATAAAAATTTGTATTTATTTGAAAATCAAAACCCTTTGTAAATAGCTTAGATATTGCTATTTTCTCTTTAGTTGATTTTTTGTATAGGTTTTTAAGGATGAAAAAATTTCCTTTTTTTCTAGGCAGTGAGGTGCTCCATTCAGTTAAGTTTGTTACCAATAAGTCCTTTTTAAATAAATGTGTAAGATAATTTGGTCCCGAACCTACTCCTATATGAAAACTTGCGTTCTTAACTAAATATAAATCCAAAAAATTTTCATGTTTTATATGAGCTAAATCTATAAGACCCTTCAACTTAAAACATTTGGGCATACTAGAGTCCCCCATTCTAAACACAGTAAAGCCCTTATTTATAAGGTACTCCACAGCTGGGTAATAGCTATTGATATCGGCTCCCCTTGCATATCGAGTCAGAGTATTATCAAGAACATGTAATGTAACCCAATCCTTATCGTGAACTTCAGGGAAGTTATCTTCTATAAATTTATTACTTTTTTGAATTAGAGAATATGGTAAACTCGGAGCCGAATACTCGTTATCTAGACTTTCCCATTTTTTTTTACTGTATGGTTCTTCTTCAGAAAAACCCCACAAGAGTTTCCTCCCAAAATGCTGCAAAGAATTATAGCTTAGCTCTTTATTACTAAAAAAATTACTATTAAGTCCAAAGATTGAGGCAATAATCAATCTGGCTTTGCTCTCTAGATATCCCACACTTGCCATGAGAGTCATCATCAGTGATAGAAAAAAATTTGTAATAAAATTAGGTTTGAGTAAGAGATCATGCTCTAGCTCATAGAGATATTCATTAGAAATATTAATCTTCTTAAAAAAAAAGTTATTAAATGGTTTGATTAATAACAATTTTTTACCTTTGTCGTGACAATGCAATAGTCCGAAGAAAATCTCTTCGATTGAATTTCCAAAACTCCTATAGTTTGGAGAAAGGATTAATATGTTTAGTTTATTCCCAAAATAATCTGAAATTTTATAGATCAGTCTAAACATTTACGACTCTTAGTTTACAAAGATTTCAATAAATCCTCTTTCTGCAGTGGTATATTGCCCAATCTTCCTACTTGAATTGCAGATGCAAGACTGCCTAGGCAAGCCGAAACCCAGCCGCTGGCACCTGAAATGTGACTCAACAGTGCGGCTATCATCATCGAATCACCGGCTCCAGAAACATCTTTTGGAAAGTTATTTAATGCTCTAAGCCTATCCGTTTGAGAGCTGATGCTATTAGCATCCTTCAAATGCAAAAGCACACCCTCTGATCCTAATTTGAGAAATATGTTTGCTGCATCTGCTTTTTTGGATAACTTCTCGGATAAAATCACCAGGCCATCATCATAATTTCTTAAACTCAGTCTTGCTTCGTGTTCTGTAGGAAATAGGAAATCCATACCCTTGAATCGACTAATATCTCCCATTTGTGAAGAAGATTGACTGTCTGCAGCCATAACAACTTTGCTAGCTTTCCCTTTTTTGACCAATCTATCAACTAAGGTTTGTGGTAGACATCCATAATTAAAATCGGAAAAAACTAAAAGATCATAGTTTTCAATTTTCTCGCTAAGCAGCTCATAAATTTCATCTTGTAGATTCAAATTTATTGCTCCCTGATGTAAGTGACTCACTCTAAGCAAAGTCTTGTCATGTGACCGAAACCTTTGTTTGAGTGTTGTAGGCCTTATTTCGTCCACAAAAATATGATGATTAATTTTATAATTATTTAAAACCTCTTTGGCAAAAGATAGACTTTTGTCATCGCCCCCTATAGAAATAAAATCTACTTCTGCACCCAAACTCGCAGCATGAGCAGCTACAATTCCGGCTCCACCAATAAATCTTCTTGAATCAATGGGTGTGACAACAAGCGTAGGGTCTTCTTGACTCATTCCTAGAGGATCGCAGTTTATATACTCATCAATAATCAAATCTCCAACCACACAAACTTTCTGGTCTTGAAAAGAGTCTAAAACTTTTTTTAAGGAATCTTTTTTCAAATCATGACGTTTTGCATATTCATAAGGGAAATTAAAACTCAACTCATCAGAAGTATTCAAATCTTTTGAAATTAAATCTACCGATGAAAAAGTGACTTCACCTGAACTAAATATTAATCTTCCCCCATAAGACTCAAGAATTTTTAATTCTGGATTTTGTGCATCTTGGTACTCTTTCCCTTTAATCACTATATCTGGTTTCAAATCTTTCAGAACTTCTGTAATAGGCCTTTTCATTAAAAAAGCTTCGTCAACCCATATATTCGACTTCACATTTTCAAGTCTCATGTCTTCTGGGACATGCACGCCTGTGCCGCCGATTTCGTCACTATGCACTCCGACAATCAATTTATCTCCAAGACCTTTAGCAAACTTAAGAATCCTTAAATGACCAGGGTGTAAGATATTAAAATTTCCTGTAATGAGAATCTTTTCTTTCTTTTTCACTTTTAATGGTCCATTTTTATTAAAGGTCTTAAGACTTTACCTTCATCTAGATCCTGTAATGCTTTATTTATGGAGTCTAAACTATATTCTTTTTGTATAAATTCATTCAAATTAGTGCCATTTTTCCTTATTAAGTTCCATATGCGTGGTATGTCTTTATCGGGATTCACATCTCCTCCCCAAGATCCAAATATTTTCTTTCCTGAAATAAGTTCATGAGGTGTTAAAGCTATTTTCTCATCATGCGGAGGATGCGATGCAAAAAATAATTGACCGTGCTCTTTGTTTATTAAATCAAAACCTAACTCAATAGTTTTAGTTAATCCAGCTGACTCAATGCAAAAGTCATATCCTTCTCTGAGATCATTTAAAACCAATTTTTTTAAATTATTCTGGTTAGCATTATAAACAAATTCAGCACCAAGCTTTTTTGCAATAGCTAGTTTCGAATCATTAATATCAATAACGGCTAGTCTATTAATGCCCAAAGCTATAGCCATAATAAATGCGGAAAAACCTATGCCGCCCATCCCTAGTATCAAAAGACTATTAGTAGGATTAGGTTTTGCTTGATTGATAACAATACCAGCACCAGTTGGGATAGCGCATCCAAACAACATAGCTTCTTTCATTGAAAGTTCTTTTGGTTTGAGAACCAATCTATTCTCAGAAATGATTGAATAGTTTGAGAAAGTTGAAATGGGTCCGGCATTGATAATTCCACTATCAGTTTCATATTGTATTTTTTCAGCCTCTAGCCCCTCAGATTTTATCCATGAAAGAATTACTTGATCCCCTTCTTTGACTTTTTTAACACCCTCTCCAACTTCGATGACTATTCCTGAAGCTTCATGACCCAGCAAATGGGGTAGCCATTTATCATGGCCCCGCAAACCTTTTATTTCCATCAATTGGCTTCGGCAGATTCCACTGTAGAAAATCTTTACTAACACCTGGCCTTTTTTTAGAGCCTCGGATGAAAAGGTCTTAAATTCTAGAGATTTATTAATTTCTGTAAGAACTGCTGCTTGAATGGTTGGCATGTTTACGATTTTTACATTATTCTAAAGCTTCTGTGGGCTATAGTCACTATGACGAGAACAAATGGTTTATTTTTTCTTTCTGAAATAAGACATCAATCCTATTTGAGTAAGAGCATCTCTAAAATCATTTGCATCTAACATCTCTCGGGCATTTATTTCAGGTAACCAGATAGCTTCTTCTATTTCAGATATATTTTGTACATTTACATCAATGAAGTCAGTACACAGGAATATCTTTGTAGGATTATTGAGGGTTTCGAGACCAGGATGAAAAAAGGCAATTTCTCGTAAAGAATTACATTTGAAACCAGTTTCTTCGGAACATTCCCTAAGTGCCCCTTCCTCAAATGACTCTCCTTGCTCTACTTTCCCTCCAGGTATTTCAAGAGAATAGTCTCCTATTAACATTCTATGCTGTTTTACAAAAAGTATTTCTTCATTTCGGCTTAAAATTACAGCTGCTCTCCTGCCAAAGTCAACAGTATAAATCTCTTTGTTTTTATCTCTATGTTTGTAAGAGTTTTTAAGAACTCTACTCCACTTATTTTTATAGACTATCTCGCCTTTTTGCCAAGAACTAGACATTTATATTATTCTGCGAAAAACCAATAATAATCACCCGAATAATTTACTTCCTTAAATAGTTTTTTCCAATCATTGCAACTCATATAAGTTAGCGCGGTAAGATTCCAGTTCAACATTGACTGCTTTCCTTTTTCATCTCGCCATGCATCATTCATTACAAAAGAGTTCTTTTTAGATACTCTATTAATCTCTTTAAAAGCTTGCTTACAATCTATTAAAGGTAAATTATGCAAAGTATTAATAGCTATGACTAGATCGAAATAGTTATCTTCAAAAGGTAGATTATTAGCTGATCCTGTGTATATATGGTCCCTCATACTATCAATACTATTTTCTTTAGCGTAAGAAGATATGTCGACACCAATAATTTCTGCTTCCGGAAGAAGTAAAGAGAGGTCATGCATCATGAAGCCCTTAGCACAACCTATATCTAAAATCTTTGAGGAGTTATCTAAGCCGTAGTAATCTACAAAGTACCTAACTGTTTTAGTCCAAAATTTAGGATTATAAGAATATCCTCCGTAACCCGTGAGCCTATCACCATCAAAATACTCTTTATCAAACTTTCGGGCAATGGCCCTATCGGATTCAGTTATTTTGCTTCCTCTTTCATCAATTGGTCTTTTTGATTTTGGATAAAATTTAAGCAAATTTATTTCGTCTTTCATTATTTAACACTTATAGTTAAAAAATATTAAGTGGATTGAGAATTCTTCTAGGCGATAAATCTAGAAGTCTTTTAAGAATAGGCCTAGTACTATCCAAAGCTGTAATTAAAATAGTCGTATCTTCGATAAATTCTATAGTATCTGAGCTTACAATTTCTGCTGATACGGCTGGGAGAAATGTTCCGATCCTATCTGGGTTGTCATCTATGATCCCATCTAAAAAGTTTAAATTACTGTCCATGTGATGAGCAACTAAAGGAAGCATTTGAGCTGCCCCAAAACCATAGACATTTTCTGCCTGTTCACAATAGTTTTTTGTACTTTCTAAGCTCATTTTAAATTCGTGAAAATTTTTATGAATGACTTCAATTTCTGGTTTAGTCTGAGAAGGGTTAGAAATATTAGCCTTTGACA
>CACBBD010000020.1 GCA_902537425.1 uncultured SAR86 cluster bacterium | reverse complement strand
AAGTTGACTAAGTTGACGCAAGATTTTTTGATTAATGCATCTGAAGGTGCGAAGAAACAAAGAATAAACTTAATTGATAAAACTGATAAGTATGCTGAATTACAGGCAAAACTTGCGTCACTCAATTCTGAAGGGTCTTATTTAGATGGGAAGATGCATGATCTAAAAAAAGAAAATTTAAAACTCGAAGTTGAGTCGAATGAATTGATGGAACCACTCAGTGAAATACAAAAGAAGTTAGATTCACTTTTATCAGATAGACTCAAGGTTGAAGACAGATTACTGCAATCAAGGAAAGATATTGAAGACTGTAATGCCTCTATACATAACATAGAAAGAGAAAAGATTGAGAAAGAGCAAGCAGCAATCACACTTAGAGAATTACTAGAAAATCTAAGGTTAGATAGACAAGCCTCTAAGATTGAACAAGAGAATATTGAATCGCAAGTTGTTGGTTTAAATGGAAATCTCACAAACATAAAAGAAGATTTAGACAAAGACAAAACAGTTGAGAACTATGCCGCTGAATTAGAGCAAATAGAATTAAAGATCTCCAGATTGGGTGCAATAAATCTAGTCGCAATGGAAGAATATGATAAAGAGTCAAAAAGAAAGACATTACTTGATGAGCAACATCAAGAACTTATGGAAGCTTTAGAAACTTTAGAAAGAGCTATAACTAAAATAGATAAAGAGACTCGTACCACTTTTAAAGACACTTTTGATAAATTAAACAAAAGTCTATCTCTTTCTTTCCCAAAATTATTTGGGGGAGGTCATGCTGAATTGGTAATGCTGGGAGATGATTTACTAACTTGTGGGATAGGAATCACTGCAAGACCACCAGGAAAAAAGAATGCGAGCGTTTCTCAATTATCAGGTGGTGAGAAAGCACTCACTGCCATAGCTACTGTCTTTGCTTTTTTCGAACTAAATCCAGCCCCTTTCTGTCTTCTTGATGAGGTAGATGCACCTTTAGATGATCTCAATACCATGAGATTTATCGACCTTGTTGAGGAAATGTCTCAGAGAGTCCAGTTTGTGTACATCACTCACAATAAGATTTCTATGGAAAAAAGTAAGCATCTTATGGGAGTTACAATGCAAGAGCCTGGTGTTTCTAGAATGGTAGCAGTTGATGTGGATCAAGCTGTGGAAATGGCAGCAAGTTAATATGTTTAATCTAGCAGAAATTCTTACATTACTTATTGGCTGTTTATTAGCATTAGTCTTCATAGATGGCATTAGACGAGCTTTAAGAATTAGAAGAAGTAAGCTGAAAGTTGATCTAATCAATCCCTCATCTGAAGAAAGTCAAGATTTCGAAGAGGAATGGCAAGGGTATGAAGATAAAAAAGTATCTGAGGTATTATCTTCAGAAGATGATCATGAAGAAAATTTAGAAATTGCTACGGCTGTCAACTTAAATATTATTCATCTTCATGATGAAAGTGATTCAGTGTTTTCCGAATCTTCATTATCTCAAGCCCTGGTTTTTTATAACTACAGACTTGAAGAAAATGGCATATTTACAATACTAGATTCGGATAATGCTCCTTCATTTAAGATTTTGAATGGCAAGAACCCTGGTTTTTTTTCTGAATCTATCAAATCGAATGATATTGCTTTAGTTCTTGACCCTCAAAACTTAACTAATCCAATCGAATCTTTCGAGTTGTTCGTCGAGGTCTCTCAAAGTATCCAGGAGACCTTCCAATGCCAAATCCTGGATGAAGATCGAAACTTTATGACCAAACAAATGATTGAACATATGAAAAATCAATTTCATGAATATCAAAGGCAATTTCTTGCCTCTGCTAGTTAGTTCGATTATTGATGAAAGATAGTCCTAAGATCAAAGAAAGGGTACTGGAACTCCATAAACTTATAAATCTCCATTCTCATAACTATCATTCCTTGGATGAACCTTCTATTGAAGATCATCAATACGATGCTCTTTTTAACGAGCTACTCGATTTGGAAGTCAAATTTCCAAAATATCAATTTTCTTATTCTCCATCCCAAAGAGTCGGTGGCAAGCCTCTTGATGGTTTTAGGAAGATTGAACACTTGACTCCCATGCTTTCTTTAGACAATGCATTTAATGATAATGATATGGAAGACTTTAATAAACGCATCTTAGAAAGGCTTCTTATTGAAGGCAACATAAGATTTTCATGCGAACCTAAGTTAGATGGAATTGCAGTAAATCTTCTATACAAAAGCGGTCACTTAGATATAGCTAGTACTAGAGGAGATGGAAAGATTGGCGAGGACATCACTCATAATATAAGAACCATCAATTCAATACCTCTCTCACTTATAGGTAATAATTCTGACCTACCAAGTATGATAGAGATAAGGGGAGAAGTTTTTATCGAAAAAAAGGATTTTGATTTAGCAAATAAAAAAGCAATCAAAGAAGGAGAAAAAACTTTTGCCAATCCGAGAAATGCTGCGGCTGGTAGTCTTCGACAACTGGACCCTTCTATTGCTGCTTCAAGGCCTTTGAAATTTTACGCTCATGGTATTGGTTACATTGAGGAAGGAAACTTTAAACTTCCAGACTCTCAATCAGAGATATTAGAACAATATCAATCATGGGGACTCCCAATTAATCCTTTCAGTGATGTGGCTGATGATTTAAAAGCTTGTGAAGAATATTTTCATAAAATTTTGAATGCGAGAGATAATCTTCCGTACGAAATTGATGGCATAGTATTCAAAGTAAATGACCTAGATAAGCAGATTTCTTTGGGACAAGTCTCCAGGGCGCCCAGATGGGCCATTGCCAGAAAATTTCCTGCTGAAGTAGGCACTACGGTAGTAAAAAAAATCTCTTACCAGATTGGAAGAGTCGGTAGCATTACTCCTGTAGCCGAATTTACGCCAGTCAATATAGGAGGAGTTACCGTTTCACATGCCAGTATTCATAATTTTGATGAGATAGATCGATTGGATGTGAGAGAAGGAGATACAGTCGATATTAAAAGGGCTGGAGATGTCATACCTCAAATTATTTCTGTTGATTTGGACAAAAGAAAAAAAGGATCTCAAAAGATATCCTTACCAAAAAGACTTCCATGTTGTAAGAAGGATTTAGTTAAAATAGAAGGGGAAGCTATCCTTAGATGTACCATGGGACTTGATTGTCCTGCACAAAGAATTGGGTCTTTAATTCATTTCGTTTCGAGAAATGCTCTCAACATTGATGGTTTAGGCGAAAGGATAATTGAATTATTGGTAGATAAAAATTTGGTATCAAATTTCGCTGACTTATTTAGACTAGAAATTAAGGATATTATTGATCTTGAAGGGTTTGGTGAAAAATCAGCTACTAATTTAATTCGTTCTATTCAAGAGAGTAGAGAAACTACTTTACCAAGATTTATATATTCACTTGGAATTAGGGAGGTTGGTGAAGCAACGGCTATGAACCTAGCTTTAAATTTTAATAACATAACTAATTTTCTTTCAGCAAAAGAAGAAGATTTATTAGAGATAAATGATATAGGACCGGTTGCATCCAACTTTATAAAAGAATTCCTAGCTATAGAAGAAAATATAAGTTTAGTTGAAGATTTAATTACTTTAGGGGTCAATCCTAAAGCAATGGAAATCAAAGGAGATAATCCTTTCAGCTCTAAATCAATTGTTATTACAGGTTCGTTTAATAGCATAGCAAGGAGTCAGCTGAAGGAAGAATTAATAAGAGTAGGCGCGAAGGTTTCTAGTTCTGTCTCTAGTAAGACTGAATTTTTGATTGCGGGAGAAAAACCCGGTTCAAAACTAAAAAAAGCCTCTGATTTAAGCATTCCAATTCTAGATGAAGAAGAGGCCTTAAAGATTCTGAACAGTTAGATGTATAAAGTATTCATTAGTATTTTCATTTTAATAATATTGAGTTCTTGTGCATCAAATAGCCCCCCAAGCACTACCACAGATGTTTGTAAGATCTTTAAAGAAAGATACAGCTGGTATAAGGCCGCAAAAAAGACTGAGAAAAGATGGAAAATTCCAGTTTCTGTTTCAATGGCCATTATTAAACAAGAATCAAGCTTTAGGGCTGACGCACGACCAGAGAGAAAAAAGCTTTTAGGTTTTATCCCCTGGAAAAGAGTTACTAGTGCTAGAGGTTATGCTCAGGCAGTTGACGGCACTTGGGAGATGTATCTGAATGACCGAGGGGGTTGGTTTGTTAGTAGAAATGATTTTGAAGATTCAGTCGATTTTGTAGGTTGGTACAATTATAAGACTCATAAACAATTGGGCATATCACTTACAAATGCCAGGGCTCTTTATTTGGCATATCATGAAGGGCGAGGTGGATACAAAAGAGGAAGCTATAGAACTAAGCCATGGCTTCTATCAGTAGCAGACAAAGTGCAAAGACAAGCTGATAGGTATCAAGTACAATATAACAGCTGCAAAAAGAAATTAGGAAGAAGATTCATTTTTTTCTAAAACTTACTTATGAAACATAAAATTAAAATATCAATTAGTGTAGTTTTCTTATCATTACTTGCCTCATGCGCTAGCTCTCTTGTTGTTCAATCTGATTCTGATTCGCAGTATGACTTATCTGCATATAAAACCTATTCGATAGTCACGCCGTCTCTTGATGATCAAGACGAGATGATCAGCATAAACCCTATCCTCATTCAAAGAATCGCAAGATCATTGGACTCAGTGTTAACTCAAAAGGGTCTTAATAAGTCTGAAAATGGTGATATAACGGTGAGATTTTATATTGGTACAAAGAGAGAAATAGAAAGAGCAACAGACCTTGGTGGCTATGGTTATTATCGATACGGATACCTAGATTCTAGAGACCAACGTTTTATTAGGTCAGAAAAAGATGAAATATCAATTAGGTTTCATGATACGAAGACTGACGATGTTGTGTGGTATGCCTTTACTAGATTTAAAAGAGCAAGTGATAAGTATGATCAAGCTGGTGTAGATTCTTTAATTCAAGAGGTCCTTACAAATTTTAATTGAATCTTTCAGGTGATAAAGACTTTAATTCTCTAGCCATCAAAGGCGGTGCCTCACCAGCAATCATACTAGCGATAATCTCAGCGCTAATAGGCGCAGTAACAGATGCTCTTGAGCCATGGCAAGTATTAATGAAGATACCATTTTTCTTACCCACAACAGGCATATGGTCTTTGGAAACTGCTCTGTGACCAGCTTGTCCAGAAACAACATTCATTTCTTCATCTATTACTAACTTTAAGTTATTCAGATTATATAAATGGTCATCCTCAGATAAATCATTATCTTCACTATCGCTATAACTTGAGCCGACTAGATGAATATTATTTACTCGAGGTGAAATATATCCCTTTGCACAAATAGGTAATTTGATTTTTGAGACACTGTCTTGACTTTCTATATGGGTTACTTGACCTCTTTTTATACTGATACCATCTATATCTAAAATCTCAGAAGTATCACTACCAGTACATAAACAAACTGTCTGATATTTAAATTCTTTCTTTCCAATATTGAAATTAACAGTTTCTTTCTTTTTCGTGATGTTTTTTATCTGTGATGAAGTAAAAACATTTATTTTTGAAGATTCTAAAAGAAATTTACACATCTCCTTAGGTAGAATATATCCTGCATCTTCATATATAAGACCATTCAATTTAATATCTATTCCTGATATTTCTGAAGCTTCGACTGGATCAATAAATCGATAGATCTCTCCATCAGCTCTTTTTTCAAGAAGAGATGATTGCCTTTTTTCTGTAGCTGCATCATGATTAAGGATAATAACTCCTGTTCTTTTCCAGGCATCTGTTTTTAGCCGTTTATAGAAATTTGTCGCAAAGATATATGAATGGAGTGTGAAAGAACCAAAGGCAGTGTCATGGGCAGAAAGTCTCGGGTAGGTAACAAGTAGTTCATGTGAAGAGGCCCCTGAACAAATATTGTCAGAC
The DNA here is from genome assembly GCA_902537425.1 of uncultured SAR86 cluster bacterium. Taxonomy (GTDB): domain Bacteria; phylum Pseudomonadota; class Gammaproteobacteria; order Magnimaribacterales; family Magnimaribacteraceae; genus Magnimaribacter. The sequence continues at coordinate 3,623 of CACBBD010000020.1, read as the reverse complement.
TTTTCATATAAATCAACCTCGATGCCTTTCTTGGCAAGTGTATAACTCAATATACATCCTGCTATTCCAGATCCAATAATTGCCACTTTCGTATTTAAAGAGTTCTTCTTTTGTTCCTTAACGACCTTACCTTTAAGCATATGTCTTTTATCTAAAAATCCCTCTGTTCTTTTATGATTGAAACCAGATTCAGTCAAATTATTCTTGACTAAACCAGAAGATGAATAGGTAGAAAATGTTGTTTCTTCATGACAAGATTTATAAATATACTTAAGCAGCTTTAATGACCAAAGATCGGGATTTTTTGAAGGAGAGAATCCATCAAGATACCATGCATCAACGTTATTCATTAATTTAATATATTTTTGAGTATTATCAATTTCTCCGATAATTAAATTAAGAACAATCCTCCCATCAAATAACGGTATTTTTTGAACACCTTGAATATTTCTTGGATAGTTAAGTTCTAATTCAGCAATACATTCTTTAAGCTCCGGATACGAATCTTTTAACTTTTTAAAATCACTTAATCTGAATAAATATTTATCAAAGGAGTAAAACTCTAGTACCTGATCTTGTTTAACATGGTTCAACCAAGCTATGCATGTGGTAATAAAATTAATTCCGATGCCAAAACCTATCTCTCCGATGTAAAACCTTGAATTTTCTTCGAGGTTTTCAAATCTCTCTTTAAGGTTATTTCCCTTGATAAATACATGATCACATTCTGCGACTGCACCTTGCGAAGATGAGTAGAGATCATCGAATTCCTCTGAAAAGAGGGTGTTATTTTTTAATGAAAAAGGCGCAAACTCAGAATTAAGAAAAGAGTTTACGCCTTGTTTGATATTTTTTTCTCTACTTATTTCCTGTAGGTATTTCGTTAAAGGGTAGCCCTTTATCTGCTCTCATATCCTGAGGCATACCAAGCACCTGTTCAGAAATAATATTTTTAAGTATTTCATCTGTACCACCGGCAATTCTAATACCAGCAGCTCCCCAAAAGCCAAACTGATACATCGATTGCTCAGCACCTTCTTCGTCTGATCTTACAATGCCGGCTGAATCAAGCATATCAAGACCAAAATTAGCTATTTCCTGAAGTTTATTCCCACTAACTATTTTTGTTATAGATGACTGTGGTCCAGGTGTTTCTCCTCTTGATAGGGCTGAAATATTCCTATATTTTGCATATTTCAATCCACTCTGTTGACAATACCAATCAGCAAGTTTTTCTCTGACAGAGTCATTTTCTATGGCTAATTTACCATTTAGGTCTTGTCCTCTAGCAAGCGAGAATGCTTCTTCGAAGTCAGGTCCCGAGGCATCACCAACAGCTAATCTTTCATTCATTAATGTAGTAAGAGAAACTTTCCACCCATCTCCTACAGCCCCTAGTCTTTGACTGTCTGGTATTTTTACATCAGTGAAATAAACTTCGTTGAAATTCGCACCGCCAGATATTTGTTTAATTGGTTTTACTTCTATCCCCGGAGACTTCATATCTACAAAAAAGAACGTTAAACCTTTGTGCTTAGGTGCAGTAGGATCACTTCTGGTTACAAGTATTCCGTAATCACTAAAGTGAGCACCAGAAGTCCAAACCTTTTGTCCATTAATAGTCCAGGTGTCCCCATCCAGTTCGGCTTTAGTTTTGATACCTGCCACATCAGAACCAGCAGCTGGTTCGCTGAAGAGCTGACACCAAATTTCTTCGCCTGTTGCCATAGGAGGTAGATACCTTTCTTTTTGTTCCTCAGTTGCATACATCATCATTACTGGGCCAGCCATTCCTTGACCAATTTCTAGGTAGCCTCCAGGTACTTTGAATTTCGAGACTTCTTGGCCCCATATCACCCTCTCTATAGGAGTTGATTCTCTGCCACCATATGTTTTAGGCCAATGAAGACATGCCCATCCACCTTCATGAAGTTTCTTTTGCCATATTTTGACCTGCTTTAGGCCTTCTTCTTCTGATGATGCTCTCCAACTATCTTTTGGTCCTTCTTTAAGTTCAGCATTTGATGCAAGCCAGTCGTAAGCTTCTTTTCTAAATTTAGCTTCTTCGGGAGTATCATTAAAGTCCATATCTTTCTCCTATATTTGATTGGCTCTTTCTAAAGAACCGATTAGTTTATCTTTCCAAATTGATTGGCTACCTATGTTAGCAGCCAGTTGACGACATCTCCTGTAATAGAGATGGCAGTCAAATTCCCAAGTAAAACCCATACCTCCATGAGTTTGAATGTTTTCTTTTGAGCACTCGTGGAAAGCCTGACTTGCACTAACGCGACAAGTTGCAGCAGCAGTGGGTAACTCAGGAGCATCGGTACTTAGTGCCCAAGCTCCGTAGTAGCAATTTGAACGAGCAAGTTCGACAGCTATAAACATATCTGCCAGCTTATGCTTTATTGCTTGAAAGGAAGCGATAGATCTTCCAAATGCGTATCTTCCCATAGCATATTCCTTTGCCATGTCCATACAAGCTTCAGCACCACCTAATTGTTCAAATGAAAACAAAACAGCTGCTCTATCAAGTAAACATAGAACATCTGACCAGTCTGATTTAAGTTCAGTTGCTGGAGTATTAGTAAAAGTGATAGAAGCATGAGATCTTGAAGGATCTAGTGTAGATTGAGGTTCTATTTGTATGCCATCAGCTGATCCATCAACTAGATACAGGCTTACGCCTGTCCCATTATTAGCCGTCACTATAAAAGTATTTGCAACATCTCCATCAGCTACAGCAATTTTTGTACCCGATAAAGCTCCGCCGGTAAAAGAGCAGCTGATATTAGCTTCTGTAGGTGAAGTATTGGTTTCATTATGAGCAAAAGCGCCTATTTTTTCTCCAGTAGCAAGACCTGGAAGAAAAGATTGTTTCTGTGATTCGTCACCAAAATTAATTATTGCTTCAGATGCCAGGTACACACTAGAAGAAAAAGGTGTTGGAGCCAAGCTTCTTCCCAGCTCTTCAGCAATAACACATAATTCTAAGTATCCTAATCCGAGTCCGCCATATTCTTCAGGGATTGCAGTAGCGGTGAAACCCATATCTATAATTTGAGCCCAGAGATCTTGATCAAATGATTCTTCACCTTCTAACACTTTTCTAGCTCTTTTGACTGATTCTTCTTTTTCAAGAAATTTTCTAGCAATATCTTTTAATTGCATTTGATCAGCAGAAAATTCAAAATTCATAATATTCCTCTATTTTAATCTAATTCTATTTTAGATTAATTGTTAAACTCTATTTTAGAATCTATTGTATATGCGATCAAATAGAATGAAAGAGCAAATTAAGAAACTATGAATCAAAATCTTAGTGAAGAAAAAAAGGACATAAAACCTGAAAGACCGGAATTACCCTCAAATAGAAAAACGAGAAGGACAGGTGGAGGAGGTTTTTTATTTTCCTCTTTGTTATTGGTATTAAATTCAATCGGTTTGATAATTTTATTTCTATGGTTTTTTAATACCTCAGGAAATCAACAAGAAGCTGGACAAAATTTTGTGGAAAGAATTAGTATTCTGGAAGAGAGACTCGCAGAGAAGGATGATCAAATGAGTATCCTAACTGAAGAAGTCAATGCAGATTTAAAGTTTGTCAATAAAGAAGTAAG
>CACBBD010000019.1 GCA_902537425.1 uncultured SAR86 cluster bacterium | reverse complement strand
TTTATAAAGATGGGGAGCCAATAATTGATATATGGGGAGGCTTTTCAAGTAAAGAGAAAATAAAGGAATGGGAACAAAATACCTTAGCTAACGTATGGTCAACCACTAAAGGTGTAGCTGCTATAACTCTAGCTCATGCCTACGAAAATGACTTAATAGATTATGATGAGAAAGTTTGTGAATACTGGCCTGAGTTTGGCTGCAACGGAAAGGAAGAAATTACTGTAGGTATGCTTCTATCTCATCAAGCCGGAATTTGTGGTTCCATGGCAACAAAAGCCGAAGACTACTACGACCAAAAATTAATGGCTAATGAACTTGCTCTAATGAAACCACTTTGGGAACCAGGAACAGCTTCAGGATATCATTCCATGACTTACGGATGGCTAACGTCTGAATTAATTTTAAGAGTCTCTGGAAAATCTTTAGGCAGTTACTTTAGAAGTGAGATAGGTGATCCAAACAATATTGATTTTTATATCGGTCTTCCTGAAGCAGAGGAATATAGGGTTGCTGAAATGGTTCCATTTGCTAAAGAGAATAATGAAGCAAATAATCATCCAAATGAAGCTCAAGTTGCATCCGGAAGAGGCCCTAATCTGCTTAAACATCAAAATACAAGAGAATGGAGAGCTGCAGAAATACCATCGGCAAATGGTCAAGGTTGCGCATCGGGCATCGCTAAGCTTTATAGCTTAGTTGTTACTGATGAAGAATCAAAAAAAATTCTAAAGGATTCAACAATTGATACCATGACAAAGGAGAGAATTACCAATAGAGATTTAGTTTTGGATGTTGTTACAAGATGGGGTTCGGGATTTATTATGAATATGCATAAAGTAATATATGGTCCAGAGGAAAGTTCTTTTGGCCATTCCGGATGGGGGGGTTCGTGTGGATTTGGAGATCCTATCAACAAAATTGGTATTTCTTATGTCATGAATAACATGAAAAATAATTTTGCAGCCGATGGAAGATCACTAGAACTCATAAACGAAACATATAGATGTTTAAAAGGAGAAAATTAATATGAGTCGACTAGAGAATAAAGTAGCACTTATTACAGGCGGAACCAGTGGCATTGGAGCTGAGACAGCTAGATTATTCATTGAAGAAGGTGCACAAGTTGTTATTTCAGGTAGGTCTGAAGAAAAAGGATCTAAATTAGCAGAGGAATTGGGTGAAAATGCCTCTTATTGCTTATCGGATGTAACAAAAGAAGAAGATATAAAAAAGGCAATTTCTTTTACAACTGAAAACTTAGGTAAGCTGGACATTCTGTTTAATAATGCCGGTGGGCCTGTTGGAGCTGGTCTTGAGAATGTGACTCAAAAGGATATTGATTATGGGGTTCATTTACTACTAGCTAGTGTCATTCTTGGTACCAGATATGCCATTGGTCCCATGAGAGAAAATGGCGGAGGTTGCATTATCAATAATTCAAGTATTGCAGGAATTAGATATAGACAAGGTGATCCTCTATATTCAGCTTTAAAAGCAGGTGTTACTCATTTCACAAAAATGTCTGGAGTTGAACTTGGAAAAGATAATATAAGAGTCAATGCGATATCACCTGGAGCCATTGCCACTCCAATCTTCTGGGGTGGCTCAGGAGTATCTAATAAACTCAGTGCTGAAGAAAATGAGAGAAAATTAAAGAAACTTGAAGGTAATCTTGCTCAAGCAGTACCATTGAAAAGATCGGGTCTAGCATCAGATATAGCAGAAGCTGCACTCTATCTAGCTAGTGATGCAGGTAGTTTTGTCAGTTGCCAAGATATCGTAGTTGATGGCGGAAGAACGGCAATGTTCAATGAGAATTCTTAAGTTGTGAAAGTGGGCCCAAAATAAAGACTATATCCTGGGAAGGGATGGGTGAAATCTAGAGAATGAGCCCACTCAAGTTACATCCATGTAACATAATTAACTTATAGAAAATTTGTACAAGTACAAGATTAATAAAGACTAAAAGTTACAGCTAATTTCTTAGCTTTTATTTTTATTTTTATCTATAGCAATCACATTAGGTAGCTGTTCCTGACCAAAAACAGCTTTAGCTGTTCCAGCTAAAAGAGAAATGAAGCTGTTTATTGAATCAAACCACTCTTTCTTCATTCCTGCATTAGCAAGTTCTTTATTAATAGTTGCTGTAGATCCTTGGCTGATAAATGATGCCGACTCCCACATGCGATTCCGTCTCATCATAAAACAATAATCTGTTACTTCTTGTAAGATAGAATCATCGAAAGAATACATAGTAACTCTTCTGTCCTTTTCAGATTTAAAAGCTTGTATATAACCTAGATTTAAGCCCTCTCTTATTGTAGCTTTGATAGAGTCTATTTTTAATCTTTGAGATCCAATCTTTTCCGTTCTAGTTAAGTCTGTATAACTTACCATTTCGCCATTTCCGTATTTCCAAAGAAAGGTATGAAAAATAGAATATCTTGTTGAGTTGCCCAGAAACCAGACGTACCAATCTTTTGAAACATAATAATGTTGGCCACCTGAAAAATAATGCATAGCCTCTCCTCGCATTACTGACCTCATATCTGAATTTGACCAATCTCTTTTTATTTTCATTTAAGTATCCCGAGTGTGTTACTCAACTATAACACTTAGAATTAGATTTTTTCAAATATTATTAAATCTAATCTCTATGCTATGATCTTTAGTAAAAGAGGTACCTTTGAACGCATATAGGCTTTTATTCTTCCTAACACTTCTGAATCTTCTAAATTTTGTAGATCGTCAACTCATTGCCAGCTTTGCTAATTTTATTGTCCCTGACTTGGGCCTCACTGATACTCAATACGGATTCTTAACAACCGTTCCTTTTATTGTTTTTTATTCTATTGCAGGTCTGTTTATGGGCGTTCTTGCAGATATGGTGAATAGACCAAAGCTCATAGCATTTGGTGTAGTTTTGTGGAGTATTTTTACTGCCCTCACAGGTGCAGCTAAAGGTTTTATATCAATGGCGCTTCCAAGAATGTTTATTGGTGTGGGCGAGTCAATTCTCACTCCAACATCTATGTCTCTTTTATCAGACTCATTTCCATCAAAAAAAATGGGTTTTGCCGCAGGATTTTATTATATGGGCGTCCCAATTGGTGTAGGGGTAAGTCTCTTAATTGCTGGTTATCTAGGTGAATCCTTAGGATGGAGAAATTGTTTTTATCTGTTAGGTGGCATTGGACTCTTATTAGGTCTCTGTGCGCTACTTTTTAAAGACAGAAAAAGACAAAGTAATACATCCGAAAATAAAAATCCCACTTTATCTAAGGAAAGTACTGCAAATATAGTAAAGACACTAATAAAAGCTCTTAAAACTTCATCCGCTTTAATGTTCACTATAGTAGCAGGTGTTTTTTATCATATAGTGCTTGGAGCTTCCGGTTTTGAACAACTTTGGTTAGTTCAGGAAAGAGGATATGAAAGATCTGAGATAGCTCAGCTTGTTGGCTGGATAGGTGTATTTGCAGGTCTATCAGGAAATTTAATAGGTGGAATATTGAGTGATTGGTGGCAAGAAAATACCAACCAAGGACGACCTATGTTTCTATTCTGGCTAGCACTACTAACTTTACCTATTGGAATATTCTACAGATTTGTGGAACCAGGAACCTCAGTATTTTGGATAGGAATCATCATAGGATATTTTCAATTAGGGTGCTTCTTCGGGCCTACCTTTTCTACCGTACAAGAACTAGTTCCTGATAATATTAAAGCGACAGTCGTATCATTTTATATCCTTACACTAAATCTAATTGGATTAACCATTGGCTCGTTAGGAGGAGGATTATGTGCAGATATTCTAAGATCTTCTGGCTACTCTGAGCCCTATACTTTAATGCTGGTAATTTTTTCAATCATTAGTATTGTATCCATTCCTTGTTATTATCTAGCAGGAATAAAGTACAAAGAGGATAAAATAGTCCTTGAAGAAACTTTTAAAGAGGAAAGTTAATATGATTAATGATGATTTATATATTGAGCAAATACTTATAGGTCCAATGGAAAACTTTATTTATTTGTTAGGTTCCAAAAAAACTCGAGAAGTGGCTTTAATTGATCCTGCTTGGGATGTTGAAGGTTTACTCAACCATATTCAAGCAAGAGATCTAAAACTTTCGTGTGTTTTGGTAACTCATTGTCACCCAGATCATGTAGGTGGAAGTATGGGAGGACACTCAATTGAGGGCCTTGCTGAAGTATTAGAAAAAGAACCTGTAAAAACTTTTGTCAATAAACACGAGGTCGATGGTCTCAAAAAAGTTACTGGTTTATCTAACATAGATATGAATATAGTAGATTCAGGAGATCACTTTAAGATTGGAGATAATGATATAGAGTTTATTCATACTCCAGGACATACACCTGGGTCTCAGTGCTTCAAAGTAAATAATAGTCTTATCTCAGGAGATACCCTATTTGTTCAAGGATGTGGGAGGGTTGATTTACCTGGTGCAAACTCTGAAGATATGTTCCATAGTCTCCGTAAACTTTCTAAACTTCCTGATGAAACAATCATCTATCCTGGACACAATTATGGTCCCAAAGAATCTGCAACTCTACAGGAAGTGAAGAAGATTAATAGTTACCTTAGAATTGAGGAATTGCAACTTTGGAATCAAATCATGTAAAAAAGTTAAAGTAGGTAGTGATATTTTTTTAATTCTTGTTAGAGTTATATTATTTAGATTAATAGTAAACAATAAACAAAAAAGGGATAAATTTTGAATAGGTTCTTAATAGAAGTCAGCAGGATTAACTCACTAATCCATTCGCTAAGTAGCTTCGGTCTTTCAATTTTGTACACTGTCGGACATGTCTTCATTGCTTGGGTTTGCGCTACTTTAATATTTAATGCGAGCTTTCTAGTTGCGTCTGCTGATGCTATCTTAGAACCGATCATCAATGGATTTTGGTTCTATCTTCTCCACAAATATGCTCACAAAAGACTTAAGACAAGCACATTAGCTGTTATTTATACGATTGGACATTTTACTATCGCTACATCTTGGAGCTTCTTATTACTTGGTTTCGCTCTAGATAAAGCAGTTCTGGATGCCGTTATAGAACCTTTACTCAATGGATTTTGGTTTTACTCTTTAGTCTATATTTGGAATACTCAGCCTAAACGAGTCACTAACTAGAGAAACACAGGGCAAAGAAATTTTATAAGGCTTCGTAGTCAGGTATTATTTTCATTACATAAATGGCTTTGTCATATTTAACATGAGCCTCGGAGATTGCATCTTGTGCAGCTTTCATTGTGTAGGCATATTCTCCTTGTATAACAGTACTGGTTGGAAAAGTCTTTATCTTTATTTCTGGGAAAGTATTTATAATTTCAATAAAACCTTTTATTGGTTCAACAAATTCCTCCCTATTTGGATACATACTTATATCTATTGTTACTATCATCTAATCAAACTTTTAGTTGGAGCGGGTAGTCGGAATCGAACCGACATCATCAGCTTGGAAGGCTGAGGTAATAAGCCATTATACGATACCCGCAAAAGGCCTTGCATTATACATAAAATCTATAAATGTATTCTAGATATGAACCTGCTAACCTCCGTGATAACTTGAATAATCAACTTTGTTCAGCGTCATACATTTTACCTGCGGTACACTTAGAAACTGCATCAAATTGTTCGTCGATATCTTGGATGGTGCCATTTTTTATTTCATATCTAATTTGTCCCCAATGTATGGAATCTTCATAAGTATCTATATACATAAAACCTTCCATATTATCTGACAACACTGCCTCCAAAACTTGACTACTCACTTGTTTATCATTCAATTCATTCACACTCTTAACCCATGCTGAATTAATTCTTTTCACGTCTTCTATCGTTCCATCCTCTATTAATTCACATTCAAGAATCACTAATGTAGATGAAAAGATTGTGAGCGGTAATGATAAAACTAGAAATGTTAATATTTTTTTCATAAATTTTCTCCCTTAGTCACCTTACTCTTTTATTGCTATGTGTAAAGAAGACTTTTAAAAAACTACATGAAGGCACTATTGTCTGTTATCTTATGAACATAAAGAAATTGGAGTTTTTATGAAATCACTAAAATATTATGTTGCAGTTTTATGCATAGGTTTTCTTTCAACGGCATATTCTGCTGGTTATGCTGATGCTTATTTCTATAAAGCCAAACCCGGTAAATTAACAGAAGCTGCAGAATTGATGAGAGAAGGAAGAGATATCGGTCTTGCAAATGACCAACTGGTAATTGTGCATCAACAAAATATTGGTAGAGGAGCAGAAAAAATGTTTTTATGGGTTGACTTCTTCAATACATATGAAGATAGAGCAAAAGCGTATACTGCGGAAGCTTGGACGCCCTATCTAGAAAAATTTAATAGTCAAGACATCCTTGAACCAGTAAGAAGTTACCAAATGACTTCGTTAGATGATATTGATCCAGGAGATTACATAGTTCAGGTTTGGGTATGGGATCCAAAGAAAGGTAAAGCAGCTGAAACATTAGAGGCTTTAGAAGAGGCAAAAACTATATTCGAAAAACATGGCTTTCTTATTGATCTATGGCAGCATGGATTGGGTAGTAAAAATTATTATCAATTTGTTATGTTGTCAACTTCAGAAGAAGCTCAAGCAAAGTCTCTTTCATCTTTGGAGAGTGATACCGAATGGCAAGAAAAACAAATGGAATGGTTTGATGAAGAGAAATACGGAAAATTAGTTGAAAGCTATCAAGTTACAAGTCTTAATTAAATGAATCATGACACTCTCAAAGCAAATCAAGTCTAAAATCTCCAAGGAAGGTTTACTCACTATATCTTTAGATGAAGTAAATGTACCTGATCCTGGTGATGGTGAAGTACTGATTAAGGTTCAAGCAACACCAATAAACCCATCGGATCTGGGACTCTTAGTTGGACCAGCAGATGTTTCTTCACTAAAAGAAGTTGCAAAAGGTTCGGTCGTAGAAATGAAAGTTCCAGATGGGTTAATTAGATCTGTTGCCGCAAGATTTGATCAAAACTTGCCTGTCGGTAACGAAGGTTCTGGAATAGTTGAATCTGCAGGTAAAGGGGCAGAACATTTGATAGGCAAAACTGTAGGTCTAGCTGGGGGCGCAATGTATTCTGAATATAGATGTGTTCCATCATCAAGTTGCTTGGTGATGAATGATGGGACTACGGCAGAACAAGCTGCATCCTGTTTTGTTAATCCATTAACTGCTCTGGGAATGGTAGAGACTATGAGAATGGAAAATCATACCGGCCTTGTTCATACAGCAGCAGCATCTAATCTAGGACAAATGCTAATCAAAATTTGCTTAGCGGAAGATATACCTTTAGTGAATGTAGTTAGAAAAGAAGAGCATGTAGATTTGCTCAAATCCCTAGGTGCAAATTATGTCTGCAATTCAAGTTTGGATAGTTTCATGGGTGATCTTGTGGAAGCTCTTGTTAAGTCAGGATCTACTTTAGGTTTTGATGCGACCGGAGGTGGAAAACTATCCAGCCAAATATTAACTGCGATGGAAATTGCCGCAAATAAAACTGCGACTGAATATAGCAGATATGGATCAGATAAATTTAAACAGGTTTATATATACGGTGGACTCGATAGAAATCCCACTACGCTTACACGTTCTTTTGGGTTCTCTTGGGGATTAGGCGGTTGGTTACTCACTCCTTTCATAGGAAGAATTGGGCCGGAAAAGTTTGGAGAATTACGCAAAAAAGTTGCTGATGAAATTCATACTACTTTTGAAAGTAAATATTCTAATATTATTTCCCTAGAAGAAGCACTAAGTAAAGAAAGTATTATTACTTATACGAAACAAGCTACCGGAAAAAAATATCTCATAAAACCTAATCTATAGTTAATGCAGAAAGACTTAACGCAAGAGAAATTAGATTGGATATTTAAAAATATCAAAAGAGATAGTAATGAAAATGAGTTATTAGAGACTCTATTAGCAGAAGGTTTTGAGATCTCTCAATGCAAAATAGCTCTAGGTCTAGACCTCGGTATTGACGATTTAGTTCAGGCAAAGGAAGTGCCAGTAATTGAACAAAAGTATTTCTCAAATAAAAATATATCTGTAGATAACATTAAAAATGTACCAGCAGAGATTTATGAGGTTGAAAACTTTCTTTCAAAAAAAGAATGCCAGAGTTTAGTTGACGAAATTACAAGTCAACTTAGACCATCAACAATTGTTAGTTCTGAAGAGTATGATCCAACCTTTAGAACAAGTAGTACTTGTGATTTAGGCTATAAAAATACTTCCTTAATTAATGATATCGATAAAAAAATTTGCGATTTCATTGGCATAGATAGTTCCTATGGAGAAATATTACAAGGTCAACATTATCGTAAGGGGCAAGAATTCAAAGAACATACTGACTATTTCGATGCTGAACAATTAGTAGAACATGATAAAGGCAGAGGCCAAAGAACATATACTTTTATGATCTATTTAAATGATGTTCTTGAAGGTGGTGAGACAGAATTCCCTAAATTAAATAAAATCTTCTCTCCTGAAGCTGGAAAGGCACTTATATGGAATAATCTTAACGAGGATAGTACTCTTAATGGAAATACCACACATCAAGCACACCCTGTTCAAAAAGGTAACAAAACTATAGTTACAAAATGGTTTCGAGAAAAAATCAAAAATTAAATCTCCTGTCATTTTAAGAGTATCAATTATTTTTTTAAGCTTCGTAGAATTGTTAAAAAAATAAAATATCCATTTGTTAATAACCAAATTAAAAAAGCTATTCTTAAGAGTGTTTCATCTAAATGATCAAAATATAACAAAAGCACAGTTGTTATCATCCATATCATCAAAACAGATAAAGTTGATTTTCTAAACTCTTTTACCCTAAATGGATGGCTGTACTTAAAAGGAATAAAAGTAAGAAATGACAAGGCAAAGATAATTAAAAGATTGGTAAAAGGACCAGTGTCTAATATATAAAAGTAGAGGATTACTACATTCCAAAGTGCAGGAAAGCCGGAGAAATAAAAATCAGAAGTTTTTATATTATTATTCGCAAATGTATAACAAGACACTATAAGAATAGTAGCTACCGATATTAAAGCCATTCCTTCAGGAACTAAATCAAGCCAATAAATTACAAAAGCAGGGAGAAAAACATAATTTAAATAGTCAATAATATTATCTAAATTTTCTCCATTTATCTTTGGTGTATATTTTTTTACATCTACCTTTCTAGCTAAGGATCCATCTACTCCATCTATAAAGAGTGCTATTGCCAGATAGAAAAAAACTAAAGGTAAATTTCTTTCGATGGATGCAATCAGAGCCAAAAAGCTGAAGAAAACACCAGATACAGTAAAAAGATGAACTCCATATGCAAGTAAAACTCTCAAAATTACTTCGACTTTAATTTATCTAGCATTTTGCCCATCTTTTCATGTAATGTATTTACTGCCTGAAGAGGTCTGACAATTACTTTAAATTCAATAATTTTGTTATCTTGATCCCATGTAATAAGATCGATGCCATTAACGTATATTCCATTCATCTCAGTTTCGAATTCTAAACATGCAGAATTACCACTAATAATCTCTTTAACATATTTAAACTTGGAGTTCTTTTTATCTGAATCTTTATTTGTTTTTTCATCACTAAATACACCCGATGCAGCTGATAGATACAACTTCGTAATCTCTTTACCTCTTTGGGGTGTAAATACCACTGGCGAATAAAATATGACATCTTCATGAAGAAGCTTATCAAGTTTATCTTCTGCACCCGAACCACCACTTCTCATTACTTCATGCCATTTATCTACTGCATTCATTTTATTTCCTTATTCAATGTTTTTTTTGGCGGGGCTGGCAGGATTCGAACCTGCTACCTTCTAGTTCGTAGCCAGACACTCTATCCAAATGAGCTACAGCCCCTAGAATAGATTATAACTCCTATTTTGATAACTTCATTCGCTATCTAATCTTCACTTGAGATACGATTGTATACTTCTTCTCGATGAATTTTGACATCTTGAGGTGCCGTAATGCCTATCCTGACTTGCCCTCCTCTAATATCTAAAACCGTAATTTTAATATCATCGCCAATGTACATTGATTCTTCAGCTTTCCTGCTTAGTACTAACATAAACCCTCCCCAGTAATCTATGTGTGTGTAAGAACCTTATCAGTTATACATGATAAGAAAAAGGTTTTTTAAGCGTTTTTTAGTACTTTTTCGAGTTGGTCAAGAGATGAAAGCATACCTTGTCTGATTGGTTCAGAAAATTCAGGAGGATCAATCTCTGTAGTCCATTCAAAAATCGTATTACCTTCCATTTCTGACAATTTAATTTTTGCTAGATGGTGTTGAATAGGAATCACAGTCTCTATCGCAGAATACGAAAGCTCCATATTCTCATCATCGCATTCTATTATTTCTTCAACTAGTCTGCCCATACCTGTCATCTTGAAGATCCTCTTATTGCCTTCAAGTTCAATACTCTCAACTCCTGGCACCCAGTCACTTCTAGAGATATTACTCACGATATTCCAAATAATCTCTGGAGAAGCATCAAACTCCCTTTTTTCTTTAATCTTATTCATGGATTTCTTACTTTTTTTATTCGAATTTTATTTTTTTCACCTTTTATTTTTAAAAACATAGATCCAAACAAACCAGTTTCAAGAATAACTTTATCACCCGGTGTGGGAATATCTTTTTTTCTAATAGTTTCTATATTTTTCCAAATAGACTTATCGTTTAACTCAAATAAATAGTCTCTTCCAGACAGTCTCACTCCTACTAGGACGAGATTATCATTTATAACAGATCTTGGCGCTTTAACTATTACCTTATCATCATCTCCATTAATATCTTCGATCTTTTCTTGAAATATAGCTATATCGTCTTGATCGACAAGAATTAATTTTTTATCGGTCTTAAAGAAGCTATCAAAACAAGAGAGTCTTTCTTCATCGTTTGCTATCAAAGTACAGTCTTCAATTTTTTTTTCATCTGAAACTAAAAAATTAGATAGATAGAAAACAGAAACTGTTAGAAAGAATCCTTTCATTAACTATTTTTTGCAGCTTCGGGCGGTTCAATATCATCAGGAACAAAAAAGTCTGGTGCCAATTCTGAAAAAGGAACATCGGCATACTGGGAGAAATCAGTCACTCCATTGTCAGCAAGCAAGTTATCATCAATGCAGAAATTGCCTGTAAATTCCTTAGAGTCTTTAGTTAATATTATATAAGCTGCATCGGCCATTATCTCTGGGGATCTTGATATATTCATAATACTGTCTCCTCCTAATGTATTCTTTATCGCTGCAGTCGCAATAGCAGTTCTGGGCCACAGGGCATTCACTGCGACACCATCTTGTTTAAATTCTTCTGCCATACCAAGAACGCAAAGACTCATTCCAAATTTAGCCATCGTATATGCAACATGCGGCCCGAACCATTTTGGATCCATATCCAAAGGGGGCGACAAATTTAAAATATGAGGATTATCAGACTTTAGCAAATGAGGAAGGCAAACTTTACTGACTAAAAAAGTGCCTCTAGCATTTATTTGATTCATTAAATCATATCTTTTCATATCAGTTTGAAGAGTACCAGTTAGTTGAATTGCTGAAGCATTGTTAACGCAAATATCAATATTGCCGAAATGATCTAAACCTTTATTTACTGCATCTCTTACGTTTTCTTCGTCTCGTATATCACAAATTACGGGTAATGCTTGACCGCCCTCTTCAATAATTTCATCTGCGGCAGTATAAATAGTACCTGGAAGTTTTGGGTGAGGTTCAGCTGTTTTTGCAGCTAAAATAATATTTGCTCCATCCTTGGCAGCTCTCTTAGCAATTGCAAGGCCTATACCTCTGCTGGCCCCTGAAACAAATAAAGTTTTATTTTTAAGATCATTCATATTTT
>CACBBD010000018.1 GCA_902537425.1 uncultured SAR86 cluster bacterium | reverse complement strand
ATAGTTCTTGTTGCAGATGTTAAAGAACATCCTAAAGTGCCAAAAGTAGAACAATTGCTATCTTTAGGTGCTTCTGCTCAAAACATACTCCTTGCAATTGATTCATTGGGTTATGGAGCAGTCTGGAGAACAGGAAAAATGGCCTTTAACCCATATGTAGTTGAGGCTTTAAAGTTACCAGAAAACTCAGAGATTATAGGTTACCTTTACGTTGGAACACCCACTAGACAAGGTAAATCTATTCCAGAGCTAAATATCGACGATTTTTTGACAAAAATAATATAAGTCTCGTCACCCAAAAGCTGTCTAAATGCTGCATAAGATAGTAAAGTGGTTTCTTACATAGATTAAATTTCATTAAAAATGGGGAGAAAAAATGAAAACAAGGATATTTTTGTTGTGCCTTTCACTTATAACTATTCCTTCAACGAGCATATTTGCTGAAGAAGAGGTATCTGTATTCGATGAAGTAGTTGTTACGGCCCGAAAGAGGGCTGAGTATTCACAAAGCGTACCGATACCTATAAGTGCTTTAAATGAAGAACAGCTTGAGATCAGGAATATTGTAGAGCTAACAGATATTGAAAAGTTAGCACCTAACTTAAGTATTCAAGCATCTTCTGTTAACAGTGGTGTTCTAGAGGTATACATGAGAGGAATAGGTCAGGCGAACTGGGCTATACCTCATGATCCGAAAATTGGACTATATACAGATGGCGTGTATGCAGCTAGACCTCAAGGAGGGCTGGTTGATTTGTATGATCTTCAACGAGTAGAAGTTTTAAGAGGACCTCAAGGGACACTATTTGGTAAAAATACTACTGCAGGCTTGATAAACATTATTACTAATCAACCTACTCAAGAAACTGAAGGTAAAATTAGACTAGGCGCAGGTTCGGATAGTCATCAATTGATTGAAGGTATGTTCAATACACCTCTAAGTGATTCTTTAGCGTTTAGATTTTCTTTTTTAACTAAGGAAACAGACGGTTATATCATCAATTCTATAACTGGAAATGATAGAGGAAACGAAGATACAACATCTTTCAGGGCGCAACTCAAATATGATACGGATGCTTATTCAGCAAACTTAGCATTTAGTAGATTTGATCAAGATGAAAGGGCTGCTTTAGGTTCATGTAGATTCACAGGTCCAGAGAATGGTGCTCTTTCTGGAGGATTAGGAGCTGTGGCAAATATCTTTGGGATATATGATGCATTAAAAGAAAATTGTAGGTCTACAACAAAAGATGTCTCTCTGGATACTTCTCCTAATGAGAACAATACAGCAGAAAAAGATTCTATTACCCTAACTCAAATCTTTGAAACTGAAATTGGAACCATTGAGTCTATTAGTAATTACTCAGAGTTAGATGCCTTTAATGGTACTTGGGGATGGGTTATGGGAAATGGACCTGGAGTGAATTTTCTAGAGATTCATGATGACACTATGACTCATGAACAGTGGTCGCAAGAACTGAGATTATCAGGGTCAACAGAAAACATGGATTGGGTTGTCGGTCTCTATGCTTTTGAAGAGGATGGTGAAGCAACCCTTGATGTCCCTCTATTTAGAGGTGTAAACCCCTCACCTTTGCTTCCTCCTGCGCTTGCAGCAGTAGCATTACAAACTAAGTTACTAGGAAGTGAGACTCAAGGAAGTATTACTAATATGCAAAATCAGGCTGTGTTTTTCGAGGGTACTTATGGTCTAAGTGATAATTTAGATTTGACCATAGGCGCTAGGTATACTGAGGATGAAAGAGAATATACTAGAAGCTCCAAACTTTATGAGGATGCTGCTGCTATTGGAATGCCCGGAACTTTTAATCTGTTTTATGCTTGTCCAACTATGGTTACAAATGCCTTTGGTTTTGCTACCTCAGACAGATGTACAAGAACAGTTGAGTATAGCGAGACAACACCAAGAGCTATCCTCAGTTATCAGCAAACCGATGATGTACTTTTCTATGCTAGTTACAGTAAAGGATATTCAAGTGGTGGCTTTAATGGTGACGTTGCTATGAGACGTTTCTTACCTGAAACATCTGATAACTACGAATTTGGAATGAAGGGAGAATTCTTTGACAACAGGTTAAGAGTGAACGCCACTTTATTCAGTACAACCTATGAAAATCAACAGGTTACAGTTGGAAGAATTGTAAATGGTACTCCAATTGCTGATTTGGTTAACGCACAGGAAGCGACTTTAGAGGGCATGGAATTTGAAATTCTTGCTCAGTTATCTGATTCTTTAGTGCTCACTGCGATGTTAGCTACATTCGAAGGTGAATATGATGAATTCATAATTGAAGATAATACAACTGTAACTAATGCTGATGGCTCTTTATCTACATTGGTGGTTGAGAGAGATATAACTGATACTGGTTTCGGTGGCAATGATGATCGGTTAACTTGGGATGTAAGTTTAATTCATACCTATGATCTTGGAGATGGATCTGACATTCAAAGCACTATAGGGATTAGCTATCATGATGAGGAAAATTATACGCTTGAAGATGTTCCTTCATCTGTTGCCGATGACTATGAGCTTGTAGATGCAAGAATTACTTGGAATCTGGCAGACGGGCAAACTTCAATTTCACTATGGGGAACAAACCTTACTGATGAGGATTATGTCAACAATATGCTCAGTCAATCTGGAGATATCGAAATTGGAGGAACTAACTTCAGCCTCGGTATGACAGCTGACTATTGGGGTGAACCAAGAAGATATGGCGTAGAGTTTAGAAGAAATTTCTAATCTATATGTCTGAAGGAATAGCCGAAGTAAACAACATCAATATTTGGTGGGAAGACTTCGGCAATCCCTCCAACCCTTCCGTCCTTTTGATTATGGGTGCGAATGCAAATGCACTTTTATGGAGAGAGGATTTCATAAATCCAATTGTAAAATCAGGTTTTCACGTTGTTAGATTTGATAATCGAGATGTTGGTAAAAGCACTTGGGTTACCACTGAGCCAACCTTTAATATTAATGCTGGATCAGTTGTAGCCTCTGAAGTCTCTTATACCCTAGAGGATATGGCATCCGATGCAGTGGGACTTATGGATCATTTAAATATACAAAAAGCTCATATCATAGGTGCATCTATGGGGGGCATGATTACCCAAGTAATAGGTTTAGATTACCCGGATCGGGTTTCATCATTAACTCCTATAATGTCATCTCCAGGTATCGGACTAGAAGATTCAAATCTGCAAGGTCCCACACAAGAGATGATGGAGGCTATTATTGAATCCATGAAATTAAATATGGAAGGTGAGTATGAGGATGCTCTAGTAGTAAATTATAGAGTTTTAAGTGGCTCTAGATTTCCATTTAATGAAGAAAAATTTAGAGAACAAGCTAAGGAAGTTATTGCTCATGGGCACAATCCTTTTCCAGGACATGGAGCAGCTGTAGGTCAAAGCCCTCATCGAGGAGTGAGACTATCTGAGATAGATATCCCTACATTAGTAATTCATGGAACAGAAGATGCAATACTTCCTTATGACCATGGACAGGCTCTAGCAGAAGGCATAAAAAATGCGGAATTGATGACTTTGGAAGGGGTGGGGCATGAAATACCTGAGGAACTTACAGAAGAAATCACTCAAAAGATTATTGGTCATATTAAAGGTGCATAAAAGAATTTACTTTTAAAATTTACTCTATATAATCCCGAATTATACCAACATATAAGTCTTAATAATATCAAAACTCTCATAACCACGCTTCCGGGTTTAATATCGGACAAATTTGCTCACTCTATGACTCGCTTCTTTAGATTCATAGCCGACACCTTTTTTGTTGATAGATACGGGCATAGGGCTGTTGTCTTGGAGACAGTTGCAGGAGTGCCTGGAATGGTAGCTGGGGTACTAATGCATTTTAAGAGCCTCAGATCTATGAAAGTGGGTTACGGTGAATCTATCAGAGAGATGTTGGCGGAAGCTGAAAATGAAAGAATGCATCTGATG
The DNA here is from genome assembly GCA_902537425.1 of uncultured SAR86 cluster bacterium. GTDB lineage: Bacteria > Pseudomonadota > Gammaproteobacteria > Magnimaribacterales > Magnimaribacteraceae > Magnimaribacter. Next base: position 13,234 of record CACBBD010000018.1, on the reverse strand, counting down.
TTCTTTATTGAAATAGCGAAACCTAATTTTTTTGAGAGACTTCTTGTCTTATTAGCGCAAATGATCTTCGGGTTTTTTTATTTAATAATGTATTTATTTTTCACCAGGACAGCCCATAGAATGATCGGTTATTTCGAAGATGAGGCTGTAAAGAGTTACACAGAATATTTACAAAAGGTTGAAGATGGTGAAATTGAAAATTTCCAAGCTCCTTTACTTGCCATTCAATATTACGGTTTAGATCGTAACGCTAAACTTTCTGATCTAATAATAGCCGTAAGAAATGATGAACAAAAACATAGCGAAGTAAATCATTCTTACGCAGATAACTATTCTTAAATCTTTCCATTTTTATTACTTGTTTTTAGCTTAGAATTGCTTATTCTAAATTCTTAAATTAGGGGAATTTAATGGAAAGAATTTTTGACTACATCGTCATTGGTGCTGGGAGTGCAGGTTGTGTAATGGCTAATAGACTCTCTGAGAATGGAAAAGATTCTGTTCTTAGTATTGAAGCGGGTGGCAAAGATAGAAACTTCTTTATTCATATGCCCTCAGGCTATTCACAAATAGTACCTAAAAAAAGTAACCTAAATTATGGTTATGAGACTCAGCCTGAACCAACTACTAATAATAGAAAACTTTACTGGCCAAGAGGTAAGGTTTGGGGTGGTTCATCTTCGATAAATGCAATGGTCTATATTCGTGGTCACTCTTATGACTATGATCTATGGAGGCAGCTTGGTAATACAGGATGGTCATATGATGATGTTCTGCCGTATTTTAAAAAAGCTGAAAATTTTCAAGGTGATGGAGATGATGAGTTTCATGGATTTGATGGGCCATTGAATGTAAAAAAATCTTCCCGAACAGATGATCTTTTAATGGATGTTTTTCTAGAAGCAGGCCAAGAAGCCGGTTTCCCATTAACCGATGACTTTAATGGTAAAGAACAAGAGGGATTCTCTAGATACGAACATACCATGAAGGATACAACTTTTGGACCTAGAAGATGGAGCGCTGCAAGAGCATATCTTCATCCCGCACTCAAGAGAAAAAACCTTTCAACAAAGACAAATGTACAGGTTAATAGGATTCTTTTTGAAGGAAAGAAAGCCATCGGTGTCGAGTATCTAAAAGATGGAGAGACATTCATCTGTAAATCAAATAAGGAAATCATTTTGTCTGCTGGGGCTATTAATTCTCCTCAGATACTAATGAATAGTGGAATAGGGGACCCTGAAGAATTAAAAAAACATAATATAAATATCGTTCATGAGTTAAAAGGAGTTGGAAAAAATCTTCAGGATCATTATGGAGTACTAAATTCCTTTTATGCAACTCAGCCAGTAACACTTCATAGATCAGCCGGTTTATTAAAAACAGGGTTATCTGGAGTGAAATACCTTTTGTTTGGTACTGGAGATGCTGCATACCCCCCAACAAGTGCTGGTGCTTTCTTCAAATCTAGTCCTGATAAAGACATCCCAGACACTCAACTTCATTTTACTTCAATTCAGACAAAGGATCTTCATGGTCGAGAAGGTGTGGATAAGGATCATGGATTCACAGCTGTAATTTATATATGTAGACCACAAAGTAGGGGGCATATAGCACTCAAAAGCTCTGACCCAAGTGATGAGCCTCTCATGTTCCCGAATTATTTATCTGAAGAACAAGACATGATAGACACCAGAAATGCACTTAGAGAAACAAGAAGAGTTTTTTTACAAAAGGCATTTGATCCTTACAGAGGAAATCAATCTAAGCCTGGTAGTGATGTAGATGTTGACGATGATGATCAACTCGATGAGTGGATACGAAATACAGGAGAAACCCTTTATCATCCTGTAGGCACTTGCAAAATGGGTGATGACGACATGGCGGTTGTAAATAATAATTTACAGGTGCATGGCCTTGAAGGTTTGCGGGTTGTAGACGCTTCAATCATGCCTACCTTGATTGGAGGTAATACTAATGCACCTACAATCATGATTGCCGAGAAGGCAGCAGATTCCATTAGACAATAATAGACATAGCCTTAGAATAGACGGTCCCGGAGAGGTGGCTGAGTGGTTGAAAGCGCTCCCCTGCTAAGGGAGTATAGGGTAATCCCCTATCGAGGGTTCGAATCCCTCCCTCTCCGCCAGCCTATCTATGCAATAAAAAAAATAACATCCGCAACTTAATTCAGTTAATATTTCTGTACAACAAGGAATAATTATGAAATTAAAAAGTTTAGCTTTAACATTTTTAACAATTTTTTTAATTAACTGTTCAGGATCAGATAAAACTGAGCAAAATAAAAAAATGGCAGGAGATTTTCTTGATTTAGCATTATCAGAAAATCCAAAGTCGGCTCAACCTTTAACGCATCCAGATTTTACCTTTACTTTTATGGGAGAGACTGAAATATCGAATATTGCATTTGATAGAGAAGCTTACTTTGATGATTGGATACCCAATGTTGTTGGTGCTTTATTGCCAAATGGCATAACTTTAACTACTACAGATATGATTGGAGATGAGAACGGTGTGGCCGTTATTATGGAAGGAGATGCCGAAGGTATAAACGGTGAATATGATAATAAGTATGTTTTTGTTTATAAATTTAAAGATGGAAAAATATTATCTATAAATGAATACAACAGTGATCTATTGGTGGCAACCAGACTGTATAAAAATAAATTAGTACCACTTGATTAGATCAATTAATTTTAAGGAGATAACATGATTTTAAAACTTCTATTGGTTTTCAAAAAAACCCTTTTACCTTTTATTATTCTTTTTATTATTGGTTGCTCTGCTGAAGATAGTTCATCTAATAAATCTTCATGGAGTTTATCCGAGGGAATGGAATATCCGAAAGGTAATCAACTTTCCAGAGCCGAAGATGGTGTCATACTTGATGATGGAACTTTAATCGTTGCTGATCAAAGACATGGTTTAGCTAAAATTGATCTATCTGGAAATGTAACTCCTTTTGGTAATTTTGACGCTTTGGAATATGCACATAATCCTCCAAAAGTTGAATCCGGGCCAAACGGCGTGCACCTGTCACCGGATAAAAAATTTGTCCTCACTGCGGATGTCTTCAACGGAAAAATTTATAAATCTTCTATTGAAAGTAACTCAACAGAAATTCTCTATTCTCATGAGTATGGAGTTAACACTGCGAGAGAAGATTCAACTGGAGCAGTTTGGTTCACTCAATCAACTGAAAATCAAAATGAGGAAAGAGTGTTTGAAGCTCTAGAGAGAGCTATTCCAGACGGTGCCTTATATCGTATTTCAAGTTTTGAAGGTGAAGTAACTCCTGAATTGATCATAGACGGACTTTATTTTGCGAACGGATTTTACATAGATGAGAGAAGTAACAAATTTTATCTCTCAGAAATGATGAAAAATAGAGTCCTCGTATTTGATTTGGATTTGTCGACAGGCTCACTTTCAAACCAAGTAATATTAGCAAGTATACCAACGCCTGATAATATGGAGCTCAATCATGATGGCAAATTATGGGTAGCGTCACTATTGTCAAACCAAATTTTGGCAATAGATTTAGAAACTGGAGACACTTCAGTTGTATTTGATGCACAGACAGAGGTAGGTCATGAAAATTTGCAAATAGGCTTGCAAGATATGGAGAATGGAGAAGGTTTCGCAGATCTTCTTACTGAAGAGCTTATAGGTGACATGCCTGGGCTTCTAACAGGGATGATAATTGGAGATAATTCTCAGCCATTCTATGTAGCCAATTTAGGTTCCGCGCTAATAAAAGTCTCTAAAGAATAAAATATAACTTTCAGTTTAATTTTTAAGTTTATATAGATCTACTGTAGGCTTTAATTTTATCCCAGTCTCCGCTTATTATAATGGTTTTACCTTCATGCTGGAGATTTAGCCCCATTTTCGTTCCATCTGGGGAGAAACAAACTCCAGATATCTCTGTCGAACGTTTAGAAGATACTTTTCCTAACACATACAGTTTGCCTTCCGGAGTAAATCCTATCAATTTACAAGCATTACTGTCATTGTCCTCGCAAACTATCAAGTCACCCCAAGGAGATATAGTAATATTATCTCCCATCCAGAATTCATCTTTGGAACTAGATTCATAAAATAGTGTGATGTAATCATTTGACGGGTTGTATCTCCAAATTTGTCCTAAACCTGCAAATCCTCCAGACTTACAAGTAAAGAAAATTTCACTTTGATTAAGGTTATTTATATCGACAATGATTCCCTCTGATCCATTAAATGTTGTTGCACCACTTTCTCTCCCTTGAAGTTTCGTTTTCATTGAGGCCGCTTCTGGATCCGATATAGAGACCCAAGATGTTTTAAGAGAATCACCAATTTTAATTTCCTTTTTACTATTATTGGCATTAACTAGGCCTTTTATACTTAATGCATAAAGTTTTCCTTCGCCATCTAACCTATTTTTTAATTTAGGGACGAATTTATAAAAGAGTCCAGTTGGATCATCTTCAGTTTGATATACGCTTCCTTTTTTATCATTAACATCTACTGCAACAGCTTCTCTTTTAAATCTGCCCATTCCGCTTAATCTCTTGTAACCTTTTGAATCTCGTCTGGGATCGACCTCAAATGCATAGCCATGTTTTTCTTGATAAGTCTCCTCACATGAAATCCAAGTATTCCAAGGAGTCTTGCCGCCTGCGCAATTTTTAATTGTTCCGCTTAAACTTCTGAAGGACTCATCCACTTCAAGAGTTTCAGGATTTAGAATCAAAGTACTAGTTCCGCCGGAGTAAGGAATCCCATTGATTGTGTCATAGGCTTTTGAAACATCTAAGGATTTATCAGGACTAGTAGTTTCATGATTTATAATTAGGGCCAATCTATTCTTATCCAATTGGAAGAACTCCATACCATCTGGATCTCCTCCATAAACCAAACCATCAGACATCAAGTTACCTGTCTGCATAATTTCTTTGTAATGGAGTGGACTAGGCAAATCAAATAAAGTATCAGGATCTTTAACTAGCGAACCATTCCAATGATTTATATTCTCTTTTCCTTTTTTGTTATCCGAAAAAAGTGTTTTGTTTCCGCTTGCGTGAAAAGCCATGAGTGCTCCAGACATGACGAAGGTCACTTTAAGAAACTTTCTTCTTGAGAATGTTGATCGCATATTGATAATAATTATATTTTGTTTGGTACAGTTTTGTTGCAACATTACTGTAAAAAAAATTTTATTTTTTGAAACTTTCTATATTATTCGCTTTTAAATTGGATCAAGGAGGTATCTGTGAGTACTTATTCATCATCAAATCCGGTGACTATTTCAACTCTTAATGAAATGAAAGCAAGAGGAGAGAAAATTGCTTGTCTCACTGCATATGATGCAACATTTTCAGCATTAGAGAGCTCTTGCGGTATAGAAGTTATTCTAGTTGGTGATTCCTTAGGAATGATTTTACAAGGTCACGACAGTACCTTGCCTGTAACAATGGAAGATATTCTCTATCATCTCGATAGTGTTAAAAGAGCAAACTATGGTTCTATGATTATGGCTGATATGCCATTTATGAGTTATGCATCAGAGGAACAAACTCTTGAGAATGCAGCGGCCTTGATGAGGGCTGGCGCAAATTGTGTCAAACTAGAAGGCACCTCATGGATAGGTAAATCTACTGAGCTTCTGGCGGAAAGAGGGATCCCAGTTTGTGCCCATATGGGTTTAACTCCTCAATCTGTGAATAGAATTGGTGGTTACATTGTGCAAGGTAGAAATCCTGAAAAAGCAGAAGAATTGATCAATGAAGCTCAACTTCTAGAAGAATCTGGAGCAAGCTTACTGTTGTTAGAGTGTGTTCCTTCGGAATTGGCAAAAAATATAACCGAATCTTTGAAAATTCCTGTCATAGGTATAGGAGCTGGTATAGAAGTGGATGGCCAAATAATGGTAAATTATGATCTTCTAGGTATAACTCAAATGGAAAAACCACCAAAATTTGTAAAGAATTACCTGCAAGGCGCATCTTCTATTGAGGAAGCCATAAAAAATTATGTTTCAGAAGTAAAAGAGAAAAAATTTCCTGGTATAGAGCATAGTTTCAAGTAATGTTAATCATTTCCGATACTGCTGAGCTTGAAGAGGCATTAAGGATACACCGAAGAGAATTCAAGCACATATCCTTAGTCCCTACGATGGGAAATCTTCATGAGGGTCATTTAAAGTTAGTAAACCAAGCAAGTGAAATTTCAGATTTTGTATGTGTTTCTATTTTTGTTAATCCTCTTCAGTTTGGACCAAAAGAGGACTACAGTGCTTACCCCAGAACTTTAGATGAAGATATTAGTAAACTAAGAAACACAAATTGTTCTCTTCTATTCCTTCCAGAGTCAAAGGATTTACTACTGAATATAAGAGAATGTAAAGCCGATCCTTACTTATCCTCAATTTTATGTGGAAAAACAAGAACAAATCATTTTGATGGAGTAGTCACGATAGTCAACAAACTATTTGAATTATTTAAACCAAAATCAACTTATTTTGGTGAAAAAGACTACCAACAATTGATGATTATTAAAGAGTTTGTTACCAGAAATGATCTAAATATTAAGATTGAAGGAATATCAACTGAAAGAGAGGAGTCAGGTTTAGCAAAAAGTAGTAGGAATAAGTATTTGAGCAATGATGAAAAAGAGAAGGCAACCTTAATCTATAGAAGCTTGTGCAAAGTGAGACAATCTATTCTAGATTTATCGTCTCTAGATCAAGCTATATGTGAAGCTATCGAATTACTGGAAGAAAATAGTTTTAAAGTTGACTACTTCGAGGCAAGATCTAGAGTAAGTTTAAAGTCATCTAATGATCTCGAAGATATTATTCTTTTTTGTGCAGCTACTATCAATAATGTGAGATTAATAGATAATCTTAAGGTTTAGTTGGTGTGAAACGAATACATGAAAAAGATTTATTTGAAGTATCAGATACTCTTTATCCTCATGGAAGGCTTATTAACGCAAAAAGGTTAGAGGGAGGGTTTTCATGCGATGTCTTCATTCTGGATATCCAAACAGCTAATAAAGAAGCCAAATTAGTTTTCCGATCCGAGGGCTCTTTTCCAGCCGATAACTCAATTGAAACAGAATTTAATTTACTCAAAGTACTCAATACAACCAACTTACCGGTTTCTGAAGCAATCTATTTAGACACAAGCTGCAAGATTTTACACAGACCTTTCATGATAATGTCATACTTAGATGGAACTTTAGGAACTTCTAATGAAAAAGTAATTTGCGATCATGAATTGATGGCAACTCAACTTAGAAATATCCATCAAATAGAAATTGATAAATTATCTGAGTTATCTCTTAGAGTTGATCCTCTATATCAATTACTTTCTTATATTCCTAAAGGAAGAGATTGGAATGAGATTAGAAACTTTGTGAAAAATCTTACTATAGAAGATTATAAAGGAAAGATATGTCTTTTACATGGAGACTATTGGCCAGGGAACATACTTTGGAACAATGAAAACATAAGCGGTATTCTTGATTGGGAATATGCCGCTATTGGAGATCCGCTAGCAGACCTAGCTGTGACTTGTTTGGATGCAAGATACTCAAGTGGAGAAATAGGAATGAATTCCTTCAAGCAAAAGTACCTTGGAAACGAAAAGATTGACGAATATAGATTTAATCTTTGGTTAATCTATATTGCTGCATCTACACTGCATTACATAAATAATTGGAACGTAGATAAGCAAACAAAATCTATAATGAAACGAGAGTCAAAATTAACGATATTGGATTCTTTTAACATTATTAGAAATCAGTCATAGGATAATCATAAAAATAATTAGTTTTCCATTGAGTAATGATGTATGTGAATTAAACCTATAGACTCAATAAAGAATGAAATGTTATTCTGGTTTAAATTCTGGGGACATCTTATGTGGAAATTTACTGTAGTAATTTATTTAGGCATTTTCGCTTTATCAGTTTCAAGTTCACCTATCTGTAATATCAATCAAGAACTTAACAAAGATACCGCAGCTAAATTAAGTGAATTTAGAGATCAGACCTATTCAACTTGTCTAACATGTGCTGATAATTCTTGTCAGTTGAAAACCTGGCCTGAAGAAAAAAAAGGGGATGAGACAGTGTGTAAACTTCTTTTTTGCACACCTAGTTATGTTTCCAAATTTTTTGAAAAGCCCGATAATGTTAAATCAGGCAAAACTAAAATTGAATTTACCTACATCATTAATTCAAAGGGGAAAATAAAAGAGGTAGAAGTAAAATCTGCCAAAGGTGCCATGAACGCTAGGGAGTCTTATAAATACTTACAAAGCTTCACTTCTAAAACTCAATTTGAGCCTTTATTAGTTAATGATAAGGCAATTACATTAATTAATCTTGAAGGGGAGCATATTGCCTACACAGGAAAATATGAAGACATTGATAAAAATATGCCGGTAAATCAAGGGATTTGGAGAAATTAGACAGATTAAAATTAGATGATCAAAAAATCTAAGTTTATTCGTGAATTAGAATTAGTTTCCACGGATAAGGAATTTCTGGAGCCATTTAATGTATTGATAGATTCCCTCAATGATGAGGCTAATTTAGGTTCTATCGGGCAAATAGCTGTTGAATATCAATTAAAACAACATATAAATAACCGAATACTTATCGATAAGGCTTATAGTATAAAAAAACACTCAGTATCAAAACCTCTTATTGTCATTGGTTTGCCTAGATCAGGAACAACATTTCTATTTAATCTTTTAAGCAAAGATCAAGATAACAGAAGCCCCTTGTTTTGGGAGATGATGAAGCCTTTTCCTTTGCTAAAAAAAGATAGCTTAAGAAAGAAGGCTAGAATATTCCAATCTGATTTAATTTTATTCTTTAAAGAAAGATTTATCCCAAATCTTGATAATCTTCACAAAATAAAATCTATTAGTCCTGAAGAATGTTTATTAATTAAGGTATTTGGTCTGCAAAGTATTTTATATTTCTATATGGCGAATGTTCCTACTTACTTAAATTATTTATCAAATTGCGATACTCGGATTAGTTATTCATGGCACTATAAATTTTTAAGTATTCTTGAGAATCAACTTAAGCCCAAGAGATGGTTGCTCAAAGACCCCAGTCACTTAGGTAATCTTAAGGAAATATTAAGCGTTTACCCTGATGCATGCTTTATTCACATTACTCGAGATCCTGTTGAAACTATTCCTTCAATTTGTAGCTTAACCGCCCAAGTAAGAAAAGGTTTCTCGAAAGATTTGGATAGAAAACGCTTAGGTCAAGACACACTTAATTTTTGGGCAAAATCAAATGACAAAAATGAAGCCCAAAGATCTGATTTATCCTCAAATCAATATATGCAAGTTCAATACGATGATTTATTAGATGACCCAATTAATTTAATGAAAGATATATACAAGAATTTTTCTATTTCATTGGATGATCGAACTCTATCTCTTATGAATGCTTACATCGGGGAAGATTCTAATGATGCGAAAGCTGAACACAAATATTCTCTAGAAGATTATGGACTTGAAAGGAGAGAAGTACATAATAAGCTCAATTATTCTTAATTAATTGCTTAAATATGAAAATTTGCTTAAGTGAGTTTACCTATAAATCTTTTGAGGAGCTGCTTGAAAAAAACTTTAAAAATGAAGAGTTCATTCTTATAGATTCAGAGGCAAATATAATATCAGGAGAGGGTAAGCCAGATGTTGCTTTGGTCTCTTACGAACTTATGTTCAAAGCTTTAAAGTCAGAAAATTTTTTTGAAAGATATCTCGCCTTGATTGATCAGTGTTCTTTTGTTCAAGGATCATGGGCCGGTACAGAATCTCCTCAAGCACAAGCCTTAATTTCTCATGCTAAAACTTTTTCTCATGGAGGTGGTCTTCATGCTATTCCAATAGCCACTTATGTTTTTGCTCAGATTTTAAGGTCCATAAAGTCTATAGATGCTCACATAGAACTTCAAAGAAAAAAGAGCTGGAAACAAATGATGTCTGTCGGAGAGCTTACGGATATGACAATAGGAATTACCGGATTTGGTGGGATAGGACAAGAAGTTGCAAGACTCGCTAAAGCTTTCCGTATGAAAGTATACGCTACAAAGAGAACACCTGTTGTATCAGATAATCTTGATAAGTTGTTTAAACCAAGTGAATTAGATGAAATGCTTCCTATTTGTGATTTCGTAGTAAATTGTCTTCCATCAAGCGACGAGACCTATAAAGTTTTTTCAAAGTCTCGATTTAAATTAATGAAAACTTCCTCGATGTTTATAAATGTTGGTAGAGGGGAATCAGTAGATGAAGTTAGTCTTGCAGAAGCTCTTCAAGAAAAAATGATACTGTGTGCTGCTATTGATACAACCGATCCAGAACCTCTCGATTCGGATTCACCTTTGTGGACTCTAGAAAATTGTTTCATTACCCCTCACGATTCAGCATGGGGTCCAAGGGCACCTTTGAGAGCAGTTGAACTATTTATTGATAATTACAAACGTTTGAAAGAGGGTAAAAAATTACTCAATCAAGTATAAAAAAGGCCGCTAGTGCGGCCTTTTTAGTTAGATAAAATTTAGCCTGTAAAGCCCACAACTGCTTTAACTTCCAAGAATTCTTCGAATCCAAATATACCCCATTCTCTTCCATTTCCAGACTGTTTATACCCACCAAAAGGAGTTGTGAAATCTGCACCAGCTCCATTAATGGCTATACTTCCAGCTCTTATTCTGTTCGCAACTTTCTTAGCATGCTCAACATCTCCAGATGATACATAACCGTAAAGGCCGTACTCTGTATCATTAGCGATTTCAATTGCTTCTTCTTCATCTTTGTAAGGAAGAATTGAAAGAACGGGTCCGAATATCTCTTCCCTTGCAATTGTCATATCGTTATTCACATTTGCAAAAACTGTTGGTCTAACAAAGTATCCTGCGTTTAGACCTTCAGGTTTTCCTGGTCCGCCCGCTACTAGTTCAGCTCCCTCTTCAATACCTTTCTCAATCAGGCCCTGAATTTTATTGAATTGAACATCACTTACTACTGGTCCGATACCTGTATCTTCTGCAAAAGGATCACCCACTTTTGTAGCCTCAGCTGTTTTCTTCGCTATTTCTTTTGCCTCTTCGTGCCTTGATTCTGGAACCAACATTCTGGTTGGAGCATTACAAGACTGGCCGCTATTGTTGAAACAATGTTTTGCTCCACCTGATATAGCTGATTCAAAGTCTGCATCATCTAATATTATATTCGCAGATTTTCCTCCTAATTCTTGAGCTACTCTCTTAACAGTGTCTGCAGCACCTTTGGCAACCGCTATTCCAGCTCTTGTTGAGCCAGTAAAAGACATCATATCAATACCCGGATGAGAAGACATAGCTTCGCCAACTGTTGGACCATCACCATTTACAAGATTGAAAACTCCTGCAGGTACATCAGCTTCATGAAGTATCTCAGCAAAGATCATTGCATTTAAAGGAGCCATTTCAGTTGGTTTCAGAACCATCGTACATCCTGCAGCTAGTGCAGGTGCTACTTTGCAGGAGATCTGATTAATGGGCCAGTTCCATGGAGTAATCATACCTACAACACCTATAGGTTCGCGTCTTAGGACTGTTTTACCTCTTGTTTCTTCCCACTCAAAGTTTTGTAAGACTTCTATTGCTTGTGCAAAATGGCCAAGGCCTGTTGCGGCTTGAGCTGCTTTCGACAAAGATAATGGGGCTCCCATTTCTGTAGAAATAGTTTCAGCTATTTCATCATACCTAGATTGATAGACCTCAACAATCTTGCCAAGTATTGCTAATCTTTCTTCGACTGTGGTTTGGCTAAAGCTATCAAAAGCTTTGGAGGCTGCTTTGACAGCGTTATCTACGTCAGCCGAAGTCCCCATAGCAATTTGTCCTATTACTTCTTCATTAGAAGGATTTAAAACATCAAACATGTTTTTTCCTTCCACAGGATCAACCCATTCTCCGTTTATATAAAATTGTTCATAAGTTTTCATTATTACTCTCCGTTTATTTCTACTATAAGTATATATTAGGATTAGACAAAGTTAAGTTAAATTTACTTTGTTTACCTGCTCATTAGACTGGCTTTGAGTTGACTTTGAATTCTTTCAGCCCATAAAGAAATATATTTTCTTGTCTCCCTTGGATCTATTATTTCATGAACTGAAAAAGCTTCCGCCCTAGGAAAAGGATTTTGATTTTTAGCCATTTTTTCTTCTAGCTCTTTTCTTTTTGCTTCAGGATCTTCCGCCTCAGAAATTTCCTTTTTAAAAGCTACAGCTACTCCACCTTCTAGTGGAAGTGGTCCAGACTCAGCAGAAGGCCAAGCAAGAACATAAGCATCTGGACCATAATGAGCTGCAGCAGCTACCCCGAATGATTTTCTAATCATTACCGTAGTCCATGGAACAGTAGATTCTGTAGTTGCTAATACTGCTTCAGTACCGTGTAAAATTGTTCCAGCCTTTTCTGCATCTGGTCCTATTAGGAATCCTGGTTCGTCTACTAAGCTAACAATGGGAATATTAAAAGTGTCACATAATCGTATGAATCTTGTGGTTTTTTGAGCACCCTCTGCAGACATGGACCCAGCATAAAAATTTGAATCATTAGCAAAAATCGCAACTGCATACCCATTAATCCTTGCGAAGCCCGTAATTATGCCTCGTCCATAATATCTAGTCATTTCAAAGAAAGATCCCTTATCAAATATAAAATTGACAATGTCTCTCATTTCATAGGATCTTTTTCTATCTTTTGGAATAATTGATAGTAAATCTTCTTCCATTCTTTCTATAGGATCGTCACAATCTATTTTTTCAGTAATTTCATATTTATTTTGAGGAAAGTAAGAAAGGAACTTCTTGATTTGTAAGAATGCATCTTCTTCTGTGGAGGCAACATTATCTGTTACGCCATTTACCTTGTGGATTTCTGAACCACCTAACTCTTCTTTAGACATCTTTTTTCCAAAAGCTCTTTCCACAACCGCAGGACCTGCAACAAGTATTTGAGCCGTTTCTTTTGTCATTACTCTAAAGTGCGAACCAACAAATCTAGCAGCAGGCATACCTGCAACAGGACCTAACGCTGCTGATGCAACTGGAATTTCTTTCAAAGTATCTGCAATAGATTTAAACCTAGACTTAGAAAAGACGGGATCACCTCCATAGCCTCCAGATTTTTTTCCAGGACCAGCAA
>CACBBD010000017.1 GCA_902537425.1 uncultured SAR86 cluster bacterium | reverse complement strand
TAGTCGTTATTTAAAAATAATAGCGAGATTAAGAAGCCTATTGAAGCACCTGCAAGTGAAAAAATGGAAAAATTAAATATCGATTTAGCTTTACTCATATATTTTTTTTACTAATTAGTCTCGTTATGAAAACTTACAATGTTTAAAATACATCGTAAATTTATAAACTTCTAGTTGAATATGACCGGTGTAAGCATTAAAATGCGCCCGCCCGCGCATTTAGTCAACTAAAAGAAATTAATGAGAACAGAAAGTTATAAAAGAACAGATATTGAAGAATCCTGGATCATAATAGATGCAACAGGAAAAACTCTCGGTAGGTTTGCTAGCAAGATCGCAGATATTCTGTCAGGTAAAAACAAGCCTGAGTACACCCCTAATGCCGATTTAGGTGACTATGTAATTGTAATTAATGCTGGCGAAATTAATGTCACCGGTAAGAAATTAGATCAAAAAGCATATTATAGGCATTCAGGTTACCCAGGAGGAATAAAATCTAAAACTCTGCGTAAAGTAATAGAGGAATCACCAACAGAAGCTGTAAAAAGCGCCGTTAAGGGAATGCTGCCAAAAAGCAAACTTGGCAGACAAATGCTTACCAAACTAAAGGTTTATAGTGATGAAAATCACCCTCATTCAGCTCAAAAACCAATCGCATTAGAACTATAGGAAAATAAATTGGAACAAATTATTACAGTCGGTAGACGAAAAAGATCAACGGCAAGGGTGTTTCTCCAGAAAGGTTCAGGCGAAATAACTGTAAATAAGAAAAAACTTGAAGTTTATTTTGGTAGAGAAGTTGCTCAAATGGTTGTTAAGCAACCTCTGGTTTCAACGGAATTATCGGAAGGTATCGATGTTAAAGCTACTGTGTCAGGAGGGGGTAGCTTCGGTCAAGCAGGAGCAATAAGACTTGGAATTGCTAGAGCTTTAGTTGAATACGATGAGACATTAAAACCCATCCTGAAAAAAGAAGGATTTTTAACTAGAGATTCTAGAAAAGTTGAAAGGAAAAAAGTAGGTCTTAGGAAAGCAAGAAAAAGACCACAATACTCAAAAAGGTAATATGCAACCAAAATCTCCTCCTAACCCAGGAAGAAGAAAATTTCTAATAAGCGCAACATCTGCGGTCGGTGCAGTGGGCGTCGCTGGTGCCGTAGTTCCTTTTATCAGTGCCTTTAACCCCAGCGAAGCAGCTGAAGCAGCTGGAGCTCCAGCAGTTGCTGATATAGGAAAATTAGCTCCAGGAGAAATGATTATTGTTGAATGGAGAGGAACTCCAATTTATGTAGTCAAACACTCAGATGAGTCGATTAAGGAAATCGATAAGAATTTAGAGAGACTTGCAGATCCAAACTCAGAAACCCAGGTTCAACCTGATTATGCAAAAAACAAATATCGATCAAGAAAACCGGGCATTTCTGTTTTATCAGCTGTTTGTACACACCTTGGTTGTGCTCCCAAATATTATCCTCAACTAGGAGTTGTAGATTTTGATTCCGAGTGGCAAGGAGGATTCTTTTGTCCCTGTCATGGTTCAAAATTCGATTTGGCTGGAAGAGTTTACGCAGGAGTTCCTGCCCCAGATAATTTAGCTGTGCCCCCACACTATTTTAAATCTGATGATATTTTAGTCATTGGAGAAGACGGAGATGTAGCGTAATGGTCACAAAATTAATGAACTGGTTCGATGATAGATTGCCTTTAACTGCAACTATAGAAAGACACCTGACAAAATATCCTGCCCCGATAAATATGAATATATGGTACCTAGCAGGGGTACTCCTTGTCGTTGTGCTTGTAATACAACTTGCATCTGGTATCTGGCTCTTAATGAATTATGAACCCACAGCTGAAGGGGCTTTCGCCTCCATCCAATACATCATGAGAGATGTCAAGTACGGCTATATTATAAGATACATGCATACAACAGGAGCATCTGCTTTCTTTGCATTGATATTTTTGCATATGTTCCGTGGAATGATGTATGGCTCTTACCAAAAACCAAGAGAGCTTTTGTGGGTTTTGGGTTGGATTACATATTTTTTACTCTGCGCACTCGGATTTACCGGATATGTACTTCCCTGGGGACAAATGTCTTTTTGGGCAGCTCAAGTAATTATGTCTCTCTTCGGATCGATTCCTTATATCGGAGAAGATTTACTTACGTGGATAAGAGGTGACTATCTTATTTCCGGTATAACGCTAAATAGGCTTTTTGCTTTTCATGTTGTTCTCTTGCCGTTAGCATTGATAGCCGTTGTATTTGTTCATATATTGGCCCTTCATGAAGTTGGTTCTAACAACCCAGATGGAGTGGATGTTAAGAAATTTAAAGATGCCGATGGTGTTCCTTTAGATACAAAACCATTTTTTCCCTATGATGTAATGCATGATTTGTATGCAATTGGTGTATTTTTGATTTTCTTTGTTGCAATTATGTTCTTTTATCCAGATGGGGGCGGATACGTTATTGAATATGTAAACTATGAGGCAGCTGATAATTTAAAGACACCTGAGCATATTGTTCCTTCTTGGTACTACACCCCTTACTATGCAATGTTGAGAGCAGTTACTTTTCCTTTATTTGGATTGACAGCGAAATTCCTTGGATTTGTTGTAATGGCTGCAGGTATTGCTATTTTTGTAGCTCTACCATGGTTAGATAGAAGCCCAGTAAAATCAATAAGATATAAGGGTATCTACAGCAAATTCTTCTTGGCTTTATTCGTGATTAGTTTCTTAGCACTAGGCTATCTTGGTGCAGTCCCGTCAACACCTGCAAGAACAATTGCCGCGCAAATATTCACTGTATGCTACTTTGCTTACTTTTTGCTAATGCCTATATATTCAAAATACGAAACATGTAAACCTGTGCCTGACAGGGTGCAATTGGGATGAAAAAAAAAGGTCAAATTCTCATCTTTGTTGTAATCATTGCAGCCAGTATGGGTTCTTTAAAAGTTCTTGCTGCAGCTGGAGCTGCTTGTGGTAGTTTCCTGTCAGAGGATGGTCTCACAAAGGGAGAATGCAAAGAGGCATATGTAAATGCAAAGGATAAAGCCTCACTTCAACGAGGAGCACAAGTCTATATGAATTACTGTTTAGGCTGTCATTCTTTGAAATATGCAAGATATAAAAAGGTGTCTGAAGATTTGGAAATCCCACTTAGTATGTTCCAGGAAAATCTGATGTTTGGTGATCAGAAGATGGGAGATTTAATCCAAATAGGAATGGACCCAAAAGAATCAAAGGAATGGTTTGGAAATGCGCCCCCGGATTTAACCCTTGAAGCTGGCTTGAGAGGACCTGACTGGATATATACTTACCTTACAAGCTTCTACATTGATGAATCAAGACCCTTGGGTGTGAATAACAAAGTTTATGAAAATGTTGGAATGCCTCATGTTTTAATTGATATGCAAGGAACTCCTAGATCAGTCTGTAAACAAATTCCTGCATTTGCAGATAATGGAGGCATAAAGCAGGATCCCCTAACTGGTGAACAGCTTACAGAAGAAAAATGTGGTTTTCTCCAAGTTGATAATGGTACAGGAGAAATGAGCCCTCAACAGTTTGATCAAACTATGCTAGATCTAACTAACTTTCTAGCTTACATGACTGATCCACTTAAGGTTGAAAGAGAAACAATAGGTACCTATGTTTTACTATATCTCTTCATTTTTACAATGCTTAGCTATCTTCTCTATAGAGAATTTAAGAAAGATCTTCACTAATTTCCCTAATTAGGAGTTTTTATGGTTTCACTCAGTAATAGAACATCAATGGCCCTTTTCTCAGACCCCATTGATCATTACAGTCATAGAGTAAGGATAGTGATGGAAGAAAAAGGCGTCACTAGCGAGATTATTGATTCAGATACCGACAATTTAAGTGATGAGATACTGGAAGTGAGTCCTTATGCAGAATTACCTGTATTGGTTGACAGAGATGTTTGTTTATATGATTCACTGATTCTAATGGAGTACTTAGATGAAAGGTTTCCTCATCCACCACTTCTGCCTGTGTATCCTGTCTCTAGGGCACACATTCGATTATTCATACAAAGAATAGAAAAAGATTGGTGTGAGGTTTTTGATGAGTTAATTCAAGGAAAGCAAACCGAGGCTAAATCTAAGAAATTACGTACCGAATTAAAGTCCCAAATATTGGGTATGTCTCAAATACTCAAAGAGAAGCCTTATTTTATGTCAGATGAATTTAGTCTTGTAGACTGTTGCATAGCTCCTATTCTCTGGAGACTCCCCCTAATTGGTATAGAGCTTCAAAAAGATTCTAAAACCAAACCTATCTATGAGTATATGCAGAGAGTTTTCACAAAACCATGCTTTATCAATAGTTTATCTGAGCTTGAGAGAGATATAAGGTCTGCTTAGTTTTTCTATAAAACCTTTATTCCTTTATCAGTTATCTCAAACAGATAAGACGATCTATTAATCTTTTTTTGATCTAGACTTATTTTTCCAGTTAGACCTCTGTAGATAAAATTTTTTGAATTTATAGAACCATACTTCAAGAGAATAATTTCAAAAGCATCATATCCAATAGCAAACTCTCTAGTTTTATTCACTTGGGCTATATAGTTAGGCATCAGTATTGGCATCATTATGGGCATATCCGAATGAATAGATCCAATAAGATCTTTTTCAAGGGGTCGATACTTATAATTTGTATTCCAACTATTAAGTATAAAAATATCAAAATCCTTTTCAGATATATAATCTATTGCAGGCTTAAGATTCCTTGCCTCTTTTAAGTCTAATGATAAGAAAAAGGTATCAATATCTTCACGACTTCTTGAAGTAGCCGATACTTTCTTCGAAAGCCTTCTAGATAACTTCCTAATCCTCTCCTTACTTCTGTCAACCAACAGAATTTTAGAGAACATAGTTTGACTAGTAGTCTCATTGTTGAATGTTTTAGAAGTCACGATTTCTTTTTTGTTATCTTTCAGCAAATTAACAATACTATTTTTATCTATATTATTTTTACTATCTATGACAACAACCCTAGAAGAACTTTCTGAGATATGTTGAATTAATCTATATTTTTCTTCTTCTCTTGAGACTATAAAAGTATTCTCAAACCCCATTTCATTTAAGTTATTCGAGACAAACAAGGTTTTAGCCTGAGGGAGGTTTTGGATACAGTCCTTATAAGATTTATCCATTGGCTGATTTGAAACGTGGAAAATTATATTTAGGTCCACTTTGTTTTCTTCAATTTTGCAGTGAGTATATTTGATGGCAGAAAGAATTATTTTTGGTCTATAGGAAATTTTTGAATTATAGAAATAAGAATTCGCAAAGAACCCTTGAATAACTTGCGGCAAAAGAATCTTCTCATCATACTGATAGAAAATTATCCTAATTGTCTGGGGTAGAGATTTAATTTTATAGTTAAATTTAGGTTTTTGAATTAGAGTATTTATAGATTCGCTTTCATTACTTTTTGGAATGGATGAACATGCTGACACAAGAAGTATGATTAAAATTATGCATATATTTTTCATTTGACTCATGACTAAAAATTTAGGTTCTCTTTATATAGTTTCAACTCCCATAGGGAATTTAAATGATATTACATTCAGAGCGATAGAAGTACTTAATAAAGTCCATATTTGCGCTTCTGAGGATACAAGAATATCTGGTGTGCTTTTTAAGAAATATAATATTAGTACCAAACTAAGTTCTTACCACAAGTTTTCTGAAAAAAGTAAGGTAAATAAATTTGTAGATCTTTTGAAGTCAGGAAAAGATGTTGCCCTAATAAGTGATGCAGGAACTCCTTTAATCTCAGATCCAGGACACTTTTTAGTAGAAGCGGCTATTCAAAATCAAATTAGAATAATACCAATACCAGGCCCAACATCAGTAATTACTGCATTAAGTGTTTCAGGTTTTAAGCTTGATAACTTTACTTTTTATGGTTTTTTTCCACGAAAATCAAAAGAAAGAAAGGTCCTTTTAAAAAAAATATTGGCATCTTCTGGTCCATCTGTTTTATTTGAGTCAGGTAGACGTTTAGAGAAATTATTTGATTTTTTATCTGAAGAACTAAAACCAGATTGTAGAATTTTAGTTGCAAGGGAGCTAACTAAATTACATGAGACACTCTATAGATCTGAGTTATATAAAATAAAGGAAATTCTTCTTAACTCGGAGTTTGGATTGAAAGGAGAGTTTGTAATTATCATTGATGGGTATGAGAAGAAATCAGAAGATATTTTGATTGAAGAAGAGAAAAGAGTATTGAAGATTCTTATGGAAAAATTAGATAGAAAATTAGCATTACAACTTGCGTCTGAAATACTCAAAAAAAATAGGAATGAAATTTATAAAATAAAAATGGACTGCTAAAACTTCTTTTCAATTACTTTTACGGATACAATTATCAGGAGTCAGCTAGATAATCGCTCAATCTTTTGAGAGGAAAGTCCGGGCTCCATTGGACAAGACGCCAGGTAACTCCTGGGAGACGTAAGTTTACGGAAAGTGCAACAGAAAATATACCGCCTCTTTGAGGTAAGGGTGAAAAGGTGTGGTAAGAGCACACCGCATATCAGGTAACTGAATATGGCTAGGCAAACCCCGTCTGGAGCAAGACCAAATAGAGGCCTGAATGTCAGTCCTGACAGGGCTAGGGTAGGTTGCTTGAATTTTGTGGTGACATAAAATCTAGATGAATGATTATCCTCGACAGAACCCGGCTTACCGGCTGACTCATCCCATTATTTCTTATAATTTTTCTACATATTTTTTATAGTATTTCATTTGCAAAAAAGTGCGCAAATTATTGTAATTTTCACTAGTAATTTACAATAAAGTGTGTAAAAGTGTGTAAAAGTGCAAGATAATGTAACGTAAACATATACTTGCATATAAAGAAATGAGTTTAGGAATATACGGATCGAGCACTCTGACCCTTGATACAAAAGGCAGGATTGTTATACCTGCAAGGTATAGAGAGCTTCTACGCAAGAGCTGTGAAGGTGAAATAGCAATCACAAAAGATCCTCAATATCCTGCACTTATAATATACCCAGGCAAAATTTGGAAAGAAATCTCACAAAAATTTGAGGTTCTTGGTGGTTTAAATCAAAAAGTAAGATCTATTCAATGGAAAGTCTTGGGTAATGCTTCAGTAACAGAATTTGAAGCAGTTGAAAGAATGACTATTCTTGTACCACAAATATTAAGAGATTTTGCTGAGCTTGCGATCAAACAACAGGTGGCCCTTATCGGAATGGGTTCAAAGTTTGAATTATGGAATCAAGAAAATTGGGATAAAAAACAATCTGGTCTTCAGATTCCCGGTGAAGACTTAATTGATGATCTTCCACTAACCTTAGAGGAGATACCATTTTGATAAAAGCTAGTCATGAAGCTGTGATGGTGAATGAAGTGCTAGAAAACCTTGTCTTTGAAAAAAATGGAAAATATGTTGATTGCACATTTGGAGCAGGTGGCCACTCTTTAGAAATCTTAAAAAAAATTAGTGATTCCGGTAGTTTGATCTCTATCGATAAAGATGAAAAAGCAACAGTCAACCTATCCGCAGATTTTACTGATGACAGAAGATTCAGATTAGTTAATGATTCTTTCTCCAATCTGAGAAACCTCTTTGAGGATAAAGAAGTAGATGGGATATTGATTGATCTTGGTATTTCTTCAACACAACTGGATGATCCTAAAAGAGGTTTTAGTTTCCAATCAAATGGCCCTTTAGATATGAGAATAGATACCACCAAAGGGCAAACCGCATCAGAGTGGATAAATACAGCCACAAAAAAAGAGATTGAAGATGTGCTATGGGTTCTTGGTCAGGAAAGAGCTTCGAGGAAGATTGCCAGTAAGATTTGTGAAATAAGAGAAAAGAAGCCTATAGAATCTACCAAAGATTTATCTGATCTTATTAGATCTTGCGTTTATACGAAATCTAAAAAACATCCAGCTACAAATTCTTTCAGAGCGATAAGGATGCTTATTAATAATGAGATTGAGGAACTTCAGAAAGTCCTAGAGGCTTCAAGTCATATTTTGTGCTGTGGAGGAAGACTTGCAGTCATAAGCTTCCATTCTATGGAAGATAGGATTGTCAAAAGATTCTTCCAAGGAAAAGATAGAAATGAATCAAAAGTGAAGTTTCAATATATAAAAGATAAATTTCTTAAACCGACCCCTAATGAAATAACAATTAATCCAAGAAGTAGAAGTGCGACCCTTAGAGTCGCAGAAAAGCTATGTTAAATGTTAAACATAAATTGATTTCCATATCTGTATTAGTCTCTATCTCTTTTTTGAGTTCTTATAAACTTGTTTTACAAACATATGAGCACAGAACTTTATTTGCAGAATTGGAAAAACTCAGGCTGGAAAAAGAAGAGTTATCTTTTCAATCTAATATTCTGATTGAAGAGGTAAAGTACTATAAGAATCACATCTCCCTAAGAAAGTATGCTTCCGAAAAGCTAGGAATGGTTATTCCTAGAGATAAAGATCGAGTCTATCTGACAAGGAGAATTGATAAATGAGATATCTATTAATTATATTTTTTGCTTTGCTTGCTAGTTGCTCGAGTCAAAAAGAAGCAAATACTGATTCAATTGATATAAAAATCTCAAAAGAAATAATTTCAAATTTTGATCAGGTTAAAGTTCAGATTACAAATCACTTACAGAATAAAAATAAATACAACTCAAGTGAGATTTTCTCTAATTCTTGGGTCTCTGTTATAAAGGCCACTAAAACATTTGATGAAGAATTACATATTGAGATCAAAGAACACCAACCAATTGCCTCTTTGGACAGGGGTAGGTTCATAACTCAAGAAGGAAAGATAATCACTCCCGCTGGAGGAAATAAATCTCTTAAATTAGTATCAATCATCGGAAAAGAAAATGAATATTTAACACTCCTTGATAGTATTTTTTCACTACAAAATATATTAAATCTCAATGGAAATTCTCTCATTACCATTGAGCATAGAGGGTCAGGTTTTATAGAGGCGGTTGATAATGAAGGTTTGATCTACAGATTTAATGAAAGGGATTTCCGGGTTCAGCTCGAGCGTCTCGAGGAACTTATACTGTTCGAGCTGAACTCAGGAATTAATGATGATATCAGATATATAGATTTGAGGTATAAAAATGCTATTGCTATAGGCAATAAGAATATGGAGGAATCAATATGAGTAATGTAAGTAGGAATGAAATGCTGGTTGGTGTAGATATAGGAACTTCGAAGGTAGTTGCAATTGTTGCTGAGTCAAGAGGAGGTCAACTAGAAATTATTGGTCTAGGAACACATGCATCAAAAGGATTAAAAAATGGAGTTGTCGTAGATATTGATTCCACAACAACAGCTATAAAAAAATCTATAGAAGAGGCTGAAACTATGGCAGGGTGCCATATTGGCTCTTGCTACGTAGGTATATCAGGTAGCCACATAAGAGGTCTTAATTCAGAGGGAGTCGTACCAATTAGAGATGGAGAGGTAAAGTTCACAGATGTAGATAGAGTTATTGAGACTGCTCAAGCTATGGCAATCCCTGCAGATCAAAGATTACTTCATGTTCTTCCTAGAGATTACATCATAGATAAACAAGATGGTATTAAAGAGCCGCTAGGGATGGCAGGTTCTAGATTAGAGGCAAAAGTCCATTTAGTAACATGCAGCGAGAATTCTTCACAAAATATTCATAAATGTATTAGCGCATCTGGTCTAGATGTAGAAGCATTTGTTTTAGAGCAATTGGCTTCAAGTTACTCGGTTCTAACAGAAGACGAAAGGAACTTAGGAGTCTGTCTTATTGATATCGGCGGGGGAACAACTGACATAGCGGTTTTTGTCGATGGCTCTATTTGCTTTACCGATGTTATACCGATAGCTGGAGATCATGTTACAAACGATATAGCTCAAGCTTTAAGAACACCGCCTACCCAAGCGGAAACAATTAAACAAAGATATGGATGTGCTGTTAGCTCAATGACCAGACCTGAAGAAATAATGATGGTTCCAGGTATGGGAGGAAGACCTGAAAGAGAACTCTCTAGACAAGCTTTGGCTGATGTCTTAGAGAGAAGATATGTAGAGATATTTAGTATGGCGCAACAAAAATTGAGCTTAAGTGGTTTCGATGAGTTGATACCTGCAGGAATAGTTTTAACCGGAGGGGCCTCCAAAGTTGAAGGTGCTACTGAGCTAGCAGAGGAAATATTCCATTCTCCAGTTAGGATGGGATCTCCACATTCAGTAGAAGGTTTTTCTGAAATAATAAATAATCCAGTTTATGCAACTTCAGTCGGCCTGCTACTTTATGGACAAAAGCAAATGCAAGAAGATCATTTAAATTATATTAATAGAGATAGAAATATCTTGAATAGAATTTCTAGATGGTTTGGAGGAAATCTTTAGTACTTAATTAAAAGAGAGGTTAAATATGAGTGAATGGGAAATAATCGAAGAAATAAAAGAGAATGCTTCAATAAAAGTTATAGGAGTCGGCGGCGGTGGAGGCAATGCTGTACAGCATATGGTTGAATGCGGCATTGAAGGTGCTGAGTTCATATCCATAAATACTGATAAGCAAGCTTTAGATAAAAATGATGCGAGCACTAAATTAATATTAGGTAAGGAAATTACTGATGGTTTAGGAGCGGGTGCAAATCCGACAATTGGAAGAGAAGCAGCTCTTGAAGACAGAGATAAATTGAGGGATATGCTTAAAGGAACCGATATGGTTTTCGTTACTGCAGGGATGGGTGGAGGAACAGGAACTGGAGCTGCTCCTATAGTCGCTCAAGTTGCTAAAGAGCTTGGAATTCTTACTGTTGCCGTTGTGACTAAGCCATTTGAGCTAGAAGGTGCCAAGAGAATGAAGATTGCCCATGATGGCATAAAGGAGCTCGTTGAAGAGGTTGATTCTTTAATTACTATACCTAATCAAAAATTGCTTGAGGTTCTTGGAGAAGATTGCAGTATGCTTGAGGCATTTAAACAAGCCAATGATGTTCTTGGTGGTGCAGTAAGAGGTATATCAGACATCATTATTAGACCTGGCTTGATAAATGTCGATTTTGCAGACGTAAAAACTGTAATGTCTGAAAAAGGAACAGCTATGATGGGTACAGGTACTTCTAGTGGTCCGGATAGGGCTAGACTAGCTGCAGAACAGGCTGTCGCCAGTAAGCTTTTAGAAGATATAAGTTTAAAAGATGCAAAAGGTGTTCTGGTAAATATTACTGCTGGTCCTGAATTATCTTTGGGTGAAATAAAGGCAGTTGGTGATTGCATAAATAGTTTTGCTTCTCCTGAAGCGATAATTGTTACTGGAACAGTTTTAGATGAATCTTCTTCGAGTGATCTTACGGTTACAGTTATTGCTACCGGGCTAAATTCTTCAGTACAAACAGCCTCTAATAAACCTGAAAGTATGAAAGTTGTAACTGAAAGGCAACCTTTACCTTTAAGCGATGCAGCAAAACAGTTACTTGATAATCCTCCATCAATGGAAAAAGCTGTGAAAAAGGCTCCTAGCGAAGACGACTATCTTGATATACCGTCATTTGTAAGAACTCAGTTAGATTAATTAGGAGATTATGTCGACAAGGATTCTCTATTCTTCGGGAAGAATAGTTTTTATCCAATTAATTATTCTCATAGGATTACTGTCTCTTTTGGGCAGATTAATTTATCTTCAAATTTATCAAGATATTTTTTTAGATGATCAAGTTTTTAATAGATTAGATTCCCAATATTCTCTTTTGGCTCCTCGAGGGAAAATATTAGACAGAAATGGAAATGTTTTAGCTCTTGATATAAAAGGATATAGTGTCGGAATAGATCTAGGGAAATTTAAATTCGAAGAAGAGATAATTACTTTTCTTTCCAAGCTATTAGATAAAGACTTCTTGAGTCTTTCAAATATGCTTCGTGGAAAGTCTTCTGGTTATAAAGAGATAAGCAGAAATATTAATTTTGAGACAAAAGAAAAACTCAAAGATAAAAAGATACCCGGTATGTATTTCAGGGAAAATTTAAGAAGGAGTTATCCTGAAAGAAATATAACTTCTCATGTTGTTGGCCTAACTGATATCGATAGAAAAGGCATTCAGGGAGTTGAATTAATCTTTAATAACGAACTACGTGGTGAAGAAGGCAGCTTTGAAGGTATTAAGGGTGCAAAAAATACTAAGCTTGAAGGAAAAAGGATTTCAGCTGTTTCTGGTAAGAACATCACAATAACTATTGATATCAATATCCAGTCCATTGCATACCATCAATTGAACGAAGCAATAAAAGCAAATAATGCGAAGGCAGGATCTATTGTTGTTATAGAGCCAAAGTCAGGTGATATTTTAGGATTAGTTAATTATCCTTCTTTTGATCCTTCTAATAGAAAAAATCTAGTGGATATGTCTAAATTGAGGAATAGAGCAACCATAGATATATTTGAACCTGGTTCAGTTTTAAAGCCGCTTGCGATGTCTGCTATATTAGAATCGGATTATCTACCCAAAATTTCTAAAATCGACACCTCGCCTGGTTGGATAGAATTTGAAGGCTTTAAAACAAGTGACTTTAAGGATTACGGCGAACTGAGCCTTTCTCAAATTATTTCCCTCTCTAGCAATGTCGGTATGGTCAAGTTATGTCAATATCAAGATATAGAGCACCTCACAAATTATTATAAGAAGTTTGGTATTGGGCGTTATCCTACTTCAATTATGCTTCCTGCCAGAGAGGGTTTCCTTCCGCATTCATCTCAATTTACATTGAGAGATAAAGTGAGCTCTTGTTATGGTTATGGAATGACTTTATCTGCACTACAAATTGCACAAGCCTACTCAGTATTTGCAAATGAAGGAAACTTCATTGAGCTCAATTTATTTAAAGATCATAGTTTTGATAAGCCCCTGCATGAGAAAGTCTTAAAAAAGGAAACTAATGATATTATTCTTGATATGCTTGTTGAGACCGTAAATTCCTCAAAAGGAACTGCCTCTAAAGCAAGACTGCTAGACAAGATAGTTGCAGGTAAAACTGGAACTGCTAAAGAGAGTCTAGAAGAAGAGACTACTTACTCAGCAACATTTGCCGGATTTGTGCCTCATGATGAACCTGAATTACTTGCAGTTGTTGTGCTCAATGGACTATCTGGAGAAGAATATTCAGGTGGTAAGGTCTCTGCTCCTGTATTTTCAAGATTAATGCAGCAGATATTTATGTTACAAGATCTAAAAATATAAATGTATTCTTCAAACTTCTTACAAGAATTGAAAGATCTAGAAAATTTTAGAGATATTAAGATTAGAAGTATCCACTTAGATAGCAGAGAGGTAAAAGAGGGAAGTCTATTTTTTGCAATAAAAGGCCACGACAAGGATGGTAGCGATTTTATTTCCTCAGCTCTATCAAATGGAGCCTCGCTTGTCATTTCCGATACATACCAAAAAAATACGGAAAGAGTGATTTATTTTGAAGAGTTAAAAAAATATATTGGTATTTTTGCATCAAGGTTTTATAACTCTCCGAGTTCAAAAATAAAATCCATATGTGTTACTGGTACAAACGGTAAGACCACCTCTGTTGAAACATTTGCAAATATGAGTAATTTACTAGGCTATAAATCTGGCTTTATGAGTACAATCAATTTTTCTAAAGATGGATTAATATTAGAGAAATCTGATCTAACCACCCCTGATGCCATCAAAATACATAAAAATATTAAAGATTCATTAGAATCTGATGCCATCTACATCGCTATGGAAGCATCTTCTCATGGCTTAGAACAGGATAGGCTTATTGGCCTTGATATCGATTACGCTCTATTAACTAGCTTTTCTCATGACCATTTAGATTATCACGGCGACATACAAAGTTATCAATCAGCAAAAGAGAAATTATTTTTCGATTTAAATCCAAAAAAAAATATAGTCTGCATAGATAGTTCTTTCGGCAAAAAACTTCATTCAAAACTTTTAAAAAATAATAAGGAAACTTACAGCATATCTATAAAAGAAAATGCTGATTTTTATGCTTCATTTGAGAAATCACCAATTGGATTGAGGGTTAATTTAACAGCATTCGAGAAAAATCATACTTTTGAACTAAAAACATTCTCAAGATATCTTGCTTCAAATATTATATGCTCAATGGCTGTTTTGATCTTGGAAGGAGTAAAGCTTTCTGATATATCGAATATAGCAAAAGATATAGTTTTACCTCAAGGTAGGCTTGAAAGAATAATTAAAAATCAGCAGGTTATTTATATAGATTATGCACATACACCTGAAGCTTTGGAGTGCACACTCAAAGAATTGAATAATATTCATAAAGAGCCTATCTGGTGTCTTTTTGGATGTGGAGGAAATAGAGATAAAGATAAGAGACCTTTAATGGGAAAGATTGCTCAAAAATATTCAAACCACTTAGTGTTAACTAATGACAACCCAAGAGATGAAGATGAAATGGATATAATTAATGACATCCTTTCTGAAATAAAGGAAAAGGAACAAATATCCATAAACTTAGATCGAAAGGATGCAATAGAATCATCTATCTTAGAAATGGAAAGAAACCATATCAAAGGTGTTTTATTAATTGCCGGAAAAGGTCACGAGAATTATCAAGAAATTAATGATAATTTATATGAGTTAAATGATAGAAATATTGTTAATTCTTTATAAAATTTTCTAAAAAATGAATCTATCTAAACTAGCAGAAATATCAGAAGGACAGCTCTTTGGAGATGTAACCAGTATTGATAGTTTTAGTATCGACAGTAGAACAATCAAGCAAAATGACCTTTATATTGCTCTAGAAGGAAAGAATTATGATGGGGCGCAATTTATTCCTGAGGCTATAAACAAAGGTGCAGTGGGTATTATCTCTAATAATCAGATCGAAGAGGACATACCAAACATAGTTGTAGCGAGTACCTACCAATTCATGGAAAGAGTTGCAAAGTATAATCGCAGTAAATTCTCAGGCAAGGTAATAGGTATTACTGGAACTAACGGCAAAACTTCGACAAAACAAATACTCTCTCATCTTTTAAATGATGGTAAGTCTTGTCATAAAACTTTAGGCAATAAAAATAATCAGATAGGAGTTCCTTTTACTCTCCTTAGTTTAAAAAATGTCTATGATTTTTCAGTAATTGAAATGGGCACTAGTGAGTCAGGAGAGATTGCAATTCTGAATAATCAGGTAAAACCAGATATTGCTGCAATAACTAATGTTTCTATTGGACATCTCGATGGCCTAAGAGACACGGAGTCAATTGCAAAAGAAAAAGGGAATATTCTTAATTTCTATAATGATAATGGAGTCGCAGTCTTACCTAAAGATTCTATCTTTTTTGATTTTTGGTCAAAAAAAACCAATGCAAAAGAAATAATTAGTTTTGGTTATCGAGAAAACTCTGACTTTAAAGTTTCAGATATAGAAATTGATATTATCAATAATTCCACCAATTTCTATTTAAGGTTTGATGGTAAAAAAGAAAAATTTTTTATAAATGGAGCGAGTCGTCATGGTCCCTTGAATGCAGCATTATCGGTTGCAACTGCAATATACTGCGGATGTCCACTTAGCAATATCAAAGAAAGATTAAAATTTATTGATCTTCCTGAAAGGAGATTGGCTATTTCAAATTCCTTGAAAGGTTCAATATTAATTGATGATTCTTATAACTCAAATCCTGCTTCATTGAAAAATGCTGTTGATTCACTTGAAGGCCTTAAAAGAAAAAAAATTTGCATCCTAGGTGATATGAAAGAGTTAGGTTCAGATTCTCAAAAAATTCACCAAGAAATGTATGAATACATAAGCGAAAGGGTTGATCAGATCTTCTGCATAGGAGATGAGTGGTCAGCATGCAGTCCAAATGAAAAACAAGATTTGTTTATTTTTGAAAATCAAAATGATCTTTATTCTCACTTAATCTCTATAATCGATAAGAAATCTATATTATTAGTGAAAGGTTCCAGATCAACTAGAATGGATTTATTAGCAGATAAACTGAAAGAATAATGTTACTACCTTTATTTGAGTACTTATCTGAATTTTTTGGACCTTTTCGAGTTGTAGAATTCTTATCTACAAGAGCAATCCTTGCTACATTAACTTCTCTCTTCTTCTCTCTAGTATTAGGACCTAAATTCATCAACAAGATGAAAGATATTCAGGTAGGACAAGTTATTCGAGAAGAAGGCCCTGATAGTCATTTATCAAAAAAGGGCACACCTACAATGGGTGGTACTTTGATCCTAAGTTCTATATTTTTAAGTGTAGTTTTGTGGGGTGACTTAGAAAACCGATATCTTTGGGTAGCTTTTTTAACAGCCATGTCTTTTGGCGTTCTAGGATGGATTGATGATCGCCTAAAAATAAAACATCAGTCCAGTGACGGCTTGTCACCTTTTAATAAAATTTTTTGGCAGTCTGTTATAACTATTTTGGCCTGTTCTTATCTTTATATAACACAAGAAAATATTTCTGAAACAAGTCTGATAGTACCTTTCTTTAAGGATATTTCCATTCCTCTCGGTGCGGGTTTTATTGTTTTATCATATTTTGTAGTAATAGGGACTAGTAACGCGGTCAATTTAACAGATGGTCTTGACGGATTGGCCATTCTTCCTTGCGTCATGGTCGCAGCAGGTCTTGGGATTGTTGGTTATTTGGCTGGAAATGCAATATATTCGGATTTTTTAAATATTCCTCATTTACCTGGTACGGGTGAAATGATTGTATTTTGTGGTGCTTTAGTAGGTTCTGGGATTGGATTTCTTTGGTTTAATACTTATCCTGCTCAAGTATTTATGGGGGATGTAGGGTCTTTATCGCTTGGAGCAGCATTAGGGATAGTTACCGTTATTATAAGGCACGAATATGTCTTGTTAGTCATGGGAGGACTTTTTGTTATTGAGGCACTATCAGTTATCGTTCAGGTTGCTTCGTTTAAGTTAACTGGTAAAAGAGTTTTTAATATGGCACCTTTACATCATCACTATGAGCTAAAAGGTTGGCCCGAGCCACGAGTAATCGTTAGGTTCTGGATTATTACATTTATGCTTGTCTTACTAGGTTTAGCTCTACTCAGACTAAGATAAATCAAGTGAGGAAAAGGATACCTTTAGTCCTTGGCTTTGGAATTACAGGTCAATCAATCTTAAATTATCTTTCAAAAAAATATAATGAGATTTATCTAATAGAGGATTGGGAGGAAAATCCAAGCCTTCGTGAGATTGATAGATTTGGAATCAAAATTCATGTTAATCCTCAAATAAGTAGAGAATTATTTAGCAAAGTATCTGATATTTATTCTAGTCCAGGCATACCTATTCATCATAAGGCTTTATCTCTTGCTTCTGAGCATAAAATTAATATTTTTTCAGATATTGAAGAGTTTATAAAAATAAATAAGAGTAAAAAAATACTAATTACAGGTACAAATGGTAAAACTTCTACCTGTCAGATTTTAGAGACTTTACTAAAGTCAGTTTTTTCAGATTTAAAAATAGTTTCTATAGGAAACATAGGAAGGCCCGTCCTTAATTATATTGATAATGATATTGACGTATCAATCATAGAAGTTTCGAGTTTCCAATTAGAACTTTTAAATGAAGTAAGATTTGATATAGGTTTATTATTGAACATAGAAGAGGATCATTTAGATAGACATTCAGATATTGAAGATTACAGGGATATAAAAAACTCTGTATTAAAAAATGCTGATGTAAATATTTCTTACAATGATAAAAATATTTTTTCTAAAACATTCTTAAATTATAAGAAAATCAAATTGCCTGATGGCCTTACTGAATCATCAATATTTAAGGATTGGCCTAGCCATGATATTGAAAATTTAAAGGCAAGTGTTGCAGTGTTAGAGGCTCTTGTAGAAAAATTTAGAAATGGTTCTTTGGAGGATATAAACTTGTTGGCAAAATTAGAAAAAGCTTTCAATCGATTTAAAAAATTTCCTCATAGGTTTGAGCAATTAGAGATGATTGGAGGAGTAAATTTTATAAATGACTCCAAGGCAACAAATTTGGATGCTACGTTGAAAGCTATAAGTGCTGCAAATGAATTGGAAAAGGTCAGGGATATATATTTAATATGCGGGGGTGATTTAAAGGGACAAGAAATTGCTTCAAAAGAACTGCAAGAAATGAAAAGTCTAAAAAAGGTCTTTATCTTCGGCAAAGATAAAGAATTAATTTTCAACACTTTAAGACAATATACCCATTGCTTTATTGTTCAAGATTTAAAGGGGGCTTTAAATGAGGCGGTAAAATTTGCTAAAGATAAAGATTGTGTTTTGTTTTCCCCAGCTTGTTCAAGTTTGGATATGTTTAAAGATTACAAAGATAGAGGAGAAACCTTCAAACGCTTAATCAAAGACTTAAACTATGAATAAAATGAATTTTATAAAGGATTTTGACCTTTCTAAA
>CACBBD010000016.1 GCA_902537425.1 uncultured SAR86 cluster bacterium | reverse complement strand
TGTATTCATGCAAAACTTCAGACCTGGAACTACAGATAGAATGGGTTTTGGTTATAATGAATTGAAAAAAATAAATCCAAATTTAATTTACCTCTCAATAAGTGGCTTCGGTAACAAAGGTCCATATGCTCAGTCGAGAGTTTATGATCCGGTGATTCAAGCCTTATCAGGTGCCACAGATATTCAAGCCGACAGGAATTCTGGAGAACCAAAAATGTTCAGAATAGTTATAGCGGATAAAGTTACCTCTTTAACTGCCGCTCAAGCCGTCTCGTCAGCACTCTATGCAAGAGAGAAAAATTCCGGAGGTCAACATATCAAACTTTCTATGCTTGATTCTGTTGTTGCTTTCTTTTGGCCCGAAGGAATGACGGGTTTAGTCTTTAAAGATAATGAATTCGATGTTAGGAAGTTGCAGGGATCTCAAGATCTTATTTATAAAGCAAAAGATAGATATATAACTGCCGGAGCTGTCTCCGATGCTGAATGGAAAGGAATGTGTAGTGCACTAAATATGGAAGATCTCATTGAAGACGAAAGATTTGCCACCTCAGCAGCTAGAGTAATTAATTCAGAAGAAAGAAAAAAAATAACTGGAGATGAGATTAAAAAATGGGACAGCGAAGAAATATTAGATAGATTTCAAGCAGAAGGTGTGCCCAGTGCTCCGTTATTAGACAGAATGGAATTAATGGAACATGAACAGATTATTGCCAATCAAACAATTCTTAGGGACAAATACGAAGGATTTGGAGAAGTCAGGCAAGCAAGGCCCGCAGCTTTATTTGAAACCACGCCAAGCAAAATAAAAAGACCAGCACCAAAATTAGGAGAACATAGCAAAGAAATACTTGATCATCTTGGCATCAGTGAGGAAGCTCAAAGTAAAATGATTCAAGAAAGAAAAGTGATCCTATCAGATAAGTAGAATTTTAATATGGTCGGGACGGCTGGATTTGAACCAGCGACCACCACACCCCCAGTGTGGTGCGCTACCAGACTGCGCCACGCCCCGATTATTTGATTTCAGCAAGAAGTTCTTCAAGATCTTCAAGCATATTTTGAATTCTTCCATCCTTTCTCTGTTCTTGAAAAGAAGATTTTAAATTCCTTTTTGCACCTGCAATTGTCATACCCTCTTGATACAACAAAGAATGTATCTGCTTAATTAGTTCGATATCATCGTTTTGATAATACCTTCTATTGCCTTTACGAGTAATAGGCTTTAAATCTTTAAATTCCTTTTCCCAGAACCTCAATGTATGAGCTTTTACTTTGCAGAGTTCGGCAACTTCGGAAATGGAGTAATATTTTTTATCTTGATTAAACGCCCTACTCATCAAATGAAGCTATTTTTTTTCTTAATTTATTGCCCGCTCTAAAGGTAACTACCCTTCTGGCTTTGATTGTTACATTTTCACCCGTTTTAGGATTCCTTCCAGGTCTTGCTTTTTTGTCTATTAATTCGAAATTGCCGAAACCAGATAATTTAACTGCCTCATTATTGATTAGAGAATCTTTAATTTCTTGAAAAAAGTCCTCCACAAGTTTCTTACATTCACTCTTATTTAATCCGAGTTCATCATGAAGATGCTCAACAATATCTGCTTTAGTAATAGTTCTATTCATTTAGACTCTTAATTCTCCACCCAATTCTTTTTTCATCGAGTTTACTATTCTTTCTACAGCGGAATCAATATCAGAGTCTTTGAGTGTCTGTTTGGTTGATTGCCAAGAAACTGTTATGGCTATACTTTTTTTCTCTTCTTCAATACCTTTACCTTCATAAACATCGAATATTTCAATATCTTTAAAGAATTTACCCGCCGCGGATTCAATAACATTCTCAATAGATGAAGAAGCAATACTTTTATTTAAGACAAAAGACAAATCTCTTGAGCTTGAAGGGAATTTTGAAAACTCTTTGTAACATGATGAGGTATTTTTCTGAAGACCATTCAATTCTATAGAGAAAATATAAATATCTTTACTTAAGCCTAACCGATCTAAGTATGCTGGTTGAAGAGAACCCATAAATCCAATAATTTTATTATTAATTTTTATCAAGCTAGACATGCCAGGGTGTAAAAAATCTATTTTGCAATTCTCGAATATAAAAGGTCCTTTAAATTCCCTTAAGAGATCTTGAACAACACCTTTTAAATCATAAAATGAAATATCTTTTGATTTTTCTTTCCAGTTATCTTCATTCACTTTTCCATTCATTAATCCGGCAAGAGTATTTTTTTCATAAACTTCTCTAGTATTTTTCAAAAAGAATATATTTCCAATTTCAAATAGTCTCTGAGTATCTTGCCCATGATTGAGATTATGAAGAAAAGTACTCACCAAACCTGAAACAAGGTTTGTCCTCATTACAGACATATTCAGAGAAATGGGATTTTCAACTTCCAGAGCCGCTTCTCCTTCGCCAAAAAGATCATGGTCTTCTCTGCTGATAAAAGAGTAGCTTATGATCTCATTGAAGCCTTTGGCAGACAAAAGATCACTCAAATAACTTTGTGAGTTTAGTTCTATTTTTTTGTAGACAGGGCTTAGCGATAATTGCGGAAGAGAATCGTAACCCTCAAGCCTAGCCAACTCTTCAACCAAATCTGCTTCAATAGTAATATCATATCTCCATGAAGGAGGAATAGCACATATGGAGCTTTTATTTAAGCTTTCAGGTGCAAAACCTAATCCTTCAAAATATCTTAAAGCAACTTTTTTAGAAATCTTTGTCCCCAAAAGATCGTTTGATCTCCCTAAATCTAAAGTTATTTTTTTTTGTTTTGGTAATTGATTCTTTAAGGTTGATGAAGTGATTTCACTAAATCTCCCACCAACAGTATCTCTCAATAAAATAGAGGCTCTATCGATAGCAATTTCTTGTATTTTATAATCCACTCCCCTTTCAAATCTAAGAGATGCGTCTGTTTGAAAGCCATAGCGTCTAGCTTTACCTCTTATTACAGAGGGTTTAAAAAAAGCACTCTCGAGAAATATTGAATTTGTTGAGGCAGATACAGCAGATTCTTTACCTCCCATGATTCCTGCAAATGCTACTGCACTTTCTTGATCAGATATAACCAGACAAGAGTCATCAAGTACTAATTCTTGATCATCTAAGAGCTTAATCTTTTCTTCATTAAAAGCAGTTCTTACAGTTATATTTCCCCTCAGTTTATCTCGATCAAATGCATGTAAAGGCTGTCCAAGTTCAAGCAGGATATAGTTTGTTATGTCCACAACAGGATCAATAAGTTTCTGATCACTGAATTTGAGTCTTTCCGCTATTAAAGGCAAAGTCTTAGAATTGACAGAAATATCTCTTATAGTCCTTCCAAAATAAGAGGGGCCCTCTGGACAGGCTTTTACTTTCATCTCATCTTTGAAAGAACCATCAATGGAAGAAATATTCGGCAAGCTTAATTTTAAATTATTTATTACAGATAACTCTCGAGCGACACCAAGAATACTAAAACAATCCCCTCGATTTGGAGTGATATCTAACTTAATGATTGAGTCTTTGCCAGTTATTTTTGAAGTTACATCTTCATAGCCATCAACTTCTAGTCCGGCCATGGTCAGTTGCGAACAAATAGTTTCCGTTGATAGCTCTATATCAATGAAATCTTTCAACCAATTCTTACTAAACTGCATATTAAAATTGATCTAAAAAGCGAATATCATTTTCAAAAAAAGCTCTTAAGTCAGGAATGTCATATTTCAGCATAGCCATTCTTTCAACGCCCAATCCAAATGCAAATCCACTGTATTTTTTAGTATCAACACCAACATTCTTTAGAACATTTGGATGGACCATGCCGCATCCTAATACCTCTAACCAATTTTTTTTCCATCTTATATCCACTTCTGCGGATGGTTCTGTAAAAGGGAAATATGAGGGCCTAAATCTCAACTCGACTTCTTCTCCAAAGAAATCAGTTAAAAAATCATTCAATAAACCTTTTAATTGAGCAAATGATGCCCCCTCTTCCACAACAAGACCTTCAATCTGATGGAACATGGGAGTATGAGTTAAATCTGAGTCTTTTCTATAGACTTTACCTGGACAAACTATCCTGTGAGGAGCCTCGCTCTTTTCCATAGTCCTTATTTGAACTGGAGAAGTATGAGTTCTTAGTAATCCTTCATTGTTGAGGTAAAAAGTATCATGCATATCTTTTGCAGGATGATCTTCAGGAACATTTAAAGCTTCAAAATTATAGTAATCTATTTCAGCTTCAGGCCCAGCCTCAACATCAAAACCCATCTGTTCAAAAAAATTACAAACATCACGGATAGTTCGTGTGACAGGGTGAATGGATCCTTTTCTACTGCTGAATCCAGGGAGACTAATATCAAGCTTATCCTTTTCTAATCTTGATAGATTGGCTTTATCGTTAAGCAAAGAGTTAGTGTAGGCATAATTTTTCTCTAAATCACTTTTTAAATTATTAAGGAGTTTTCCGGCCTCCTTACGTTTCTCTTGAGGCATTGATCCTAGTGACTTTAAAAGAATATTGACTTCACCTTTTTTTCCTAAATAAGAACGATAAATATTATCTAGTTCTAACTTATCATTAGCTGAACCAAATTCTGTCTTAGCGTTTGATGCTAAATCGGATATTTTCTTTTTGAGAGAGTCTAAGTTCATGATCTAACTATACTTTAGACCATTATACTTATAATAGGTTGTAGCTTATAAAGAGAATTTAATTAAGCAGCTAAATTTGATTTAGCCTGTTCTGCTATTAAAGAGAATGCTTCCTTATCGTTTACAGCAAGGCTAGCTAGAACTTTTCTGTCCAAATCTATATTGGCCTTTTTTAATCCAGCTATAAGCTGACTGTAAGTAATCCCGTTATCTCTAGCAGCAGCATTGATTCTTACAATCCATAAAGAACGAAACACTCTCTTCTTTACCCTTCTGTCTCTATAAGCATATTGTCCAGCACGCATTACAGCTTGCTTTGCTACCTTATATGTTCTACTCCTAGCACCTCTAAAGCCCTTAGCTTGCTTAAGTACTTTTTTATGTCTAGCCTTTGCTTGGACTCCTCTTTTTACTCTTGCCATTATTTTCTCTTAAGTTTTAATTTTTAACATCTTATCGACAAGCTTTTGATCGCCTTTAGCTATCTCTGTTGTGCCTCTAAGTTGTCTCTTTCTTTTAGTTTTCATTTTGGTGAGAATATGACTCTTATTGGCTTTTTTTCTTTTCAACCCAGACCCTGTGCTTTTGAACCTTTTACTCGCTCCACTATGTACTTTCAATTTACTCATAATTAATTTTTCTTGTTGGGGGTCATCATCATTACTAGTTGTCTTCCCTCTAAAGTTGGAAATTGTTCAACACTTGCCATACTCTCTAGATCAGATTCAACTCTTTTTAAAAGCTCCATGCCTATCTGTTGATGGGCCATTTCTCTGCCTCTGAATCTTAATGTGATCTTTGCTTTGTCTCCATTTTCTATAAAACTTTTAATTTTATTTACTTTTATCTCATAGTCATTTTTTTCAGTTACAGGTCTAAATTTTATTTCTTTTATCTGCTGTCTTTTTTGTTTCTTTTTTGATGCAGCCTTTTGTTTTTTTGCATCAAATATATGTTTACCATGATTTAGAAGTCTGCAAACCAAAGGATCACCTTCCTTAGCCATTTGAACTAGATCTAAATCTGCTTCTTCAGCTTTCTTTAGAGCCTCAGATAAGCTTAATATTCCTAATTGTTCTCCCGCTTCACTAATAAGTCTTACTTTATCTGCCTTAATTTCACCATTTATAGGTAAGCGTTTTTCAGACTTCTTGAAAGATTTTCTTTGAGCTATGTGATTCTCCTATTAACTATATTTTCTTATCCACTACATTCTGAAGTTTTTGGATGAAGTCATCAATCGACATTTCTCCAAGATCTTCCCCTCCTCTAGCTCGAACAGAAATCGTATTATTTTCCATCTCCCTGTTGCCCGCTATCAAAAGAAAAGGTGTCTTCTGCATAGAGTGGTCGCGGATTTTATAAGTGATCTTCTCATTCCTCAAGTCCGAATGAGCCCTAAATCCACTTTTTTTCAATAAATTGCCTATTTTTGAGCAATATTCGGCTTGTTTGTCAGTAATATTGAGAATTTCTGCCTGGATTGGTGACAACCAAGTAGGTAAAGCTCCGCCATAATGTTCAATTAAAACACCTAGGAATCTCTCGAAAGAACCTAGAACGGCTCTGTGAATTAATACTGGGTTGTATTTTTCACTATCAGAGTCGACAAATTTTGCATCTAATCTCTCAGGCAAGATAAAATCTAGTTGGAAAGTTCCACATTGCCATTCTCTGCCTAATGCGTCAATAAGAACAAAGTCTAACTTTGGACCATAGAAAGCACCGTCACCATCAACTACTTCATACGGTAAATTCAGATTTTTTATAGCATTCTCCAACGCTTGTTCCGCTCTATCCCAAACTTGCTCTGAACCAGCCCTAACCTCAGGCCTAGTTGAAAGTTTTATATCAAACTCATCAAATCCTAGTTGAGCATATATGTCCGTTAGTAATTCTATAAATTTCTTGGTCTCATCTTGAATCTGATCTTCAGTACAAAATATATGCCCATCATCTTGAGTAAACCCTCTGACTCTCATGAGACCGTGAAGTGTTCCTGAAGCTTCATATCTATGACATGAGCCAAACTCGGCATATCTTATTGGTAAGTCTTTATAGGACCTCAGTCCCTGATTAAATACCTGAACATGGCAAGGACAATTCATTGGTTTAAGGGCATTTGTTCTCTTCTCATTAGCATGTTCTTCATCGATTTCCGTAATAAACATATTTTCTCGATATTTATCCCAGTGTCCGGAAGCTTCCCACAACTTTCTATCAACTATCTGAGGAGTATTAATTTCTTGATAATCGTATTCGGCTTGTTTGGATTGTATAAAGGATTTTAGAGCTGAATAAATAGACCACCCCTTTGGATGCCAAAAAACCATACCGGGTGCTTCTTCTTGAAAATGAAATAAATCTAGTTGTCTTCCTAATTTCCTATGGTCTCTCTTTTCCGCTTCTTCCTGTTGGAGAATATAATTCTCCAAGTCTTTTGAATTAGGCCAAGCTGTTCCATATATTCTTTGAAGCATTTCATTTTTTGAGTCTCCCCTCCAATAAGCACCTGATACTTTCGTGAGCTTAAAAGCTTGAAGATGTCTCATATTGGTAACATGTGGTCCTCTGCACATATCTATATATTCTTCATGATGATATAACGCTATTACTTCATCATCAGGTATTTCTTCTGCAAGGTTTACTTTATAAGGTTCATTTCTCTCTTTGAAAGTCTTGATAGCTTTTTTTTGTGATACTACTTCTCTCCTAACGTCGTATTTAGTCTTAGCAAGCTTTTTCATTCTCTTCTCTATAGCCTCTAAGTCTTCATCTGAGAGATTTTTATCAAGTTTGATATCGTAATAAAACCCGTCTCTGATTACTGGGCCTATTGCCATTTGGGCATTTGGATATAGCTGTTTAAGGGCATGGGCCAACAAATGAGCACATGAGTGTCTGACTATTTCAAGGCCTTCCTCATCTTTTATTGTTATGATTTCTAAGCTGCAATCGTCAGAAATAATTTCTGACCCGTCAACTAATTTACCATCAATTTTTCCTGCAACTGCAGCTTTTGCAAGGCCTGTACCAATGTCTTTAGCTATATCTTCGACACTTAAGGGATTATCAAAATTTCTTATGGAATTATCTGGAAGTTTTATTGAAGGCATATTCAGTGGTGGCCCATACTAAAGGACACTTGTTATTAAAAGTTATATTGTAATAGATAATCTGATTTAAGGCGACAAAAGTACCTTTTTCCATTCACTACCTTGTTTTGAATATAGTTCTCTTGTGTGTAACCTATTCTTTTGATCAACCCAAAATTCTATGGACTCTGGCTCTACAATGAATCCTCCCCATCTCTGAGGTCTGATTATGTCTTTTCCTGTATGATTCGATTCAAATTCCTGAGACCGCTCAACTAATGATTCATATGTATCTATTTCTTTACTTTGCAAGGAAACAGAGGCTGAAATCTGCGAACCTCTTGGTCTAGAAGAAAAATATTCATCATTTTCCTCTTCGGTTGCCTTGGAACATTTACCTTCTATTCTGATTTGCTTATTTGTTTTTGCCCACCAGAAATTTAAAGCAACAAATGGTGATTCGATTAT
The DNA here is from genome assembly GCA_902537425.1 of uncultured SAR86 cluster bacterium. GTDB lineage: Bacteria > Pseudomonadota > Gammaproteobacteria > Magnimaribacterales > Magnimaribacteraceae > Magnimaribacter. The sequence goes on along the minus strand of CACBBD010000016.1, from coordinate 13,282 downwards.
CTGCTTTCCCTTATTTCCATCATAGTCGGTAAAGAAGACAAATCCTTCATGACCTATTCTCTTCAGTAAGACCATTCTTGAAGACGGCTTGCCATCAAAATTTATTGAGGATATGTTCATAGCGTGTGGTAAAGCAACCTCGTTTTGCTGAGCTTCTTGAATCCATTCATGTGCCTTACTTATTGGCTCGAGAAGGTTATCTGAGACCTTATATAGTTCCATTTATTTACTACTTGATACCCAATAATCAAGGCTCAAATATTTTCCTCCACCAAAACATAATAAAGTGAGAAGCATCAATGAATAAATAGCAGCAAATTCAATACCATTTGCTTCATGAGGCCATCCATTTTGCCAATGGACAAGATATCCAGCAAAAAACATAACAACCAAAAGTGGAATTGAAGACCACCTAATAAATAGACCTATTAGAATTAATGCTGCACCTCCGGCTTCTGTGATGATAACTAACCAAGTAAATATATCCGGGAAGGGTACTCCGAGAGTACCCAAATAACCTGAAAACTTATCAAAAGAATCTATTTTATTTATTCCAGCAAACCATAGTACATAAAAAAGATAGAGCCTTATCAGGAATAAAGGTAAAAACTCCAAAACTTCAAAACCTTTTAAAGTATTATGAATTCTCATCAAAAATTTCATATCAAACCTTTTGTAAAACTACACTTCCAACTGAATATCCAGCTCCAAAAGAACTTATGACTCCAATTTCATCGGACACAAAGTCATCTTTTGTTTGGTGAAAAGCTATTATAGAGCCTGCTGAGCTTGTATTAGCATAATCATTCAAAATAATTGGCATTTCCTGCTCATCAGGATCTCTCCCTAAAAGTTTCTTAGCAATTAGCTGGTTCATACTTAGATTTGCCTGATGTAGCCATAATCTTTTTACTTCTTGAATATCAATATCTAGATTATCTAAATGATTAGCAATATGAGTCTGGACCATGGGGACAACTTCTTTGAAAACACTCCTACCCTTCTGGATGAATAATTTATCAGGTGAGTTTGGGTCAGAGTTTTCAGGTAAATTCAAAAATCCAAAATTATTTCTTATATTATTAGAAAATTGTGTCTTTAGACTTGTCCCAAGAATCGTAAATGCAGATTGAGTGTTGCTATCTTTTTCTAGAATAACGGCAGTTGCTGCGTCTCCGAATATAAAATGTGCATCTCTATCTTTGAAATTTAAATGGCCTGAGCAAATCTCTGGATTCACTACTAGAACCCTATTCGCTATCCCTGATTGAATATCATTGTAGGCATTTTGGATAGAAAATGTTGCCGATGAACATGCGACATTCATATCATATGCATATCCAGAAATTCCCAGTTGTTCTTGAACTTCTATGGCAATAGCTGGATATGCTCTTTGGAGATTTGAACACCCACAGATAACTGCATCGATATCGGAAGAGTCTATTCCTGATTGTTTTATGGCCTCGCCAGCAGCTTTAATTGCCATTTCAGCAAGAATAGAAACCTCAGAATTTGATCTTTCTTTCAATCTCGGCCTCATTCTAGTTACATCAAGTATACCCTCTTTATCTTGAACATATCTTTGCTCAATGCCTGAAGCCTTTTTTATGAACTCAGTGCTTGATGGCACTAAAGCATCCAAAGCACCAGAATCTATTTGGTCTCTATTTTCTTCATTAAAATTTATAACGAACTGATTAAAACTTTGGACTAGTTCTTCATTGGTTATAGACTCTTTAGGAGTAAATAGACCTGTACCTGAAATTACTACTGACATACAAACAAATCATAAGGGAAATAAAATAGGAAATCTTTATTTATTTTTTTGCTTTTCTATTTCTTCGAAGGCCGATTGGATTTCAATAAATTTTTCTTTCGCTTTCTCTAACAGCTCTTCAGGCAAACCCTTTGATAGCAAAGTATCAGGATGAAACTCTTTTCTTTTTCTTTGATAGGCAACTTTTATATCTTTAAACGACATATCTTCAGTTACTCCAAGGATGATATAGGCATCAGATGTACTCGAACCGTATTTCTTTAAATTAATCTGAAAAAATTCTGGATCAATTTGAAAAATATCAATCGCTTCAAGTAAAAGTTTTTCTTCTGTAGAATCCAAATGCCCATCTGCCATTGAAAGTTCAAATAGAAGTTCATAAAACATTATCAACGCTGATTTATCGGATGACAAAAGTGAAGCAAGTTGGCTAGCATAATCTCGAAAGGAATTATGATCATCTTTTGCATGATTGAATATTTCGATGGCAAATGCCCTCTGATCAGGAGGAAATTTGAACCTCTCTTTTATAAAGTGATCAACTATATCTACTTCTTCTCGAGTCACTTTACCGTCAGCTTTTGCAATTTTGGCGAAACATGCGAAAAGAGCAGTAAAAAAAGCAGCTTGATTTCTCTGCTTCATTGATGGTTTGGCTTGGTCTTTACCTGAAAGTTTTGATCCGATTATTGCGCCAAGTATTGCTCCGATAGGTCCTCCGATTGAGAAACCAATCATCCCGCCTATTCCTGCTTTCCAAAAACTCATAGTCGGCTATTGTAATTCAGTTAAATATATATAAAACTAGAAATAATTATAGGGGGAATAATGAGTTTACCTGTTGTCGAATATCTAAAGCTGCCAGAAGGTGGAGAACCTTATCTTGAAGGTCATAAATGTAGTGAGTGCGGTTCAATTTTTCTAGGAGAGAGGAATGTTTGTTCGAATTGTTTTGCCCGAGACTCTATGCAATCTATTAAGCTGAATAACACTGGAAAACTCTATTCTTATTCTATTGTTTTTAGGTCTTTTCCTGGAATAGAAGTTCCCTACATATCTGCCATAGTTGATCTTGATGGTGGAGGCACAGTTAAAGGTAATCTGATAGATTGTGAGCCAGATCCAGATAAGATAAGTTTTGATATGCCAGTTGAAGTGATATTTGATGATGCTTTAGGTAGAAAAGATAAAGATGGAAATAGTTATATCAGCTATTTCTTTAAACCAATGACATAAGGGAGAAAATTATGAGTGATGTATATGTTTTAGGCGTTGATATGATTAAGTTTGGAAGATTTCCAGACAGAACTGTCCCAGATCTTGGATCTGAAGCTGCATTGTTGGCACTTGATGATGCTGGGCTAAATATTGGAAATATGGAGGCTTTCTATTGCGGCAATCTTGGGCAAGCTAATGCTATGGTGGGACAAAGGATCCTTCAAGAAATTGGTCAAACAGGTATTCCTGTTGTCAATTGCTCTAATGCTTGTGCCACAGGGGCTACAGCCTTTAGAGAAGCATGGACTTCCATTAAAGCAGGTTTGTATGATGTAGTGCTGGCTGTTGGTGTGGAACAAATGGGAACAGGTCTTCTTGGAGGTTCTGGAAGTGGATCTGGAATTCCAAAAGAAGGACTATTAGGTTCAGGCACAATGCCTGCTGTATTTGCTGAAGCCGGCATGGAACATTCAAGGCAGTATGGCACAACATTCGAACAATTTGCAAAGATTTCGGTTAAGAATCATCATCATTCAACAATGAATCCAAAAGCAAGATACCAAATTGAGACACCTTTGGATGAGGTAATGAATGCTGAGATGATATCTTATCCTAACACTAAACTTATGTGCTCCGTAAATGTTGATGGAGCTGCAGCTGCAGTGCTTGTCTCCGAAAAGAAAGCAAAAGAACTTGGGATGCAAAGAGCTGTCAGAATTAAAGCCTCAGTGATGACTAGTGATCCTTATCAAGAAAGAGACCTAGTGATGCCAGATGTTAATTCTTGTACTCGAAAAGCAGCTGCAGAAGCCTATGAAATGGCCGGTCTTGACTCTAATGATCTAGATCTTGTTGAACTGCATGACTGTTTTGCAACTGCAGAGATGCTTCACTACGAAAATCTAGGTTTATGTGAAGATGGAGAAGCTGGAAGATTGATCGACGAGGGAGAAGTTGAACTGGGAGGAAGAATACCAGTTAATGTTTCCGGTGGACTACTTTCAAAGGGTCATCCATTAGGTGCAACAGGCATAGCCAATATTTATGAAGTATGTACTCACTTAAGAGGTGAAGCAGGAAAAAGACAAGTAGAGAATGCAAAAATTGGTATGACTCATGTTATAGGATTGGGAAGCGCCTGCGGTATTCACATCCTTGAAAAAGTCTAATACCTCTGATGAAAATTGGTGTTGTTAGCGATACGCATAACAACCTAAGAAATATAGAAATAATCATTAATCTATTTAATGATGAAAAAGTTCCTATAGTTGTTCACACGGGCGATATAAGTAATGCTAATTCGTTGGAGCAATTTTCTAAGCTTAATTCTGAGCTTATAGGTGTTTATGGAAACAATGATAGGAATGAATCTGGCCTTAAAGAAGTAGCACAAAAAAATAACTTTAAGTTTCAAGATCCTCCTAGAAGATTAAAATTGCTAGACAGAGAGATAGTTATTTTCCATGAACCAGATAATATAGATCAATTCATAGCAGAAAATAAATTGATCCAAGTGGTTTTGTATGGACATACTCACCGTTATGAAAATAATACAAAAAATGGCGTTCTCTACTTTAATCCAGGTGAGTCTGCAGGTATGCAAAAAGGAAGTAATGCAATTGGAATTCTTGATCTGATAAATTTGGAAGCTAAAAGAATTTTCTTTTAAATATTCTTACTACAAGTATAAATAATATGCTTGCAGGAATGCTTATTACTAATGGTCTAAGTGGTCTTAAAGACAAATTTTGTTCCAATATTACATTAAAAAGAAATGTGAATAAGGAAGGCGCATAATCTAAATTTAATATGTCTATTTGTGCAGGGGTAATGAAAATAACAAAAGATAGAACCAAGGTTTCTGAATAATAATTTTTATTAATTGTTGCAATAACAGAACAAATTAATAGTGAACTAATTATATAAATAGTCCAATACATATAATTATTTCAAAAGATTTATAATATCTTCTCTTACGAGCTGACTCCTCCAGTCAGTAATTTCTTTACATGCTATTTCAAGTCCTTCTTTCATAACTAACCTCAAAAAGTCTTTTTGAGCCTTTTTTGAAAAAAATAAAGTGGGGTTAATTTCTTCTCTTTTCGAAATTTTTTCTACAGTTTTGTTGAATTTAATGAGGATATCTTTCTCCTCTGCTTTTGAAATGATTCTCTCTACTTCTTTGTTATCTTTCGGATTAAACATTACTTGCAGTAATTTATCAACTTCTTGATCATGCCATTCCAGCTTAGGTGTGATGATTAATTCTTTTTTTTGAACATTGTATAAATGAATTAAATACTCTACATCTAATGAAGCATACTTTAGCTGTGAATCAGACAAAGGTCTTCTAATCCAATTTGATCTCGTTTCATTCTTATTTAAAACTATTCCCATCTCTTGTTTTACTAAGGCTTGATAACCAATTGAAAATTGTCCATTTAAGAATGCATTAGCTAGCTGAGTATCAAATAAATTTTTCATTATATTTCCTGTCCAAGAATGAATAGCCTCTAAATCCTCTTTGCAGGAATGAAAAATCTTCTTAACTGAATCTGAAAATAGGAAATCACAATTTCCTTTTGGGTCATTAATCGATATAGCATCAATAAGATAGATATCCTCTCCATCATTCACCTGAAGAAGAGCTAATCTCATATTATCTCTTGTCGTCCTCCTAAATTCTGTGTCAACTCCTAAACAAGGTTTTTGCAGCAGTTCTTTATTTAAAAATGATAAATCTTCAATTGAATCGATGTAAGTAAACAAATCTTTTATATTTGATGTGGTTTTGTTTTTTGCAGAGAGATAACGTCAACGATTTTTTCTTCCGATTCATAACCATGAATGACTTGTTTAAAGATGTGTTTTAATGTGAGCACATCATTATTCTTTTCAGCTTCTTTTAACTCGCCAATGAGTCTTTCGATTTCTTCCTTCTCAACAAATTCTTCTTGAGCTCTGAGAATCTGTTGGTGCTCGGTTTTACTCACATTATCTCCAATCAGTAGTTCTTCATACAACTTCTCACCGGGCCTGAGTCCCGTGAAGATTATTTCTATATCCCCATTATCATGGTTTTCTTCTTTTACTTCTAATCCACTGAGATTGATTAGTCTTTTAGCTAAATCCACGATTTTCATGGATTTTCCCATATCTAAAATGAAAACATCACCCCCTTCTCCCATTGCTCCTGCTTGAATAACAAGCTCTGCTGCTTCAGGAATTGACATAAAATATCTTGTTACTTCCGGATCTGTTACTGTTACAGGGCCACCTTTTTTAATTTGACTCTGAAATAATGGTAAAGCAGAACCTGAAGATCCCAAAACATTACCAAACCTAACCATGGTCATCCTTGTTATTTTATTGTCCTTAGAATAGGCCTGTAAAATCATCTCAGCAAACCTTTTCGTTGCACCCATAATATTCGTAGGTCTTACTGCCTTGTCTGTGGAAATAAGAACAAAGGTTTCAGTTTTAGAATCAATCGCAGCCTCTAAACAGACTTTCGTACCAATAATATTATTAAAAACTCCTTCAAATGGATTTTCTTCAACCAAAGGTACATGCTTGTAAGCTGCTGAATGATATACAGTATCAACATTAAAGGCATGAAAAATATCCAACATTCTTTTTTTGTTAGTGACACTGGCAATTATTGTTCTTAATTTTATATTAGATATAGATGACTCAATCTCCTTTTTTATTTCGTAAAGAGCAAATTCATTTGAATCAAGAATTACTAAAGTCTTTGGACTATTCTTTGCTACTTGTCTAGCAATCTCTGAACCAATAGAGCCTCCTGCTCCAGTAATTAACACAGTCTTATTTAGAATATTTTTATCAAGCAGTTCTTGATTGGCTTCCACTTCATATCTTCCAAGTAAATCAGTTACGTCTACCTCTTTTAACTCAGAAACAAGAACTTTACCTTGAGCTAATTCCGCTAAACCAGGTAATATTCTTACTTTTATTGAGAAGTTTTCTATTTCCTTTAGCAAAGAGCTTAATTTCTTTCGAGAAGCAGAGGGAATTGCTATTAAGACCTCGTCGACTTTTCCTTTGCTCGCAAGATTTTCTAGTTTTCTAGGATGAAGGACTTTTATTCCACCTAAATAACTATTTTGTAAGGATGGATCGCTGTCTAAAAAAGCTATTGTTCTCATTTCTGAGCTTACTCGAAGAGCACCTGCAAGCTGAATCCCCGCAGCTCCAGCACCATAAATTACAACTCTATTTCCTGAAATATGATCAGAAAAAAAATAATTTGCTATTAATCTACTCCCAACTAATAGGACAATTGCGCATAGCAAACCTGCTATCCAGCTTTCAATGCTAATAAACAATTCAGGCCAATTAAAAATCTTATTCAAAGTACTGTCAAAGAGTGGTTTAGCGAGTAAATTGACAATAAATACGATGAAAATTGAAGAGATAAAAAGGTAAATGAAAGAAAAATCTATGTATCTAACGATTGATCTATAAACTCCGGTAGTTGCAAAAATCAATACTCCAATTAACGGTAGCCAAATCAATCTTAAATATTGTTCTGCAGGAATTTGTATGAGATTGACATCACTTATATATAAAGCAAATAGTGTCGCACTAACAATAGAAAAGAAATCGATAGAAGAAACTAATATCTGTTTTGTTCTTCTACTAGAATTAATTAATTTTTTTTTTATGGAATGCATAACATCAAACTTTTTATAGAAAAAAGTTAGCTTTAATATCTCTGATAACAGACGAGATATTCGGAAAGTATATATCTTCGAGGGGTTTTGAAGTAGGAGCAGGTGAATTGGCAAGAGTTATTCTTAACGGTTTAGATAAAAGTTGATTTGGTTCCATGCTTTCAACAATTGAAGAAGTAACTTCAGCAGAAAATCCTGAATTTTTCCAGCCCCCATCTATTACCGCAAATCTTTTGGTCTTTTTGACTGATTCAATTAATAACTTTGAATCGAAAGGGTTAAGAGTTCTGATATCTATCACTTCTACACTTATTCTCTCTTTCTCTAATTCTAAAGAAGCTCCCAATGCTAGTTTAGTAGAGAAGCTAGATCCGATAATTGTTAAGTCCTCACCATATTTTATAATTTTTGGTTTAAATTCTGAAATACTCTTTTCAGAAATTGGGTCCAGTTCATCTTTTGTATCGTAGAGCCAACGATCATCAATATACATAACCGGGTCTTTACTTAGAGCTGCTGCAATAAGCATATCTCTTGCATCAGCAACAGAGTAAGGCATTAAAACTCTTAAACCAGGAATATGTGCAAACCATGAATGTAAAGATTGTGAGTGCTGAGCTCCTTGCTCTCCACCTCTGTTGATAATACCTCTTATGGTTATACCTGGATGAGACTGTGCACCCGTCATATGAGACCATTTTGCTGCTTGATTAACTATGGAGTCTATTGCATACAGCATAAAGTCTATTCTGGGATGAACTACAATCGGTTTTGATCCACAAAGAGATGCTCCCACACCTAAACCTGTTACAGCAGATTCCGAAACTGGTGTATCTATTATCCTATCTTTTCCAAATTTACTATCAAGATCTTTCATTGTATTGCCTACATACCAAGGACTCCAAAGACCCTGACCAATTACAAAAACTTCTGGATAGTTGTCTAAAAGATATTCAAAAGCTGAAAGGATCGCTGAGCCGTAATTTTCTTTAGTCTTCATTACAGTAAACTCTAGTTAATAACTTATCTTCTGTTGGATAAGGATCTTTAATAGCTTTTTCCCACGATGAAATGATGTCTTGAGATATTTCGTCATTAATATTTTGGTAGTCTTGTTTACTGATTATAGCCGCCTCAAACATACCGATTGATAATCTTTGAATAGGATCTCTCTTCATCCATTCCTCTATATCTTCTTGAGATCTGTCGACCCCAACATCTACATCTTTTCTCCAATCAACATGTCCATAATGACGAAAAGTCACACCTTCAATAAAGCATGGGGTTCCATCATTTCGAGAATTGTTAATTAGGACTTTTGATTTTTCATAGACTTCCAAAACATTATTACCATCAACTAGAAGATTTTCTACTTTGTTGGCTTCGGCGAATCTGCAAGTACTTCTCATAGGTTGTCTTAAGGAAATATTCATATGACTTGCAAAAAGATTATTTTCTACGACAAAAACCGTGGGTGATGGAAGAATTTTTGCTAAGTTTAATGACTCTTGCACAACACCTTCTTCAATTGCCCCATCACCAATGAAAGCCAGACCTATATTATTGGTACCGCTCCTTCTGGCATCAAAAGCAGCTCCGACAGCAAGAGGAACAGTACCGGACACAATGGGAACAGATCCATAAAAACCATTCTTCTTATCAGTTAAATGCATTGATCCTCCCATTCCTCTTGAAAATCCAGTTTCTTTCCCAAGCACTTCAGCAAAAAGTTTATGGAAATCAGGATTCATAGATAAAATATGAGAGTGTGATCGATGTGCGCCAAACACTCTGTCTTTTTTATTAAGGTTCTTACTAATCCCGACCGCCATTGCCTCCTGTCCTACACTAAGATGGACGGGCCCTCCGATAGTACCAAACTCTCTTTCACTTGCTAACTTCTCTTCGGCAAGTCTAATTTGAGTCATCAAATATAGTGTTTCGTAAAGGAACGAAGATTCATATCCACTAACATCCAAAGGCTCTTGGAACTCTTTTGGATTTATCAAACGAGTTAATAGATCTGCTTTATCATTCATTACTTGTCATTATTAGGATGGTATAAATAGAAATGACTATTTCTTTATACCCAACTTTCTTAATAATAAATTTATCGACATAGAGATTATCTCAGTAAATTCAGACATTCGACTTATCTCTTTTATTTCCGCAGGAAAATCTGAAAGATCAGAAATTTTGGACGAGATAAATGCTAATCTCCTGTTTGTATTGTAATTTTCAACCGCTGCTTTATGGGCTGGTTGTGGTTCAATTATTATTGAATGATAACCAAATTGTTTAGTCATACTTAAAACGGCTTTTTTTGATGGACACATGGTCAAAGTGTAATCTAAGCTATTTGCATAATGTTCAATGGGCTCATGAAGAATTTGCATGTACTCCCCTGGTAATCTTGTTACCCTAGTCTCTAGCAAAAGAAGATCTTTATTTACTTGAGATATCTTATCTAACAGCTGCATGTGTTTACTCATATGATGAAAAAAGCCTAAGCAAATTACAATATCGAATTCGCCGTATTGACGGAAATCAAGATCGAATACATTACCACAATGGAATTCATATCTCGATTTATCAATTTCTTTCACCTCAAAGACAAAATTTGCTTGATCTATATGCATCTGCCTTCCGTCAACGCCTACGATATAATCGCATTCTGCTTCAATCGCTTGCAGAGCCCAAAAGCCAGAGTTGCAACCTATATCAAGTATACGTTTTCCTTCCAAAGATCCACCACAATATTCGATTAGGGGATCGAGGAAGTAACTCTTTCTTTGCATTGTGCCTTCAATTGTAGATTCAAGAGGAACTGGAGTTAAATTTCCTTTCAAATCAAATTGACTTATCCAGTAAGGAAAACTATTTATTTTTTCTATTATTTCTTCATTCTCCATGCTTGATCTCCCTGAATGACATTTAACTATTGATTATCTAGATTATAGAGATTGTTTTGATCATTTTCAGATAAATATCCCTCTTTAGAGAGATAATCTTTATAACGGTATCCAATGGCATTGATTTCAAACAACGTTAATTCGTCTTTCCAAGCGCCGGGCATACCCTTTGTTGGCTCAATGTGTCTAGGTGCAATAACGGTTTTGGAATCTACTTTGGGTAATATTTTTAAGTAATATTTTCGTAATTTCCAACTTTCATTATAAGGAGGCGGTAAAAAGGTTTTAACATAGCCAGCCAATTTACCAAGAATTTTGAGGAGATTTTGTGGGACAGTGACAGAAATTGATTCACTTACCTTCAACATGTTGTCGATAGAACATTCTTTTACAACGTCTTCAATAATTTCATTACTAGGATTTAAGTCTAAAAAAGACGCTATTTGTCTGACAGCATTCCTAGTGTCATTATAAACTTCTTCATATTTCTGATGCAGACACCAATCACTTATAAATGCATTGTTTTCGATCATCACTTCATATCCTGAGAGTGCTCTATCTAGCATTTCTATTAAATTATCTTCTGACAAGCCCCACTTAAACTTTGCTGCCACTGCTACGTCTCTTAAATCTCGATTGATGTAAATCATTTTGGCCAAATTATTATTAGCCATTTGGAACTCCTCAGCATTTCTTCCACTCTTTATTACGTGAAAAGTATTCTTATCTTTTGCCCAGAGATTAAGCTGATTTTTTGTAAATTTTTCCTTTGGTTCCCATCGACCATGTCTTTTGCATGATGAAGTTTTTTCAAGAAGAGAACAGACTAAATTAAATTGGAATGCAGAGCCGGATCTTAGCATTCCATTACAAAAAATTAGCATAGCAAAGAAATTTAAGAATTCATCTATGAGTTACAATTTTATCAAGACCGGGAGGTGGATAAGCATACAATTCCTCTTCTCGAGAAGAAACAGATAATAATCTTGGACTACATTCAATTTCTTTAAGGATGCTATGAATCAATTTGATTGCTTTCTTCCTATTTATTATGGCTATGGAAGTAATTATAAGAATTTTTAAATCAATATAAAAATTCTTATTGTTGATATAAACCAATCCCAATCTACTTTTCCATGGTCTTATTAATTGATTGTAAGCAAGATCGGGGTCAGCTTTATCAGATAAGATTTCTCCTTCATCTGAAAAAATTATCGAAGAAAAATCAGTTATACCTGGACGAACAGTCAGTAATTCTTTTTCAAGATCTGAATAAAGGTTAGTTTCTCTTTTCACATTGGGTCGCGGTCCGACTAAACTCATATCACCTAATAGTACATTCCACATTTGAGTGAGCTCATCCAGTTTATATTTTCTTATAAAATGACCAATTGCAGTTATCCGATTATCTTCAGAGCTTGTTGAATCTACACCTGAAGAATCAGCATTAATGATCATCGATCTTAATTTAACCATAGAGAATGTATCGCCATTCCTCCCAACCCGTTCGGCGATATAAAATGGAGAGTGTCTATCTTGCTTCCAAACAAGAAAGCAAACTATTAGAAGAATAGGACTTGAAATAATGAGGGCTAGCAAAGATACAATTAAGTCTCTTAATCTAATCATCATGAATAAAATTTCTTAATTTTGTCACAAACATAATAAACATCTTCATCTTCTAAGAATAAATTTATTGGAATCATTAGGCATCTTTCAAAGAATCTTTCAGATTTAGGAAGTTTTTGATAGAACCCAAGACCTTCCCACTGATGTATAGCTTTCCCTCCCCATTGAACCAAAGTTCCGATACCGTTTTGATTAAGATATGTAATTAATTCATCTCTTCTGTCAGCTTCAAATTCATAGTTTTGATAAACATCGAAATGCTCTGGATTTGAATCAGGGCCCGGGGGTAGACTAAGAAACTCCAAAAAAGAAAGCTCATTATCATAAATTCTTGCTATCTCCCTCCTTCTTTCAATTACTTGAGTATAAGACTTAAGTTTATAAGATAAAATTGCAGCTTGTATATTATCTAACCGCGAGTTTCTTCCCCAAGCCTTCACCTCTCCATCTGTATCTCGACCATGGTCATGAATTTGATAAGCTTTGTGATAAATTTCTTCGTTATTGGTCAAAATTGCTCCAGCGTCTCCTAAACATCCAAGGACTTTAGCAGGGAAAAAACTAATACACGAAGCTAAACCAAATGTGCCAGCAAATTTGTCTTTAAATTTTGATCCTAGAGCTTGAGCAGCATCTTCAACAACAAATAATGAGTGTTTGTTTGCAATAGATAAAATACTATCCATATCACAAGTCCTTCCATTTAATTGAGTTGGCATAATGCCCACAGTATTATCTGTAATGGCATCCCTGATAGATTCTGGATCAATGAGAAAATCATCTCCTATATCGACAGGAACAGGAATTCCTCCATTAGCTATTATTGCAGAGGCAGTGGCTAGCATAGTGTGAGATGAAATAATAATTTCATCTCCTTTTTTTAAGCCAATTGCCTGAAGAAATATTTCCATTCCATCAGTAGCATTTCCTACCCCTATTGAATATTTGCTCTTAACATACTCAGCAAGTTCTAATTCGAAATTATGAAGATCTTTTTGCAAGATAAAACCTCCTGAACTTGCAACTTCATCAATAATTTCAAGCAATTT
>CACBBD010000015.1 GCA_902537425.1 uncultured SAR86 cluster bacterium | reverse complement strand
TGATTATGGAGCAGAAGTAATAAAGATTGAACCACAAAACGGAGACAGCTTGAGGAATTTGATCACTAACGGAAGAATGCCTGAAGGAACTGAAAATTACTGCTGGGAATTAACTTCTCGGAATAAAAAAAGTGTTTCTCTCAATTTAAAAGATCAAAAAGCTCATAACATCCTGATTGATCTTATAAAAGAAGCTGATGTCTTTATAACCAACATGCCATTTCCAATAAGAAAAAAATTAAGAATAACATCCGGTGATATAAGACCACATAATGCCAAACTAATTTATGCCTCTCTAACTGGTTATGGTGAAGTTGGTCCCGATGCAGATAGGACTGCTTATGACTCAGTTGCCTGGTGGGCTAGAAGTGGCTTAATGGATTTTGTCAGACCTTCTGATAACTCTCCTGTTGCATGGTCAACACCAGGCATGGGAGATCATCCTACTGGCATGGCTTTATATGCAGCAATAATGACAGCTTTATTTAATAGAGAAAAAACAGGAAAGGGGGGAGAAGTATCTACTTCATTAATGGCTAATGGAGCCTGGGCTAATGGAGTTTTTATCCAGGCAGCTTTAATGGATATTGAATTTCCAGAAAGAACTGAGCCTCTCCCAAGGCACCCTTTTTACGATTTTTACCAAACAAAAGATGATAGAGAATTTGCACTTGGCATGATTAATTCAAGAATAGAATGGCCGAAACTCACTGAAGTACTAGATAGAGCTGATTGGTTGCAAAGAGAACTATTTAATTTTGACGATGCTTTCCAAAATGCAGATCTACTTAGATCAGAATTATCAGAAGAGTTTAAGAAAAGATCACTTGACGAAATAAATCAACTTTTACGTAACTCTGGTGTTACTTATGGTGTATTAGGTAAAACTACAGATCATAGAGATGACAAGCAATTTTTAGAAACAAAAACTTTGGTTCCTCTCAGTCATGAGTCTTTTGAAAATCTATTAACAATCAATAGTCCTTTCACAATTCAAGATGAGAAAAAGATAGATTTTTCTAGGGCTCCCAATGTAGGTGAACATACTAAAGAAGTTCTGGAGAATATGGGATATTCAGATACTGAATTAGAGGATTTAAAAAATGGATCCTCCATTTATTGGCCTAATGAGCTTTAAAGAATGAAAACTTACATTAAACAAATATTAGCTCTTCTCTTCATATCGCTCATCATTTCTTGCTCAAAAGAAGAGGTATGTTACGAAGCAGATTTAGTTTTAGTAAATAGTAAAATCTATACTGCCAATGCTGATCAATGGGAAGCAGCAGCCCTGGCTATTTTAGGTGATAAATTTATCTTTATTGGCAGTAATGACGATTCCTCTGCTTACGCGTGCGGATCTAATAGAGTTTTAGATTTAAAAGATTCCTTTGTATTCCCAGGATTCATTGATGCACATGCACATCTTAAAGGCATAGGTTACCGAGAAATAACCCTCAATCTTCAGGGTGCGGACAGTTTGAAGAATATGCTCACCTTGGTTCAAATCCATTCAAATAAATTATCGGACGGCGATTGGGTAGTTGGAAGGGGATGGATAGAAAAAAAATGGCCAGAAGGTAGGTTTCCTACTATTGAGGAGTTGGATGCTATTTCCAGTAAAAAGCCTATTGCCCTGGAAAGGGCAGATGGCCATGCAATTATTGTTAATTCGCTTGCTCTAAAATTAGCAGGAATTGATAGAAGTACCCCCGATCCTATAGGAGGAAAAATAGATAAAGACTCCAATGGGGAACCTAATGGAGTCTTGATAGACAAAGCATCATCCTTAGTTGAATCTATTATTCCCAAACGCACTAGGGAAGAAGAAAAGCGAGCTTTAAGGGAAGGACTTAATAGAACAGCGAAAATGGGATGGACACAATTGCATGATGCAGGCTCTCCTTTATCCGATTACGAAATTCTAAATGAACTTAAAAAAAATGAAGGCTTACCAGTTAGGATCCAATTTTATGTAAGTGATGGAGAAGATGGTAATAAGTTTCTTGATGAAGGCCCTTATTTAGATCCAGATCATTTCCTTACTTCTAGGGGTATCAAGTTTTACGCCGATGGGGCAATAGGTTCCAGGGGCGCTGCATTCTTCGACAAATATGACGATTACGAAACAAAAGGCTTTCTGATATTCCAAAAAGAGGAAACTATCCCAAAGCTAGTTAAAGCCCTTGTGAATGGCATTCAAATACAAACTCATGCTATTGGAGATTTGGCAAATAAAATTACTCTTGATTGGTATGAAGAGGCATTCAACAAAGTTTCACCAGAAAATAGAATAATTGAAAATCCTCGATGGAGAGTTGAGCATGCTCAAAATATTAAACCCGAAGATCAACAAAGATACTCAGATTTAGAAGTTATAGCTTCAATGCAACCTTCTCATGCGATTGGCGATTTACATTTCGCACACAAAAGATTGGGAGAGGAAAGATTAAAAGATGCATATACTTGGAAAAAGTTGATTGAATTAGGTGTTGTTGTTGTAGGTGGATCTGATGCACCTGTTGAAATAGGTGATCCGCGAATTGAATTTAAGGCCGCCGTTAGCAGAAAAGATTTAGACGGGTTTTATGAAGATTGGTGGAATATTGAAGAAGTGGTTTCTAGAGAAGAGGCTCTGTATATGTTTACAAAATGGGCGTCCTATTCCGTTTTTGAAGAGGATATAAAGGGAACAATTGAAGTTGGAAAGCTAGCTGATTTAACAATATTTAATAAAGATATAATGACAATTCCTGAAGAAGATATTATGAGTTCTGAAGTTATTATGACTATTGTTGGAGGTAAAGTAGTTTATTCAAAGTAAAAAAAAGGGTACATAAAGTACCCTTTTTTTCTTAGATTCATATTAGAAATCCATACCTAATCTTAGGTAGTAAAATGCGCCCATGAATCCTAATGGAGCAAACTCAGGGTATATAGCACCACAACAAGTAACTCCAGTATCATCATCAGGGTATTCATCAGTAATATTTTCTGCACCTAATGTAAGCTGCATTGTTCCAAGATCTTGTGTAATCTCTAGATCAAGTGAATACTGATCACCTAAATTAGTTATATTATCAATACCTGAGTAATAGTCTGATTCACCTACAAACATGTATCTTAGCAAAATGGTTGTATCATTTTGATTGTGTACAGCTGTAAGGTTATATCTTTTCTCGGGTAGTAAAGACTCTAATGCACCAATTCTACTTCTGCTGATCAAAGTTGATTTATCAACTTCAGTTTCAGTATTACTGTATACAAAAGAAAAGTCTGTAACTCCTTGGAATAACTCAGTTGAGTAAGTAGCTACTAGATCAAATCCTTCTGTAGTGGTATCGAAGTCATTAGTGAAGAATCTGAAAGTTTGCATATCGCTTGCTCCAGGCACTTTTGCAGCAACCAAGGCAGCTCTATCAGCATCAGTTAGGAAATAGTTTTCTGTTAGAGCAATTCTATCAGTGAGTTCTATTTCGTAAGCATCAAGCGTTATGTTGAGAGAATCAGTAACATCCCATACTAAACCGAGGCTTATATTGTCTGATTCTTCTGGTTCAAGTGCTTTACCACCAGCAGTTACGGAGATTGGGTTTGTAGGAGACAATGTTCCTTGTTGAACCAATTCACCTGTTCCTGCTGTTGCAGTTGTTACGTTTGATACATTAGCTTGACCAGGAGTTGGAGCTCTAAAACCTGTACTCATTGTTCCTCTGAATTTCAATGTATCTGACATTGTTGCTAAGAATGATATTTTTGAGTTCGTTGTAGTCCCAAAAGTATCAAAATGCTCATATCTAGTAGCAAATCCTAGTAAAAGATTCTCAGTTACATCTGCTTCTAAATCGATATAAGCAGCAACGTTCTGTTGATCCCAAACTCCAGCAATATCAGGAGTAAAACCAGCGAAACCATTGGAACCTATACCAAAGCCTTGATCAAAGTAAGGACCAGTTGTGAAACTAGCAACGTCTCCATTTACAATTTCAAATTGCTCTTCTCTCCATTCAAATCCATATGCGAAGTTTAAGTCATAACTACTCATTGGTATGACAGTTACAAAGTCAGCATTGAAATTTTTCTCAAGTTGAATATAGCTTCCTGGTTCAAATTCAGTTGGAGATTGCGGACCTAATGAAGGGTTGAGTGTATTGATGATTACAAAGTCAGCTCTGTTTTCACCAATGTGAACACTGTAGTCATATGAAGTACCGCCCTCAAAAACTCCCTCTACACCCGATGCAATTGACCAATCTGTTACGTCACCACCAAATGATGGCGTGAAACCACCAGGGAATACTTGGTTGAATACGAAACAATTCGGATCATTTTCGTAAACAGCTAAAGCAGCACCTATAAGGTTGTAGTCTTTGGCATTAATATCGCTTGGACATGTTCTAGCACCACCTGCAGCTTGAGCGACATCAGCGATCAATCTGATATCACTTCCATCATCATAAACACCAGTTCTGTTATTCGGGTTTCTGAAGAAGAAACCACCCATAACATTTTTCTCAGCATAGTTACCGAAGAGGTAAAATTTGCTAGACGGAGTAAGTTCTAAACCAATGTTTCCTACAAACTTAACGTCATCCTTAACTTTTGGAGAACCCCAAACCTGAGCTTCACCATTTCCAAAAGGATGAGCCCAAACAGGAACTCCAGCAGCTTTCAATGAAGCAGCGTCGCCACGTTGCTCACTTCTAGCAGTTGGATCAGTTTCCTGTAATTCAAGAGAAAAGTTGGCATATCCGTCGTCTGTAAAGGGCATACCTGCATTCATGCCAATCCTTACAGTTTGACCATCACCTTCTTTGTATTCACCAGATTTGATTTCTAAACGATAACCTTCAGCTGCATCTTTGTATACAAAGTTAAGAATACCTGCGATGGCATCCGAACCGTACTGCGCTGCAGCACCATCTCTTAGAACTTCAACTTTCTTAAGTGCGATAGAAGGGATTGCAGAAATATCTGGTCCTTGTGCACCGTCAGCTATACCACCACCTAGGAAAGAAATTACAGCACCTCTGTGTCTTCTTTTTCCATTTGTGAGGACCAACATATTATCGGGCGGTAAACCTCTAAGGTTTGCTGGCCTAATAAGTGTTGCAGCATCACTGATAGGCTGCGTATTAACATTAAAGGAAGGTACTAATGTTCTCAGCATGTAGTCAAGTTCAGTTGCACCCTGATTTTTTAAATCAGATCCAGTGAGAACATCAACAGGAGCAGGAGAATCACCTACCGACCTTGCATCTCTCCTTGTTCCAATAGCAACTACTTCTTCTACTTCATCGGCAGCTGCCAAGAAGCTAGGGAGAGTAGGTGTAATTAACAAGGATAGAGTTATGGATAGGAATCCTATTTTGGATTTATACATAATATTTACCCCAAATTATTAAATTTAACATAATAGCAATACTGCAATCTTAATGCCAAAGGTAAAAACCTTTTTTATGCAGAAATGCACTATTTCCAAGCAAAATAGACTTTACATTTACAGTTTGTGAACAATATATGTAATATATTTACTTTGCTGTGATAGCTTTATGTTCTATATTCTATAGATCGTTAATTGCTTATGCAAACGTTAGGTACTGTAAGCATTACTACTTTAATTTTTTTTGTATCTTTCTATGTACCTTTTTATGTACCTTTTATGTTTACTTACAGAAAAGCAGAAATTCAGGATATATCGGCAATAGAGAAACTGATGAATTTATCAATCTCTAAAGTCCTTGGAAAACTAACTGATAAAAAAGAACTCGAGGCTTCATATGAATCTATGGGCCTAGACACTAAACTTATTGAAGATAATTCCTATTTCCTTATATTTGAGGAAGATACCTTAATTGGATCTGGTGGCTACAGCATAAGAAAGACCTTGTTTGGCGGAAACCATACTCCAAATAGGTCGGATGACTTATTAATACCAGGTCAGGAACCTTCTAAAATAAGGGCGATGTATACACATCCTGATTGGATAAGGAAGGGAGTTGGAAGTATGATATTGGAACTTTCTGAAAATGAATCTAAAAAATTAGGATTTAATAAAGCTGAACTCATGGCAACAATTTCAGGAATACTTCTTTATCAGGATAGAGGCTATGAAGTGGATGAAGAAATTGAATATGAAAGTAGAGCCGGAAACAAAGTGAAGATGTATAGAATGTTCAAAAATCTATGAATGATAAAGTCATACAAAATAATATATTTGATGAGCCTATAGAAGAATGTAGTTGCGCGCCTTTAACTGGGTTTTTTAGAACTGGTTGTTGCGAAACCTCCGAGCAAGATACTGGTAATCATACTGTTTGTGCAATCATGACAGAAGAATTTCTTGAATTCAGTAAATCAAAAGGAAATGACCTTTCTACTCCTGTTCCGGCATTTGATTTTCCAGGATTAAATTCAGGAGATAGATGGTGTTTATGTGCTGCCAGATGGCTAGAGGCTTACGAAGCTAGTTCTGCTCCATCAATTATTGCTAAGGCTACCAATAAAAGAGCATTAGAAGTTATTCCTATAGAGCTAATTAAGGAATTTTCCTTAGATGTATTATGAAAAAAGATCTTTTTTTTATGCAAAGAGCTCTAAAACAGGCTAAAGATGCTTCTATCCTAGGTGAGGTGCCAGTAGGTGCTGTATTAACACTGAATGATGAGATCATCGCTGAAGATCATAATAGATCAATTTCATTGAATGACCCTAGTGCCCATGCAGAAATAAATGTTATAAGAAAAGGCGCAGAAATATTAGGAAATTATAGACTCCCTAACACTTCGCTCTATGTAACCTTAGAGCCTTGCATGATGTGTTGTGGCGCTTTAGTGCATGCAAGGATAGACAATCTAATATTCTCTGCTGCAGATCCTAAATCTGGGGTCGTAATTAGTAATTCAAATCTTCTAAGTGCAGAATTTCTAAATCACACAGTAAGGTTTAGACAAGGACCTCTAATTGAAGAATCTTCAGATTTATTAAAGTGCTTTTTCAGAGAGAGGAGGTTATAAATTAAACTCAGTCCATATGGGAGCATGATCTGAAGGCTTATCCATACCTCTAATATCGTAATCAATTCCTGAAGCTACAACCTCTGAATTAAGTTTTTTTGTAACCCAAATATGATCAATCCTTAAACCCCTTTTGGGGCTATCTTCAAAACCCTTACTTCTATAGTCGAACCAACTAAATTCATCATTTTTTTCTGAATAAAGAGTTCTGTAAGAATCAAATAGTCCCCAATCAGTCAACTCTGATAACATTTCCCTCTCTTCTGGAAGAAAGCTACACTTTCCAGTTCTTAGCCATCTTTTTTTGTTTTCTTCCCCAATCCCAATATCTATATCTTGAGGTGAAATATTTAAGTCACCCATCACTATTAAATGATCTTTCGGGTCATAATTCTTTTGTAAGTGTGTAATGAGATCTTTATAAAATTTTACTTTATAGGGAAATTTTACCGGATGTTCCCTCTCCTCACCTTGTGGAAAGTATCCATTTAATATGTGTATTTTTTTCCTACCTTTTTTAAGAGTTACCGAAATAAATCTTTTCTGAGATTCATCATCGTCCGTTTCAAATCCTTTATTTATATTCAAAGGTTCCTCTTTTGTAAGGATAGCTACACCATAATGTCCTTTTTGGCCATGAATATGGGCCTTGTACCCTAAAGATTCTGGAATTTCATAGGGAAAATCATCGTCATGAACTTTAGTCTCTTGAAGTCCGATTGCATCGGGCTCATGCTTTTTGACGATCGCTTCAATTTGATGAGGCCTTGCTCTTATGCTGTTTATATTAAATGAGATTATTTTCATGAAGATTTTGTCACGAAATTTGAAGCTAGTAGAGGTTTGTTTTTTATTTCTATGAGATCTATAAGTATATTCGCGGCCTCTTCTAATATCTCAGCATCCACATCAAGTTCTTCTGGATCATCCCCTCTCTCTACAAATTCTTTATATGTCTCATAGGTTGGAAGGTCCAAGGAAGCTCTTAGTTTGTTTTCATTACTAAGCAGGAACTCTTCTATTTTAGTTTTCTGTTGCAATCTAACTTCCAAATTTAGGTCTAAAAAGTCTAATTCATTTTCTTTTTGCCATTCTTTTCTCACCTTTATGCTGTCGAACAACGCTGAACTTTCAACTCTTGATAAGCTTTGTTGTTTGAGTAACTCCTTAAAATTACTTACTCTATTGAAGTTTTTAAAGCTAGTGCTTGGAATAGTGTCATGCGCCAAAGCTCTATCCAGATTGCTCTCTCCTAAGTCTTTTATATCGAATAGTGAAGGAAGATTGATATCTGGCTCAACACCAAGATTTTGAGTACTACTGCCCGAAACTCTATAAAATTTAGACTCTGTAAATTTAATCTGACCTGATGAGAGCAAATCAACTTTTTGGACAGTTCCCTTTCCGAAAGTACTTGTGCCGACAATTAAACCTCTATCATAATCTTGAATTGCCCCTGCTAATATTTCTGAAGCCGACGCACTAAATTTGTTTACTAACACAACTAGTGGTTTATCAAAATATTGATAGCCCCATCTTCCGCCGAGCCCTTGAATATTGCCATTAGAACTCTTCACTTGAACAGTAGTTCCTCTTCCAAGGAATAAGTGAGCTAACTCATTTGCTTCGAATAAAGAGCCGCCACCATTGTTTCTAAGGTCTATCACTAAACCATCAACATTTTCTGCTTTTAGTTCTTGTAAGAGTCTTTTTACATCCTTGCTGCTACTTTTGTAATTATAATCTCGCTTCTGGTAGGCATCGAAGTCGAAATAAAACGCAGGTAATTCTATTACACCAACTTTGTATTCTTTCTCATTTCGTTTTAAGGATAGGATTTTTCTTTCAGCCTCTTGATCTTCTAGCTTAACGACATTTCTTATGATTTCTATTTCTTTTGTTTCATTGTCATTAATTGAAGTTGACGGAATAACTTGCAATCTAACTTTTGATCCTTTTGGACCTCTGATTAAGTCTACTACATCATCAATTCTCCAGCCTATTACATCAACAATCTCACCTTTTTCATCCTGTCCAACTCCAATAATTTTATCTTCGGGCTTCAAAGACTCTGTCTTTTCCGCAGGTCCACCAGGTACGAGTGAAGATATAGATGTGTAAAGTCCATCCGAGGTAAGGAGCGCTCCTATCCCTTCCAGAGATAGACTCATATTGATATCAAAGTCTTCAGAATTTTTAGGAGACATATAAGCAGTATGCGGTCCATAAACTGAAGCAATAGAATTAACAAAAATATTGAAGACATCTTCATTTCTAGTTTGTTCAAAATAGTTTAATTGGTTCTCCATTCTTTTAATGGTTTTGCTGACCGATTCGTCAATTGTGTTTCCAGAAAGCATGAGCTGTATAACGTCATTGATACTCAAATCGATCCATAGTTCTTTTAATTCATCAAGCGTATTTAATCTTTCTCCTTCAGAGAGAGTTCTAATTAAAGTGCGGGAACTCTTTAAATTATTTTCATTAATAACGTCGAGAAAGTTTCTTTGAGTTTTATACCTTTGTTGATAACGCTTAACGTAATTATTGAAAAGGAAAAAGGCTTTTTCAAGATCATCAGTAATCGTTGAATTTGCATTGATATCATTGAATGCTGCAGCAACTTCCGAAGTTGTAAAAATATTTTTATTAGGATCTAATCTATTAATGAATATCTCAAAAGAATCAGATTTTACCGACCGGTAGTCTTTTTTTACAAGATGGCTAGATTCAAGTTTATCAATAATCTCAAAAGCTAAATTTACTTGGTCTTGACTGAAACCGTACTTTTCACCTACTTCAGTTTCTGATGTTGTGACTGTTGTAGTCCACAATAATATGACTATTAGAAGAAAATTTTGTTTCATAAAGTAATTAGAAAGTAGGGCATATGTATTCTATCTAAAAATTTAATTAAATAGAATTCCATGAGAAGATATTCTTCTTTTTTCTATATGATAGTAAATTAAATAAGATTATATAAATGAGGAAAATTGAATATTACTTAGATTGCAGCAGTCCATGGACCTATCTTTCATTTAGAGGAATCTTAGATTTACAACAAAGGAAGGATTTTGAAATTGTATGGAAACCGATCCTGGTTGGAGGAATTTTTAACTCAATAAATCCAAGTGTTTATGAAAGCAGAAAGAATCCTGTGAAAGAAAAAGCAGCTTACTCTCAAAAGGACTTGAAAGATTGGTCAGAATTAAGAGACATAACAATTAACTGGCCTACGATATTTCCAGTAAATAGTGTTAAAGCCATGCGCGGTGCTTTTTATTTTTTAGATAAGGGCGGAATAGAATCTTATCTTGAAGATGTTTTCCGGGGATATTGGACTAATGGCAAAGATATTTCAGACACTGACTATTTGTCTTCAATTGCTGAGGAAAATGGAGTCGAGGCTTTTGAGTATTTAGAATTCATTTCGACAGATGAAGCCAAACAAAGACTGATAAATAACACTCAAGAGTTGATCGATAGAGGGGGCTTTGGATCTCCAACTTTCTTCTTAGATGGTCAGGATATGTTCTTCGGAAATGACAGAATTCAGCTTATTGAACAAAGAATCTAATTTACTTATTCTTTCTCTTTTGCCATCTTAGAAATGCTTTTTGAATCTTGACCGAACATTGTTTTTAGTCCTTCCTTTGTAATACCTTTGCCAAAATTTCTTTGTTCTTTCCCTACCTCAATACCTTTTCTTACAGCAGGTCTTGATTTAATGTCATCAAACCATCTCCTCACATTTGGGAACTCATCAAGGTTGACTTCATATCTCTTATAAGCAGTAATCCATGGGAAAGAAGCCATATCTGCTATGGAATAATCTCCAGCTAAAAAATCTCTTTCATTCAAGATATTATTCATTACTCCCAATAATCTATCATATTCATTTTTATACCTTTTCTCAGAATAAGAATGATCACCAGGAAAGTTGGGCGCATAATTAACAAAGTGACTCACTTGTCCGGCCATCGGTCCCAAACCACCAACTTGCCAAAAAAGCCACTCCAAAACTCTTTCTCTATGAGGCGAAATTTGGGGAAAGAATTTCCCTGTCTTTTCTCCAAGGTACATGAGTATTGCTCCAGATTCAAATATACTTAATGGTTCACCTTCTTGAATATTTGTATGATCAACTATAACCGGCATTCTGTTATTTGGACTTATCTTAAGGAAATCAGGCTTGAACTGATCACCTTTGCCTAAGTTAACTGGCACAACTTTGTAATCCAAGTCACACTCCTCTAACATGATTGAAATTTTCCACCCATTAGGGGTAGGTGCGTAATATAGATCTATCATTTTTTTAAATCCTCAATAAAGTTATCTTTCTCTGTCCAAAGGTTTTCCATCCAAGCTTTTAATTCTTCCCTGAATGTTATATCTTCTTCGTAGTTTTTCTGAAGTAGATTTTCTGGAATAGCTATTTCGCGAACTTTAACAGTTACATTCGACATTCTACCGCACAAAAAATCCCAAAAAGACCTTTTCGAACTATGGTAGTAAATTGTAAAGTCGAGCATCAATTGAATGTAAGGCATGGTAGTCAATGTTAAGCCTATGCCTCCAGACTTTGGATTAAGTAGGTTCTTGAATTTTGAATCTTGATTTAACCTTTTATCTTCATTAAATCTTGTTCCTTCAGCAAAACTAAAGATAGAAACAGGATATCTAGAATACCTTTCAAAAGATTTTTCCATAGCCTTAATATCTTCACCTCTGAGATTCGGATTTTTGTCTAATTCTTCTTTTGAATACCTTTTTAAAAATGGCATATCCAATGCCCACCATGCTAGTCCAATAACTGGAACCCAAATGAGTACATGTTTCATAAAAAACTTAAGCATGGGCACTTTTCTATTTGTGATTGCTTGGAGAACGAATATGTCAGCCCAGGATTGATGATTTGCAACAGACAAATACCATCTTGTATTATCTAATGATTCGAATCCTTCTATTTTCCATTCGGGTTTATGAAGAGCTTGAATCCATAGACCATTACAATATATCCAACATTCTCCGACATTAATTATTAGCTTAGTACAAACTCTTTTCCAACTTTCGATGGGTAAAAGCAACTTTAGGATTGCAATACTTAGAAGAAATATGCACCAGAAAAGTGTGTTAAAGACGACTGCAAATAGCCCTAAGACTCCCCTAATAATCTCCATAGAATTATTTTATCTTAATTTTTTAGAATCATCCCAAAGAGCATTTAATTCATTTAAATCCATTTCAGATACTTTTATGTTGTCTTTTCCAAGTTCTTTTTCAATATAATTAAACCTCTTCTCAAATTTAACATTTGATTTTCTTAAGGCTTCCTCAGAATCTATACCCAACTTTTCTGATAAGTTGGTAATAATCATATGAAGATCGCCAATTTCCTCTTCAATGGATTCTATGTTCTTAGATTCTGTAGCCTCTTCAAGCTCTCTAAGTTCTTCTTTAATCTTTTTGAATACACCCTTTGTGTCAGGCCAGTCGAAGCCTACACTAGAAACTCTCTTTTGAATCTTTTGCGATCTTTGGAGAGATGGTAAATTTTTAGCAATTCCTTCAAGGATACCTCCTTGATTTTTTTTGGACCTTTCCTTTTGTTTTGTTTCTTCCCATTGGTTAATCTGTTCGTCTAAGGAATGATTTTTTTTATCAGAGAAGACAAAAGGGTGTCTCCTTACAAGTTTTTCCGAAATAGTTTTTGCAACATCATCAAAGGAAAATAAAGCTTCTTCCTTTGCTATTTGGGATAAAAAGACCACCTGCAAAAGGAGGTCGCCTAATTCCTCTTTCAGATCTGAAATATCTTCTCTCTCTATCGCATCAGCGACTTCGTATGCTTCTTCAATAGTATAAGGAGCTATGGATTTGAAGGTTTGTTCTTTATCCCATTCACAGCCATCATCTTTATCTCTTAATTGAGACATGATGACTAAAAGCTTCTCTATATTATTCAGATTAATATTCGCTAAGAGTTGCGTATCTATCCAGATGATATTCTGAATTTCCAAAAATTTGTTCAGTCACTCTAGCTCTTTTTAGGTAAAGTCCGACATCATATTCATCGGTAACACCTACACCGCCATGCATCTGAACCGCTTCATTTGTGACGAGATAGTTCGTCTCTCCTGCTTTGTATTTGGCTAAACTTGCCATTCTCTTGAGATCATTTGAGTTTTCATCAACTGCATTGCAAGCAGCCATTACTGACGATTTTGTCAATTCTAACTCTGAATACATTTCTGCAGCCCTATGTTGAAGCGCTTGGAATGTCCCTATAACAGAACCAAATTGCTTTCTTTCTTTGAGATAATCCAGTGTCATATCAAATGCCTGCGATGCATTTCCTAACATTTCTGCAGAAATAGCGATTTGAGCTCTATCCAGAACCTCTTCCAATATTGCTGCCCCATTATTTTCCTCTCCAAGAAGATTTGAAGACGAGACAGTAACATTATCGAACTTGATATTGGCAGAATTTCTAGAATCTACCATACTGGTTTTGGTTATTTCAATCCCATCAGTATTTGCTTCAACTAGAAAAAGTGTAATCCCTGAAGCATCATCATCTGAACCTTCTGTTCTTGCGGCTACTACTATTAAATTTGAACAATGCCCGTCAATGACGAAAGTCTTTTCTCCAGAAATCTTGTATTCATTACCGGCTTTAGTCGCTTTCGTTGAGATAGAAAATGGTGAATGTCTGTTGCCTTCTTCTAAGGCAAGAGCCGTAGTAAGACTACCATCTACTATGCGCGGCAAGTAATTTTGTTTTTGTTTTTCATCTCCACCTAAAGTTATTAGAGTTGCACCTAAAACACCAGTTGAAAAGAGAGGTGAGGGCGTTAATGTCCTACCCATTTCTTCAAAAATACTTCCCATTCCTACCATACCAAAGTCAAATCCACCATACTCCTCTGGAACTAAGATACCTGACCAACCAAGATTAACCATCTCTGACCATAGAGATTGGTCGTAACCTAATTCATTTTGGGTATCTCTTATCTCTCTGAAATGAGTTACTGGAGCATTCTTTTGTAAAAACTCTTTGGCAATATCTTTGAGGGATTGTTGTTCCTCATTCAGTATTAACGCCATTTTTACTTATCTGGTAAACCAAGAACTCTTTTTGAAATAACATTCAGTTGTACCTCAGAAGTACCTCCTTCAATTGAGTTTGCTTTAGTTCTAAGCCAGTCTCTTGTAATCGCCAATTCTTCCATAGAAAATCCTTCTCCATCCCATCCGACTCCTCGAGTGCCCATTGCTTCAAGCATCAGCTCATAACGAAGTTTATTATGTTCAGTTCCATAGTATTTAGCCATGGCCGCAGCTGGACTTGGTGCGCCTACTTTTGTTTCTTCTCCTACCCTTTGCATAGTTAGACCAAAGGCTCTGGAGTTAAGATCATGCATAGCCACTTTTCTTCTTAAGGCTTTATCAGAAATCTTTTGATCAGCATCTATTCCGACGTATTTCTTTCCTATCTCAGCCAGTCCTGATTTAGTTTTTTTACTACCATCTCCACCGCCTGACAGTCCCATAGCTGAAATCATAGTTCTTTCATGCTCAAGAAGTCTCTTAGCAACTGTCCAACCTTTATTCAATCCCCCAACTAGATCTTTGGTAGGTGCTTTTGCATCATCGAAGAAGGTTTCACAAAATGGAGATTTTCCACTTATTAAGGTAATAGGCCTTGTAGTGACACCTGGCTGATCCATATCTATAAGTAAAAAACTTATTCCGTCATGTTTGGGCTCCTGCGGTCCAGTTCTAACTAAACAGAAAATCTTATCGGCTTTATCTGCATATGATGTCCAGATTTTTTGACCATTTACGACATAGTTGTCCCCGTCCTTTACTGCCTTAGTGCTTAACGAAGCCAAGTCTGAGCCTGATCCAGGTTCACTATAACCTTGGCACCACCACACCTCCCCTCTAACAATCGGAGGTAAATGTTCCTTTTTCTGCTCTTCGTTGGCAAATTCAAGAAGAGCGGGACCTAACATCCATATACCAAAACTTCCTAATGGAGATCTAGCCCCTATCGCGCCCATTTCTTCCTGAAGAATTTTATTTTCTTCTTTAGATAGGCCACCTCCACCGTATTCACTAGGCCAAGTAGGACAAGTCCATCCTTTTTCTCCCATTTTCTCTAACCATATTTTTTGGTCAGGATGAGAAAATTGGGCATTTCTTCCACCCCACGCAACATCTCCTGGCTTTCTCATTTCTTGTGGGCAATTAGCTTCCAACCAATCTCTTGTTTCTTCTCTAAAAGTTTGTAAATCTGTCATCTTGCTCCTTATTTATTTACTTGTTTGAATGCAATTATAGATATATTCTGAAGATAACTAAACAAATTCTAGGGAGTTTAAATGAAAGCATATCAAGTAATAGAAAATGGAAAGCCTTTAGAAGAGAGAACATTAGAAACACCGGAACCGAAAGGAAGAGAGGTAGTTCTTAAGACAGTTGCATGTGGCGTATGTCATTCTGATGTACACATTCATGATGGATACTTTGATTTAGGCGGAGGAGTGCAACTTCCATCACCTTTACCTGGTGGTGAGCCCCTAACTATGGGTCATGAAATATTTGGAGAAGTAAGTTCAATTGGAGATGAAGTAGACGGTGTAAATATAGGAGAGAAATATGTAGCTTATCCATGGATTGGCTGCGGTGATTGCGATCTTTGCAATGATGATATGACTCATTATTGCGCAAATAATTCTAATCTAGGTATTCATGTTGCGGGTGGGTACGGAGATCACGTCTTAGTACCTGATCAAAAATATTTATTTGATGCAGCAGATACACCTGATAGTTTAGCTGGTAGTTACGCTTGTAGAGGTTTAACAGCTTATAGTGCTTTAAAAAAAGCAGGCCCTTACAAAAAAGATAATTCATTAGTTATTGTGTCTGCAGGAGGGTTAGGGGTTTTGGCTTTGAAGATTGCCCAAGCGGCATATGGTATAAATCCAATCGTGGTAGATATCGATGACGAAAAACTAGGAATGGCCAGACAGCTAGGTGCATCTGAAACAATAAACTCCTCTGAAGAAGGTGCTGCTGAAAAGCTATTAGAATTAACTGAAGGCGGTGCCAGATCTATAGTTGATTTTGTGGGAGCCGAAGCGTCTGTCAATTTTGGATATAACCTTCTTGCGCGAGGAGGAAGTTACGTAATAGTAGGACTTTTTGGAGGACAAATTAGTCTGCCTTTGCCTTTACAAGCTCTTACGGAAAAGAAACTTATGGGCTCTTATGTAGGCAGTTTAGGTGATATGAAAGAACTGATGGAACTTGTTGTTGCTGGAAAGATAGATCCTGTCGCGGTAGAAACAAGAGATGTTTCAAAGGCTAATGAGACTCTAAAAGAAATGAAAGAGGGAGATCTTTTAGGCTTAGTAGCCTTAACACACAATTAATTTATAGGGTGATTTCTGACAAAGTCTCAGAAATATCTCTATTAATCACTAAATCTGATATATGATCCATTTGAGTTGGTTCATTATTAATTATTACTAAACTAGCTCCAGTTTCCTTTGCTAGTAAAGGTAGATCTGCAGCAGGAAAAACAGCAAGAGAAGAACCTAAACAAATAAAAAGATCTGACTTGATAGATACTCTTTGTGCAGTAATCATTTCTTCCTCTGGCATGGCTTGACCAAAAGAGATTGTTGCCGTTTTAATTATGCCTCCACATATGGTGCATACGGGAGGCTCTTTAGTTGCAAGGAATTCTTTTTTAAGAGGAGAAAGTTCATATCTAGCTTGACACTTTAAACACTTAGCATAAGTTGCATTTCCATGTAGTTCTGTAATCTTGGAGTCGTCAATACCCGACTCCTGATGTAAATTATCTACATTTTGAGTTATGAGATGAGCTTCCTCTTTTTTGTTCATGATTTCAGCTAATTTCACATGGCCACTGTTCGGTTTAGCTGAATCTATGCTTAGTTCATTTGAAAACTTCCTTTCCCATGATTCTATCCTTTTATCTTTTGAGCCTATAAAGTCCTGAAAGTATATAGGCGTTGCAGTTTTCCAGACTCCTTTGGGCCCACGAAAATCAGGTATGCCAGAATTAGTGCTTATGCCAGCCCCAGTAAAGAATACCAATTTTTCACTTTTTTTTATTAAACGTTGCAGTTTTAAGGACATCTTGTTTTTTCTTTCAGATAGAATATAAACAAAATTATATAAAAATGGATATTTTTTCTCTAAGTCAAGAATCACTTTGGTTAATCACGGTTGTCTATGACTTGGGCTTGGCATTATTGCTATACAGATTTTTTGGTAAATATGGTTTATATGTTGCGGTTGTCTTAGGGATTGTGTTGGGTAACTTACAAGGAGGAAAGGTAAGTGAACTTATAATTTTCGGAAGCACCTATAAGGTAAGTATGGGAGCTATTTTGTATTCAGGAATATATTTTGCTACTGATGTACTCAATGAAAAGTACGGAAGACAAGAAGCAAATAGGGCTGTCATGCTTGGGTTTTTTGCAAATATTGCTGTCATGATAACTTTAGTCCTAAGTATTCAATTCAAGCCTTCTGAAATAACCGGTTCGGCTTTAGAAGTTCACAATGCCATCACAACTCTTGCCTATTACTCTCCTGCTTTTGTAATTGGATCTTTAACAGCCTATTTAGTTAGTCAAACTTTCGATGTTTGGTTTTTCAACAAGATAAAAAGCATTACGGGGGAGTCCAAACTTTGGTTAAGAAATAATCTTTCAACAATTACTTCTCAACTTATAGATACTCTCATTTATCAATTTACTTGGGTATTTGCGACTGGCATGGATTGGTCAACAGCATTAATGCTAGCACTTACAAAATATGTTTTTAAGGTATTAATAGCTGCAATTGATACAATATTTATCTACTGGGTAAAGAAATGGTGAAAAATGAAAACATTTAAAAGTATAGCTATTTATTCATCTATCAAAGACAAGAAAGTCCTTTACATTGCTCACCAGCTGAAAGAGATACTTTCTAGTTATCAAATAAAGTGTCTTTATC
Organism: uncultured SAR86 cluster bacterium; assembly: GCA_902537425.1. GTDB lineage: Bacteria > Pseudomonadota > Gammaproteobacteria > Magnimaribacterales > Magnimaribacteraceae > Magnimaribacter. The sequence continues at coordinate 3,768 of CACBBD010000015.1, read as the reverse complement.
CCAAAGCTTCGAAAATTAGTGATGATCTAACAAAAAGACCCTCAAGTGATGAATACATAATTGAAAAGGCTGATTTAATCATTGCAATTGGTGGTGATGGAACTTTACTAAGTTCAGCCAGGAAGTTCGGTTACTTTGGTCTTCCTATTTTGGGAATAAATTTAGGAAATTTAGGTTTTCTTGCAGACATAGCACCTGAGAATTTAACTAATTCAATCAATGATGTGTTGAATGGTAATTTTGATCTAGACAAACGTTTCTTTCTTGAAGCTTTTGCTGAAGGTTCTGATCAAAAATTTCAAGCGCTGAACGAAGTTGTTTTTCATTCCGGGTCAATAGCACAGCTTATTGAGTATGATTTATTTTTGAATGGAGAATTTGTATACAGGCAAAAAGCTGATGGATTGATAATTAGCAGCCCAACAGGATCGACAGCGTATTCCCTTTCAGGTAATGGGCCAATAATTTCTCCTGAGGTGAGAGCGATTATATTATTACCGATGTTTCCGCATAGTCTTAATTCACGAACTTTAATTGTTGATGAAGATACAGAAATTAAGATAACATCCAGAAGTAAATCAAAGGCTTATCTAAGTTTTGATAGCCATGAAAAGCTAAATTTAAGCAACCAAAAAGATGTTTATATTAAGAAAGCAAAGTCAGAATTGACTTTAATTCATCCAAAAGATCATAATTTTTATTCTTCGTGTAGGAATAAATTGGGCTGGAGTTTAGGAGTACCTGGCTTTAACGAAGAATAGCAATTTCTACTTAACTGTTTAAAATACCTTTCTATGAAATTAAATTTTTTCTACACCGCTATCTTTTTGAGTTTAAGTTCACTCATCTTTTCTCAAATACCTGAAAGACAGCTTGAGATGCTTGAACAACTGCCGCCTGATCAGAGGGCCTCTATCTTGGATAAGATGGAAACTTCACAAGATCTAAAAGATGAATTGGAAGAATTTTTTGAAAAGGAGAGCTCTCTTGTCAGGCGACCAGAACTACCAGTTGATGAAGAAAAAGAGAAATTTAAATTTGAAGATTGTGAAGATTGTATTTATGGTTATGAATACTTTAAATTTTCACCAACTACTTTTGCTCCAATAGATAATTCACCGGTACCTTCTGATTATATAATAGGACCTGGAGATTTATTGTCGATAAGTCTTTATGGCAATGAAAATATTGAAACCGAACAATACGTTTCAAGAAAAGGAGAAGTTTTCATTCCAAAATTAGGGCCAGTTTTGTTAGTAGGATATACTTTCGACGAAGCTAGTAATATTCTTAATAACAAAGTCAACCAAGCTCTTATAGGAACCGAGATATCTGTCACGCTCAAAGAACTGAGATCAATAAATGTGTATCTTTTAGGAGAGGCATACAAACCAGGCCAATATACCGTGAGCGGTCTGAGTTCTGTTACTAATGCCCTATTTGTTTCGGGGGGAGTTAATCAATATGGATCATTAAGGAACATACAAGTAAAAAGAAATAATAAAATTATAGGCACATATGACTTCTATGACTTTATCCTCAAAGGTAATGCAAAATCAGATATTAGACTTCTCGATGGAGATGTAATTTTTATCCCATTTATAGAAAAAAGAGTAAGAATGGGTGGTGCATTTAAACGTCCAGCTACTTATGAATTCAAATCTGGCGAAACTGTCGCTGATGCAATAAAACTTGCGGGAGGATTCACTTACTTAGTTCCACCAAAACCTTCAATAGAAGTTAGTTATATAGAGAGAAAAGATTTCACAAGGAAATTAGAAACTTTGGAAGATGTTTCCATGTACTCTAGGACATTGATGAATGAAGATTCAATAAATGTATCAGGCATTAGCGGTATCAGCTCTGAAATCATTAAAATTTCAGGAGAAGTAAAGAGACCCGGTGATTACTTTATACAAAAGGGTGAAACAATATTAGATGTCATTAAAAGGGCTGGAGGATACTCTGATCAAAGCTATCCAGAAGGAGCAATTTACTTAAGAAAAGAAGTTGCGAGAATGCAAAAATTAGCTTTTGAAAGGTCTGCTGATGAATTAGAGAATACTATCATAGAGATTATAACTAAAGGTACCATAGCAAATTTCAATGAGTTTACACTATCTCCCATAAGCACTCTCATTAGAAAACTACGCTCTAGTGAACCCCTTGGTAGGATGGTAGTAAATGTTGATTACCTTGATCTCAAAACAAATGTAGGAAACAATTTCCTCGTTCAAGGTGGAGACTCACTTTTTATACCAAAACGACCTAACTCTATATCAATAGTGGGAGAAGTTTTAAATTCTTCAACGATAACTTTCCAACCAACTTTTAATGTTGAGGACTATATAAACTATGCGGGTGGTTTAAATAGCTCAGCAGATAAAACAAGAATATTTGTTATTTACCCCGACGGAAGATCCGAACTTACTAAAAGGACTTTATTTAAAAGTTCAAATGTCCTTATTCCAGGATCAACTATAGTAATACCTAGGGATTCAAGACCATTCGATGCATTCCAAATAACATCTATCATTACTCCCATACTTGCTGATTTGGCAACTTCTGCTGCTGCTATTGCTGCTATAAGTAAAGACTAAATATTGAAAATCTATAACTCTCTAAAATATTTTTTCTTCTTGTGTCTTTTTTTTTGTAGCAAAGTATCTTCCAGCATTGATGAATATTATCCTCATCAAGTCACTCCTAACTCGTCTAATTATGGAAATACGGGAATATTAGAAATACCTAATGCTAGATTTATGGAAGAAGCATCATTGCGTTTCAATTTTTCTTCGTCATTTCCTCATGAGTACACATCGATAACCGCAAGCCCTTTCAAATGGTTAGAAGCAACCTATAGGTATACTGAGTTAAAGAATAGGCTATACGGTCCAAGTGCCTATAGTGGAAATCAAAGCCTCAAAGACAAAGGCTTCGATCTAAAATTTAGGCTGTTCGAGGAGAGCTTTTACTACCCTTCTATAGCATTGGGACTTAGAGATCTCGCGGGTACTGGATTGTTTTCTTCGGAATATATTGTAGCTTCAAAGAAAATACAGGACATAGATCTTACTCTAGGCCTAGGATGGGGTGCCCTAGGGATAGATGATAACTTTTCAAATCCCTTCATATCTCTTAGTGAAGGTTTCAAAACAAGAGTAGATGCAGGAAGGCCTGAAGCTGGATTGTTTAATCCAAAAGAATGGTTTTCAGGAAAAACTTCCATAATTGGAGGATTAGAGTACGATCTTAAGAGATATGGTTTAAGGTTCAAACTCGAATACGATACTACAAATCCTGATGAGATGAACTTTGTACCTTCCGTGAGAAGTAGATTCAATTTTGGAGCAAGCTACTTCTTATCGGATTCACTAAACATATCGGCATCATTTGAAAGAGGAGATCAATTTAGGCTTTCTTTCAATATTACAGGAAATTTCCTCAGAGATACTATTAAAAAACCGAAACCTAAGAATGTCTTGAAACTCAGTAATGAACAGCTTCAAAGATCTCTCGAAAATAAAGAAATATTTTATAGATCCCTCAATAGAAGCTTAAGAGATGAATCTATCTTTATTCAAGCAGCTGAAATTGATGTTAATAAGGTTGATGTGGCAGTAGCGTCAAATAGATTTTATTCTTTCACTAGACTAGCCGGAAGGACTGCAAGAATAGTTTCAGCACTTTCACCTGATGATATTGAAAAAATAAATATCCATAATATGAATGGTGATTTTGAGATTGCTATAGTCTCTTTGGACAGAA
>CACBBD010000014.1 GCA_902537425.1 uncultured SAR86 cluster bacterium | reverse complement strand
AGTTACTTATGATTACAAAGATGATCTTGCGAATTTAATACCTACTCCTGAAATTGGTAATGGAAAAAAAGTTGGTCTCATAGGAGGTGGTCCTGCTTCATTAACAGTGGCAAGAGACTTAGTAATGATGGGTTATCAATGCACCCTCTTCGAAAAAGATCCTCAAGCTGGGGGCTTGATGAGAACTAATATACCCTCTTTTAGACTCCCGGAAGAGGTTTTAAACGAGGAAGTTGATCAAGTCTTGAACTTGGGTATCAAAACAGAATTTAATTCCGAAATAAAGAGTATGAAAGATTTTTTAGAAAAAGATTTTGATGCAGTTTTCGTGGGAACAGGAGCACCCAAAGGTAGAGACATAAATATAGAAGGTAGAGAAGCCGCTGATAAAAATATTCATATAGGGATAGATTGGCTCACAAGTATAGCCTTTGAACATACCAAATCAGTAGGGAAAAAAGTAATAGTGTTGGGCGGTGGAAACACAGCTATGGATTGTTGCAGGACGGCCATAAGACTTGGTGCTGAAGAAGTGAAGGTTGCAGTAAGAAGTCCTTTTGACCAAATGAAAGCTTCAGAATGGGAGATAGAAGATGCTTTAGGTGAAGGAATACCTATTCTAGATAATCATGTACCCAAACGCTTCTTAATTAAAGACGAGAAGCTAGTTGGAATGGAGTTTGAAAAAGTAGAAGCTGTATTTGACGAAAATGGTAAAAGAAGTCTCGTTCCCACAGGTGATGATCCTATCATTCTTGAATGTGATGATGTACTAGTCGCAATTGGACAGGATAATGCATTTGAGTGGATTGAAAGAGATATTGGAATAGAATTTGGTGAGTGGGATATGCCAATAGTAGATAAGGTGACTTTTCAGTCATCAAATGAGAGGGTTTTCTTTGGTGGAGATGCGGCATGGGGGCCAGAAAATATAATTTGGGCAGCTGCACATGGTCATCAAGCCGCAATCTCAATCGATAAATTCTGTAAAAGTTCTGATCTTTATGATAGGCCGGAGCCAACAACCACACTTATAAGTCAGAAGATGGGAGTCCACGAATGGTCCTACAATAATGATATTTCGCAAGCCAAAAGGTTTTTAGTGCCTCATGCAGATCAAAAAAACGCTTTAAAAGATCTTAAGATGGAAGTTGAGTTGGGTTTTGATGAAATTACTGCTCTTGAGGAAGCAGAACGTTGCTTAAACTGTGATATTCAAACTGTCTTCTCAGAAGATCTTTGTATTGAGTGTGATGCATGTGTAGATATCTGCCCTACAGATTGCATCAGTTTTGTTCACAATGACACTGAAGAAAATCTAAGAAATAAACTAAGAATTCCTGCAGTTAATTTAAACCAGCAAATTTTGGTTTCTGAGGAATTAGAGCAAACTTCGCGTGTCATGGTGAAAGATGAAGATGTCTGCCTGCATTGCGGTTTATGTGCAGAGAGATGTCCTACAGGAGCTTGGGACATGCAAAATTTTCTCTATCAAGAAGCAAAGGCATATTCATAATGAAAATAAAATCTGTTAATGACTTTGTAATCAAATTTGCAAATGTTAATGGTTCAGGCTCTGCAAGCGCTAATCAAATGTTTGCTAAAGGAGTCTTTAGATCTGGGATACCAGTAAGTCCAAAAAATATCTTTCCTTCTAATATACAAGGATTGCCAACATGGTTCGAAGTCAGAGTCAACGAAAAGGGGTATCTCGGCAGGAGAGAAGGTATTGATCTGTTTGTTGCCATGAATCCTCAATCATATCAAAAAGATGTGGAAGAGCTCAAAGCAGGCGGTTACCTAATCTATGACTCTTCTTGGAAAAGAGATTTTGGTAGAGAAGATATTAATATCTTAGAAATTCCACTCACAAAACTATGCGTCCAAGAATTTACTAATCCGAAACAAAGACTTCTCTTTAAAAATCTAGGTTATGTAGGCTTGTTAGCTTCCGTACTGGAAATGGATAAAGAAATATATATCTCATTAATAGAAGAGCAATTTAAAGGTAAAGAGAAACTGATTGAACCAAATGTAAAGGCTCTAAATATTGGATATAACTATGCTGAAGAAAACTTCAAAGACTATTGTGAAATCAAAGTTAACAAATCAAATAAAACTGATGGATTAATCCTAACAAGTGGGAATGATGCTGCCGGTTTGGGTTGTGTCTATGGTGGTGCTACTGTTTGTGCTTGGTATCCAATAACACCTTCTACTTCACTTGCGGAGTCTTATAGCAAATATAGTGAAAAAATGAGGAAAGAAATAGGCACTGAAAAAAATAAATTTGCATTTATTCAAGCTGAAGATGAATTAGCAGCTATGGGTATGACTATTGGAGCAAATTGGAATGGGGCGAGAGCTTTTACTGCCACTAGTGGACCAGGAGTTTCCTTGATGAGCGAGTTTATTGGGTTAGCCTATTTTGCTGAAGTTCCTACTGTTTTATTTAATGTACAAAGAGGCGGGCCTTCAACAGGTATGCCTACAAGAACGCAACAGTCGGATATTTTATGCTCAGCATATGCCTCTCACGGAGATACAAAACATATTTTATTAATACCATCAGATCCTAAAGAATGTTTTGATTTTGCCGTGGAAGCTTTTGATCTCGCAGATCGCCTTCAGACACCTGTCATAGTGCTGCTTGACTTAGACTTAGGCATGAATGATTGGTCTACTAAAGAATTTGAGTGGGATGATAATAATCAATATGATCGTGGAAAAGTTCTTTCTAAGGACGATCTGGATAGTATAGAAAAATTTGGAAGATATTTAGACGTTGATGGAGACGGTATACCATATCGAACTTATCCTGGAACACATCCTGAAAAAGGGGCATATTTTACAAGAGGCACCTCACATGATGAATATGCGGGTTATACCGAAGATGGTGTTAAAAATGCTGAAATGCTAACTAGACTGGTCAAGAAATTTCAAACAGCATCCTCTATAGTTCCTAGTCCAGTATTTAATCAAGAAAAGAATACTAGCTCGATGGGAATTATTTATTTCGGAAGTACTGATTGCTCTATGCAAGAGGCTTTAGACGTCCTGGATGAACAGAATTTAAATATTGATGCAATGAGGATTAGGGCTTTCCCATTTAATCTTGAAGTTTGGGAATTTATTGAGGATCATGACCTTCTTTTTATAGTTGAACAAAATAGAGATGGTCAAATGAGAACATTAATTATGGCAGAAGGTGGAATAATTCCTGATAAGCTTGTATCTATACTTTGTTTTGATGGTCAACCTATAACCGCTGAACATATTATCAATAAAATAAATGCTCATATATCGGGCAAACCGGCATTAGCTGCGTCTTAAGGAAATTATATGACTTATATAGTAAAACCAAAGAATCATCATCCACTTCTTGAAAAAAATGATTTGGGGCTAACGCGTAGAGACTACGAAGGCGCCGTTTCTACACTTTGTGCTGGATGTGGGCATGACTCAATAAGCTCAGCAATAGTTGAGGCTTGTTTCCAACTCAGTATAGAATCTTATAAGGTTGCAAAATTGTCGGGTATAGGTTGTTCATCTAAAGCTCCTGCATACTTTTTGAATCAATCTCATGGATTCAATTCGGTTCATGGCAGGATGCCTTCAATCGCCACCGGTGCTGCTATGGCTAATCATGAGCTGCTATATTTAGGAATTTCTGGAGATGGTGACAGCGCTTCAATAGGTATCGGTCAATTTATTCATTGTGCCAGAAGGCAGCTTAATATGACATATATAGTCGAAAATAATGGCACTTACGGACTTACAAAAGGTCAATTTTCAGCTACAAATGATTTGGAGTCTAAAAGTAAGTATGGAGATGACAACCTATTTCCTTCAATAGATTTACCATCCATGGCAATTCAGCTAGGTGCAAGTTTTGTAGCAAGAAGCTTTTCTGGAGATAAAGATCAATTAGTTCCTCTGCTAAAAGCTGCCCTTTCCCATAAAGGTTTCTCTTTTTTAGACATAATCTCTCCTTGTGTAACCTTCAATAATCATAATTCTTCAACTAAGAGTTATGACTACATCCGAGAACACAATGACGCCTTGTCTAAGCCTGACTTTGTACCTTCAGGAAAGGAAATACTCACTGATTATCCAAGAGGGTCTTCGGTAGATGTTCCTTTGCATGATGGTTCATTGCTTACTCTTGAAAAAATCTCCGAGAACTACGATCCTGCAGACAAAATCAAAGCCATTCAAAATATTCAAGAGTCTCAAAGAGATGGAAAGGTCCTTACAGGTCTTCTTTACGCTGATCCAGAAGCCAAGGACTTAAAAGAAATTTTAAATGTCTCTGATAAACCTTTAAACGAGATGAATCTTAATGATCTATGTCCCGGTTCAGAAAAATTAAAAGATATAAATTCTGGTCTCAAATAGATCTAGATGACTCCAAGTCTCTTTGCCATTATTTGATAAGATTCAACAACATCGCCCAGTCCTTGTCTGAATCTGTCTTTATCAAGTTTCTCTCTAGTTTCTCCATCCCAGACTCTACAACCATCTGGCGTAAATTCATCTCCTAATAGAAGCTCACCCTTGAAATCTCCAAACTCTAATTTGTAATCTACTAAAATCATCCCAGCTTCGGAAAATAACTTCTTCAACGCATTATTAACTTGAAAAGTTTTTATTTGCATTTGAGTCACTTGATCTTCAGTGGCCCAACCAAAAGATTTAATATGGTATTCATTTATCATTGGATCGCCAAGTTCGTCATCTTTGTAAAAGAATTCAAATGTAGGAGGATTTAAGTCCATCCCCTCCTCCAAACCTAGTCTTTTGCAAATACTTCCAGCAGCTACATTTCTTACAACACACTCTACAGGTGCCATTTCAAGTCTTTTAACCAGACTATCTGTTTCACTTATGAGTTTTTCAAAGTGAGTAGGAATTCCTTCCTTTTCAAGATACTCCATTATGAAGGCATTAAATTTGTTGTTAATGGTCCCTTTCCCATCTAAACTTTCAATCTTCTTGCCATCGAATGCAGAGGTATCATCTCGATAATGCATTATGAGGTAATCTAATTCACTAGACTCGTACAAAGATTTAGCCTTTCCGGTAGTAATTAGTTCGCCTTTTTCAAAATTTTCCATAAAATTTAAGATAATGATTGATTTATCTCTGAAAGAAGCTCGCGCTCATAAGCTTGAGCTTCCTCCGCTTCTGAACTTATTGTAACTCTACATGTGTTTTCATCAATTTCTTTAACTAAGATTCTAAAGTCTCCATTAAATGAATCTCCAGAAAAGATTCTTCTAATAAAACCCTTTTGATCTTCTCTTGAAAAGTTTACGTAAAAAACTCCTTCATCTCTGTCAAAGTCATTTACATTGATTAAAGCTTCCTTTAGTGCTCTGTCAACAGCTGCCCAAGCACGCGCATACTCTAAGTTAAGCTCTATAAAACTCTCTTGAGTATTATCTTGAATGAGTGCGGCTTTCTGGCCATAATTCAAGTTTAAGGCTACCAATGAGGTACCTCCGCTTGGCGGTGTAGTAGCGAAGTAATCCAATACCTTTCGCATAGTTTCTTCTTCAAGATTATTGTCTCCCACTACTCGCACCCATTGACCTTCAATTTCTTCCAAATGAGAGACAAAAATTTCGGAGCTAGCTTGTCTAATACCATGTTCAACTTTCATAACAAGTTTGGACTTTATTTCGCTATCTCCTATGTTGGTGATCTCAATAATTCCTGATGTAGGGTCTGATTTTGCCAGGTCATAACCGCTTGTAATCCAAAAATCATTCATCATTGGCCATGCGCTGCTGGGCAAAGTTTCAACATAAACCCATCTTATTTCACCTAATTTATGCATCCTTACCTCATTAGAGGTACCTGAAGAAAATACTTGTTGTGGCAGTGGGATGTTATATTCATTGCCAACAGTCTCAGGGTTTGAAGAATTTATAGGGTAGTAATCAATGATTGGTCTAGTGGTCAAATTTTCTGGTAACTTTAATGACTTTTCTTGTCTTTCTTTTAGGTAGTCATTCTTATGATCAGTTAAAAGGTAACTACAAGAACTTAAAAAGACAGAAACTATAAGCACGTATATAAATTTATTCATATTCACTAATTTAATAAGTTTAATTCAGCCAAAACTTCCTCGGCTTTATCATGGAACTTTGTATCAAAAGGAGACAAAGGTAATCTTATGCCTTCAGTTATTCTTCCAATTCGATTCAGCATCCATTTTATGGGAATTGGGTTAGATTCTATAAACAGAATTTGATTGAGTCTAACTAGCGTTGTATCTAAATCTCGAGCTGCCTTGGCTTCTCCGCTCAGAGCATAATCACATATGTTTGATATTGTTTTGGGAACAATGTTGGAAGTTACTGAAATCGTTCCCGTTCCACCATTTATCATAAATTCAGTAGCAGTTGGATCGTCTCCAGAATATAAAGCAAAATTATCTTTTTGTTCTGAATCTAAATTGGTCATAAGATCTTCTAAGCGTCCAAGATCGCCAGTAGCATCTTTCAGACCAACGATATTTTGATGATCCACTAACCTCATAACAGTATCATTCAAAAGATCACATCCTGTCCTTGAAGGCACATTGTAAAGAATTTGAGGGAAGTCAACTTCATCTGCAATTAACTGATAATGTAGATATAAGCCTTCTTGTGTCGGCTTGTTATAATAGGGTGTGACTAAAAGTGCAGCATCAGCACCTGCAGATTTGGCTGACGAAGTAAGATATATAGCTTCTTTTGTAGAATTAGCTCCCGTGCCAGCTATAACTTTTATTCTGCCATTTGAAATATCTACAGCTCTTTCTATAAGTTGTACATGTTCTGAAACATCTAAGGTAGCTGACTCTCCAGTTGTACCCACCACTACTAGTCCTGACGTATTAGAACTAATGTGCCACTCAATTAGATCTTTTAATCCTTCCCAATTTATCTCCCCATCCGATTCCATCGGAGTAACCAGAGCTGTAATAGAGCCTTTTAGATTAAACATTAATTATTTTTTAACTCAATGATAGAATCTTAATATTATAGAATGTTTCTAACGGAGGAGATATGCCAACACCTAAAATAAATAATAAAGCGCCAATCTTTAAGGGCGTATGCACTGGAAATAAGAATGTAAGCCTTTCTGATTTTAAAGGTAAGAATGTAGTATTATATTTTTATCCGAAAGATAGTACTCCTGGCTGCACTACAGAGGGTCAAGACTTCAGAGATTTAAAATCCCAATTTACCAGAGCAAATACTGTAATTTTTGGTTTATCAAGAGAATCCATAAAATCTCATGAAAAATTTAAAAAGAATGAGAAGTTTAATTTCGAACTGATATCCGACCCTGATGAAAAAATATGCAAACAATACGATGTTATTAAGGAAAAGAGCATGTATGGTAAAAAATATATGGGAATAGAGAGGAGTACATTTTTGATTGATTCAAAAGGGAAGTTAGTCAATGAATGGAGAAAAGTTAAAGTTACTGGTCATGCCAAAGAAGTTCTAGAAGCAGCAAAACTTCTTAAGAGTTAATCAATCGGATCTGGCCACGAATTAATAATTGCTTTTATAAATGTTGCTAAAGGAATGGCAAAAAATAGCCCCCAAAAACCCCAAATTCCTCCGAAAAATAGAATAGCAATAATTATAACTGCCGGGTGAAGATTATTTCTAGTTGAAAATAGTATAGGAACTAGGACATTACCATCTAAAATTTGTATTAATAGATAGAATCCCAATAGCCAGTAGAAATTCTCAGATACACCCCACTCATAAAGACCAATCAAAACAACTGGGACGGTCACTAAAATAGCGCCAAATATAGGGATGATTACTGAAAGACCAACAAGTATTGCAATTAATACAGCATAAGGAAGTCCAAGTGCAGCAAATAAGATATACGAGGCACTGGCAACAATAATCATTTCCAAAAATTTTCCAGTAACATAATTAAAGAGTTGATCATTCATTTCTGAAAAAACAGATTGCATAAATCCATTCTCTTTGGGTAGTAAAAATGAAGCAATTGGTAGTAATACATTTTTATCCTTCAGGAAAAAGAAGACCATCAAAGGAATCATTATTGCGTAAAGGATAGCATTAAACATTAAAGAAATTGTCCCTGCTAATTGGCCTAAGGCTGAGCTTAATAAACTATTAATCTGATTGCTCAAATTAGCGAAAATCAAATCGATATCTTCTTTTGAAAAATAATTATTCATCTCAACTAGAGTTTGTTGAAAAGAGCTCACAATTATCGGAAGATTTTGCAATAAATTATTAATTTCTGTGCCAATTGAAGGAAGAGCAAAAAATAAACTCAAATAACAGCCAAAAAAGACTATTAGGGTTATGGTCAATGATAGTTGTTGAGAAATATCCATCTTTAGCAAGGCATTCATTAACCCATTTAAAAGAAATGCTATTACTACACTGATAATTACTGGTAATAAGATGTCGCCAAAGAAAATTATAAAAAGGAAAGAAAATATTAGTAGGACGGCAAAATATACAGATTCCTCATTGGAAAAAAACCTTTTTATAAATTTATCTAATAAACTCTGCATTATAATTGTGGAACTAACAATATTTTAGGAAATCTAATTCTTTAATTTAATATAATTAGCGTTATAAAAATTATATGCATATCATTATAGCGAAATTCATAATCTATTTGTTGATCTTGGTGTCTAGCAACTTATCTTCTTCTGAGGATGACCTCCCTATAATAGGAGATAGCTCGTCTTCGGCAATATCTATTGCATCTGAATATAATTTAGGAAGGCTATATATGGCCCAACTACGAAGAGCTTTACCAGAATATATCGATCCTGTTTCTCAGGATTATTCCGAACATTTAGTTTATAGATTATCCGAATTTAGTGAATTAACTGATAGAAGGTTGGAGATTGCATTAATAGATGAAAAGTCTGTTAATGCTTTTGCTGCTCCTGGCGGTATTATCGGCATTAATGCCGGTCTTATTTTTCATGCGGACACTGAAGGTCAATTTGCTTCTGTTGTATCACATGAATTAGCTCATCTAAGCCAAAGACACTTCGCAAGGAGAATGCAGAGGCAAAAAGATAGGAGTTTAGCCAATTCCCTTATGATATTAGGAAGTATAGCCCTTGCTGGGGCAACTAGTAATCCAAATGCTCTTCTAGTAGGTCAACAAGCAATTACTCAACAGAACCTCTCCTTTAGTCGAGGCGATGAGCAAGAAGCTGACAGAATTGGATTTAAAAATATGGTATCAGCAGGTTTCGATCCAAAAAGTACTTCTTACATGTTTGAAAAGCTACAATCTTTAAGTAGGCTGTCTGGTTCGAACGAGCTAGAGTTTTTAAGGTCTCATCCTCTTACTAAAAATAGAATCGCGGATGCTCAATCCAGGGCACAAGGTTTTGAAAATAAAAATTATAGAAATTCACTTGATTATGATCTTGTAAGGAATAGGACAATCGTACATTTTTCTGAAGTACCTCGACAAGCTGTAACAATATTTCAAAAAGAGCTTACAGATGCATCTGCTGAAAGAGAGAAATTAGAAGCGTACTATGGACTTGCCCTAGCATATTCCAGAGACAACAAACACTCCAAAGCATTAAGTTGCATGAGGCAAGCATTGGAAATGGATAGTGAAAATCTCATACTTCAAATAGGTCTCTTAGAACTCCATATTGAAGCAGAAAATTATTTTGAGGCAGAAGAATTGGCATCATCTCTGTTAAGCACTAATCCTTACAATTATCCAATCTCAATGCTGTACAACAGAGTGTTGATGAACAAAGGTGACTATAAATTGGGAGAAAAGATTCTTAAGGATCTCACATTGAAAAGACCTAAAGATCCTCAAGTTTGGTATTGGTTAGCAGAGGTGCAAGGGCTAGATAAAAATTTAATAGGATTGCACCTATCCAGAGCGGAATATTTTTTCTTAACAGGATCTTACGAAACATCCATAAAACATCTGAGGATGGCTCTTGATTTAACTGGCAATAATTTTCAACTTACAGAGGCTATCCATAATAAGATTGAAAGATCCCACAAATCTATTGAAGCCCTCAAGTCCTTCTCTTAACCTGGGGGCCAGGAAAAATCTCTTTCAGCTATAAGATGTATATGGAGATGAAAAACAGTTTGTTGAGCTCCTGCACCGTTGTTCACAACAAGTCTAAAAGCATCTTGTATTCCTAATTGTCTTGCCACTTCTCCAGCTACAAGAAACAAATGACCAAGAAGATCCTGATCTTCATTTTGTGCATCAGATATTTTTTCTATTTGTTTTTTTGGAATTATTAATAGATGAGTGGGCGCAACAGGGTTAATGTCTTTAAAAACTAAAGATTTATCGTCTTCATAAATTATATCTGCTGGTAATTCCTTATCGATAATCTTTTGAAAAATTGTATCGCCCACTTTTATAACTCCTTTGCTTCATCATATGAAATGACTTTTCCTTGCTCTGATTCGGAACCTTCCTTCAGAATAACTTCATAGCCTTGAACATTTGAAATTTCTTTTATCCCATCAATGTGCATAGATTTTGCCTGAAATTCCTCTAAAGAATGTGCTTTGGTTTTGGCTTCTTTTGCATTCTCAGCGGCTATAAAATAATTCACATGGGTCTCGTAGAGCCCTTCCCCGATAGATCTGTCATAAAATCCAACATGTACCATAAATAATTTCATACTAATTTTTTTATTTTAAATTGATTCCAAAGAATCCTAATATAAAGAAATATAACCAATACACAAAGGCTGTAAGCAAAATTGATATTGATAGACTTGAATAGAAAGATATATTCCATCCTATTAAGCTATATAAAACAATAAAGAATGTCATAGAAGGAGGTATCATCAAGAGAATATTTCTAGATAAATCTCTTATGGAATTAGGGTCTTGTGTATCAAAATATAGCCACATAAAAGCTAATAAAGACATTAATGGAATGGAAGCTACAATACCTGCTATTAGTGTAGACCTCTTAGCTATTTCAGAAATGATAACTATGACTAAGGCGGTAAAAATGATCTTAATTATTGTGTACATAAAGTTATTTAATAATTAAACAACAATAGTTAAGATAAAAGAAGATATATGAAATCTAAAGAATCACATCTTGATATTTCTTTAACTCAACTTCAAGAAGCAGTTGAAGATCTTGATCCAAAAAAGAATTTACAAAATATTGCCGCAGCAGCAGCTGAAATTTTAGCTGAATCTGATTTTTCTACCAAATGGGATGATGTTATTACAATGTTAGATAGTGAAAATATATCGGAGAGGTTAAGGCTTGCAGCCCATATAATTTTTAGGGCAAAACTCGTACTTGATGAAGTAGATAGGAATCCAATATCAAAAACCATTGTATACAATACTATGTTGATGATGGATGCACTTGAAGTCTCAAATTTAAAGGGCTATATGACTGATAAATCCTCTCCCAAATACAAAGAGCTCGATAATAGCAGTCTTTCAATGGAATCAGCTCTAAAAAAAGAAAGGGTTATGAATGTCATAAAGGAATTACAAACAGATAATCCAGGAAAAGGAATAACTTGGCTACGCAAGGAAGCATCAAAACTTTTAACCTCTGAGGGTTACAGAGGATATAGTTATAGACAAATAATGCGGGATACTAGAGGACTAAAAGTTAACTAACTCTTGTTAGGTACATTCCTAGCCATGTCGCCCCTAAGCACGATGATACTGATAGTATTACATATAAAAGGGCCATCAAAAAATTACCTTGATATAGCAACTCTAAAGACTCCTTTGAAAAAGCAGAAAAGGTTGTAAAAGCGCCCAAGAACCCTACAAAAAGGAATGGTGTTAAGTATCTTTCTAGATTTGAATCCATTAAATGGTAAAACAAACCCAATAAGAAACAACCTGAAATATTTACAATTAAAATTCCCAAGGGTATTTCAAAATTCTCTGACTTTTGAAATAGGCTAGATAAATAAAATCTACTGAGAGCTCCTATCGAACCTCCTAAACAAATTAAAAAGATATTCATCTAGGGTTGGTGGGCCGTCTGCGACTCGAACGCAGGACCAATTCGTTAAAAGCGAACTGCTCTACCGACTGAGCTAACGGCCCGAAACATGCGTATTTTAAAGGTTTACTCAACTAAATTCGACTCTTCTTTTAAAATTTCTTGAGATTTTTTTGCTAGTTGAGAGGCTCCTGAATCAGGAAAATCTTCATTGACCTTATCATAAAATTCTAGTGATCTCTCAACATCACCTTCTATTCTATAAATTTCGCCTAATTTAAATAAAGAATCTGGTGTTCTAGAATGTTGATAAAAATTATCTACTACATTTTTAAAGCTTAGTTTGGCATCTTCGAACATTTCTTGAGCCAAAAATAATTCACCAGACCAGAAATATGCATCAGCCGTAAAAGATCCATCAGGAAAAGTAATTATAATTTGAGAGAAAATTTCTAACGCCTCAGCAAATCTTGATTCTTCAAATAAAATTAATGCTGACTTAAATAACTCTTTTTCTTCAGTATCTATATATTGGGCATCCTCACCAACTGAGCTTGGCTTTGCAGAGTAGATTTTCGATATTTCCAATATTCTTGCATCTAAGTCTAAGTATCTCTGCTGTTGAAGTTCAAGAGACCTATCAACCAGAATGGAATTTTCCTCAAGTAAATTTCTTAAATCTCTAATTTCCTCTTCAAGGACTTCTATCTTTTTATAGAGAAGTTCTAAACTTTCATTTTCTTCAGAAAAAATCGTAAAGGTAGATAGAAGAAAAAAACTAAAAAAAATATTTTTCAAATTAATCAGAATATTTTAACGAGAGCCCTTCTATTCTTTGACCAAGAGTTCTCATTAGAGCCAGATACGGCTGGTTTTTCCTCACCATAACTTACAGTAGAAATTTTTTCTGAAGAAACTCCATTGATAATCAATAATTCAGCGACTGTTTTGGCTCGTTGTTCTCCAAGGGCTAAATTATATTCCCGTGTTCCTCTCTCATCACAATGTCCCTCAACCCTTACACTTAAATTATTGTCTTTTATAACATTAGCAAGGGATCTAATTTTCGCCCTGCCATCAGAATTTATATCTGATCTATCATATGCAAAGTAAAGAATATTGTTAGATGTAAGACCACTATCAGAGTAAGCACCTGATGCAGATGCGGATATGGCTGTTGAATCGCTTGTCCTATCCATTGAGACAGAACTGCATGAAGCTACAGTAATTACGAGAAAAGTTATTAAAGATTTTTGTATGATATTCATTTAAGCCTCCTGTTTCTATTATACTTCTATTTTGATTCTAATCTATCAGAGGAGACCAGGACGGTTCTCTTGCCTCTCCCTTCAATGAAGGCATAACAAATTTTGTCTTACCATCTAAAGTAATACCAGCCAATATATCCTTATCCCCGTCCTTAGTTGCATAAATAACTACATTTCCATTAGGTGAAACTGTTGGAGATTCATCTAATGAAGTATCGGTTAATATATTAATATTTCCAGATCTCAGGTTTTGCTTGGCTATATGGAAGACACCATTTCTTCTGTGAACAAAGACAATGTCCTTTCCGTTGGGTAGATACCTGCCCCTCGCATTATAAGTTCCATCGAAAGTAATTCTTTTTATTCTCTTCGTTTTTACATTTGCTTCATATATTTGCGGTGAACCTGATCTATTTGAGGTAAATAAAATTTTTCTAGAATCAGGTGACCAATCTGGTTCAGTATCAATTCCAAAGTGATTCGTAACTTGGATCCAATTAGAAAGTTTAAGATCATATATAAAAATATCTGGATTACCTGTCCTGGATAGGACAGCAGACAATTTATCACCATTTGGTGACCAATTTGGTGAGCTATTAATGCCTCTTTCTAGTTTAAGACCAAACCTTTCGGCATTAGAAAGCTGCTGTATGAAGATACGCGAAGTTCCCTCTTCAAAAGATACATATGCAATTTTCTTCCTGTCAGGAGACCAACTTGGAGACATTAAAGGTTGAGGAGAAGAAAAAAGAGATAAGCTCTGAAATCCATCTAGATCTGAAATCATTAAGTTATAGTTAGGATCACTGACAGATGGCTTATCTATATAGGCTATTTGAGTTGAAAAAATACCTGGGATGCCATGTATTTTTGCATAAATGTTATCACTGATTTTATGACTCATTCTTCTCAAAGTTTTTTTGGTACCTAATACTATACCTCTGTGTATTAATCTTTCTTTCACAACATCAAAAATGATAAATGAAACTTTTATTTCATTCTCCACCTCCGAAAGACCTACATCTCCTATCACCAAGAAATCTGTTCCTAATATTCTCCAGTCTTTAAAAAAAACGTCTTCTTTAGAACTAGGTAGGCTCAACATATTCTTAGGAGGCAATACATCGAACTCTCCGAATGATTCAAGATCAGACTTTATTACCTCATGAATAAATAAATCTTGAGGGGTATCTAAATTCCATTGCATAGGAACTACCGCTACATTAATTGGGTCCTCTAGTCCACCTTTGATCTCTATTCTAAGTTGTCCAGAAAGAGTTGAAAGAAAGAATAATGATGCAGTTATTAAAATAATATTCTTGTAAAACATTGCGTCATTCAAATTACTTAGGACTAAATATTAAAATAAATTCTCTAAAGTGCTGATCAAATAGATTCATTTGCATGTTTAAACCTTCAAAAGATCTAACCTTTAAAACCGCAGACAAAGCTGAATCATCAAAAATTTTGTTTCCACTCCCTTTAATTATTTTTGAAGATATAATCTCACCCGTAGGCACGAGATTAATTTGGATTTCAGTCTTTAAATTCGAATTTAGATTTTTAGGTCTTTTCCAGTTTGCCATGACTTGTTTTTTTATTACATAAGAGTATTTTTCAACATCGGATTGAGATACTTCCGCTCTTTCTCGATTATCGGAAGTCTTTATATTTTCCAGAGCTTCAATTGCTTCTATGATTGAAG
This sequence comes from uncultured SAR86 cluster bacterium, assembly GCA_902537425.1. Classification (GTDB taxonomy): domain Bacteria; phylum Pseudomonadota; class Gammaproteobacteria; order Magnimaribacterales; family Magnimaribacteraceae; genus Magnimaribacter. The sequence continues at coordinate 14,426 of CACBBD010000014.1, read as the reverse complement.
TATTGCTGGTGATGTCTATCTTTTCGGCCTCAGCTTCCAAAATAGTCTTATTTGGAAGATCTTGTTGAATTTTGATGAGTTCTTTTTGGGTCTTTTTATTTTCAGCAAATATAATATATGCAGTAATAGGTTTTTCCGCTTCAATATTAAATCTATCAAAGTCTATGGTGAAAAAATTTGAAAAGGATAAAGCTATACCAAAATGGATAAATACTGATAAAAAGAGTGGAGCAAAATAGTTCACTTAGATGTTACTGGTTGCGAGATTAATCCTATGTCACTAGCTCCGGCTATTTGTAACTCAGCCATAACAGTCATGACTCTCTCATACTTAACTTGACCATCTCCTCTTATGACGACTTGCAAACCAGGACTAGCCTCAAAAATCTTCGACACAAAATTGTTCATCTCCTCAAGACTTAGAGATCTGTCTTTAGTGGATTCAGTTTCTAAAAAGATAGCACCATCTTTTTTAATGGAAATAATGAGAGGTTCATTATTCTTTACTGGTAAAGCTTCAGAGGACGCTTCGGGAAGATTTATTTGAATTCCTTGAACCATCAAAGGTGCAGATATCATAAAAATAACCAACAAAACCAGCATAACATCGATATAAGGAACAACATTAATATCAGATATAAGATTTCTTCGTTTCATTTTATGTGAGACTGCATATCACGATGAAGAACCGAAGAAAATTCCTCTTTAAATCCTTCAAAACTTGAAATGAGTCTATCAGAATCAGATATATACTTGTTGTAAGCGATTAAAGCAGGTATCGCTGCAAAAAGTCCTATCGCCGTTGCAATTAGAGCTTCGGAGATACCAGGAGCTACTGCAGATAATGTTGCTTGAGATGAACCGGCTAGTCCTCTGAATGAGTTCATTATGCCCCAAACCGTTCCAAACAAACCTATGTAAGGACTCACAGAAGCAATAGTGGCTAAAAAAGGTAAATGTTTTTCAAGCAATGATTGCTCTTTTGTTAACGCAGCCTGCATATTTCTCTGCACACTCGATATGATAGTATCTGAATCTATTTTTTCTGCTATGAGACGTTTGTAGTCAAGATATCCAACTTGAAAAATATATTCAGCCCCAATTGGTTCATGCTCCCCTTCTTGACTTGTTAAAAGTAAGGCTTCTAGTCCTGAATCTGACCAGAATCTAGTTTCAAAATTGAAGAATTCCTGATTTACTTTTTTTATGTAAATCCAACGCTCAAAAATTATCATCCAAGAGACAAGAGATGCAAGAATTAGAATCACTATGACAGATTTAACTACAATACTTGCATTCAAAAATAATTCTAAAATTGAGAGATCCATATAATTATAAAAGTAGTTTTTGCATTCCTTTATATAAATATTCAGGAAGTGCTGAAGGAGTAAAAGTTATCGGATCTAAGCTACCGCATTTAATATTCGCTTCAGTAATCAAGGAATCATTAACATATGCGGTTTGTATAAAATCAAAACTTACTTTTCCAACCTTTGACAATTCAGTTCTCACTTTAACAGAGTCATCTAACTTTGCTGGCTTTATAAGTTTTAGCTCAAGACTCCTGACAATAAATATAATACCTTCCTGCATAAGCTTCATTTGTTCGTAGCCAACTCCTCTTAAATACTCGGTTCTAGCTCTTTCAAAAAATTTCAGATAGTTAGCATAATATACAACGCCTTGTGCATCTGTATCTTCGTAATAAATTCTAAAATGATAATCCTTCATTAGTCTAGGTGTTCATGATCAGCTATATCGTTGGCATAAAGTTCTTTTAGGAGGAAAATAAAGTCATCCCACAATAGATCTGCTGTAAAAGGTGAATCTAAATGTAGTGAAGGATTTATGGCTCCTAGGGGCACTCTAACTTTAATTGGCCTTCTATCGAATTTGTATACTAAAGCAGGGATTCCTTTATTTTTTGTAGCTTCTAAGACTTGCTTCCACCAAGCATCTAATGGTTCAGCTCCAGATCCATATCTCTTACATTCGAGATACCATCTTCCCAACATTAAATCAGGTAAATGCTTCTCCCTGGTTTGCTCAAGTATTCGTCTGATATTTTTTGTTAAATTCAAATCATTAGTCAACAAATTAGCCACTTCTCTCTCGAAAGAAGCGCCTTTATTTCTAGAATTTGTCATTTTAATCCAATTGATCCAGCATGCCTTCAGCAAACTCTATATTGGAGGTCACATTTTGAGTATCGTCAAGATCTTCAAGCATTTCAAGCAACTTAAAAACCTTTATAGAAGTATCTAAATCGGCTTTAACAGTTGTCTCTGGAACTAAGGCTACATCAGAGTCAATAAGATCAATTTCCTTCTCCAACAGAGCTTTTTTTATATTTTCAAAATCTTCTGGTGAAGAGCTCACTGTTATACTATCGTCATCATTTACTTCAATATCTTCAGCTCCAGCTTCAATTGAGATCTCCATTACCTGATCTGCATCTTGATCAGGAGCAGTATTTATTAAACCTTTTTTTTCAAACAGATAAGATACGGACCCGTTAGTTCCTAGATTACCACCTAATTTTGTGAATGCATGTCTTACTTCAGCTACTGTGCGATTATTATTATCTGTCATAGATTCTACAATTATCGCTATTCCACCAGGTCCATATCCTTCAAAACTTACCTCCTCTAAATTTTCACCTTCTATGCCACCAGCTCCCCTTTTAATGGCTCTTTCAATAGTATCTTTAGTCATATTTGCAGCTAAAGCTTTATCAACAGCAGTGCGCAATCTTGGATTATCATCTGTTACGCCGCCACCAAGCTTTGCCGCAACTGTAAGTTCTCTGATTAATACAGAAAAAATCTTACCTCTCTTAGCATCCTGTCTTCCTTTTCGATGCTTAATATTTGCCCACTTTGAATGACCGGCCACTTAATCCTCCTTTTCTAGTCCATGGAACCTAATGTGTAATTCTTCAAGTTGTTCCTGAGCAGCTTGTCCTGGTGCCTCAGTAAGTAAACAAGATGCTGTTTGAGTTTTAGGAAAGGCGATTACATCTCTTATAGAATCTGAACCAGTCATTAACATAATCATTCTATCAAAACCTATTGCCAATCCTGCATGCGGCGGACAGCCATGCTGTAATGCTGAAATTAAGAAACCAAATTTCTCCTCGGCCTCTTTCTCATTAATATTGAGAAGCTTCAAAACAGTCTCTTGCATCAATCTATCATGTATTCTTACAGAACCTCCTCCAAGCTCAGTACCATTTAAAACAATATCGTATGCCTCTGTTAATGCACTAAGCGGGTCGTCTTTTAGTTCATCTGCAGTGCAATTCGGAGCAGTAAATGGATGATGTAATGGTGTTAACTCTCCACTTTTGTTTTTTTCAAACATTGGAAAATCTACTACCCAACATGGTGCCCATTCACAAGTAAGTAAATCTAGGTCTTTTGCGACAAGATCCCGTAATGCAGCCAAGGAATCATTCACAATATTTCTTTTTCCTGCTCCAAAGAAAATGATATCTCCTTCTTGAACTTCTAAAGTTTCTATTAAAGATTCTATGATGGAATCCTCTATAAATTTTATAATTGGCGATTGAAGTCCCTCTTTCCCTTTCGAGGGATCTTCTACCCTTATGTAAGCTAGTCCTTTTGCACCATAGTTTCCAACAAACTCGGTATACTCATCTATTTGTTTCCTAGTTAATAATTTCCCGTTAGGCACTTTAATCGCTGCAATTCTTGAATCTTTGTCATTTGCTGGTTCACTAAAAACCTTAAAATCACATTCTTTAAACAATTCTTTAACTTCAACTAACTCTAGAGGATTTCTTAGGTCTGGTTTATCAACACCATATTTCTCGATAGCTTCGAGGTATGTAATCTCTACAAAATCTCCCAAATCAACTGACAGAGATTCTTTGAATACTTGTTTAATCATTTTGGTAATTAAGCTCATAACTTCTTTGGAATCTGCGAAGGACATCTCTATGTCTAATTGTGTAAATTCTGGCTGTCGATCAGCCCTTAAATCTTCATCTCTAAAACATTTAGCAAATTGAAAATACTTTTCAAAACCGGAAGCCATAAGTGTTTGCTTAAATAATTGTGGAGACTGAGGTAAAGCGAAGAATTGACCTGGAAATGTCCTACTTGGAACTAAATAGTCTCTTGCACCTTCTGGTGTTGCTTTTGTTAAAAGTGGTGTTTCGATTTCAATAAAATCTTCATTAGCAAGGTAGCTTCTAAGCGAGGTTGATACTTTTGATCTTAGTCTGAGATTATCTTGCATTTCAGTCCGTCTCAAATCCAAGAACCTAAATTTCAAACGAGTCTCCTCTCCAACAGATGAATATTCATCTAATTGAAAAGGAATTGGCAAAGATGGATTTAGGATTTGAAGATCAGAAGCAATGATCTCAACCTCTCCCGTTACTAAATTATCATTAGCTGTACCGACTGGTCTCTCACTTACAACCCCTTTTGAGAATATTACAAATTCATTTCTACAGGTCTCTGCCATGGAAAATATATCTTTAGATTCTGGGTTATAGACAACTTGAACCAATCCGTCCTCATCTCTTACATCAAAAAAGATTACACCGCCATGATCCCGCCTCCTTTGAATCCAACCAGAGATAGTAATCTCTTGACCTATTAAGGCTGCAGTAACTTGGTTACATTTATGCGTTCTTTTCATTTCTTTTCCGGTGATACTTTTTTTGTCGAAGAATCTTTTTTTTCTTTAGGCTTGGGAGATGACTGAGTTTCACTATCGCTTTTAGCAATATTTTTTTTATTACCTGTTTTAAAGTCTGTTTCATACCATCCTGTTCCTTTAAGTCTAAATGATGGAGCCGTGGGCATCTGAATCAGATCAGGATTTTCTTTCTTATATTCGTCTAGCTCCGAAATCCGCATTTGTTTCTCAAAAACCTCATCGGTTTTTATATTCTTAAAAATATATGTCGGCATAAACGATTACTAAATAAATTAAGTTGAATTTCAATTAGGGTAGTAATTATAGCAATTTTAATTATATAGATTCTCGAAAACTAGCTATATGTTAGTATTACTAAGCTACTTTATGAAAGCTTCACACTTAATCTTAGGCACTCAAAGAGAAAATCCTGCGGATGCAGAGATAATTAGCCATCAATTCATGATAAGAGCTGGTCTAATTAGACAAGTTTCATCTGGAATATATAACTGGCTCCCATTAGGAAAAAAAGTACTTCAAAAAGTAGAGAATATCATCAGAAAAGGTATGAATGATGCAGGGGCTCAGGAAATCTTGATGCCTATGGTCCAGCCAGCTTCGCTATGGGAAGAATCTGGAAGAATCGATAAGTATGGACAAGAACTTTTAGTGTTTTTTGACCGACACGAGAATAAATTCTGTCTTGGACCAACGCACGAGGAAATAATTACTGATTTATGCAAAAATCTCATTACAAGTTATAAGCAACTTCCTTTGAATTTATATCAAATTCAAACCAAATTTCGGGATGAAATAAGACCTAGGTTTGGAGTGATGAGGTCCAGAGAATTCATTATGAAAGATGCGTATTCTTTTGATATTGATAAAGAGGGTATGGATAAAAGTTACTCTATTATGAAGGAAGCATACATACAAATATTCGATGCCATTGGATTAAATTACAGAATTGTCAAAGCAGATAGTGGCGCTATAGGTGGCTCAGATTCAGAAGAATTTCATGTTCTTGCAGATGCGGGAGAAGACCTACTAGCTTTCAGTGACAAAAGTGATTATGCAATTAATGCGGAGCTATTGGCGGAACATAAAGAAAGTAAAAATCCTGCTTCACTGGAGGGTATGCCAAGTCCAGATGGCAAAGGATTATTGAAGTTAAAAAGAGGAATTGAAGTTGGACATATTTTCAAACTAGGAAGTAAGTATTCTGAGGTTCTTAATTTGAAGATACAAGGTGAAGATAAAGATATATATCCTGAAATGGGATGCTACGGAATAGGCGCTTCCAGAATTGTGGCTGCTTCGATTGAACAAAACTATGATGATAAAGGAATTATATGGCCAAAATCTCTAGCACCATTTGAAGTAGCAATAGTCGAAGTAAATCAAAAGAGTAAAGAGGAAATAAAGAGAAAATGCTCAGAAATTTATCAATTACTTAAGGATAACAAGATTGATGTGCTTTGGGACGATAGAGATAAGAGGCCTGGAGTTAAGTTTGCTGACATGGAAGTTATAGGAATTCCTTTCACAATAATTATCGGTGAAAGAACTATAGAAACGGGTGAAATTGAATTAAAGGAAAGACAAGATGAAAAACCTAAATTGGTTTCTCATCAAGATCTTGTTTCAATTATTAAAGGCTAACTGATTCTTTCAATTATCATTGCGTTGGCAGTACCTCCGCCTTCACAAATCGCTTGTAAACCAAACCTAGCTTCCCTTCTTTCAAGTTCGTGCAACAAGGTGGTCATAAGTTTTGCTCCTGTTCCTCCTAATGGATGACCTAGTGCCATTGCTCCTCCATTAACATTTAATTTATCTAAATCAGCATTTAATTCTTTTGCCCACGCCAATGGAACTGGTGCAAACGCCTCATTCACTTCATACAAATCAATATCTTCAATAGACATAGAGGCTTTTTCTAGTACATTTTTTGATGCAGGTATTGGTCCTGTCAACATAATTACCGGATCATCACCTGCCAGAGCTAATGCTACTACCTTTGCTCTTGGTTTGAGTCCAAGCTTCTTGAGACCGGCATCATTTACTAACATAACTGCAGCTGCTCCATCACAAATTTGGCTTGATGTTCCAGCTGTTAAAACTCCTTCATCAGTTAAAGTATTCAGACCAGATAGACTTTCTTCACTTGCATCAAATCTAATTCCTTCATCTACAGTGACCATCTCCTTCTCGCCATTGGGTAGATGTCCTTCAACAGGAACGATTTCTCTGTCAAAAAAACCACCCTCTGTTGCATTAATAGCTTTTTGATGACTAGCCAAAGCAAAACTGTCCAATTCTTCTCTTGGCATTTTCCATCTTTCAGCCATCATCTCAGCCCCAGTGAATTGACTAAATTGCACGCCAGGATATCTCTCACTGGTACCCTTGCCTCCAAAAGGTTGACCATGTCCTGCATTAAAACTATCTATGATCGCTGCGCCTATTGGTACCTGACTCATTACCTCTACACCACCAGCTATAACTATATCCTGCGTTTCAGACATCACAGCTTGCGCAGCAAAGTGAATAGCTTGCTGAGAAGAACCGCATTGCCTGTCAACTGTTGTGCCTGGAACCGATTCAGGCAAAGAAGATGCTAATACAGCTGTTCTAGCTATGTTCCCTGATTGCGCACCTGACTGACTGACACATCCAAAAATCACATCATCAATCATTTCGGGTTCTACCCCTGTTCTTTCTACTATTTCGTCAAGAACTAAAGCCCCTAGATCAGCAGGATGCCACTGACTTAGCTTTCCATTTTTTCTACCGCCTGGTGTTCTTACTGCACCGACTATATATGCATTCCCCATAATATCTCCTTATTTTCATAAAAGTGGCGACTCAATTGGTCGCCACATTTGAATCCTATAACAAAATAGGTAGTTTGAGAAAGAGAAATTAATCCTCTTTATTGATGGAATCCATTACTCGCTTTTCTATCGTCTTCAGTAATTTAGGATTTTGTTCAAGAAACTCAATGGAGTTAGCCTTGCCTTGTCCTATCTTCTCGCCTTCGTAACTATACCAAGCTCCCGCCTTTTCTATGATATCGAGATCAGCTCCTTTATCAATTAACTCTCCCAATCTATTTATCCCTTTATTGTAAAGTATCTGAAATTCTGCTTGTTTAAAAGGTGGTGAAACTTTATTTTTGACGACCTTCACTCGAGTTTCATTTCCTACAGCCTCATCACCATCTTTAACTGTACCGATTCTTCTTATGTCCATTCTGACAGAAGAATAAAACTTGAGGGCATTTCCTCCTGCAGTTGTTTCCGGACTTCCAAACATAACTCCTATTTTGTGTCTTATTTGATTGATAAAAATGACTAAGGTATCAGATTTCTGAACATTTCCAGTGATCTTCCTAAGGGCTTGTGACATTAATCTTGCTTGCAGACCAACGTGATGGTCTCCCATCTCTCCTTCTATTTCAGCTTTAGGGACTAAAGCGGCTACAGAATCAATAACTAATATATCGACGCCACCAGATGAAACCATAATATCTGCAACTTCCAAAGCTTGCTCACCTGTATCAGGTTGTGAAACTAATAATTCATCAACATTTACTCCAAGTTTTTCAGCATAGATGGGATCTAATGCATGTTCAGCATCAATAAATGCGGCAGTACCACCTAATTTTTGACATTGTGCTATTACTTCGAGAGTAAGTGTTGTTTTGCCAGAAGACTCAGGACCATAAATCTCAACGATTCTACCTCTAGGAAGTCCACCAATGCCCAATGCAATATCAAGTCCTAATGATCCGGTCGGAATAGCAGGAATTTTTTCATTTCTCTTTTCTCCCATGCGCATGACGGTTCCTGAGCCAAACTGTCTCTCAATTTGACCTAAAGCACTGTCTAGTTGCTTGGATTTGTCTACTTCTTTTATGTCAGTCACCTTTTTATGAGCCATAATATTTCTCCGTTTAAAAATATTATTGCATTATACAAAATACTGTATAAATAAACAGTATTATTTAAAATTTTACTTTAATAAGTCTATAGCCCCCTCTAAAGCTTTCAAAACTGTTCTATACCTTACCTCGTTTCTATTACCATCAAATAGGAATGTTTCTTTAATTTCTGCTCCTTCATTGAGTTTCCAGGCTATACATACAGTTCCTACAGGCCTTTCAGAAGAACCTCCTCCTGGCCCAGCTATACCACTTATTGCAATACCAAGATTTGCTCTGCTTTCTCTTAGAGCTCCAGTAACCATTTCTCCTACTACTTCTTCACTTACAGCTCCAAACGACTTTAGTGAATCCTTTGAGACACCAAGCATCTTATGCTTAGAGTGGTTTGAGTACGTAATAAAGCTACACCCAAACCAAGCTGAACTTCCAGCCACAGAAACTATAGATTGAGATAGCAACCCACCTGTGCAAGACTCTGCGCAAGTAAAATACATCTTCTTTTCAAGAAGAAGAGCTCCTAAATTTGAGCTAAGATTTTCTAGATCAGTTAATTCCAATTTACTAAATAATATTCTTTGTCATTAGAACAGAAATCAAATCTTTGTCTAGATGATGGTTACTAGAATATTGGTTAGCTGGTAAAATGATGGCAAATGGCTTTTATTGTTGGAGATGCATGTGTCAAATGCAAGTTAACAGACTGTGTAGAAGTTTGTCCTGTTGACTGTTTCTACGAAGGTCCAAATATGCTGGTTATCAATCCAGATGAGTGTATCGACTGCGCGTTATGTGAACCTGAATGTCCGATAGAAGCTATTTATTCGGAAGATGAAGTTCCAGAGGATCAATTAAAATATATAGAACTGAATGCGGAGCTCTGCATGGAGTGGCCCAATATAGTTGAACAAAAAGATCCTCTTCCTGATTCAGAACAATGGAAAGAAGTGAAAGATAAATTTGATATGATCGAACGCTAATTTATCTTAGTCTTGTTAAATAAAAAAATTAAAAGAAAACCAAGCGAACCTCCAGTTGCAACAGAAAGAAAATTAAAGTCAGCAGTTGAATTACTGGTTTCATTTACCCAAATAAGTGGTACGCAAAAAATCACCAAACCAAAAAAAATTGAAAGGAGTAAGTGTCTTTCCTTTTCATATAAAAACTTGATAAATCTGACTACACTTAATAAGCCAATTATTGCTCCTGACAGAAAGATAAAAATTAGATAGAAATTTAAATCCCTAACAGCCACTAACATTGTGGTATAAGTTCCAAGTAAGAGAAGAATAAAACTACCAGATATACCTGGAATTATTAATGCCGTGATCGCAATGAATCCTGAAAAGAATAAGTACAAATGGTTTACCTCCACCAATTCTCTAGAAGGTAAAAGATATAGAAAACTGCAAATACAAATTGAAAGTGTTAATCCTATTAAAAATCTTGCTGACATTTTAGGTTTCAATGGTTCTAAAAAGGCAGAACCGAGCAAAATGCTAGACAAAAAGGACTTGAAAATAAAAGGATACTCTTCCATGAAGAATAATAAAAAGGAAGAAAAGATGAAAATTGAGGTCAACATACCAATAATAAGTAACGTAATAAAAGTTCCATCAACTTGATCCCAAGCTTCAAATATTCTTTTATTCTTAAGCAAATTAATAAGTTCAAGGTTAAAAGCGCTTATAGCATTTATAAGTCTCTCGTATATACCCAAGATAAGAGCTAGAGTGCCTCCAGAAATACCTGGGATAACTTCTGCCACTCCCATGGCAATTCCTTTGCAGAATAGAGAGAATTTACCTTCTGTATCTATGAAACCACTCCTTTAAGCAAAGGGACGAACATAACCTCTTCCAGTTTTTCTTCTAAAAATTCATCTTCTGAAATCCTTTTTACTAAAGTAAGAACTTGTTGTTCATTATTGCCAACAGGTAAAACTAATTTACCACCAATTGAAAGACGCTCTTTAAGGTTTTGTGGAACTTCAAAAGGAGCTGCTGCTGAAAGAATCGCATCGTATTGTTGCTGACCTAAGTTGTTACCATCATCAAACTTAAAAGACACATTGTTAACTTTAAGATTCTTAAGAATATTCTTAGCTTTGATCTGAAGAGGCTCGATTCTTTCAATAGTTGTAACCTTTTTTGAAAAAATAGACAAAAGATATGTTTGATAACCACAACCCGTTCCAATTTCTAGAGTATTTTCGAGTGGAGTTTCTGATAAACGATCATCTGAAATCAGACATTCTGTCATCCTGGCTACTATGTAAGGTTGAGAGATTGTCTGCTGATAACCAATTGGTAAGGATAAGTCTTCATATGCCCTTGTTGCGAGAGCTTCATCTAAAAACAAATGCCGAGGGCTATCTCTCATAGCCTCCAATACTCTAACATCTGATATACCTTTCTCAGTAAGTCTTTCAATTAGTCTTTGCCTTGTCCGCAAGGAGGTCATGCCCTGACCTTGTAAATTATCTTTATCTAGGCTCATTTCATTTTCAAACGAAAGCTTCCACTGGATACTTCGTCAATAGTGAAACTCGGATTAATTGGGGATATAGAGACTTTACTGCCTTGTAATGTTGCTATGTCGGAATTCTCTTTATTCTGTGGAAATTTATCTCTATGTGTCGTCCAAAATGTTTTATTGCCTTTTATATCTATCTCTACGCTAGGAGGAGTTCTTGCTCCCCATGTCCCAACTGAAGTTATTACGTATCTAAGATCCTTTGAAAATTCAACATTAGGTGTATTGATATTTAGAACTAGCGATGGATCGATTGCACCTAATTCATAATTTTGAAGAAGATCTAGAATTACATCTGCAGAGGTTTGATAATTAGGTTCCAAGTAATTTTCAGAACCAGGTTGATGAAATGCAGCAGCAGATATAGCTATAGAAGGATAATCTAAGCCTCTTGCTTCTAATGCAGCACCGACTGTTCCAGAATAAAGTAGGTCTTCTCCCATATTTGCACCAAGGTTTATACCGCTAATCACAATATCTGGTTTCCACGGAGCTAACTCATTTATTCCAAGATAAACACAGTCTGCAGGTCTGCCACTTACAGAAAAAAAACCATTTTTTTGCTTGGTAACATGCATGGGTTTATTAGTCGTTATAGAGCATCCTGCTCCGCTATTATTATCTTCGGGAGCTACAACACAAAGTTCTGCAAAACCTTTAAGTGTCTCAAAAAGTACTTCGAGTCCAGGTGCATCATATCCATCATCATTTGAAAGTAGAATTTTCATTTTTTATTGACGGTCTATTAAAACAACACAGTGACAAGATATTCCTTCCAGTTTTCCCTCAAATCCTAAATGATCGGTTGTTGTAGCTTTACAACTTATATTTTCGATGTCCATGTTAATGAAGGTAGACAAATTTTGTCTAATTTGTTTACTGTAAGATATTATTTTAGGCACTTGCCCCACATAAGTGAGGTCAATATTAGAAATCTTGTAACCATCTGAATTAAGTTTCTCTAAAACTGTAGATAACATAGATAGGCTAGAAATATTCTCAAGTGACTGATCTTCAGAAGGAAAATAAGTTCCTAGATCACCGTATGCTGCTGCTCCCAGTAAAGCATCAATCAAAGCATGTACTAAAATATCTCCGTCAGAATGAGCTTCAAGAGAGTAATCGCATTCAATTTCAATGCCTCCCAAAGTCATTCCACTGCCTTGAACCAGCTTATGGGCATCATATCCATGTCCAATACGCATATATCTATTCCTTAAAACTCCTAATTAAATGCTCTGCTAATTGTAAATCGCCTGGGCTAGTTATTTTCATATTATTGGAAGGGCTTTTGAATAAAAGTATATTCTCTTTTTTGTTATCGAAAAGAGATGATTCGTCGGTAACCTTACTTAAATCTCCAGCGTAAGAATGATAAGCTTCAGATAATTTCTGGGAATTGAAAATTTGGGGTGTTTGTGCCTCCCAAAATAACGATCTATCGACCGTATCATCAATGACTTTACCATCTTTTGAAAACTTTAATGTATCTGTACTAGGTTTTGCAAAAATCATCCCATCTGCTTTTGAAGAAGAAAAAATATTCAAAAAACTTTGGACGTCGGCCAACTTTAGACAAGGTCTAGCAACATCATGAATCAATATATGCTGTTTATGTCCTAATGACATCAACATGTTAAAACCTTCCCTTACAGAGTCTGCCCTAGAATCTCCTCCTTCAATAATTCTTATTCTCTCATCTTTTTTAACTTTTTCATCTAATGAATGTATATCTGGCAAGGCTATGATTATTCTTTTACATTCATTAAAAGTTAAAAAAAGATCTATGGAATAATCAATAACTAACTTTCCTTCTATTCTTTGAAATTGCTTTGGGGTATCTGAGTCAAAACGCAATCCTGATCCTGCGCCGGGCAATATTACTACGAATGGTTCTATCAATTTAATTTTCTTTTAATGAGTCAACAGAAGCCTCTTCTTTAAAAACATAAAACTTTTCACCTTGTTTTATCATTCCAAGCTCTATTCTAGCTGCTCCTTCTAGGGCTTCCTTTCCAGAGCTTAATTTTTGTTTTTCTTTAAGCAATTCTTGATTTTGTTCCTTTATCAAATTAGTCTCTGATTCGACTAAAGCAATATCTTCTTTAAGAATTTGTAGGTCGCTCCTACTAAAATCTCCAAACCAAAATTGATATTGAGTTAGTCCGATTATAAAACTTAATATGATAAAAGAAGTAAAGAAAATGGGTTGCAACTTTAGGATTAGGATTACTTTTTTTATCATCAAATATATATTTTAGAATCCGACTCTATAATTAATAGTCTATTATATTTAGCTACCCTGTCTGACCTTGATGGTGCTCCTGTCTTTATCTGACCTGAAGCCACTGCTACAGCTAAATCTGCAATAAATGTATCTTCAGTTTCGCCAGATCTATGAGAAATAACAGTAGTAAAATTATTATCCAAAGAGGTTTTAACGGATTCAAAAGTTTCTAGAAGTGTTCCAATCTGATTTACCTTAACTAAAACTGAATTGGCAGAATTACTTTTAATACCTTTCTTAATTCTCTCTGGATTGGTAACAAACAAGTCATCACCGACTAGTTGAATTTGGGAACCTAATAATTCAGTGAGTTTTGTCCATCCGTCCCAATCATCTTCATCCAGCCCATCTTCAACTGAGCTTATAGGATATTTTTTACACAAGTCTTGAATGTATCCTATCATGTCAGCAGAGCTAAAATTTTTATTCATGCCTACGAGGCTATAAACTGAATCCGAATAAAATTCAGTTGCAGCTATATCCAGACATAACGCAACTTGTTCGCCTGGAACATATCCTGCCTTTTCTATTGCCATCATAATTAGGTCAAGAGCCTCTTCAGGCGATTTTATGTTTGGAGCAAAACCTCCTTCATCACCTACTGATGTATTCAGACCTTTTGAAGAGAGGATATTTTTTAGGGTATGAAATATCTCCACTCCGGCTCTTAACGTTTCAGAAAAAGAATTGAACCCTCTTGGTTGAATCATGAATTCTTGAAAATCGATTGGATTATCTGCATGGGCTCCACCGTTAAGAATATTCATCATGGGAATTGGAAGAGAGGGTGAAATATCTGTATTACAGAATTCTGAATATTTATTATTTAAAAAAGTATAAAGAGGAATATTATTTGCTATCGAAGCAGCTTTTGCAGACGCCATTGAAACAGCCAGGATTGCATTTGCTCCAAGATTACTTTTATTGGAAGTGCCGTCTGTATCTATCATCAGCTTGTCATTAGCTAGCAGGTCAAATATATCCTTA
>CACBBD010000013.1 GCA_902537425.1 uncultured SAR86 cluster bacterium | reverse complement strand
CTGCTAAAAATGCATGTGCCTCTTTAGTGCGCTCTTTCATACTTAATCCTACATGATCTGCCCAACGCACTAAATGATATTCATGACGAATATCATTATCCCAAAAGACCCGATGTAAAAACTCGGCTCCATCGTGAAGTTGTATAAAATCTTCATCACCTACTTCAAGATAAATATCTAAACCACTTTTCTTTATTCTTTCTGCATTATTTATTGCAATGTTTGCAGGATTGTCTTTCATGAAGTTTTGAGGATCAAATGGCTTCCCCCAAACATCTTCATAAATTTGCAAAGGAGTCCACCAAGAATTTCTTTTATGTGGTTCTTTAGGAAAATTCAATATTGGCATAATTGCCGGTTCCATAGGAGCTATGGCCTTAAAACGTTCAGGATTTTTTAAACCTATCTTTAAACTTCCATAACCCCCCATAGAAATACCTGTCATCAAAGTATGCTCGGGTTTTATAGAAACTCCATACATCCTTGAAGCCCATAATGGTAGTTCGTCAGTTACAAAAGCTTCCCATGTCCCATGATAGTAACTTATTCTTCCTGATGAAAACGAAACCACTACCATTGGTGGCAAGATACCTTCATCAAACATTTCTTGATAAGTAGCTGCTTGTCTTAAAAGATTATCTCTAGTTCCTCCACCTCCATGAAGATTAATTAGTAGAGGAAGATTCTGTGTATTCCCTTCAAAACCAGGTGGGAGAATAACTGAAACAGGAACTATCTCATTACGAATTTCTGACTTAACATCATGGAGTTGAGTGATGACTTTTTTATTAATCTCTTGCTCACCTGAACAAGAGATTAATAATAAAATGAGTATAGATACAAAATTCCTAGTCATTTAAGAATCATAAAGTAACAGTACCTAGAAATTTCTTTGTATCTCAATTCCCGCAGTTCGTGGATAGCCCCATTGACCAAAACGGCCTCCACCGGTGGCAGAAGATAGATATCCAGATATATATTCCTCATCTGTTGCATTCTTTATAAAGAATCTAGACCGCATCGTCTCATCGGCACTTTCCCATATTAGATTTAAATCTACAATAGTATATGCATCCTGTGAGTACTCATTAAACTCTGAAAAATAAATTCTTGATTTATAGGCGGCATTTGCGCGGTAAGTAAGTGAGGCACCCGATGCCATAGCGCTTGTATAGTTAAAACCCAAGTTAATAGAAACTTTAGGTGCATTAGTTAAATAATTACCCTCTAATTGTTGCTCTCCTAATTGTGGCTCTATACCATTTGTATTAACAAATTCTCCATAAGTTGCATCTAAAAGAGTAATTCCATAGTTTAGTGTCAAAGAGTCGCTAACATTCGATAAAGCTTCTATTTCTAATCCATTAACTGTTGCATCTCCTGCATTTCTCGTAACCGTTTGTATTCCAACAACCTGTAATACTTGGAAATCTGTATAGTCATATCTAAATAAAGAAGCATTCAAACTCGTGTTTTCCGCTAGAGAGCCTTTAAATCCAAATTCTAAAGAAGTTACTTCTTCAGGATCATAAGGATCTGTGCATTCATATGTAGCATAACCTCCGGCCTTAAAGCCTTCACTTAAAGACGCATAAACATTGCTATCAGCAGATAAGTCATGTTGTATAACAGCTCTCGAAGTTGTTGAAGAATATTCTGTAACCACTTCTCTATCACAAGTTTGAGCCGCTATAACCGGCATAGGCATTAAGATAGAAATAAAATTATCTTGTTTACTAGTGAATTCATCTGTTGTTCTTCTCACTCCTAAACTTAATCTAGTTGTATCATTGATATCGAATGTACCATCTGCAAAGTATGCTTCTGATTCCGTATCCATTTTGTCATGTTTAAAATCAAACATACTTGGTACAGGAAATCCTAGGATAGGTTGAGGATTATCGAAATGAGTATGTCTTGACGTTTCATCATCCATATAAAACAGACCAAATACAAGACTCATGGTATCCCTTTCAATATTGAAATTAAGTTCTTGAGTGAATGTTTCAGTCTCTGATATATCAAATGTATCTAGATAAGCACCGGCCGATCCATCTCTGTCCAAATTAAACTGATCATAAAATTCTTGTTTTGCAGTTATTGAAGTTAATGTACCAAGTTCAGTGTCAATCTTTAGAGTCAAAGAAGAAACATCATATTCCCTATCTGTCATGTTGGTACCATTTACTGACTGAGCAGTAGGCGTCTGATAGATTTCATGAGGTTTTAAAGATATAGGTTCAGCTGCAATTTGAGGGAAGCCAAAAGCCGCAGCCAGTTCTCTATTATCCGTTAACCATCCATAGGGATCAGGCGTACCTTCTGTCTCAACAGATGCAACCATAAGGTCTGCAGAAACTGTATCGGTTAAATCTGATTTTATTTTTAATCGAAATGCTTGCTTGTCAGTATACCCTTGCTCACCACATCCTGCACTCAGACAGTCATAAAAACCTTCACCTTGTTCAGTTCCATGTACTACCAATCTAAAACTGGTATTGTCAGAAATTCCACCACCAAAGGCTGCCTCAGCAGTAGTAGTGTCATATTCTCCGTAACCTAATTTGACATAGCCATCCATATTTTGAGTAGGATTTTTTGTTATGAGATTAACAACCCCTCCGATAGAATTTCTTCCATATAGTGTACCTTGTGGGCCTCTCAGTACTTCTACCCTCTCAAGATCCATTTCACCCAGCTGTGATGAGTGCGCCCTTGATTGAAAAATACCATCAGTGCTTACCGACACACCTGGGTTACCATTAAACTGTCCAATTCCTCTTATCGTTATGTTCTGAGCTCCCAGAACATTAGTAAAATTCATGCTGGGAACTAAATGTTTCAGATCATGCATACTAGTTATGCCCTTGTCCTCTATTTCTGTAGAACTAATAGCTGTGATTGCAGCAGGTGTATCTACTACTGTAGAGCTTCTCTTTAGTGCTGTAACAACTATTTCTTCTACGTCCTCAGCGTAAATTGGTGCAGTAAATAATAACGAGATGAATAATGGAAAATATCTGAGATGTAACATAAAAACTCCCCTTTTTAGTTAACTTTAATAGTAATTTAATACAATTCAGATAATATTACCAAGAAATTAAGATTATAAATTTAATTCTTTTACCTTCCTTTTCTTTAGGCATTATTTGACTATGCTAAATCAGAATGATTATCAAAATCAAAACCATTTCCATTGGCTAATTTAGAGAAATATTCTGTTAAATTTAAATTATGAATACACAAGAGGTTAATACCATATTAAACAAAATAATAGAGTATGAATTAGCTGGAGTTGTCAGATACACCCACTCTGCCTTAATGGTAACAGGACCCTATAGATTGCCAATAGTGGAGTTTTTAAAAGAACAAGCTAATGAATCGCTCATGCATGCTCAGCAGGCTGGTGAATTACTTACTGGTCTAGATGGACATCCCAGTCAAAAAATTGCAAAAATTGAGGAGACGAATGATCATTCAATACAAGGTATCCTGGAAGAAAGTCTCGGGCACGAATTACATGCTCTTAACCTCTATAAAGAGTTATTATCAATTGTAGAAGGTAAATCAGTATATTTAGAAGAATATACTAGAGGCTTAATAGGAGAGGAAGAACAGCATCAACTTGAACTAAGAAAAATGCTCAAAGATTTTAGTTAGATACATATTTATCGTTTATTAGGCGACTTGTGTCTTCCAAATACAAATGACCTTTTTGAAAGATGCTTTGTTTTCCTTCCATAAACCCTTGCCCTCCAAAGTTTATATGAGGAATATTTCATCTCTTTTTTCATGAGATCTTTAACTTCCTTTTCAGATAGATTGTAAGTTGCCTCAATTGCTTCAAATGGAGTTCTATCTTCCCAGGCCATTTCTATAATTCGTGATATGTCACTTTTGTTCATGAATAATTATTTCAGAGGTGCTTTTATTAGATTCGTAAGAATTAAGAAGATCCTGCGCAACAACTTGAGCAGGGATGTTTTTGTATTTCCTCAATATACTTATATAAAATGGTGAGAAAAGATTACCAAAAAATTCAATGAGCCTAACAAAGACATCCACCCTACTTTCATCTCGAGGACCCAAAAGATGTCCTGGTCTTGCAAAAAAAATTGAATTAAAGCCGATTGATCTTACCTCATCTTCCATCATTCCCTTAATTTTTAGATAGTAATTTAGAGAAGAGCTATTTGCTCCAACAGCTGAAATGATAAGAACATTTGAAATGCCAGCATGTGAAGCCTTTTTGCAGATCTCAGTAACTAGATCTAAATCTACTCTTTTAAATTCTTTTTTTACATTGAGTTTCATATAAATCAGCTCTAAAAAATCTAAAGGATAACCAATACATATTACAAGAGACTTGGCATTTGGTAGCTCAGGTAAATTTTCTGAATCAAATAGAGTTTGATTCTCTATCGATTCAGAAGATGAAACTTCTCTTACAAATAAATGATAGTTAAGGTTCCTGTTCTTTACCTCATCAAGAAAATATCCGCCTGTAAGACCTGTTGAACCAAAAATAAGAAAATCATTCATTATCGGGGAGTTTAATCATCTCAATATTATTTCCATCAATATCTTTAATGTAAACAGAAGCAGTACCATCTCGGTGCTTTGTTAATTCTCCATAAGAGGATGCCTCCTCAGATTCAATAGCAAAATGAAAAGGATGTTGCTCTGGAATGACCAGTGCAAGGCTGGTATTTTCAAAATCGATCATCGCCCAAGTTTCATCTTGATAAGAAACTTGAATATCAAAATTCTCCTTGTACCAATCCACCGATTTACCGATATCTTCTACTTGAATAGCTAAGTGATGTATTTTATCCATATATATATTACTAATACGGGCGCTGATGGCGGATAGTGAGGGATTCGAACCCCCGAAGGGTTTGACCCCTTGCCGGTTTTCAAGACCGGTGCATTCAACCAGACTCTGCCAACTATCCTATAGAACATTGTCTAACCGGAGCGCATTGTAGCAAAAAAGAATAATGCGAAGGAAAAGATCAATAATCTTTTTTTTGGTACAATCGCGTTCCTAAAATGGAAGCTTCATCAAGATTTCTCAATGCCAAACTAATCGATCGTCACAAGGCTGGATTGAATGGAAAGCTTGTCGAAAAAGATAAAGATAATCTCTTTAAATCCATTACTGAAAATCTTGTCATGAATAATGCAACTCTTGTTTCACATTATTATGTTGACCCTCTTATCCAGCAAATAACGGAAGAAACAAATGGGTTTATAGGTGACTCCCTTGAAATGGCTAAATTTGGCAGTAACTGCCAAACAGAAAACCTTATAGTTTGTGGAGTTAAGTTCATGGCAGAGACTGCAAAGATTCTAAGCCCGGAGAAACACATTTATGTACCAACTTATGAGTCAACTTGCTCGTTGGACTTAGGATGTCCTGCAGCTGACTTGAAAATTATGAAGGATAAATATCCTGAAAGAGTACTTGTAGTTTATGCCAACACATCAGCTGAAGTTAAAGCAATGGCTGATTGGGTAGTTACATCAAGTATTGCAAGAGAAATTATTGAAGAACTCCATCTGAATGATCAAAAGATTCTATGGGCTCCTGATAAATACTTAGGTAGTTATCTCCAAAAGGAAACAGGTGCTGATATGCTTTTATGGGATAGTGCCTGTGTTGTCCACGAGGAGTTTAAGGCATCAGGGCTAAGAGATTTGAAAAAACTTCATCCTGATGCAGGTGTATTGGTTCATCCCGAATCTCCTTCAGAAGTCATATCTATGGCAGATGCAGTTGGTTCGACTTCTCATCTCATTAAAGCTTCTCGGGATCTAAAATTTAATAAATTTATTGTAGCAACTGATAAATCAATTTTTTATAAGATGGCTCAACTCTCACCTGAGAAAGAATTCTTTGAAGCGCCTACAGGAGGATCTGGCTCTTCGTGCAAAAGTTGTGCACATTGTCCGTGGATGGGTTTAAATTCTTTAACTAACCTAGATGAGTGCGTTAGGACGCTTGCCAATGAAATTAATTTAAATTCAGACCTAATTCAACAAGCAAAAATTCCTTTAGATAAAATGATTAGCTTTAATGTCTAAAAGGCACGAACCAAACTCAATCAAGATAGAAGAATCTGTAAAGCTTGCCTTAGAGGAAGACATTGGCATTGGAGATATTACTGGAGAGTTAATAGATCCCTTACAAACTCAGAGTGCTATTCTTCTATGTAGAGATAAGTCTATATTGTGCGGTTCTAAGTGGTTTGAAGCATCTTTTAAAATTGTAGATCCTAATGCCAATATTCTCTGGAATATAGAGGAAGGAGCGCTAATCGAAGCTAATACTGAAGTAGCAACTATAGAAGGAAACTCAAAATGTATGGTAGCTTCAGAAAGAACTGGTCTTAATTTTTTGCAGATGATGTCAGGTATTGCTTACAAAACCTATTGTTATAGTAAGAAATTAGAAGGCTCTAATACTAAATTATTAGATACAAGAAAAACTTTACCAGGCTTGAGATACGAGCAAAAATATTCTGTTGTGGTTGGCGGAGGTCAAAATCATAGGATGGGCTTATACGATGCGGCACTAGTGAAAGAAAATCATATTGCTTCTTCCGGTTCAATAAAAAAAGCAGTGGAGACTCTTAGGAAGAATGAGGTAAAAATTATAGAGGTTGAAGTAGAAAATCTTGATGAGCTCCGAGAGGCAATTGATTCAGGAGCTGATATTGCTATGTTAGATAATTTTAAACAAAAAGATTTGGTAGCTGCTGTCGAAATAGCAGCTAATAAGATCAAATTAGAAGTTTCAGGGAACATTGATGTTTATGCTTTGTCTACTATCAAGGAATTAGATATTGATTATATTTCTTCCGGAGACCTAACTAAAAATATAACTGCCACAGATTATTCTCTAATATTTAAATCACTTGATTAAAACAGACGTACTTATTATAGGGAGTGGAGCTGCAGGAATGACGGCTGCTATTGAGTTATCTAATCAATTTAATGTCACCCTCATAACAAAAAATTCTCTGGTAGATAGTTCTACATGGTATGCCCAAGGCGGTATTGCTGCAGTGATTGATTCGAATGATTCTGTCGAAGAGCATTTGAGAGATACACTAATAGCTGGCGATGGCTTATGCGATGAAAATGCAGTAAGGCAATGTGTGAGTCATGGGAAAGATGCAATTGAATGGCTAAGCAGTCTTGGAACAAATTTTACAACTGATAAATCAAGAGAGAATCTTCATCTTACACAGGAAGGTGGTCACTCTAAAAGAAGAGTTGTGCATGCAGAAGATGCTACCGGAAAAGAGGTGTCCAGCTCTCTTTCAGAGATGGTTAAAAGAAGTAAGACCATTGAAGTCTTAGAAAATCATATTTGTGTGGATCTTATAACTCGAAAGGAAAAGTGTATAGGTGCATATGTTTTAGACATAGATTCAGACACTGTGAAAGCTTTTAGTTCAGGTGCTGTTATTCTTGCTACTGGTGGTGCAAGCAAGGTCTATTTATATACCAGTAATCCTGATGGTTCGTCAGGAGATGGTATCGGTTTAGCTTGGAGAGCGGGGTGTAAAGTTGAAAACCTAGAATTCAATCAATTTCATCCAACATGTCTTTTTCATCCAGAAGCCAAATCCTTCTTGATTAGCGAAGCTTTGAGGGGTGAAGGGGCTTTTTTGGTCAATCATAACAAAGAGAAATTCATGGAAAAGTATGATGCAAGGCTAGAGCTTGCTCCGAGAGATATTGTTGCTAGGTCTATTGATAAAGAAATGAAGATTTCTGGTGCTGATAATGTCTTTTTAGATATTAGTCATAAGAATTCAGATGAAATAAAAGGACATTTTCCGAACATATACTCTGAATGTCTTAGATTTGGATATGATCTAACTGCAGAACCAATTCCTGTAGTGCCAGCAGCACATTACACCTGCGGAGGTGTCAAAGTTGACCTAAACAGTAAAACTAATATCGACAATTTATATGCTATAGGAGAAGTTTCTAGTACTGGATTGCATGGTGCAAATAGGATGGCAAGTAACTCTTTATTAGAGTGTGTGGTATTTGCTAAGAAAGCTTCAGATCATATCTGCAAAAATTTTAAGAATCATAACCAAGAAATCCAAGAATGGGATATATCAAAGGTCACAGAGACACAAGAAGGTGTCATCATCCGTCATAATTGGGATGATATAAGAAGACTAATGTGGGATTATGTTGGAATTGTAAGATCTAACAATCTATTGAAAAGAGCGGAGATAGCAATGAAGGTTATTGATGAAGAAGTGAATTACTTTTATGGAAAATATCTAATCAGCTCAGATTTGATTGAATTACGAAATCTGGCTCTTGTAGCTAATCTAATTATTAAGAGTGCACAAAAAAGAAAAGAAAGCAGAGGATTACATTACTCTTTAGATTATCCGAACCTTTTGAATACGGCCACACCAACTATACTAGACCCATCAAAAATAAAAATTTAATTACTTTCGATTAAATTTAGGAATTTCTCTAGAGAGGGACGCCACAATTCCTGCCTTAAAATCTTCAGTCTTTTGCAACCTCACTTGTTCGCTTAATTCCCAATCGACAATTTCTTCTACTTGTTCGGCTAAGTTACCACGTAAGGTTGATCTAATTGATTCAACTGCCATAGGCGCAGAACTTGTAATTTCCTCAGAAAATTCTTTTGCTATTTGCATCAAATTTTCTATTGAAGTCAGCTTATCAGCTAACCCAATCTCAAATGCTTCCTCACCCCCTACTCTTCTTGCAGTAAAAAGCATATCCATTGCTTTTTGAGTGCCGATAACTCTTGGTAAAGTCACAGAGCTTCCAAATCCAGGGTGAAATCCAAGTTTTGCAAAATTTGCTGCAAATCTTGCCTCTGGACAAGCTATTCTAAAATCTGCAGATAAAGCTAGTCCTAAACCTCCTCCGATTGCGGCACCTTGGACTACAGCTATTACAGGTTTCTTGGTTTTGAATAATCTTACTGCTTGCGCATAAAGCTTTTTATATGGAACCGACTTATCCAACATATCTTCATCTTGGCCAAAATTAGCTCCAGCACAGAAATTTTTCCCTTCAGACTTTAATATTGTTACCCTGCAATCAGAAACCTGATCAAGCTCTTCATAAGCATCTGCAATCTGTTCTATCAAAAGGTAATCAAAAAAATTATTTGGAGGTCTTTGGATAGTTACATAGGCTATGTTTTCACTTACTTCAACTGTTATATCCTTAAAGTCTTTCATATTTAGTTCCTCAAACTGCTAAAGAAAGATAGCAAATCTGCTCTACTACCCTCTACTTTTAAACTACCGTTAACCAATGAAATAGGTAAACTTTTCACACCAGACAGTATAGCCTTTAAATCATTTTCACTAGATTTTATTTGGACGGATGAGCCTGTAATCATAAAAGGTTGAACTTCCAATACTCCTCTTCTCAAAAACAATGAGAAAGATTTAGGAGAATCTGTAAAGGTAAATAACAACTGAATATTTTTATTCAAAGATTTTTCTGGTATGACATTAACCTTCAAAGTTTCCATCATAGATTCAATTGGATATTTCTGTATAACCTCCAAACTTGGTAATAAAATATCATTTTCTTGATAATTTTCGTCTAACTGAGCTGCACTGCTGAGATAATAATATCTCGAATTGGGATTACTTTCTTGATTGCCTAAACTTTCCAAAGCGGATTGACGAAGAAGTTTAGTTTTTTGATTGTCTGGTCTAGATCTTAGTAAGTAATCAGTGAGTTGCAGGGACCATTGAAAATCATCTGCTAAAAAAGCATCTTCCGCTGCTTTAAAAAGGCTATCCCAATCACCGGATAATTGAATTATTTTTTCAGCTTCATCCTTTAAAGGCAAAGGTTTCAAAGTGGATGGATTACCATCAAACCAACCAAGATATCCTGAAAAAACATTTTTAGCCGACCATGCAGGTGTGCCGTAAAACTCTTTTAGATAAGGAGAATCTCCTAGGTGTTTTGGCAGGACTAATTGTTCAGCAATCTCATTTGGATCCAAACCTAAATTCATTAACCTCACTGTTTGATCATGAACAAATTGAATAGCGTCTCGATAAGTAGTTAGGAGAATATTTATGTTTTCTTTACCTATTATCGGTCTAGTATGACTGGGTACTAAGAATTCAGGTTCAAGGTACCTCATCATATCTATACTATTGACCCATCCAACCAGATCTCTATAAGGAGTACCTCTAATAGTATAAAGATTCGGAAAAGTTTTATAAAAGTTATCACCTGGAAATAAAACTTTTTTTTCCGGTAACCAAACAAATAACTGATCATTTGTCTCACCCGGTGCATGGAATAGCTGAACTTTGTGGCCAGCGGCCTTGAATTCAATTTGATCTGTAAATGTTTTTGTTGGGTAAAGAAGACCAGGCTTTCTTCCGTCTCTTCCTATCTCTAAAAAAGGTCCTATGCCATTATTCTCAACTTGTTCTTTTGGTAAAGCATTTCCGAACATTCTGTTGCTTCTGGACGAAATTATAGGCCTTAAGATACCTATTACTCTAGATAGATAGATTTCGGTAGTAGAATGTGCATATATGTCTGGATTAGAACCTTCGGCAAATACTGTGGCACCATAAGTATGATCTGCGTGGTTGTGTGTATAAATTATAGTTTCGACTGGATTAGAATTGATGGCGTCAAACATATCTTTTACTTCTGTGGCAGTTTCCTCACTTCCGGTAGTATCAATTATGATATTCGTCTTCTCTCCCTCAATAAGAATCGAGTTTGCTAAAGCATAACCAACAGCAACATGTACACCATCAGTAACAGTTATTAACTCTTTTTTAAACTCATCAGAGTGTGCAATTAAATCTTCCGGAGTTTGAGGCTTAGTAGATTCTAAGGTTGTTGTTTCCGAACAACTTAAAAATAATTGAATAATCAATAGAAGTTTAATCTGTCGCATCATTAAAAACATATCAGTTATCCATCTTAAGAACTTTCATCCATCTTCTAGATTTATATCTATATGCAAGCAGCATTCCTTTTAAAAAGTAATCAGCAATAAGCGTTGCATAAATCCACTCAATTGGAAGACCTAAACTGTAGAAAATAAAAGCAAGAGGAACCCTAACTAAGACGAGTCCTACTAAAGTTATTACTAAAGGAGATTTAGTATCTCCCGCTCCTCTAACGGCACCACCAATTGAAAATTCTATTGCCATAAAGGGTTGCATGATTCCTAGCATCCACACGAATACGACGGTTTTATTGATCACATCAATATCGTTAATAAAGAAGCCTGCAAGCTCTCTAGAAAATATTGCTAATAGAATACCTAGCGACCCCATAGAAAGCATAGTTAATCGAGCTGCTTTAAAACCCGAATCATAAGCTTTGTCAGGATCAGAAGCACCTAGATGTTGTCCTGTTAAAGTAGCTCCTGCTATGGCAAAGCCATTACCTACAGTAAATGACAGCATTAGCACATTCACACCTATGTTGTAAGCAGCGACTGCATCCGTTCCATACAAAGCCACTATCCAAAAGAATGAAAGCATTCCAAATTGAAAAACAAAGGATTCTAATCCCGCAGGATAACTTATGGTGATGAGTTGCTTTAAACGATCATATGTCATAGATCCTGCCTTACCTATCGAAACTGCTAGTTTCTTACCAAACCATAATCCTAATACAAGAATTGAGTTGAAAGTAAATGCAAGGCCTCCTGCTAAAGCTGCGCCCACAACTCCCATTTCTGGCATCCCGTAACGACCTTCAACTAATCCAATTAAAAGTACGATATTTACGATGTTTGTAATAAGTCCTATGTACAAAGGAGTTTTTGCGTCTCCCGCGGCTCGTTGAGCAGTTCCAAGAACCATTGAGATTGCAAACACTGGGGTAAATCCAACTAATATCTGTGTGTACGTTATGGATAGTTTTCTTGATTCTTCATCAAGACCAAACAAACCAATCATAAAATCTGCACCAACCCATAAAAGTATGACTGTGAAAAAAGAAATTAAAAGGCAAATGCCCAGCGAAGCTCTAGTGACCTGAGCTGCCTCATATTCGTCTCCTGATCCAATTGCTCTAGCAACTAAGGCTGTGGTGCCAGCCATAATAGCCATTAACAGAGCTTGAAAGACCCAAAATATTCTCTGCCCGGTTCCTACAGCTGCAACAGCCTCAGCACCGAGTGAGCCAACCGCTTTGATTGAAACAAGTCCTACTGAGGCAAATAACAGATTACTTAGAATTGAAGGCCACGCTAGGCCCCATACACTGAGGGACTCTGGATGAGTAATCTCAGCAGATTCTTCTAGAATATGATCTTTATCAATTTCCTTGGACATAAAAAAGGCTGGTATAGTAGCACATTCAAAATAATCAAAAATGGCAAAGCTTTACTTTAATTATTCTTCTATGAATGCCGGTAAATCAACTATGCTTTTACAGGCCAATCATAACTACATTGAAAGAGGCATGAACCCAAGAATATATACTTCTGACTTAGATAATAGATTTGGTAAAGGAGAAATAGTTTCACGAATAGGGCTGAAAGCAAAATCAAATATATTTACAAGTAAAACAAATATATACAGGGATATCTTAAATTTTAGTAAGAACTCTATTGTTGACTGCGTATTAATTGATGAGGCTCAGTTTCTAACTCAAAATCAAGTAAGCCAGCTGGGTAAGGTTGTCGATGAATTAGATATTCCCGTATTAACTTTCGGTATTAGAACAGATTTTCAAGGTAATCTATTTGAAGGTAGTAAATATCTTTTAGCTTGGGCAGATAATTTGAAAGAAATTAAGACTGTTTGTCATTGTGGAAGGAAAGCTACAATGGTATTGAGATTAAATGCCAAAGGTGAAGTGGTATCCGATGGAACTCAGATAGAAATAGGTGGCGAAGAGAAATATGTATCAGTTTGCAGGAAGCATTTTATTGAAAAAAATATTGGCTAAAGTATTCCGATGATAAAACCTGTTAGGCAAGATGCTAATAAAGCACACCAAAGTGCCTTTCCTGAGACCGATATTAAATCTGCCCTCCTCTCAGGTACCATTGCGCTCAAACCACTTAGTAAAATACCAACGCTACTAAAGTTAGCAAAACCGCAAAGAGCATAAAGCAATATCATTCTGGTTTTATCTGACAGTTGATAATTTTCTGTGTCTGACAAATATAAATAAGCTACAAATTCGTTTAATGCAGTTTTTACACCTAGTAATTGACCTGCAATGATAGATTCACTCCAAGGTATGCCCATAAACCATGCCAAAGGTGCGAAAAGATAACCTAACATTAATTCAAGTGTAATAGGATTGCCGTTCAGATTTGGTAAAAGTCCAAGCATTGAATTTACTAAAAAAACTAAAGCCATTACAACAATCAACATAGCAATGACGTTTAGGAATATATCAAGACCATTTTTTGTGCCTTGAGTTATAGCATCCATGATACTGGAGTACATATCATCAGATTTCTCATCTGGAAAATCTGTTTTTGCATTGCTTGGTATCATCATGTTTGCATACATAATCGCCGCGGGTACAGAAATTAAGGAGGCAGACAAAAAGTGTCCAATTAATCCAGATCCGTAAATTGGAAAGAGCATGGTTGTATATACAACCATAACAGATCCAGCTATCGTAGACATTCCGACAGTCATGATTATCAGGAGTTCATGACGAGTCATAGAAGATAGATAAGGCTTAATTAATAATGGCGCCTCAACTTGCCCTAAAAAAACATTTGCAGTGGCACCAAGTCCAATAGGACCGCCTACACCTAAAGGTTTTTTAAATAAAACTGAAAGGGCATTGACTATTAATGGTATGACTCTCAAGTGCCACAGTAATGCCGATATTGCTGACATTAATATTATTAAAGTTAGGCCACCAAAAGCAAAAATAAATGTCCCTCCTGGATTAGTTATATCAAAAGGTGCATTAGGTGCGCCATCTGCCAAATAACCGAAAACAAATCCTGTGCCGTAATCATTTGCAGCTTTTAAGACCATTACACCATCTGAGAGAATATTAAAGAAAGAACTTATCAGTTCAATTTTAGTAAGAATTATTGCCAAAATTAGCTGAATCAGAATAGCCATGACAACAAATCTAATTTTTATTGATTTTATACTTTCACTAAATACGGCCCCTAAAGCAAGTAATGAAAATAATCCTATCGTGGGTTGAAGATACTCCATTAGATAAGTTTAATTTCTTTTAGTCTTTCTTGCAGAAAATCTTCGGACAGGATGCCATCTGGATAGTTATTGGGATTAGAATCAGTAATTTGATTTTCCAAGGTTTCTATAAACCAATCTGGATTAGGGTGAACAAAAAAGGGTATAGAGTATCGCGAAGAATTAGATTCTTCCGCCAGAGCGTTAACTCTGTGTGTTGTAGAGATCATATTATTATTAGTCAATCTTTGGAGCATATCTCCAATATTGCAAACTATCACATCGCTATCAACCGAGACTCTTAACCATTCATTATTTTTAGACAAAATTTCTAGGCCTGCTTGTTGACCTCCAATCAATAAAGTAATTAGATTGATATCTTCATGAGGACCTGCCCTTTCGCCTGACTCTTCAATTCCAACTGGCGGATAATGAATCACCCTCATAACACTGTTTCCTTTGTTTGTTACTTTATGAAAGAAATTTGAATTTATACCTAAATCTAAAGCTATCCCTTCAAGTATTTGGTTACCCAAAGCATCGAATTGCAAAAAAAGCTTATTAGTTTTTTCTTTAAAAGATTTAAGATCAGGTACATCGATATTATCAGGCATCCATCTCCTAAAAGGATCGCCATCATCCAATTTTCTGCCGACATGCCAAAATTCTTTCAAATCTGCATGCTTAGCACCTTTTGCAGTTTCAATTTTGAAAGGAGTGTAACCCCTTGCTCCACCAAGCTCAGGATAAAAATATAATTTTTTAGTTTCTTCCGGTAGAGAAAAAAATTGAATGAATAAATCTTGTACCTCTCTAACTAAATCTGTATCTATTTCATGATCCTTTATTCCGCAGAAGCCAGATTTTCTGAAGTTATCGCCAAGTTCTTTGGAGAACTTATTAGGATCTTTATAAAAGTTCTTCAAAGAAATTACTGAAAAAGGAATGTTCAACTTATTTATGTTTGTTATTGATTTATTTGAGTAAGATTATAGACCATATGAATAAAATTTATGGATTTGGCAATGCCTTGATTGATATTGAAATCAGGATTAGTGAGGAACAGTTAAAAACCATTTCCATCCCCAAGGGATCTATGAAACATATTTCTCAAGATGAACTTTCAATCTTATTAAAAGATTTTAAAAGTCAGAGATATTCTGCTTTACCTGGAGGCTCTGTAGCAAATTCCTTATATGCAGCTAATCAACACGGCTCTAAAACATATTTTTCATGTTCAATAGGTGATGACGAATATGGAGAACTTTTCTTAAAATCTTTCAAAGATAACGATAAAGCTATGTCCTTTTTTAGATCTTCGCTACCAACTGGTATTTGTTTAATTTTTGTAACTCCAGACGGCGAAAGAACAATGGCAGCAAATCTAGGAGCTAATTTAGATTTATGTCCCGAAAGTATTAATATCAGTGAACTTTTATCCTCAGATTTCTTAGTATTGGATAACTTTTCACTTTCTTCCATGAAAGGAATCGAAACTGTTGAATATTCTCTTCAAGTAAAAGATGAAGTCCGCGTGTGTTTTGGATTATCGGACACTAGTCTTATTGAACAAAATTATGAAAATCTAAAAAAAGTTTTTCTCAATAAAATCGATATTCTCTATGGTAATGAAGCTGAAATTATCAAATTACAGGAGTTAATCAGCAATCCTGCTTTGAACACATTAGTTAGCAAAGGTTCGAAAGGAGCTAGATATAATCAAATAAATATAGAGGCCTCCAAAATAGATGTGATTAACTCTAACGGAGCTGGTGACGCTTTGATTGGAACATTCTTGGCTTACACTGACGTCCTAGAAGATAGATTGGCTCTAAGTAAAGCCATTTCTTATGCAACTAAGGTTTGTATGATAAATGGACCAAGACTTTTGACTTAAAAAAAACGCCACGTGAGTGGCGTTTTTTAACTTCAGTAGGATCAGAATTGATATTTAAAACCTAAGTTCCATTGATAAGAAGATTGTCCGGCCCTACCTTGGACAAATAAACCATCGTCAGGATCTACACCAACTATATTGTATCTTCCTTGAGAATCGTATGGATTATCTTCATCCAAAATTATTTGCCTGCTTCTGTTGCTATATTCCCTAATGATTCCATCCTCATCATCAATGAGATTAAGAAGATTAGTTACATCGAGATAAACAATTACTTTATGATCATTGGCAATATTAATATCCTGTGTAATTCGAAGGTCTAAAGTCCTTATCCAAGGGCTATTAAATGCATTTCTAGGTACAATTTGCCCTTTGTAACTTGCCAATCCAGATCCATTTACGTGAGCCATTACAGCATCAGCAACGGATGAGCTTGCAAATACAACATTGGGATCAGAAGCTCCGGTAGGTATATACGCTGCATCGTATCCACCATCAGTTCTGTCATTTGAAAATGCATCTTCATAACCATCAAAAGTAACACTATAGGGTTCTCCTGATTTTGCGACGTATACAAGAGAAAACCTTGTATCATTATTTCCAAAGAACTGAGTAGTGTAATCGAGTCCAGTAATTAATTTATGTTCAACCATAAAGTTAGATCTGGCAGCACTAATATTCTCACCATCGGCTCTTACCGATCTTGCATAGGAACTTTCACTTTGTGCGCTTGTTAATTCAAAAATGTCATTAGCTCTCATCTTCGTATAACCAGCAAACCAATCTATTTCACCAAACTGCTTTGTGGTTGTGATTGTCCAGGCCTCAGTAGTACCTTGGTCTGTATTGGTTAACCTGTAGTCTCCTCTACCACCATAGATTCCTCTACCATCAGCGAGTGTTCCTTCTCTTTCTAAACCAAGATCTGTAAAAAATACTGCTTGTCTTACCTGATCAAGATTATATTCAAGAGTTATATCCCAACCACTATCCAGTAAAAGATCCAATCCTAAACTTGTTCTCCACGAAGACGGAGCTTCAAAATTAGGATCTGTGCTTTGGGCAACTCCGTAAGGGTTGTCTGCTGCTGGTATTGAATACTTAGAATCAGGTGAAGTTAACCAGAATGCTGTCGGATCACCCTTTGGCATATTGCCAGGACAATTAGTAACGCTTTCGTCACCAACACAATTACTATACCATCCACGATAGTCGCCTGTTGCTCCAGTCCTTGAGTAGGCATTTCCATACCAAACTCGAGGTATCCTTCCCATGAATAATCCTCTACCACCTCTCAAAGTAGCAGAAACTACACTTTCTCTACTCTCAAATAAATCCGTGAGATCCATATTGAATGAAAATCTTGGTTGCAAAACATCAAAATCAAATTTTGACGAGTTTGAGAAGCCATATTCTTTAACAAAATTTACATTAGTAGCAGGCGCTATTGGAGTCTCAACTTCATCGTAACGAAGACCAAACATAACTGTAAGATCATTGTTTACAAACCACTTATCTTGAATGTACAGAGAATTTTTTTCGACCTCAAAATCTGCAGCCATAGTTCCTACCGCTTCATGTCCAGCATAAGGCTCGTGTATTCTCAATCTACTCCAAACCCCATTTTGATAATCTTCGAAGCTCCTAAATCTTACCTCACCGTTATATCTAGCAATGAATAGATTTACAACATCGGATTCATCCCTTTCAAAACCGACTGTGTAGACATGGTCGTCATTATTGTAATCAGCTTTTAAAGTTAGGAATTCACTCTCAACGTTGATTAAATTTGCTCCTCTGTATCGATCACCACCTAAAAATACATTATCTCTATCGCCGGTGACCGAGTCAGTAATCGTGATATTCATTTCAGGAAATAAATCATCTCCATATGAGGAATCATCTTCCAACATCTCATAGCTGGTGTACTTAAATTTTGTTGAAAGTCTATCGGACCAATCACTATATAAAGTTAATGAAGCTCGATCGATTTCTGGGTCTTTATAATACCAATTATTACTAAATACAGTTCTAGACCAGTTGTTGTATCTTTGTGGCAAAAGATCTTCGGAATGGGATACATTTAGAGTAGCTCTATGAGCATCACTAATTACCGCATCTAGTTTAACTGTCCATTCTTCATGGGTAGAGTCGTAAGTTACTAAATTGATATATCCAGCATCATAACCACCATAATTATCAATAGTATACTGTCTAATTTCATTAGCCAGCGCCGTAGTTACAACTCTAGCGGGGTTTTGAGCACCACTATCTTTAGTCCCAAAAAGACCAGGTAGTGATGCGGTATTTTCTTCATAACCCACAAAGAAAAAGAGTCTATCCTCAATGAGTGGTCCAGCAAAAGTCAGCGCGATAACTTCATCTTCAAATTCAGGAAAATCTTGACCCTCAAAATCTCCTACGCTGCTTTCATCTCTTTTTTGATAGTACGCTGATCCCTGAAATTCATTAGTTCCTGACTTTGTAGCGACTGCAATAGAGCCACCGGTTGTATTACCCCTGGACACATCAAATGGAGTTATATCAACAGATATTTGATCAACAAAATCCATACTAATTGGATTCCTCATAGTTCCGAATCCATTATCATTTAATCCAAAAGGATCGTTAAAGCTTATCCCATCTATAGTGAAGTCATTAAATCTTGAGTTGGCTCCCATAATGCTTATTTCTGCATCCCTTCCAACGCCTCCATTAACTGAAACTCTGGGATCCATTTTTGCAAAATCTGCTACTTGTCGATTGATTGTTGGAACTGCATCCATATCTTCTCTAGTCAGGATAGTACTTGTACCCATCTTAAAAGCTTCGGCAGGCTTCGCAGTTACTATAATTTCATCTGCTGCAGTGGTGCTCGTAAGAGTTACTCCAAAGGATAGTGGATCACCCAAACTCAAGAATAAACCATCTATGGATTCTGAATTGTAACCTGGTGCCGATACTTTAACGGTGTAAGGACCGCCTAAAGGTAGAAAGGATATTGAAAAGCTACCCGTAGAACTGGTTGTTGTGGTTTTAGTAATACCTGTCGGCGTATGTTCAGCTTCAACAGTAGCACCTGAGACATTTACACTCCCCCTCATACCAGATGTTGTGTCTACATCAGAAAATACGGGTAAGCTTAGACAGAAAATAGAAGAAAAAAGAAAAATCTTTTTAAAGATTAGTTTCATAATTAACCCCAAAATTAATTAGACAAAAAGTTCAGATAATCATATACCTAATTTTGATTAAAAAAAATAAAAATTCTTCTTAATGGGGCAAAAAGTTTCTTAGATTTCACAATCTATTGTATTAACTCTATTCTTCACCTAAAGAGGCTATCAAAAAGTTTAAGATTTATAATCTTATTGGGGAAGTAAAATCGATTCTTTGCCTAAATAGTTTCTTAAAACATCCGGTATAGTTACAGAGCCATCTGATTCTTGATAGTTTTCAAGAATGGCTAAAACTGTCCTACTTAATGCTAGAGCAGAACCATTCAGAGTATTTAAAAGTTCAATCTTATTATCAGAATTATTTTTCCAGCGTGCTTTCATTCTTCTAGTTTGAAAAGCCCTAAAGTTTGAACATGAGGATATTTCTCTATAGGCCTGTTGCGAAGGTACCCAAACCTCTAAGTCATATGTTTTAGCTGCAGAAAAACCTATGTCACCAGAACAAAGAGAAACAACTCTGTAAGGCAATTCCAATTTTTTGAGAATATTCTCAGCATGTTCGGTCAATTCTTCCAATGCTTCATCAGAATCTGAAGATTCAACAGCCTGAACTAACTCTACCTTTTCAAATTGATGCAATCTCATTATGCCCTTTGTATCTTTTCCATAACTTCCAGCTTCGCTTCTAAAGCACGGAGTATGACATACATATTTGATTGGTAAATTTTCTGAATTGAGAATCTCATCTCTGAATAAATTGGTTACTGGAACTTCGGCTGTGGAGGTTAAATAAAAATCATTTTTGTTATCGATCTTAAAAAGATCTTCTTCAAACTTAGGGAGTTGACCTGTACTGATCAAAGACTCTTTATTGACTATGTATGGAACATAAACTTCTTCATATCCATGCTCCTGCACATGTGTATCAATCATAAAGTTTATTAAGCCTCTTTGAAGGTGTGCTATATCATTTCTAAGAACTTTAAACCTTGAACCAGTCAGTTTTACCCCCGCTTCCATGTCAATTTCATAAGATCTTCCTATGTCTAAGTGATCTTTAATAGGAAAATCAAATACTCTAGGAGAACCAATCTTTTTTAACTCCAAGTTGGAAGTTTCGTCTTCACCATCAGGAACATCATGGTCAATTAGATTAGGAATCGACAAAACAAAATTTTCTATTTGTTCCAGTAAGTTATCTAGCTCATTACTCTGCTCTTTCAATGTTGCTGTAAGTTCTGAAGCCATTTTTTCAAGATCTTTTGTATCTTCAGAATTTTGTTTAGCAATTCCTATATTTTTTGAGAGCTCGTTTAACTTGGCTTGCTGATTTTCAGTTGTGCCTTGTAAAGCTTTTCTTTTGGATTCAAGTTTGGTCCAGAGTGTCTCATCGAATTCGAAACCTCTCCTTTTGAGGTTAGATATGACCTCTTTTGTTTCTTTCCTAAGTAATTTTGAATCAAGCATGCCTCTATTCTAAAGAATACTAGTGATAAACTACATCTATTCCTTCCGGTATGGAGATGTAAAGTTGGTTTTCAGTAAAAGGCTCCCAAGATATGTCATCAAAATCAAAATTTACATTTTGACCAAAAGAATCTGTATAGGTTAGAGAATCAAGTTCTGTACCTGCAAATTGAAGGAATATCTTCTCAACGAAACTATTCTCCTCTTTAGTAGAAAGCGAACATACAGTGATAAGATTTTCCTCAGTACATGAGTTAATCGAATACAATTTTTTTAGATTCTCAATATTGGAGATTAAGATACTTATAGGTGTATTTTTAAAATATTCTTCTCGAGGAACGATATCTAGTTGCTCCAACTCTATATCTAATTTGTAGAGAAATTCTTTATCTGCCGAAATGGTCTCTTTAATTGGATCAAGGTATTCAATTTTAAAATTTCCTGATCTTGATGCCTGTATGTTTCCAGAGACTACCCGCTCATTTAAATCTGCTAGTGTGGTTTGAGTGAAATTAGTTTTAAGATATTGTTTAGAATGTAAGAAATCAAATAAATTTTCTTTACTAATAGTAGTAGTCTCATTACCAACAACTGTGGTAGTCAGAAGTATACTAAACAAAGTAAGGTAAATTTTTCTCAAATTAATCTTCGGGTGGCGGCGGTATTAAAACTTCTCTATTTCCGTTAGAGGCCATAGGGCTTAATACTCCAGACTCTTCCATAGTTTCAATCATTCTAGCCGCCCTGTTATAGCCTATTCTTAGTCTTCTTTGGACAGCAGATATAGATGCCCTTCTTGATTGGGCGACAAATGCAACAGCTTCATCATATAACTCATCTTTCTCACCATCTGATTCTTCTTCAGATGTAATACCAGGCATTCCTGAAACTGCTCCTTCCTCTTTGGTGACCTCATCTAAATAATCAGCTGTACCTCTTTGCCTCCAATCATCTGCTACTCGTTGTACTTCATCATCTCCAACAAAAGCGCCATGTACCCTTTGAGGTATGGAAGTTCCAGGGGCGAGATAAAGCATATCTCCTTTTCCTAATAATTGTTCTGCTCCCCCTTGGTCAAGTATTACTCTTGAATCCATTTTAGAGGCTACTTGAAAAGCAACTCTTGATGATATATTTGCTTTTATTAAACCGGTTATAACATCCACTGATGGTCTTTGAGTTGCTAGTAACATGTGAATTCCTGCAGCTCTGGCTTTTTGAGCTATCCTAGCAATAAGCTGCTCTGCTGTTTTACCAACAACCATCATCAAATCTGCTAATTCATCTACAGCCAAAACAATCAGCGGTAATTCTTCTAAATCAGGCGCTTCTTCACCTTCCGCAGCTTCATTAATCTTCCACATTGGATCTTTCAGAGGTTCGCCTTTTGATGATGCTTCACTAACTTTTTTGTTATAGCCATTAAGATTTCTTACACCTAAATGTGCCATTAACTTGTAGCGTCTTTCCATTTCATTAACACACCATCTCAATCCACTGGAAGCCTCTTTCATATCCGTGATTACAGGTGCCAACAAATGCGGTATATCTTCATATACAGAAAGCTCTAACATCTTCGGGTCAATCAGTATCATGCGTACTTGTTCAGGACTAGCTTTATACAAAATACTGATAAGCATTGAGTTAATTGCTACGGATTTTCCTGAACCAGTCGTCCCTGCTACTAGTAAATGGGGCATTGATGCAAGATCTGCGACTATGGCTGATCCGCTGATATCTTTTCCAAGGGCTACTGTAATCGGACTTTTAGATTCATCATACGTTTTACTAGATAAAACTTCACTGAGTAGGACTGGCTGTCTATCTTCTCTCGGTACTTCAATACCAATGGTATCTTTTCCCTCTATAACTTCTACTATTCTTACACTTGTTTTTGCAAGCGAGCGTGCCAAGTCTTTACTGATATTTGATATTTGGTTAACTTTTAATCCACTAGGCAGCTTAAGTTCCAATCTTATTACAACCGGCCCAGGTTGGATTGATTCAACTTCAATATCATTGATATTGTATTCAGCTAGTTTAGATACAACTAATTCACCAAGACGACGAAGTGAGTCCTCAGAAGTTTCATTTGAAGTTTCTTGTGTCTGTTCATCAAGCAGAGAAAGTTTGGGAGGTACCGAAGGTTCTTTATATTCAAAAAGTTCAGTTTGTTTTTCTTCTTCTACTCTTTTACTAGTCTCAATCTTAGGCTTGGATTGAATGACTTCAGCAGGTTTACTTTGCTCTTTTGCTTTTGTACTGACTATAACTTTCTCTTGTCTCTCAATTTTTTCTTTTCTTAACTTTTGTTTTTCTTTAAGAGTGTTTAAGTAATTTGAAGCTCTATGGCCTATTGTTGATCCGGAAGATAATAATAATTCCTGAACTTTATTTATCAGTGCAACCCAAGAAACTTCCAATGACAAAGTAAGACCTAATAGTAGACTAGAAGTAAATAACAGTAAGCTACCTATCAAGCTTAAGGGAACTATAAATACTGAAGATATTCTTGTACCGATTAATCCTCCACCCTCTTGAGGCAAGAGACTCAATCCCGGCTCCAAGGTTAGAGCAAATAAAGTGCAACCGGAAATCACTACCAATATCCATCCGAATATTTTTAAACCTAACAATCCAGTGTATATGTCTGAGAAAGGGACTTTATTTCTTGAGAGAAAAAAATGACTTACTAATGGCCATAGAAGCCAATAGACCAATACATAAGCCATGTACCCAAATATTGTTAATAGGAAGTCGCTCAAATAAGCACCCCAACTCCCCACTGCATTTATGACTTGATTATTATCGATCGTATCGCCAGAAAAAACCTGTGTATTCCAACCCGAATCTCGAGGAGAAAAAGTAGTGAGTGCTAAAAAGACGAATATTCCAAGAAAGCCTTGAACTATTAACCAAGAATCTAATATGAGTTTATTGAGGCGTATACGTGATACCGATACGGCCTGGTTCGGAGACTTTTTTATTGCTTGAGACTTTTTAACCACTAACAAATATAAGTTTTAACTATTGTATAGTTTATTCAGAAGATGTTCTAATCCGAATAACTAATTTTTACTTATAACTATATAATTCACAGTATGGAAACTATTAAAAGAAAGCTTGTAATATTAGGTTCTGGTCCCGCCGGATATACAGCAGCAGTTTATGCTGCAAGAGCAGGCCTCAAGCCTTGTTTAGTTACAGGTATGGAACAAGGAGGTCAATTAACCACCACTACTGACGTAGAGAATTGGCCGGGTGATAGCGATGGTCTACAAGGTCCTGAGCTGATGGATAGGATGTTAAAACATGTAGAGTCTTTGGAAGTTGAAGTGATATTTGATCACATTGAATCTGCAAACTTATCAGAGCCTTTTGCTCTTGTAGGTAATGTTAATAAGTATGATGCTGAGTCATTGATCATTGCTACAGGAGCCTCAGCTCAATATCTAGGGCTTGAAAGTGAGCAGAGTTATATGGGAAAAGGAGTCAGTGCTTGCGCCACTTGTGATGGGTTTTTCTACAAAGATAAAGATGTTGCCGTTGTAGGAGGAGGAAATACGGCAGTAGAAGAGGCTTTATATCTCTCAAATTTATGTTCATCAGTAACTCTGATCCACAGAAGAGACTCACTGAGGGCAGAAAAAATTTTACAAGAGAGATTATTTAAGAAAGAAAAGGAAGGGAATGTCAAAATCATATGGGACCATGAATTAATTGAAGTTCTCGGAGATGATTCAGTTGTAAATGGCATCAAGATAAAAAATACAAAAGATAAAAAAGAAACAAAAATAGATTTGTCCGGTTTATTTATCGCAATTGGACATAAACCAAATACTGACTTATTCAAGGATCAATTGGATATGGAAAATGGATATATTAAAATAACTTCAGGTTCAAATGGAAATAGCACAGAAACTAGTATTCCAGGTGTCTTTGCTGCGGGTGATGTTTCAGATCATATTTATAGACAAGCTATTACATCAGCAGGATCAGGCTGCATGGCTGCATTAGATGCAGAGAAGTATTTAGCGGAAAAATAAGTGAAATATCTTCAAATAAAAAAAGAGGATTCAATAGCCACTGTCAGCATTAATAGACCTAATGCAATGAATGCTTTGAGTATTGATGTTCTTAAGGAATTTTGTACTTTGCAAGAATATTTCAGAGAAGATCTTGATACAAGAGTTGTCATATTTACCGGAGAAGGTGATCATTTTTCTGCAGGAGCTGATCTAAAAGAAAAACCTCAACTTTCTACTAAACTAGAATCTTGGAGAAATAATTTTGGGAAACCAGCCATTAAATCTATTTTAGATATTGATCAAATCACTATTGCAGCAGTCAATGGATACTGCCTCGGTGGGGCAGCTTGTATTGCCTCGGCATGTGATTTTCGGATTGCATCGGAAAAAGCAATCCTAGGTTATCCAGAAATAAATTTAGGTATAAATTTAAACTGGCTCGGATTGCCATTAGCCGTTCGTTTAATTGGCCCTGCAAAGGCAAAAAAAATGGTTATAGGGGGAGAAAATGAAAATGCACATACACTGCTTTCATGGGGCTTCTATGATGAAGTGTGTAAACCAGAAATTTTAATTCAACGTGCAAATGAAATGGCTGAACACTATGCATCAAAACCTCCTATTGCTGCACAAATGATTAAAAGAAGTGTAAATAATCTTGTTTATAAGAATGACGAATCAATTATGCATATGGATTATGACCAGACATTATTGACTCATGAAACCAAAGACAGACGAGAAGCAGTTACAGCCTTTTTTGAAAAAAGGGACCCAGAATTTAAAGGAGACTGATTAAGCAGACTTTGTTTCTAATGCTTTTTTAGCTTCTTCATACTCATCAACCAAAGCGTCGACTGCATCACTGACAGAGGGTACTTCATGCAAATTTCCTATACCCTGACCTGATCCCCAAATATCCTTCCAGGCTTTCTTTTGGTTATCACCTCCCATTCCAGAACTACCAAAATTCATATCATTTTTATCAGCATAAGGAAGGTTATCCGGATCCAAACCGGCGTTTACAACGCTAGGTTTTAAATAATTACCATGCACACCAGTAAATGTCGAAGAATACATAATATCGTTAGCGGTACTCTCAACTATCATATCTTTGTAACCTTCTGAAGCATTGGCTTCTTCAGTAGCTATAAAACGCGTACCTATGTATGCAAAATCAGCACCCATTGCCTGTGCAGATAAAATTGAAGCACCATGAGAAATACTTCCGGATAAAGCCACAGGTCCATCAAAAAATTCTCTTACTTCTCTTACAAGTGCAAATGGACTAAGTGCACCTGCATGTCCACCAGCTCCGGCGCAAACTAATATAAGACCATCAGCTCCTTCATCAATTGCTTTCTTAGCGTGTCTGATATTTATGACATCATGCATTACTGCTCCACCATAGCTATGAACTGCATCCACTACAAACTTAGGCGCTCTTAGACTGGTAATGATTATAGGTACTTCGTGTTCTACACAAACCTCCATATCATGCTCTAAGCGATTGTTTGAATGATGACAGATTTGATTCACAGCAAAAGGAGCAACAACTGCATCAGGATTAGTTTCTTTGTAATCAGCTAACTCCTTTTTCATCATACTAATCCATTCTGTAAGTTTTTCTTCAGGTCTAGCATTTAATGCAGGAAACGACCCTACAACACCAGCTTTACACTGTGCTAAAACAAGCTCAGGGTAAGAAACAGTAAACAAAGGAGCTCCTATCACAGGTATCCTTGTTTTATCTTTCAAAAAATTTACGACGTCCATATTATTCCTTATTTAATTACTGATTTGAGACCCAAAAAACTGCTGCAGAGACCAGACTAAGAATTATTACTACTGCGGCAATAGCATCAAGTTTGCTATCTTCTTGTCGCATATTTTCTTTTTCTTGTTCGCTGTGTTCGTTAGTCATTTTCTTTCCTTCTAATTGAGATTAACAACTACTCTACCAACTTGGCCACCAGCCAATATTGTAGAGATTTCATCTTCTAAATCTTCTAATTTGACTTCTTTTACAAGCGAAGATAAATCTAACTTCCAATCCGTTGCAAAGCTTTCCCATACCGCTAACTTTTTTTCTATCGATATTTCAACAGAGTCAACCCCTAAAAGTGCATTTCCTCGTAAAATGAATGGAAATATTGAGCTTTCAAATGAAGGACCGCCAACTAGTCCACTACAAGCAACTGCCCCGCCCGGTTTGAGCGATGCCAATAATAAAGTAAGTATATTCCCACTAACAACATCAACACCAAAATCCCATATAGGTTTACCAATAGGAGCTCTAGATACTTCGG
Organism: uncultured SAR86 cluster bacterium; assembly: GCA_902537425.1. Taxonomy (GTDB): domain Bacteria; phylum Pseudomonadota; class Gammaproteobacteria; order Magnimaribacterales; family Magnimaribacteraceae; genus Magnimaribacter. Next base: position 2,504 of record CACBBD010000013.1, on the reverse strand, counting down.
AGAGTTGTTCTCTTGATATGATTTCAGCAGCACCAAGTCCTTTAAGTAAATCATTTTGTGAATCTTTACCAGTCACTGCTGTAACAGTAGAGCCTAGCTTCGATAATAGCATTACAGCTATTGAACCAACTCCACCCGTTGAGCCAGTAACAATAGAAGCAGAAGATTCAAATCCTCTTTTGGAGTTATAATCATTAAGAGCCTTTATGGAGAGCCCGGCAGTTAAACCAGCTGTACCTAGTGACATAGAATCTCTCTCGCTTAAACCAGAGGGTAAATTTACAGCCCATGCAGAAGGTATTCTAATATATTCACCGAAGCCTCCAGAAGTATTCATACCAAGATCATATCCAGTAACTATGACAGAATCACCTTCATTGAAATTTTGATTCGATGATTCTTCTATTGTCCCCACAGCATCAATGCCGGGAGTATGGGGATAGTTTCTAGTAACGCCTGGTGCGCCTGAAGCTGATAGTGCATCTTTATAATTAAGAGAAGAATAATGAACTTTTATTAATAACTCTCCCTCCGGGAGATCGTCAATTGATCTTTCAATTATAGATAACTGATTTCCTTGATCTGTCTTTACAGACTCCAATGCTTTAAATTTTTTTGTCATGAGAAACGGTCCTTGTTTATCAAATCATAGAATTTAATTAAAGATTTTTCTATTACTATCTGCATAGAAATTGCGAATCTCTCGGTAAGGTTTTTCTTTTCAACAAATTCTATCTCAAATAATTTAGCACCTTTTGACAAGCTAACAAGATAGTTATCAGAAGTTTCTAATGAGTCAACCAATCCTACTTTTACAGCATCCTCACCTTGCCAAGTTTCCCCGGTGGCTACTATTTCAGTGTCGACTTGAGGCCTTTGTTCTTTTACAAAATTTTTAAATATAAGATGGAGATCTTCGAGGTCTGATTTAAATTTCTCTCTACCCTCGTCTGTATTTTCTCCCAAAGTTGTAAGAGTTCTCTTAAATGCACCAGCAGTATGCATCTCAAAATCAATTGAATTCTTTTTTAACAATCTATGGAAATTAGGCAATTGTGCTATCACACCAATAGATCCAACTATCGCCCATGGTGCGGCAATAATCTTAGATGCAACGCAGGACATTAGGTATCCTCCACTAGCTGCAACTTTATCTATGCAGACCGTGAGATTTATTTCATTGTCTACTAATCTCTTTAGTTCTGCCGCACATAGTCCATATGCGTAAGCAGATCCCCCGCCACTTTCAACTCTGATTACAACCTCTTTACATTCTGTGTCAGATAAAAGAATCGCATTTACTTCTTGCTTGAGTTTTTCTACTTCTGAGGCTTGAATATCTCCTTTAAAATTAAGAACAAAGACCGAGTCAGTTTCTTTATTATTATCCTTGCCCTTGTCTTTCTTTTTCTTATCTTTTAAATTTTTTTTATTAAATTTTTTCAGTTCCTTTGGATTCATGACTGAGCCTTTTACGGCATTGCCCATTTCTTCGAATTTATCCGAAAGGTTAGTGATGGATAGTTTTCCTTTTGCTTGGCTCTTGCCCTTAGAACTGCCAATTACCATTAACAAAGGGACAGTGATAGCCAAGGCAATAGTGAATACCTTCAATAGAAAAATAAGATAATCAGTTAATATTTCCATTTACTTTGGTTGCATTCTTATGCCACCATCCAATCTAATGGTTTCGCCATTTAAAAATGGATTCTCAACTATATGCTTTGTTAATGAAGCGTATTCATTTGGCAAACCTAATCTTTTAGGGAATTGAGTCATCTCTATCAAAGGATTTCTCACTGCGTCTGGTGCCATAGCCATTAAAGGAGTATCAAATATCCCTGGAGCAATGGTATTAATTCTTATTCCCATTCTTGCCAAATCTCTGGCTATAGGTAAAGTCATACCGACAACCCCCCCCTTGCTTGCACTATATGCTGCCTGTCCAATTTGACCATCAAATGCTGCTACAGAAGCTGTATTTATAATCACTCCACATTCTCCATCTTCATTGGGCTCATTATTTCCCATTACTACCGCAGCTAACCTTAGAACATTAAAGGTACCATTCAAATTGATATCTACTACTGTTTTAAAATAATCTAATGGATGTGCACCGTCTCTCCCTACAGTTTTACTAGCGCTACCTATTCCTGCACAGTTTACTACTATGTGTAAGCCACCAAATTCTTCAACTGTCTTATCGATTGCAGATTGAACAGATGATTCATCTGTTACATTGGCAATTACATACGAAGAATCAGATCCCAGTTTTTCAACAGCTGATTTCGCATTGGCTTCATTTAAGTCTAGTAACATTACTTTCGAGCCTGATCCTACAAATGCTTCAGCGGTAGCAAGGCCTAAACCCGAGGCTCCACCTGTAATTAAAGCAACTTTATTTGAAATTTCCATTTTTTCTCCTTCTGAGTGGCAATTTAAGTTGCATGATATTACACGAATAAAACAAAAAATTCTCAAATAGTATCCTGTAAAGAACTAAA
>CACBBD010000012.1 GCA_902537425.1 uncultured SAR86 cluster bacterium | reverse complement strand
CCTTAAATTTGAGTCAAATCAAAATACCGTTAAAAGTAAATTACAAACACAAGTTTTCCAAGATATAGATTTTATGGAGATGGTTCTGTTTGCTTCAGTCATCTTTTCTGAAGAAGACATGCAGCTGAGCTCCGTAAAGGCTGTTGATAATGCCTATCCACTTATTGGAGAGTTGGAACTTCAAAATAAATCCGGAAAATTCTTAACTAAACAAAGTCCTGAATTAGGAACGGTTTGGATGGATGAAAGACTGCAAAATTTATTGAATTTATCTTACGGAGATAAAATCTTTCTCGGTGATTCAGAGTTTATTTTTGCAGCTACAATTCTGTATGAACCAGATAGAGCATCAGGTAACTTTGCGTTCGCCCCCAAAACTATCATGAATTTTAAGGATGTAGATTCTACAAATATCATCCAGCCTGGTAGTAGAGTTGAATACAATTATCTATTTAAAGGGCCTGAAGATGAAATAGAAAATGTCAGAAATTATCTTGAGACTGTTAAAGAAAATGGAGATGACATAGAGGTGCTAAGTGAAGACTCTAGTTCCCTTGGAAGAACCATTGATAGGTCAGAGAATTTCTTTCTTCTAGGGGGCTTAATAGCTGTCCTGCTATCCGCTTGCACTGTTGGAATTGCGTCTCAAAGATTTACTAGAAGACATGTAAGTTACGTTGCTATGTTGAAGACACTTGGAATGAAAACAACACAAATTAGGACAATGTATTTCCTTTTATTTCTATTCATGACTTTCCTTACATTATTATTTGGTCTAATACTTGGGTGGACTCTGCAATCCCAATTTATTAACTTGATGTCGTCTTATTTCCCTACTGAATTACCATCTCCAGGTTACCACCCAATCCTTATCACTTGCTCAACTGTATTGATATGCCAATTTGGTTTCATTTATCCTCATATAACAAAACTCATAACTATATCTCCGATGAGAGTGTTGAAAGATGATGTGTCCTTCGACTATGGGTTTATTCCAGTTTTTCTGATGGGACTGGCTGCTTTCTTTCTTCTTCTCTACCTTTATACAAATCAATTAACTTTATCTTTAATTATCTTCTTCGGTGTTATCGGCTCTTCAGCGATAGGTATTGGATCGATATATTTGCTGCTTGGAAAAAATAAAAAAGGTTTAGGTGCCTCTGGCCCTATATTGCTCGCTTTATCTGAACTTAGGCGAAGAAAATTTGGTAATTCTTTCCAAATATTTGCCTTTACGATTGCTATAGGTTTAACACTGATAACGTTTTCTGCAAGTCAAAACCTTCTAGGATCTTGGCAAACTTCTATTCCTGAAGACTCACCCAATAATTTTGCTATTAACATAACTCCTGAGGATAAAGATAATATGCAATCTTTTTTGCAGGAGAATGATATTCAATCTAAACCTTTCTATCCCGTCACCAATGCAACTATTTTTAAAAAAGATGATCAAAACGAAGAAAACAAAATAGATAGAAATTTCAATATTACTTGGATTGAAGAACTTCCTGAACAAAATGACATACTGAAGGGAGAATGGTTTGATAAAAATTTAAATAATGGTATTTCTATTTCTGATGATATCTCTGATAGATATGAGTTAGAAATAGGAGATGAAGTATTCATTAAGGTAGGTGAAGAAATAATTAAGTCCTATGTCCAAAGTACTAGGACGGTCAATTGGGATAATTTTTCCCCAAATTTTTTCATTATTGGTCATCCTTCTCTTTTTAAAGATATCTCCTCTACTTATATAACTTCTTTTTATATTCCATCTGATAAACAATATCTCGCTGCTGACCTTATGAGAGAATTCAGAACTGTTTCGGTATTTTCTGTAGAGGAATTAATAGAACAAGTCAAAGAGATCATTGAGCAGGTTACTCAAGCATTAAATTCTATTTTATTACTTACATCACTTAGTGCCCTCTTCTTAGCTTTCTCAGCGTTACAAGATGGCTTCAGTGTCAGGAAGCATCAGTCAGCAGTACTTAGAACTTTAGGAGCATCAAATATTCTGATTAAACAATCAACTTTATTTGAGTTTAGCCTATTAGGTTTAATTTCAGGAACACTTGGAGCTTTAGTTGCGTATGCCGGAATCTATTTCATAGAGACAAAAGTATTCGAAACAACTGCAAACTTCTATCTTGAAATATCCTTAATGGGGCCTCTCTTAGGAATTATTGTTGTGTCTTCTCTTTGTTATTACTTAATAAGCGGCATCGCAAAACAATCTCCTAAAAAATTATTAATGCAATAGCCATAAAAAAAGCCTGCAAGATGCAGGCCTTTTTTAACTCATTTTCGCCCGCTCAGTAAGCTCCAAATTTCTTAGTAAACGAAATACCTCCCATTCGAGGAAGTGTTGGAACAACAGACACTAAGAAACCTTGGGTTTCATCATCAGTTGAGATATTTCTTACACCGATTTTGTCCATTACGTTGTTTACAAAGAACATTACTTCTAAGTCACCTTCATTATTAGTCCACGTAGCTTTCATATCTACACGACTGAATGCTGGCGAAATGTGATAAGGCATAGCTGCGTCTGACCATATGATTTCATCGGTCCATGAAACACCTACCAAGTAGTCAATAGAGCCATCATTTAATTCTTGAGTATAGTTAGAGTAAACTGAAAGTTTATTTTCAGGAATTCTTTCCATTTTTACTCCATTAATTGGTCTCTCTCTTTCTTTAATTGAGTAAAGAGAACTAGGAGCATCAGGATTATTAACCTCAATGACACCTCTATTACCAAATGCATCAACAAGCTCTTCTGAGAATCTAGCATCTGTATAACTATAGTTACCACCAATAATCCAATTAGGCTGTGGCATATATATTGCTTCAAGCTCAAATCCTTTGGTTTCCGCTTCAGGATAACCAATAACAGATGTACTTACTCCACCCAAAAAGCCTGCAGATTCAAATTGTCCGTGAATATTTTCGTAAACATATTGATAAGTTGAAGCATTTATTTGCAGAGTGTTATCCATATAGGAGCCTTTGTGGCCTAATTCATATGAGGTAACCTCTTCTGAATCATAAGATGGGAAGGCAGAAAAATAACCCAAATTAAATCCACCTGCTCTATGTCCCGTGGTTACAGATAAATACCATAATGCATTATCTGTTGGAGAGTAATCAATATTTACCCTATAGTTAGATTCTTCAAATTCTCTCTCCATCGACCTATAAAATGATCTAGAGTAAGGAACACCTTTAAATCTTATTACACCCTCTCCTGTTGGCGTACCATCAGCGTTTAGCGCGCCGGTTGAAACATTAAATGCTAGAAGGTTTGCAGCAGTTAAATCCGCTTCGTTATATTGAACAAGGTTTTCCTCTGCAACTTTTTCATCTTCACTATAAGAACCCCCTAAAGTTATGGCCCAAGTATCATTGAGTTGATATTCAGTCTGGAAATAGACCGCGTAAGCATCTGTTTTATTTAGTGTCTGCCATACAAATGTGGTTCCAGGAGATGGATTAGGACCATTTTTGAGAACAGCATTTTCTCCATCCCATGGACCAGAGACAATACACACCTGTGTAAGTGAAGGATCTGCAAAATCAGGCACGGGTGCAGCACCTAATAAACTTGCAACTCCACAACCAAAATCCCTAGCTGTGTAAGGACCCGCAGTAGTTGTATAAGCAGGTACAGTTGGATTAGCTCCGCCAAAGGCCGCAATAGCAGTCAACATCTGGACTTGCCTTGAGGCGTCTGCACCAGCTAATTCTTCGGCCACTGAACCATAGTCAGCTGGCTGTGCATATCTGGAATCATCAGCAATCGGAGTAAAAAAGTCTAAATCTTGGTCTATATGTTCATGATATTCAAATAAGCCTGCAACAAAACTCCAGTCATCAGTTATGTCCCAAAATACTTGAATTTCGTGTTGGAAATTTTCTGTCTCTTGCATCGCGTGAAACTGTTCATCAAACTTTGGATTTCCTGTCCTGTCATCATCAGTAATTCTGGTATAAAGGTAATCAGTATAGGCACCAATATATTTGACTGTTAAATCGTCTCTAGCATCCCATGAGTAGTTAATTGTACCTGCTTGATGATCAAAGTATTCATCATTAAATCCATTGGTAGATGTAACAAGATCATCTCCTGTCATTGATGGAATGCCCTTTCCGTCACCTATCATAGTTGCGGCAAGAATATTTGAGTCGTATCCGAAAGCAAAGTTAGGGCTAACACCAGTTCCTGCCATTGTCGCAGGGTCCACACCAGGTACTAAAAACTGTCCAAATCTTTGTAATCCTTTATGATTAAATTCAAAAATTTGATATCCTGGAGTAGCACAATTGGCAATGGTTCTGTCAACTAAACTAGAGCAAGGAGTATTAGGATCTACTGGCCTGTATCCGTGTACCATTAGATCATTTCTTCTAACATTTCCTCCATATTCACTAGTTGTCAGTAGACCTGCACCTTGTGCTGAACTGATAATTCTTCCATAACTTCTTTCATTTCCTCTAATATCAAAAGTATGGTTATCATTTTCCCAACGTAATGCTAGTGTGTAGTTTTCATCTTCATAACTATCAAGATCCTCACCGGCACCAAGATCTTTAATAACACCATCTCTACTTCTGTTTACTACTATCAGCCTTGCACTTAAGTTATCAGTCAAGCCTCCGTTGATAAAACCATATCCTTCAGCCATTCCATAGCTTCCAGCTAAAGTTCTTACTTCTGCAGAAAAATCCTGAGAGGGCTTTGCGGTTATAAAGTTGACTGCCCCTCCAATACTGTTCCTTCCATAAAGAGTTCCCTGAGGTCCTCTAAGAATCTCTATTCTTTCTATGTCATAAAGTCCGTTATCTGTAGACGCAATACCAAAATCAACGGAATATGCACCATCAACATAAGTTCCAACGCCCGGATCTCCACCCAACGCCCTAAACATCCTTCCTATACCTCGAATAGAAATATCATATGGCTGAATAGTTGTTGCAGGAATATAGTTCTGAAGATCTTCCTGATTTCTTAGATTCAATGCTTCAATTAAGGTTGAATCAAAAGCTGTTATGGAAATGGCAGTATCTTGAATAGAAGATGCTTGCCTCTCTGCGGTTACGATTACTTCTTCTATGCCCCCTCTTTCTTCATCATCTGATAAAGCAAGAAATGGCATTAAAGTAAAAGAAATAAAAAAGATTATCTTTTTCATGAAACCCTCCCCAAAGTTTCATCAGAAGACCTATCCTTTTGTCAGACTGAATTTGTTTCTAGTACAAAAATTTCCTTTTTTTGAAATATATGACTAACAAAATACCCCTAATTAGATATTCAATCAAGAAAAATCTAATAGAAATAATATGCCATAAAAAAGGCAAATAAGTTATTAATTCCATGAAGCATTATGGGCAGGATTAACGACTTATAGGCCATCCTTATGTAACCAAGAAAAATACCAAAAATAAATAATACAATTAAAATAAGCGCTTCATATTGAAAATGGATTACGGTCCATAAAAGGCTGCTAAGGGTTACAGCGCCCCATGGACCTATTCTTGTTCGGCTTAGCTGAGAATATAAAAAGCCTCTAAAAATAAATTCCTCTGCTATGGGAGCAATAATAACAACTGAGATGAGACCTAAAATTAAAGGTTCAGACAGCATAAATTCTAAAAATCCCATGGGCATCTCAATGCCAAGAATCCACATATAGATTTCTTCTAATAAAATAAAGATAGCTAAAAAGAGCGTTCCGAAAAATAAATCTTTTTTATTTAGATTCAAAGAACCTAGATCACTAAAAGGTATTTGCCTAACTCTCATTCTCCAGAGTACAAATGCTAGCAAGGTTGTCATTGAGAAAATTGAAACTAAATTATCTGCAATTGGGTGCATGTTGATCAATCCCAGGTAATTCATATCAACCTCTACTGGATTCTGATAAACCCACTCTCCAAGAAATCCAACGAGTATGGCAAAAGGAATTGGAATCAAGTTAAAAGATAGGAAAATAAAAAGTACTGCCCACCACCCGCTATAGTATTCAGTTGTGTTTATATCTGTCATCAATCAATAGTACGACAAAATAAATTTTAAAAGAAGATAGAAATCTTTTTTAAGTTATTTAGGTAAAATTTAAATATACTTAATGAATAAGAGTTTTACCTTTATTTCAATGAATAATATTAAAACCAACCAAAAATCTAAAGCTTTGGTAACAGGTTTCTCCTCTGGAATTGGTCTGGCGTATTCGAAATATTTGGCGTTAAATAATTGGCAACTTGAGCTCGTAGCACAAAATCCAGAAAAATCTGAGATGGCTTTTAATGCAATTAAAAATAAGGACTCTACCTATCATCTTGCAGATCTATCGAAGCCTGAGGGAGTGCAAGAAATTACAAACAAAGTGAAAGATCCCGATTTAATAATTGCTAACGCAGGCATCACTATGTTTGGTGAAGCAGGAAGTATCGATAAAGAAGCTAGAAAAGATCTATTTTATCTCCTGTGCAATGGTGTGATTGATTTAATAGAAGCCTATGTTCCAAGTATGGTTAAAAAGGGTAAAGGAAGAATTGTGATCATATCAAGTATAGGAGCAATAACACCTATGCCTAAGTCTTCAATCTATGCATCTGCTAAATCTGCAATATATTCATATGGTCAGTCCCTATCCCAAGAACTTTCTTCTAAAAATATATCTATCACCGTGAGTTTGCCAGGGTATGTAAAAACTGAAGCTCATTCCAGAGCAGGCTTAGATCATCTTAGAGAAAAAATACCATCATGGATGTGGATAAATGCCGAAAAAGTAGTATCAGAAACTGAAGAAGCTTCTCTAAAAAGAAAATCAACTGTAATACCAGGTAAAGTCTATAAGCTTGTTAGACCATTCCTCGGAATGTCATTATCAACAAGCATTTGGAATAAAATTACAAAAAGGAATAAGAAACAAATATGAAATGTAAGTTTTTATTAATTATCTATTTATTTATACCTTTTCATATTTTTTGTTCAGAGGATGAAAATTTAAACCTAAATATATTGGTTTATAACACCCACGGACTACCTGAAATATTTATAGATGATAATCCCAAAATGCGCTTTCCCATTATCGGAGAAAAAACACGAGATTTTAATATCTCTTTATTACAAGAAGACTATTCACATCATGAAGAATTATCTTCTGGACTCGGCACCGAAAGCATTGCTCATAGAGGTGGAATGGGAACTTTTCTTTGTCCGTTTTGTACTGGCTCAGGTCTAACTTCCATATTCAATTTACCTGATGGCTGGTTAATTGAAGTTGAGAATGAAACCTATGAGGATTGTTCTGGTTGGTTAAGAGGAGCAAATGACTGTTTTGCTTATAAAGGATTCCAGATAATCAAAATTACTACTCCAAATGAGAAAGATTTTTATATTATCAATACTCATATGGATGCGGGCAGAAGAGACTCAGACAGATATGCGAGAGAGAAACAATTAGAAAATATTATCTCAGCTGTTAATGAGAAAAAAGACCTAAAAGCTTTGATAGTTGCGGGCGATCTAAATCTAAATTCCAAAGATCCAGGAGATATGGAACTGTTAAAACAGTTTAAGAATGAATTATCCTTAATGGATACTTTTGAAGATACTCAAATTGATGCAAGATGGTCCATCTTGGACTATATCCTCATAAAACAAGGAGAAGATGTGAGGTTTAAGATAAATTCAGTTGGAGAAGATAGATCGTTTTTTACAGAAGAAGGTCCTTTGAGCGATCATCCAGCCCTTTTTATAGAATTAAATATCTATTGATTGGTGGAGCTAGGCGGGATCGAACCGCCGACCTCAACACTGCCAGTGTTGCGCTCTCCCAGCTGAGCTATAGCCCCAAATTACAAGATTCACTGTCACTGTTGAAAATGATACTATAACTACTTATTTTTTTTTGATAAAAATTTTACTATGCAACGACACTTAATAGCTCTTTCTATATTCTTTAGCCTCGCCTTACCCCAATACATATACTCCGATACTTCAAAAAATGCAGAGATTTTCGGATCTCTGCCTGATATTTATGAAGTGAGAATTTCTCCAAACGGAAGATATATCGCTGTCCAACAAAAAACTGAAGAGACAGTAATCGTCAAAATACTTGATCTAGACTCTTCTCAGCTAGTCAACGTACATGATTTTGGAAAAAAAGGACGTATAAGCGACTTCTTTTGGGCAACAGATAATAGAATTGTATTCTCAGTCACGAGACCAGATTCAAGGAGTACTGCAGAATTCAATATTGGACAATTAGTCGCTGCAGATTTAGATGGAAGAAATACCAAATTAATAGCAGGATACGGTTCTGCACCTGACCATCTTCAAGGTGTCAGAAACAGAGCAAAATCAAATCCGGAGAGGCCGGCTAGCATAGTTCATAGATTGCCCGATGATGATGATCATATTCTTGTTAACTTTTTCGATAATGCTGGTTTTAATGATTTAGCAAAACTCAACATCATTTCAGGAAAAGTAACATTTATTACTCGTTCTCCAGTCATATACCCCACATGGGTATTTAACAATAAAGGTGATTTAATGGGAGTTTGGACTTCAAATCTGGAAAATACATCTGAGATTTATCTTTATAAACCTAATTTACCTTCTGGGTCCCTCTCAAGTAGAGAATGCGGTTCTGAAAATAATTGTTATATACCACCAATCAGAGAAGACAATAAGATGCCTGGATGGGTATTCTACAAAGATTTCGAATTCCCAAAAAATGCGTCGATCGAAGGTTTCAGTCCAAATGGAAAGATGATGGTGACTGAATATATGGATCAAGATACTACAGGTTTATATGAGTATGATCTTAAAAAGAATACATATGAACTAATTTACAGGCATCCAAGAGTTGACATAACAGGCGTAGCTTCAAGTATTGATGATGGTCCATATGGAATTAGGATAGATGACGGAAAACCTGAATATCTGTATTTATCGGAACCTAACCGCCTAAAAGATCTACATATAAAGTTTTTCAATGCATTCCCTGGAAGCAAGACTATGTTAACGTCAAGATCAACTGATTACTCCCGTGCAGTTGGTTATGTGTCAGCAGATAATAATCCTGGAATTTATTATTTACTAGATGTAAAGAAAAACCAAATCGCGCCTTTAGGAAGATTTTGGTCTAAAACTTCTTACGATTCTCTTTCAAAAATGGAAGTTTATGACTTTAAAAATAAGCATGGAGATTTAATCCAGTCATATTTCACCAAGGCAGTTGGGAAAAAAGATGCACCTACTATAATTATGCCTCATGGAGGGCCTTGGGCTCGAGACATGTGGGGTTTTGATCCCGAAGTGCAATTTCTTGCTGCAGAAGGATTTAATGTAATACAAAATAATATTCGAGGATCCAGCGGATATGGACTTAAACACATGAAAGAAGTCTACGGGAATTTTGATACAGTTCTCGAAGATATGTTTGATTCTTTAGATTTTTTTGAAGAGAAAGGACTTATTGATAAATCAAATGTTTGTATTTATGGAGGAAGCTATGGTGGTTATGCATCCACTCAAGCGCCAATGATGAGACCAGATCTATTTAAATGTGCCGTAAGTGAAGCTGGACTCTATGACATAAATGCTCAGTATAAAAGTGGCGATATAAGATGGGCCAGAGGAGGAAAGAAATTTCTGCAAGCAACATTTGGCGATGGCGATGAAGCTAAAAAACAATCTCCCGTTAATTATGTTGATAAATTGAAGATCCCTTTCATGATAATTCACGGCGGGAAAGATATTAGGACACCATATAAAGAAGCAGTTACTTTCATGAAAGAGCTCGATAAAAAAGGTATCACTTATGAAAAAATGATTGTTGAAAAAGAAGGTCATGGCTTTTCTGATGAAGAAAATAGAATTGAAAAACTTAAACGTATAAGTGCCTTTTTTAATAAGTACTTGGCTACTTAATACCTCTAACTTTATTAATATTCTTTATCAACAATGATTGATGCACCATTATATAAAATTGATGGTATAAACTGTCCTGATGGTAGCGCTTACTATTTCCCATTAGACAATGAGAACAAATTAAGAGTTGCCTTTTGGAACCTTGATAGCAACAAAGGTACGATTATTCTTCAATCCGGTAGGACTGAATTTATAGAAAAGTATTATGAAGTAGTTTGTGAATTTATTGAGAGAGACTTTTGTGTTGTCATGATGGATTGGAGAGGACAGGGTCTTTCTTCAAGAAAGGCAAGTAATAACAAAATTGGTCATATTGATAAATTTGAGACTTATGACCTAGACTTGATTAAAGTTATTAATGAGTGTTTTGCTTTAAGGTGCCCACAACCTTTCATAGGTTTTGGTCATTCAATGGGTGGTTGTCTTATGACTTCTTACTTTATTTCTAGTGAAAATATATTAAGTAAATGCATACTCTGCGCTCCAATGGTTTCTGTCAGAGCAAATGCTGTTTCGAGAAGGATAGTAAGTTTATTGGGAATTTTCGAAAATTTAGGTTTAAGTACATTTCCGATGCAGAAGCCTTCTTGGGATGAAGACTCAGGATGGCAAGAAGAATCTTTTCTAGAGAATGCTCTTACAACAGACGAAGAAAGATTTAGTAGGACTTTTAAGTTTCTAAGCAAGTTTCCTGATTTAGGCATTAAAGGAATAACTGTCGGGTGGTTGAAGCATGCCCTGAAAAGGACTAATGATTTTAAATCAATGGATTGGTCCTCTGCTATAAAGAGACCTCTTCTTCTTCTAGATGCAACTAATGATAAATTAGTTAATAGCTCATTGAATAAGGAATTATTGGGCCAGTCTGATTTAACAACTATTGTTTCGTTAGAATCTCAGCATGAGATCATGATGGAAAAAGACGAAATACGTAAAAAGGCATGGGAAGCTATTGATCAGTTTTTAAGTTTTGAATCTTAGTTAAGAATTTTTCTAATCTTCTTAAGGTAATTTCTTTTCCGAGTATCTCACATACCAGGTCTATTGAGGGAGAATTTACTCTTGAAGTGAGAGCAATCCTAAGAGGTAAACCAATCTTTCCGAAACCTATTTCAAGATCAAGGACTACTCTATCAATAACTTCTTTTATATGAGTTTGTTCCCAAATCTCAAGTGATTCTAATTGCCCTTTTAAAAGAGATAAATGATTAAATGTGTTATCTTTACAATGCTTTAAAAGCAGTGAAGGCTCGTAATCTTCTGGATCCTTGAAGAAATAATCAGTATCTGTGATAAATTCGTTTAATGTTGAACATCTATCTCTAACAGTTTCAATAACAGTTTTAGAATACTCACTCCCATCAAAATCTTTGAGTTTTATAACATCCATTAGTTGATCTATGCTCATTTGATCCAAATAATATTTGTTAAACCAAAGTAATTTATCCATTGAGAAAATAGCAGGAGACTTATTTAAAATACCCGATTGAAAATTTTTTTTCATATCTTCTCCAGTGAATATTTCGTCATTACCCATGGACCATCCTAATCTTAGCAGGTAGTTCTTTAATGCTTCAGGCAAAATACCCAGCCCGGCATACTCTCGTACTCCTAAAGCTCCATGCCTTTTAGATAATCTCTTTCCATCTTCGCCAAGAATCATAGGAACGTGTCCATAAGTTGGAATATTTTTGTTAAGAGCCTTAAAAACATTTATCTGCTTAAAGGTATTATTAACATGGTCGTCACCTCTGATAACATGAGAAATATTAGAATCTAAGTCATCTACAACAACACACAGGTTGTAAGTTGCAGAACCATCACTTCTTTCAATAATAAAATCATCTAATTGTTCATTTGCGACTTCTATTTGGCCTTTTACAATGTCCTCATAGACTGTGTTGCCCTCTTCTGGCATTTTAAAGCGCACAACCGTTTTATTATCTCTTGGAAGATTTTGGTCCCTGTACTCTTTGTCGGTCTCTGGGTCTTCACCCTTACAAATATAAGCTGAACCTTGGTCTAGAAGCTGATCTATAATTTCACTATACCTATCTGAGTTATTTGATTGGTAAACAACCTCATTATCAAATTCAACTCCAAGCCATTTAAAACTTTCAATAATTTCTGCCGTGTATTCGTCTTTTGACCGTTCTTTATCTGTATCTTCAATTCTTAGAAGACAGTCTCCATTTTGAGATTTAGCAAAGAGCCAAGCAAAAAGTGCTGTTCTGGCTCCTCCAATGTGTAGATAACCTGTGGGGCTAGGAGCAAATCTTGTTCTGATCGCAGACATTTACTAGTTTAGTCCCAGTGGGTCTATACCTGTTTCTTCTTTCATTCTGAGTAAGTAATCTTTATGAGCTTTATTCTCTTCTTCAGTTAACTCGATAACTTTTAAATTTAATTCGGCATCTGATTTGTTAAAGGAATCATTTTGTGCCTTTTCCTGTTCTTCAGTCGTAACACTGAAATCAAGATTACTCTGCCCACCAGTCATGGAAAGATACACATCGCCGAGTATTTGTGAATCAAGCAATGCTCCATGTAGCTCTCTATCATATCCGCCAATTTCATATCTTTTCACTAATGCATCTAGACTATTTCTTTGACCGGGATGTTTTTCTCTTGCGATCTGAAGAGTATCAGTAATCTTCGTTACGCTATCTGATACTGTAGGCAGTTTATTTGAGAGAAGCTTGATTTCATGATCAAGAAAATTTACATCGAATTCTGCGTTATGTATTAGCAACTCTGATCCGCTAATAAATTTAAGAAATTCTTCATAAATATCTTTAAACCTGGGCTTATCACTAAGAAATTCTGTTGTTAGTCCATGAACCTCTAGTGCTCCTTCATCACTATCTCTATCTGGATTTAAATAAATGTGAAATTGTTCTCCTGTGAACTTTCTATTTACCAATTCTATACAACCAATTTCAATGACTCTATGTCCTGATTTCGGATCTAATCCCGTTGTTTCAGTGTCTAATATTATTTGTCTTAGCATTTAAAGTTCGTCTATTCCCTTATTAGCAAGCATATCAGCTATCTCATTTTCTCTATGTCCTGCGTGAGCTTTCACCCATCTCCACGACACTTTATGAAATGAATTTAAAATATCCAATTGCTCCCATAAATCCTTATTCTTAACAGGTTTCTTAGAAGCAGTAACCCAATTTTTAGTCTTCCAATTATCCAGCCATTTAGTAATACCGTCTTTTACGTAGTTGGAATCAGTAGTTATTGAAACTGAAACTTTATCATCAAAATGCTCTAGGGCTTTTATGGCAGCTTTTAGTTCCATTCGATTATTAGTCGTGTTTTCCTCTCCTCCATATAATGTAGTTTCTTTACCGTCTATTATAAATAGAACACCCCAGCCTCCAACCCCTGGATTTCCTCTACAGGCACCATCAGTAAAGACTTCAATTTCCTTCATTTTTATAAGATACTTATTGTATTACAGTTAATAAGACTATTCTCAAACTAAGTAATAAACACAATGAAAATAAATCATTTAGATGCATTCAGCGATAACTATATTTGGACTATGGAGTCTGAAGGCAAGATTGCAATTGTTGATCCTGGTGACGCAAAACCTATACATGAATATATTAAAAAAACAGGATATGTTCTTACTGATGTATTAATTACTCATCATCATTGGGATCATACTGGGGGTCTTGAGGAAGTGATTGAGGAATATAAGTGTCAAGCTTATGGACCTTCAGGAGGTCACATCAAAGGCATCACAAAACCACTTCATGATAATGAAAATTTTACTATCCTTGATAAATATAAATTTAGAGCGTTTTCTGCACCAGGACACACCAACGATCAATTATCTTATTTTTGCGATGAGACTTATAAGCCAATTCTTTTTTCTGGAGATACATTATTTTATGCTGGTTGTGGAAGATTGTTTGAAGGTACACCTGAAGATATGCTCTTTTCAATGGACAGGTATATGGAGCTTCCATCCGATACGCTCGTATATTGTGGGCATGAATATACAGAATCTAATTTAAAATTTGCGATGTCTGTAGAGCCTCATAATGAAGAAATACTTAAAGCATTAAAGGAAGTGCAAAAATCTAGATCTATTAATAAGCCATCATTACCTAGTCGAATAGACGTCGAACTAAAAATAAATCCTTTTATGAGATGTAGAGAGTCATCAGTAATTGAAGCTGCAGAAAAATATTCAAAAAGAAAACTTGGTAATACTGCAGAAATATTAGGTGAAATAAGAAATTGGAAAGATAACTTTTAAAAATGTTTAGAATCTTCCTTGCTTTAGGTTTAATTTCTTTAAGTGGTTGTGCATCCGCATCTAATTTAAACGTATCTGATTCAGAATCCATAACTATCTCAAATACAGATATTATTGATATAAAACCTGAGGACGCTCCATACGATCTTTGGGAGAGAATTAGACTAGAGCTATCAATCACTATTCCAGATGATCAAATAGCTGCCACGAGTTTATATAGAGAAAGGCTCTATAGTAATCAAACTGCAGTCAACAGAATCAGTAAATCTGGTCAAAGATATCTTTATCATACATTCACAAGGGCTGAAGAATTAGGTCTTCCGGTAGAATTGGCATTATTACCATTTGTTGAAAGTGAATTTGATCCTTATGCAAAATCAGTTGATGGAGCTACAGGTATTTGGCAATTTATGCCTGCTACAGGAAAAGAATGGGGTTTAAAAAGTAACTGGTGGTATGACGGGAAAAAGGATGTATTAGCTTCTACTGAAGCTGCTTTGCAATTTCTTACATATCTTCACGAAAAATTTGAGGGAGATTGGCTACTTGCGATGGCAGCTTATAATACCGGTCCTACTAGAGTTAACCGGGCGATAAAGAAAAATAAGAGAGAAGATAAACCTATAAGATTCTGGGACTTAAACCTTCCAAAAGAAACAACTGCTTATGTTCCTAAATTACTTGTTCTTTGTGAGTTAATAAAGGATCCCAAATCATTTGATGTAAACTTACCAAGCATTGCCAACAGACCTTATTTTCAAAAAGTTAAAATTCCTGGTCAATTAGACCTTATGCAAGCTGCTGATCTTGCGGGTCTTAAACCTGAAACAATCTACGAATTAAATCCCGGATTTAATCAGTGGGCAACTGATCCTAGCGGACCTCATTATCTGCTATTGCCTATAGGCGTATCAGATAGGTTTATGACACAGCTTCAGTCATTAGATCAAGATGATCTGGTTAGATGGGATCGTTATAAGATTAGAAGGGGTGACAATCTTTATAAAATTGCCTCGCGTTACAAAATTGAAGTTGCTGTTCTTATGGAAATTAATGGATTAGCGTCTGACTTAATCATTGCAGGCAAAGAGATAATGGTCCCAAGAGGATCTGCTTGGGCTGGAAAACAAAATCCAAGGGAACAAGTTTATATAGTAGTCGGTGGAGATTCTCTTTGGAATATATCCAAGAAATTTAAGGTTTCCATTGAAGATGTGATCTTATGGAATGATTTAGATATTGCGGTACCACTCCAAATTAATCAAGAGATTAAAATATTCTCACGATATGAAAGAGTAAGACAAGATTTACCTTCAAGGGACTTACGCACAATGCTATATCCTGTCAAATCAGGAGATACTATTAGTAGGATAGCATCTAAGTTTGAAATAAGTTCAAAAGATATACAGGAATGGAATGATATAGAAGATGTTTCAAAAATTTTTCCTGGACAAGTCCTGAAACTGTTCCTTTAGTTATCTGCAGTTCTGGGGTCAATTGCGTCTCTTAAACCGTCCCCAATAAAATTTAAAGAAAATAAAGTCAGAGAGAAAGCTAGCGAAGGAAAAATCAAAAGCCACCAATACTCTTCCATTGAAACCGCACCATCTCTAATCAAGAGACCCCATGAGCTCAGAGGAGGCTGAACGCCTAGACCAAGAAAACTTAGAAAAGACTCCAAAAGCATAATTTGAGGAACTGTTAATGTTGCATACACAATTACGGGCCCCATAGCATTTGGAATTAAATGTCTGAATATGATGTTTAACTTACTTACTCCCATCGCCTCAGCAGCAAGAATAAACTCTTGTTTAGATAGATTTAATACCTGACTTCTTACTATTCTCGCCATAGTTAGCCACTCAACTGCACCTATTGCTAAAAAAAGTAAAATTAGATTCCTCCCAAAGATAACCATCAAAAGAATAATTAATATTATGAAAGGGATGCCATATAACGTATCAACAATTCTCATCATAATTGCGTCTATTTTACCTCCGGAAAATCCTGCTATAGTTCCCCAAATAACACCGATAATCAAAGCAACAGAGGTGGCCAAAAAGCCAACCATCAACGATATTCTGCTTCCATACATCATTCGTGTTAGTAAATCTCTGCCTAAGGTATCTGTCCCTAGTAAATGGTCTGAAGACGGTGCAGAAGCGCCTAGAGCAAGATCTTGATAAGCGTAATCATAAGGAGCTATAAAAGGTGTAATTATTGCAACGACTACAAGTAATAAAATATAAATTAAACTAAAGAATGATAATTTATTTGTTGTTAGTCTAATTAAAGCATCTTTAAATAAACTACTTTCTTGCTTATTCATTATCGTAATTTAGGATTAATAGCAGCAGCGATTAAGTCAGAAACTAAGTTAAGTCCGATAATCAAGCACGAGAAGAAAATAGATGAACCGAGAATCATGGTGTAATCTCTATTAAAAGCTGCCTCAACATAGAATCTACCTAACCCTGGGATGCCAAAAATTGTTTCTACAACAAAAGAACCTGCTAAAAGACCCGCCATAGCCGGGCCTAGAAAAGCTATAACAGGAGTTAACCCACCCTTTAAAGCATGTACTAAAACAACCCTAGTTTCAGAAAGTCCCTTGGCTCTAGCTGTTCTTATAAAATCTTGATTTAGAACTTCGAGCATACCTCCCCTAGTCAATCTTGCACAATATGCTGCATAAGCTGTGCCTAAGGTTATTGTTGGTAATATTTTATCTCCTGATAAATCGCCCCAACCCGAAACAGGCAAAATTTCCAGCCATATACCAAAAATTAAAGTTAATAGGGGTCCCAAAATTATAGAAGGAACACATATTCCAACCATAGCAGACGTCATAGGTATATAGTCAAGGTAGGTATTTTTTTTGAGCGCACTAATAATTCCAGTACCTATACCCAATAACAAAGCAAAAATTATTGAATAAATCGCAAGCTCAAATGTTATTGGTAACCCGGTAAAAATAAGTTCACTAACAGTTCTACTTGGGTATCTGAATGACGGACCAAAGTCTCCTACCAATACGCCGCTTAAATAATCTGTATATTGCTCAATTAAAGGTGCATTTAAATTGTATCTTTCATTTAGCTTTTCCATGACTTCAGGTGAAACGGCTTTATCTTCATCAAAAGGTCCTCCAGGAGCTGCGTGAACCATTACAAAAGTAACAGTTATAACAGCAAGAAGTACAGGTATGGCTGTAAAAAGCCTTTGTAAAATAAGATTTAACAAGTTTAATTACTTTCTAGATACACAAACTGATAGGGTCTTGAATCCAAGATATTATTGCCCCACCCTTTTACATCTTCATGTAGCATGTATATTCTTGTATAAGTGTAAATAGGTATTATGGGCATTTCATCCATTAATATCTTTTCTGCTTCATAAAATTTGTTGAATCTTTGTTGTTGTGAAGTGCTATTAGCTGCTTCTTTTAATAAATTATCGTATCGTTTATTGGACCAACCCGTTTGGTTATTCCCTCGATCAGTTACCATCATGTCTAAGAAGCTTTTTGGATCTATATAATCTCCTATCCATCCAGCTCTGGCTATTTGAAAATCACCTATCGATTGTCTTGATAAATAAACTTTCCAATCTGTATTCGTGAGAGTAACATCAATATTTAAAGATGTTTTCCACATTTGCTGGATAGCTTGAGCTAATTTTTGGTGACCTTCGCTTGTGTTATATAAGAGGTCAACAACAGGAAAGTCTACTCCATCTTCATAACCGGCCTGCCTTAATAAGTCTTTAGCTTTATCAGGATTATACTCAAGAGCAGTTGGTGGAAAGTAAGCATCAGGATCTGGGGGTGTAAAAGAAAAAGCTTCTTGCTGACCGCCCTTTGTGACTTTATCGACAATTAAAGTTCTATCTAATGCTAGAGAGAGCGCCTGTCTAACTAATTTGTTATCAAAGGGAGTCTTTTTAGTATTAAACCGATAGTAATAAGTACCGTAAAATGGATCTACTTGAATATTATTAGGATACTTTTCTTGATAGGACTCAACTTTTTCAGGAGGAACAGTACTGGTCACATGCAACTGACCTGATCTAAACATTAAATCTTCACGAGATGCATTATCAACTGGAAAAAAGTGAATCTCATTCAATTGAACGACTGAGCTATTCCAATAAGAAGGATTTTTCTTAACAATTATTACTTTATTTAGTTCCCATTTATCAAGTGTAAAAGGTCCATTACCAATGAAATTCCCAGGCCTAGTCCACTGACTACCAGGAGTGTCCATTTCACCAAAAGACTCTATTGTTTCTTTATGAACTGGTCTTGTTGTGTAATGACAAAGTAGCTCTAGAAAATAAGGAGCAGGATTTTTTAAAGATACTTTTAATGTTTTGCTATCTAAGGCTTTGACTCCTACTCTTGAAAAATCTTTTATTGTTCCTTTATTGAATTCTTCCGCATTGACTACATCATAAAGCATGTCTGGATATTTAGATCCGAGACTCGGCATGAGCATCCTGTTCCAAGCATAAACAAAATCATATGCTGTTACATAATCTCCATTTGACCATAGTGCATCATCTCTTAAATAAAAAGTATATGTTTTACCATCTTTAGAAATATCCCAATCTTTGGCAACCCCAGGAAGAGGTTCAGGACCATCTGGATTTCTAATAACAAGACCTTCCAACAAAGCCATCAAAACTTTACTTTCGGGCACTCCAGTGACTAAATGAGGGTCAAGATCTTGAGGTTCGGTCCCGTTACCGATATATAAAATCTGATTTTCTGCAGCTATATCAACAGGTTTTATGGACTCAGTGCATCCTAAGATAAGAGTTAGAAAAGATATTATCAATAAATTTCGCATATCTACATTATAAAAGAATAAAAAAAAGGCCGGTATAACCGGCCCTTCTTTTTTTTACTTTACAGCTTCCATCTTAATCCGACGTAGTGGAACTTACTGTCCCAAACTCTTGCATAAGACTGAGCAGTGTAATGAGCACCAGGAACAGGTTCATTATTACATGTTGGGCAATAAGGAGGTTGTTTATTGGTTAGATTGTCTATACCAAAGTAAACATCCATATTGTCAGTCAAGTCATATCTGACCTGAAGATCATAATATGTCATTGCATCAACATCTTGATGTTCCCAAGCATTAGGACTCTGAGATACATCGTCTAAGGCTTCGCTATAGTAATTAGCTTGTAGAGAAACGAGCCAATCGTCAGTAGTATATAAGAAGTTTATTCTTGCAATCTCGTCGTTAAAACCTACTTCTCCAACATAATCAAAAGGAGTTGACGTATCAGTAGTTTGATTTATGTGTTTATCTCTTACAGTAATAATTCCTCTGATATCTAGTTCGCCTGGAACAGGACCAAGATCTTCAAATGTATAAGCAGCAGCTAAGTCATATCCCGCAGTTTCATAATAAGACTGATTTATTCCAAAGGAATACCAATATCTTAAGTGACCAGTGTCGAATCTCTCATGAGCATCACATTGAGATACAGGATAATCAGTTGCTTCATAACATTCTCTTATTAATCTTGAAGCAGAAACATTTGAGATAACATCTTCAATTTCAATTTGATAATAATCAAGAGTAACGGCCAGTCCTTCAACATATGTAGGTGTCCATACGAGACCTAGTGTTGTAGTGTCAGCAGATTCTTCCTCTAAGTTAGCATTACCTCCAATAAAACCTGATATGGTTTGAGTCTGAGGTTGAGAGTATGAGAATCCAGGTATGGTGATATTTTGATCTACATCAAATCTACCGGTTGCAGCAGTTGCAGCAATTCTAGGATCTGACAAACAGTTTGCAACAACAGTAGGATTCATATTTGCTTCAGCTTCTGGATTTCCCACCCCTGAACATGGATCAGCAATAGAAGTGTAAGTTTGGGCTTGGCCAGAAAAAAGGTCATCAATGCTTGGAGCTCTAACAGATTCAGAAACAACACCTCTAAATCTTATATCATCATTGATTACCCAACTTAAACCAAATTTTGAAGCACTGACTGTGCCTGAAGTATCATAGTGATCTGTTCTGTAAGCAGTTTCGAATGTAACTTCATCAGCAAATGGTAGACCTTGTACAAGTGGCACAAGGAATTCGGCATAGTAACCGTTAACAGAATATTCACCTGTAGTACGAGGTACCTTATTTCCTCCATGAAGTCCAGCAAGCTGAAGAGGATCAGGAATATCAGCAGCTCTCTCTTCTCTTCTCTCTACACCTGCAGCAAAAGAAGCATCTAGTCCCACAAGATTGAAGTCTCCAGTTACATTGAACGCCGCGACTCTTTGTTTGTTTTTGCTCTGTCTTGAAGTCGTGGCCTTGACATAAGCTACGGCCTCCTCTGAAGCAGCATCAATACCGAATAAGTTAATAGGTACACAATTTCTTGCTTGAGCGGTAGGATCTAAACACACAGGTGCACCTGTTGGACCTTCAATGGCTTGGACAGCATATGCCATATTGGCAGCATTGTATGCACCACTGTATTGCATTCTATCTGAGAAACCATAAGAATAGTAAGCATCCCAATCAAATCCGTTCGAAAAAGTTCCTTCAAAACCAATAGAACCTCTAAAGGTCTGTCTTGTATTTTCTGATCCACGTAAACCAAATTCAGCAAGTCTCCTTATGAAAGGAACCTCAATCTCGTTACCTGCAGCATTTAAGTACATGCCAGGAACTGCTACACCTGCAGAGTCAAGTCCCACTGTATAGTCGGATAATTGAACATTTCCAAGAGCATCTAGTCCGGTTGCACCATCCAATAAAACACCTTGAGCTGCTACTGCCGCACTACGAATGGCCGCTGGCATAAACGGGTTTCGAATGTTATAACCTTTTGTTCCCAAGCCTCCAAAAGCATCTTCAGAGCTAAATGGTACCGGTTCAAATTCTGATTTTGAGTCTACGCTAGCAAAAGAGAATTCTGCAAACATTGTTGTGCCGCTATCGAATTCATATTTAGTAGAGTTAAACACGCTATATCTATCTAGAGGGACTTCCAAGGCTCTATAGTAAGTCCTGTTAAATCCGCAAGCTGCCGACCCACCCCATGGAACTACTGTATCCGATTTAACAACTGAATCCACATCTCTCTCAGAACAATCGAAGGTTAACATGCCCGCCGAATTGCCGTTATTACCACTTGGAAAAAATCTTCCTTGGGGAGGATAAGAGGAATACCCTGGATCGAGTGCGAAGTCATACCAAGAAGGTACTCCATAAATCTCTGCGTAATATCCATAGTGAAAAATATCTCTACCTGTGTAAGGCGTTCTGTCTCTAGCTAAAACTCGACCTTGTTCGTCCGTTCTGATATTGAAGATTGATGAACCCCTGCCGTCAGCAAATTGAGCACCAAATGTTACGGAAGCAAGGCTCGTCTCACCGTCACCCGCATCATATGCTCCCTCCATGACTTCTACAGACATTCCTTCAAAATCATCCTTGAGTATTATATTTACAACACCAGCTATCGCATCAGAACCATAGACTGAAGAGGCTCCACCAGTAATTACTTCCAATCTCTCGATTAAATCCGTGGGAATAGAATTCAGATCGACAATACCAGTTCCAGGTTGTCCACCGACCCATCTCCTTCCATTAACTAGAGTCAAAGTTCTTCCGTTACCTAGACCTCTTAAGTTAACTGTCTGTACACCTGAGCTACCTACGGTAAAGTTCGTGTTACCTCTTGAGAGAGCTTCACCAGCTTGAGGAAGCTCGTTAAGAATGTCATAAACGTTGACTGAACCAGTATTTTCAATCTGGTCTTCCCCTAAAGTCACCATTGGTGTAGGAGAGCTAATATTGTCAGCACGTTTAATCCTTGAACCTGTTACAACTATTTCTTCAGCAACTTCTGCAGAATCTTCGTCCTCATCTGCTGATATTGTGAAGATTGAACCAAAGCTAAGTAATGCAACCAATGCAAATCCAAGCGATGATTTAGAATAAAATAAAACGGAATTTTTCATATATATACCCCAAATATCTAAAATTTGAGGGTTCAAAAACCCTCAACTTCAAACCTTAATGCAAAAAAGTGGTTTTAGCAACAGTTTAACGGCGATTTTGTGACGAAGAAAATGTCAAAATTGACTATAGATTTAGCCTAAAAAGTCTAAAATATAGTTATGAAAATTCTAGAAGGTAAAAATGTCTTAATAGTTGGTATTGCAAATAAGCACTCTATAGCTGCTGGTATTGCAGAATCAATGTCCGAAAATGGTGCAAATATTGCTCTTACATATCAAAACGAGCGATTAAAAGGCAACGTTGAAAAATTAGGAAGTGAATTAGGAGTAGAGACTTTTATTCCTTGTGATGTTTCATCGGATGATGAGATCACCGAAACTTTTAGAAGCTTGTCTTCTCGTTGGGATGTTTTGGACGCGGTAATTCATGCGGTAGGTTTTGCTCCTAGAGAGGAATTAGATGGAGAGTTTGTCGATGTAACCAGCAGAGAGGGTTTCCAAATAGCACATGATATAAGTAGTTACAGCTTCATTGCTCTTGCCAAAGAAGCTAAGAACATGATGGAAGGAAGGAATGGATCTTTACTGACTTTATCTTATCTAGGCTCTCAAATGACTCTCCCAAACTATAATGTGATGGGTTTAGCAAAAGCTAGTTTGGAGGCAAGCGTAAGATATTTAGCTGTTTCCATGGGTAAAGAAGGTCACCGTGTCAATGCAATATCGGCTGGGCCAATTAAAACTCTTGCAGCTTCTGGTGTAAAAAACTTTAGGAAAATGCTCAGTTACAATGCCACTAGATCTCCCATAGGTAGAAATATAACTACTAGAGAAGTTGGGGATGCTGCATCATTCTTAACATCTGATATGGCAAGCGGAATTAGTGGAGAAGTGCTATATGTAGATGGTGGTTTCAATATAACCGCCATGGGCTCAATTGAAGAAACTGAGACGAACTAGCCGCTTATTGAAAGGCCTTGCTTTATAAATTCTTGTAATTCGCTAAGCTCAGATATAGTTTTTTGTTGATTCAGAAAATTCTTGATATCTGCGATATTCTCCTCTGTGAGTTCTGCAGTGCTTTCATTTACAGCATCCAATCTAAAAATTATGCTGTCACCATTCTGAGATACTGCTGAGCCAAATACATCTCCAGCTTGCGACCTAGGTAAAGAGAAAATCTCGTTTACCGCTCTAACAGGAAGCAATGAACTATCCCTCTTCAAGCCTTTATAAGTTTCAACTTCTACGTTATTTTCACTTGATAAGATCTCCAAAGTCTTGTCGCCTCTTAGATCTTCAATCGATTTAAGCACAAAGGCTTCTGAAGCGTTTAAGGATTCTCGAAGTACATAAGTTTCTTCAATCTTAGATCTCACTTCTGTATATTCGAGTTGAGCCTGCTCAACATAATCTGAAATTTGAATAAGAACAGCACTTAACTGAGAAGTTTCTATTAATTCAGGAAAGTTACCTTCACTAAAGTCTTCAAATATAAAATCAGATATAGAATTGTTAGATAAAATTTCTGGTATCTCGGATTTGGAAAAGTAATCAGTCTCAATTAAATCTAGATTAAGAATTTCTGCAATATCTTTAATCGAGTCAGAACTAAATGCTAGATCTGAAACTTCTTCTAGAAGATCAACATAAATCTCTTCTGCTTTATTGGTTAAGAGATCTTCTCGAAATTGTGGCGACAATTCTTCCAAAGTTTTAGGTTCAGGCTTAATTACTTCATCTAGCCTTATTAAATGAACGCTAGATAAAAGTTCTATGGGTCCAAAAATTTCACCCTCTTCCATAGATAATAAAGCTTGTTCAAATTCAGGGGGTAGTAGCGTGCCATCGGTAATCCCAAGACTACCTTCAATATCTTTTGTGCCACCATCTTCAGACACTTCAAGAACTAAGTTTTCAAAGACTTCGCCTTGATTAATCCTATCTTTTATTAAAGTTAATTCTGCTGAAGCAGCTGAAGAGTCTCTAGTTTCTGTAATATTGAGCATAATATGAGATACAGATTTTCTTTCACTAGAATCAAAATCTCTAAGGTAGTCTTCATATTCAAGTTTTATATCTTCATCAGAAACTTTAACTGTACTTTGAAGCTCCTTTGAATCCAGAGAGACATAAGAAACTTTTGCTCTATCAGGACTCATATAAGCAGATTTATTTTCTTGATAGTAATTTTGCAGATCTTCCTCTTGATAACTTACAGAATTCTTAAATCTTTCCGCGCTGAGTTTAATAAAAGTTATATCTCTTTCTTGATCAGCTAAAGCCATAGATTCAAAAACATCTAAATCAGTTATAAAACTAGAATTAATTATTGATTGACGCCAGATGCTTATAAGAAAGTCTTCTCTAACTCTTTTTAGATAATCGGATGGTATAAATCCATTGCTCCTAGCGAAAGATTCGAATCTAGCTTTACTAAATCTACCATTCTCCTGAAATTGCTCTTCCTCAGCTAATTGAGTGTAAATAAATTCATCTGTAAGTATCATTTTTTTAGAGTCTAAAAAATCTAATATTGAAAATTTGTTGATCAAATTATTCTTCGATAGCGAAAACAGAGTTTCATCATCAATTTCTTGATCGGGAAATCTCTGAGTTAAAGCGAATTGTTGAGTGCTTACTTCAAAGTTTAGGTCTGCATTTGTAATTTCTTTAGAACCTACTGTAGCAACTACATTAACGTTACCTTGAGAGAAAAAACCTGCCCAGCCTACGGAACCAATAAAAGTAATGATAATTGCAACAACAATAACTCTGGTCACATTTCCAGTTAATCCTTCTCTAATGGTTTGTATTCCTGACATGGTCGTGGTAATTAAAAAAAGCGCGCCTAGTGGCGCGCTCTTTGTAAACTAATTGGGTCTAAAGACTTTCTTTAAGTGCCTTTCCTGCTTTAAATCCAACTGATTTTGAAGCTCCTATTTGGATAGTCGCACCAGTTTGAGGATTTCTACCAGTTCTTGCAGCTCTATGTCTCACATTAAAAGTTCCGAAACCTACAAGCGAAACACTATCTCCACTAGATAGGCTACCTGCTATTGCATTTAAAGTTGCTTCTACCGCTCTTCCGGCTTCAGCTTTCGAAGTGTCAGTTGCCGCTGCTACAGCGTCTGTTAATTGGGCTTTATTCACATTAATCTCCTAGAGTCTTGTTAAGCCAGCTTGTCATTTTGAAAGCTGGTCAACATGATTAAAACCCTAGGTAAAAGGCTTGTCAAGCTTGAATTTGATTTAATTAATGAGCCTTAACTGAGCTTTTCTTAGCTCTAGATTTTTTTGAAGACACCTTGTCACCAACGTCTTCTTTTTCCCACGGAATGGGTTGTCTGGTTAGAACAATATCCAAGACTTCGTCAATCCATCTTACTGGTTTAATGTCTAAATCAGCTTTTATGTTATCTGGTACCTCTTTTAAGTCTCTCACATTTCCTTCGGGTATTAGAACTACCTTAATACCACCTCTTCTTGCAGCCAATAATTTTTCTTTGAGACCGCCTATCTTTAGGACTTCTCCTCTTAGAGTAATCTCTCCGGTCATAGCAACATCTGATCTTACCGGTATATTAGAAAGTACCGAGGTTAAAGCAGTTGTCATAGCAGCACCAGCGCTTGGTCCGTCTTTTGGCGTTGCTCCTTCTGGAACATGAATGTGTATGTCTTGCTCTTCGTAAAATTTTGGATCTATGCCCAATGATTCTGATCTTGATCTGACAACTGAAAGTGCAGCTTGAATAGATTCTTGCATCACGTCCCCTAGTGAACCTGTTTTGATAATTTTACCTTTTCCAATAAAACTTGAAGCTTCTATCGTTAATAGTTCTCCTCCAACCTGAGTCCACGCAAGACCAGTCACTTGTCCTATACGATCATTCTCTTCAGCCTCACCGAAATCAAACTTTCTCACTCCGCAATAATCTTCAAGATTACTTGGTTTGATAGTAATTTTTTTAGCCTTATTTAATGTTGCATTCTTTTTGACAACTTTTCTACAAATCTTTGCAACCTCCCTCTCTAAGGCACGCACACCAGCCTCTCTTGTAAAATATCTAATTAGATCTTTTATCGTATTTTTAGATATTGAAAGTTCGTCATCTTTTAAGCCATTATTTTTCTTTTGTTTATTAATAAGATACTTGTCGGCTATATTAACTTTCTCGTCTTCCGTATATCCCGGCAAAGTTATAATTTCCATTCTATCGCGCAGAGCTTGGGGTATATTCATGCTATTAGCTGTGCAAACAAACATAATATCTGATAGGTCATAATCAACTTCGAGATAATGATCATTAAAGGTGTGATTTTGCTCTGGATCTAAAACTTCTAAAAGAGCGGAAGCAGGATCCCCTCTCATATCCATACCCATCTTATCTATTTCATCTAAAAGGAAGAGAGGATTCTTTACTCCTGTCTTAGATAGTTTTTGGAGGATTCTTCCAGGCATAGAACCTATGTATGTCCTTCTGTGGCCTCTAATTTCAGCTTCGTCTCGCACACCGCCTAACGACATTCTTACAAATTTTCTATTAGTAGCTCTAGCTATAGATTCACCAAGAGATGTTTTGCCCACTCCTGGAGGTCCTACTAAACAAAGAACTGGTCCTTTAAGTTTTTTGACTCTTTTTTGAACAGCTAAGTATTCTAATATTCTCTCTTTAACTTCCTCTAAACCAAAATGATCTTCATTTAAAACTTCGCTCGCAGTATTTAAGTCTGACCTAATTTTGCTTTTCTTTTTCCATGGAATATTTAGCATCCAGTCAATGTATCCACGTACAACTGAGGCCTCAGCTGACATTGGTGACATCATTTTATACTTTTGAAGTTCGGTAAGAGCCTTATCTTGAGCCTCTTTTGTCATTCCAGCTTCTAAAATCTTGGTTTCTAATTCCTCAGCTTCCTCTGCTTCATCAATCTCACCTAGTTCTTTTTTTAAAGCTTTCATCTGTTCATTTAGATAATATTCTTTCTGGCTTTTTTCCATCTGAGTCTTTACTCTGCCGCGTATCTTCTTTTCAACTTTAGAAAGATCTAGTTGGGAATCTAAATGCTCCAGTATACGGTTCGCTCTATCTGTCAATGAAATCAACTCTAGTATTTCTTGTTTTTGGCTTATGTCGATAGAGAGATGACCCACAAGGGTGTCTGTGAGTCTAGACAGAGAGTCAATAGCATTGACTGTATTCAAAACCTCAGGAGTGGCTTTTCGAGTAAGCTTTACATATTCCTGAAATTGTTTTTTAAGAGAAGGAAGAAAATGATCTAACTCTTTCGACTCAGTTTCTTCATCTATTGTTGAAACTTGAACCGACATGTACTCATCAGAAGCTTCTAGTGACTCTATAGACGCTCTTTGATTGCCCTCAACAAGGACTTTCAAGGTTCCATCTGGTAACTTTATGAGTTGTAGAATGGTTGAAAGAGTTCCAATAGGATATAAATCACCCAACTTAGGATCATCCTGTTGGGCACTTTTTTGTGCTACAAGCATAATCTGTTTATCACCAGCCATTGCAGACTGCAAGGCACTAATTGACTTCTCTCTTCCAACAAAAAGAGGTGTAACAACTGAAGGGAATATGACTACATCTCTGAGAGGTAGTAAGGGTATATTAAGATTTTTATTAGACATAATTTTTTTTGTTATATGCCTAATAATGGGGGTTAACTAAAAAAAAACAAGAGTTAACCAGTTTTAGTTTTTGAAGTCTTTTCGTAAACCATCAATGGTTCGGTTTCACCTTTCACAACAGCACTGTCCAGAACTACCTTATTAAGTGACTCTTCAGATGGAACTTTATACATAGTTTCCATCAATATGCTCTCAAGAATTGATCTCAAACCTCTTGCTCCAGTCTTTCTCTCAATGGCTTTTTTTGCAATTTCAAGAAGTGCATCTTCTCTGATATCTAACTCAACATTCTCCATCTCAAAAAGTTTAGAGAATTGTTTGGTTAGGCTATTCTTTGGTTCAGTAAGTATTGTAACTAGCGCATCTTCGTCAAGCTGTTCTAATGTAGTAATTACTGGTAGCCTGCCTACGAACTCAGGTATTAAGCCGAATTTAATTAAATCTTCAGGACGCACTTGCCCTATTAGTTTATCTGTTTCATTTTCTAGCTTAATTGAAGTTACGTTTGCACCGAACCCGATACCGGTTTCCTCACATCTTTGCTGAATTACAGATTCTAAACCTGAAAAAGCGCCTCCACAGATAAACAATATATTAGAGGTATCTACTTGTAAGAATTCTTGTTGTGGATGTTTTCTCCCACCTTGAGGTGGAACAGATGCTACGGTTCCCTCAATAAGCTTCAAAAGTGCTTGCTGTACTCCCTCACCAGAAACATCTCTCGTTATGGAGGGGTTATCTGACTTTCTGGCTATCTTGTCAATTTCGTCAATATAAACTATTCCTAATTGAGCTTTTTCAATATCGTAATCACATTTTTGTAAAAGCTTTTGTATTATATTTTCGACATCTTCACCCACATAACCCGCTTCAGTTAAAGTTGTAGCATCAGCAATAGTGAACGGTACATCTAGCAACCTAGCAAGGGTCTGTGCTAACAGAGTCTTACCAGAACCAGTTGGGCCTAGAAGCAAAATGTTACTTTTTGTGAGTTCAACTTCGTCGGATGAATCTATCTTCTTACCGCCTTTTAATCTTTTGTAGTGATTATAAACTGCAACTGAGAGGTTCTTTTTGGCTTCCTCTTGACCTATAACGTACTCATCAAGAGTAGCTTTTATCTCTATTGGAACTGGAAACTTTTCCTCCTCAACCTCAGATGTTTCAGAAATCTCTTCTTTAATTATGTCATTACAAAGGTCTATACATTCGTTACATATATATACAGAAGGTCCTGCAATTAGCTTTCTGACCTCATTTTGATTCTTTCCACAGAAAGAACAGTATAAAAGCTTATCATCGTTGTTTTCTGTATTATCTTTATCAGACATAAAATCTCCTTTTATTTTTTGACTGAGCGTCTATCAACCACGTCATCAATTAATCCATACTTTACAGCTTGTTCAGGAGACATAAAGTTATCTCTATCACTGTCTTTAGCTATCTTATCAACCTTTTGACCAGAATGGCTTGCTAAAATTTCATTTAATTTCTTTTTGATAGATAGTATCTCTTGAGTATGAATCTCTATATCGCTTGCTTGCCCTTGAAATCCCCCCAATACTTGATGAATCATTACTCTTGAATTTGGAAGAGCCTGTCTTTTGCCTTTAGCTCCTCCGCATAATAAAATGGCCCCCATGCTAGCAGCTTGACCTATGCAAAGCGTAGAGACATCGGGCTTAATAAATTGCATAGTATCGTAAATTGAAAGTCCAGCTGTAACCGAACCTCCTGGAGAATTAATATAAAGATGTATGTCTTTATCAGGGTTCTCTGCTTCCAGATAAAGCATCTGAGCCACTATCAAATTTGCGCCATAATCTTCTACAGGTCCTGTTAAAAAGATTACTCTTTCTTTCAGCAATCTTGAATAAATATCATAGGCACGTTCTCCTCTTGGCGTCTGTTCCACAACCATAGGTACTAGTTGATTTCGGAGATTTGAATTTTGTTTGCTCATTTATATATTCCTTTGTGTTTAAATGGGGGTTTTGAAAATATTTTCAACCATAAGTTCCAGAAACACAATCTTCGTAAGAAATATTTTCATCAATAGATTTAGCTTCAACCTTTAAAGCTTCAACAACTTGTTCTTCTAAAGAAATTGATTCTATATTTCTTAGCTGCTCATCATCTGAGTAAAAATAATTAACAACTTGTTGCGGGTCTTTATAGTTTTTTGCTCTTTCTTCAATGATTTCTTTAACTTTGTCTCCATCAGGTTTTAGCTCTTTATCTTCAATAATTTTGTTGAGCAATATACCAACTTTAACTCTCTTAGTAGCCTCTTCCTTGAATGTTTCATCGGGAAAAAGATCTTCTTTTAGATCTTTTGGATCCATCCCCATTCTTCTAGCTGTATCCAGTTTCATATTAGAAACTTCAGAATCAATCATTGAAGAAGGTACCTCGAAATCATTTGCTTGTAGAAGAGCATCAAAAAGACTTTGCTTAACTTTGCCATTGATTATATTTTTTAAATCTTCCTCTAGTTTTAAGCGAACTTCTTTCTTAAAAGTCTCTATGTTATCTACCTCTATACCGGTTCCTTTAAAAAATTCTTCATTGAGTTCTGGTAGCTTTGAGCAAAGAACTTCATTTATTTTTGTTTCAAAACTTACAGGTTTTGATGCGAGATCCTTCTTTCCATAATCATCCGGGAATTTCAATTCAAGCACAGTCTTCTCTCCTGCTTCGAAACCTATCAACCCATCCTCAAAACCCTCAATCATGGACTTTGAACCTATCTCAACTATAAAATCTTCTGCGGTTCCTCCTTCAAATTCCTCACCTTCAATTTTTCCAATGAAATCTATCTTTACTTGATCACCACTTTTAGATTTATCTTTGGAGGGTACCCATTGACTCATTCTTTTTTGAAGGTTTGTAATTGTCTTATCCACATCCTCTTCTGTGATTTCACATAGAAAATTTGTGTAAGAGATTTTACTCATCTTTGAAATGTTGACTTCTGGATATATCTCGAAGGTAGCCTTGAACTTCGCGTCCTTACCCACTTCAATTTGTTCAGGAATTAAATTTGGTCTACTAACAATTTTTAAATCTTTTTCTTCAGCTAGTTTTGCAAATGATTTACTTGCAAGATCCCAAAGGACGTCTTGTCTAATCTGAGGGCCATAGATTCCCTCCACAACATCCAAAGGCGCTTTTCCCTTTCTGAACCCTTTAAGCTTGGATTCTTTTTGAGCTTTCTTGAGCTTTATAAGAACTTGCTCTTCAATGTCTTTATTGAGCACTACTATCGGAAGGCTTTGATTTATATCTACTTTTGATTTGAACGAAAATTTCATAGTTTATCCTTTGGGGTGGGCGATGGGGCTCGAACCCACGACCACTGGAATCACAATCCAGGGCTCTACCAACTGAGCTACGCCCACCAAAAAACTAACATTTTAGCACCTATTAAAATTTGGAGATGATAAATTTAATATATTTCAAATCCTGAGATAGATTCGTCTGAATTGGCATCTTGTACAAGCACATCATCTACATGAGAATAAGCAGGGCCGTCCCAGCAGAGTGATATAAATGAGTTTATTGAATCACCTTCTCCTTGCACAAAAATTTCAATTGAACCATCTGAAGCCTTTCTTGCCCAACCGGATAAACCTAGTTTTGCGCTTTGCTCTTTCGCCCAAGATCTGAAACCTGAACCTTGAACTTCGCCATAAACTGAAATGTGTGAACCTAACATTTAGAAAAAAATTAAAAAATTATTCTATCTTTCATGAATAGAGCCTTCAAGTATTTGAGAAAACATAAATTTATTCGTAGAAGTGGCCTCCTCGGCAGGACTCGAACCTGCGACCCACTGCTTAGAAGGCAGTTGCTCTAATCCAACTGAGCTACGAGGAGTTACTCAAATTATATCTCATGCAATTGAATTGAAAATGAATAATTTAAAGAGATCTACTCGCAAGATAAGGACTTCTATCAATCTCTGAATCCTTGAATTGTAACTGATCCGCTAGTAGTGCTGCAGATCCCATTGCAAGCGTCCACCCCAAATGGCCTTGACCACAATTTACAAATAAACCCTCTATTTTTGTAGAGCCAATGAATGGCAAGCCGTCTGCACTCATCGGCCTAAAACCATGCCAAATCTTACCTTCACCCTCATCTAATTGGCTGTATAAACTAGGATATATGTTTTCTAACATTCTATACAAATAATCTATTCTTTTGGGGTGTATAGCATCATCATAGCCAGCAAATTCTGCAGTACCTGCTACCCTGATTCTATTTTGAAAGGAAGTTACAGCTGTATGAATGCTCTCATCCACTAAAGAAATATTTGGAACATTATTTAAGCCTGTAGTATCAAATGTTAGTGAATAACCTTTAACAGGTCTTACAGGTAAGTTAAGACCAACTTTTTTCAAAATCTCTCTAGACCAAGAACCACTGCAAATAACGACTCTTTCTGCCTCAAGAATAGCCCTTTCTGTGACAATGCCTTTGACTTGACCTTTGTTGATAAGAATCTTATTAATGTTAGTGTTTGTTAAAATTCTACCGCCATTATTTCTTATTCTTTCTTCAAGAATTTTACAAAACTTATATGCATCTCCAACTTCATCATTAGAAAACAAAAGTCCT
>CACBBD010000011.1 GCA_902537425.1 uncultured SAR86 cluster bacterium | reverse complement strand
CTAGAAAATAAAATTCTCGGAACAGTTCAGGGATCGTTTGGTACAAAATCTAATGAAGTCCTAATTGTACAAAGTACTCAAGAAAGTATAGATGATAAAGAAAGACTTTTGCCTTATATAAAACCTCAAGTAGTAAAAGAAATTTCTTTAGAAGATGGCATACTATTAGTCGACTGGCCTGACAACTTTTAAACTGATGAAATTCAATTTAGTTACTATTTTTCCCGATTTAATTAATAATTTTATTGAACACGGATTATTCGCTAAGGCTATTAACAATAGTTTGATTGAAGTAAAGGCTTGGGATCCTAGAGAATTCAGTGGAAATAAGGATGGAAGAATAGATGATAAGCCTTTTGGGGGAGGACAAGGCATGCTTTTTCAAGCAGAACCAATTATCAACACTGTTAATGAGATAAAAAAGCATAATAAAACTCATGTCATATTCGTGGCACCGCACGGTACTATCTTTAACCAAAAAAAAGCCATTGACTTAAAAGCTTATGAAAATATAACAATAGTTTGTGGTAGATATGAGGGTATAGACAAAAGAATTGAAGAAACTTGTATTGATGAAGTAATTTCAATAGGGGATTACGTATTAAATGGCGGTGAACTCGCAGCTTTAGTTCTAATGGAAGCTATAGCAAGACATCATAAGGATTTCATTGGAAATAAGGAATCTTTAAATGACTCCTTCAGTGATGGACTTTTAGAACATCCTCAATATACAAGACCAGAAAAAACACCTTATGGGAATGTGCCCGAAATATTAATTAGTGGAAATCATGAAAAGATAAATAGATGGAAACTCAAAGAGTCATTAAGAATAACACTTAAAAACAGACCCGATCTTATAAAAAGTAAAGATCTTTCTGACTTGGAGATTGAACTATTAAATGAAATTAAAGATGAATAATCGAATATTTATCTGATAGAATGCGCTGCCTAATTAGGTTATTTCATAGTGAATAAGAATAAATACATACAAACTGTAGAGACATCTCAACTAAGAGATGATATTCCAAGTTTTTCTCCTGGGGATACCATTGTAGTGGATGTGAGAGTCGTTGAAGGTACAAGAGAGAGACTTCAACCATTTGAAGGCGTTGTCCTGTCTATCAAAAAGAGAGGATTGGGGTCATCATTTATTGTGAGAAAGATCTCTAATGGAGTAGGTGTAGAAAGAACTTTTCAAACTCACAGCCCCATTATAAGCTCTATTAAGGTTAAAAGACGTGGAGATGTGAGACAGGCTAAACTTTTTTATCTGCGAGAAAGAACGGGCAGATCTGCAAGGATTAAAGAGAAACTAAGTTAATTACTGTCTTGCTCATTTCGGCTATGGGCACTGTAGATATAAATTCAGAAAATCTCATTGATTCTTTCATCGATGATTCATGGCTTGAGAAAGGTTTAAGCAAGAATACCTTATCGGCTTATAGGCACGACATTATTTCTTTTTCTAATTGGTACAAAGGTTCATCGTTGTTAGATGTCAGTAGAGGGGATTTATTAGATTATTTAGCTACAAGACTAAAAGAGGGCTATAGTGGCAGATCAACTGCAAGATCTCTCTCAAGTCTCAGAGCTTTCTATTCACACCTAACTATCAAACATAATTTAGTTCAAAATCCTACCTCTAAAGTGGATAGCCCTAAGCTAGGTCAATCACTTCCTAAGACACTTTCCGAAGATGAAGTAGAAAAACTTATAAATACTCCCGACGTCGAAGAAGTTATTGGTTTAAGAGATAGAGCAATGCTGGAATTAATCTATGCCTGTGGCTTGAGGGTGTCCGAGTTAATTAACTTAGACATCTTAAACATAAATATAAGACAGGGAATTATAAGAGTTATTGGTAAGGGAGAGAAAGAAAGATTAGTTCCTATGGGTGAAGAGGCTCTTTATTGGGTAGAGAAGTATATTAACGAAAGTCGACCCAGCCTGCTGAAAGAAAATAACAAAATATCCGAACTTTTTTTAAGTAAAAGAGGAAAATCCATGACTCGTCAAACTTTTTGGTACAGGATTAAAGACTATGCTCTAAAAGCTTCTATAAAAAAAGACCTTTCACCACATACCCTTAGACACGCCTTTGCTACACATTTAATAAATCATGGTGCTGACCTTAGAACAGTTCAACTTCTTTTGGGCCACTCAAGCCTTTCAACGACCCAAATTTATACAGAAGTTGCTAGACATAGAATGAAAGAATTACATAATGAGCATCACCCAAGAGGTTAAGTATGCCAATACAATTTAAAATTTTTAGTTTTCTTATAATTTTGATATTTTCTGCAGGTTGTTCGGCTAACTCATCAGATAACATAAAGGAAATTGAAGCAGTAAAAAGAAAGCTAGCGGAGACTCTTCCCAATGAAATTAATTTGATTTCAATTCAGGAAACAGATTTGAATGGTTTTTTTGAAGTAAATTTTGAAGGAATAGAACCTCTCTATGTTTCATCTGATGGTAATTATCTAGTATCTGGAGATATTTATCTTATTACAAAAGACGGTTTAGTAAATAAATCTGAAGCAAGAAGAGACTACCAAAGAAAAACTTTAATCAAGCGTTTGAATGAAAGTGAGCTTATAACTTTTGAGCCAAGACAAATAAATCATAATATTTTCGTTTTCACAGATGTTGATTGCGGATATTGCAGGCAATTTCACAATCAAATTGATGAGTATTTAGAATTAGGGATAAGAGTTAATTACCTCGCATATCCAAGAGCTGGTATAGGGTCAGACTCTTTTAATAAAATCTCTTCAGCATGGTGCAATGAAGATCCTAATTATTCACTAACTTTACTAAAGCAGGGTCAAGATATAGAAACGAAGTTATGTGAAGATAATCCAGTAGAAAAGCACTTCAATCTTGGCAATACAATAGGAGTTCAAGGCACTCCATCCATTATTACTGACGAAGGAAAAATGATTCCTGGTTATCTGCCTCCTCAAGATTTACTTAATATTCTTGCTACTAACAGCTAGAATTACTAAATGGACAGTAATTTTCCTAGAATTAATCAGTTGCCACCTTATGTATTTGATGAAATTCAGAACTTAAAAGCTGCTGCAAGAAAGAGAGGTGAAGATATCATCGACTTTGGCATGGGCAATCCTGATCAATCAACACCAACAGAAATAGTAGATAAGTTAAGAGAGTCTGCTTTAGATGGAAGCACTCACAGATATTCGCAATCCAAAGGAATACCAAGACTTAGAAAATCAATTTGTGATTGGTATGAAAGGAGATATCAAGTTCATCTAGATCCAGAAAGTGAAGCAGTTGTGACTATGGGTTCAAAAGAAGGTCTTGGACATCTTGCATTAGCAACTTTAGATAAAGGTGACGCAGTTTTAGTGCCAAATCCTTCATATCCTATTCATCCTTATGGATTTGTGATTGCTGGGGCTGACATAAGACATGTTCCGATTGGCGAGGATATAGATTTCTTTTCAGAACTAGAGTCAGCAATGACCAATTCTTTCCCAAAACCCAAGATGTTAGTTTTGAATTTTCCCAGTAATCCTTCCACAGAATGCGTAGATATTGAGTTTTTTGAAAAAATAGTAGATTTTGCCAAAGAACATAAGATTTGGATAATTCAAGATCTTGCATATGCAGATATATGCTTTGATGATTATAAGGCGCCATCGATACTACAGGCAAAAGGTGCAAAAGACGTTGCTGTAGAGTTTTTTACTCTATCTAAAAGTTACAATATGCCAGGCTGGAGGGTTGGTTTTTGTTGTGGAAACAAAGTACTCTTAGCTGCTCTTTCAAGAATAAAGTCCTATTTTGATTATGGATTGTTTACTCCTATACAAGTCGCTGCAATAAAAGCTTTAGATCAAGGAGATGAGCATGTAAACAAAATAAAAACTATGTATCAATCAAGAAGAGATGTTTTGATTAAAGGTTTGAATAATGCAGGTTGGTATGTGGAAAGCCCAAAGGCAACCATGTTTGTTTGGGCAAAGATACCAGTTACTCATAAACATCTCGGTTCTTTGGAGTTCAGTAAACAGTTACTTGCTCAGGCTAAGGTTGCTGTTTCACCAGGAGTTGGTTTCGGAAGTTACGGAGAGGGATACGTACGTTTCTCACTCATAGAAAATGAGCATAGATCGAGACAGGCTTTAAGAAATATAAAGAAATTTTTATCTAATTCATCTAACGTACAAGCTATAAATTAATGAAAACGTTAAAGATTGGCGTTTGTGGCGTCGGAAATGTGGGTGGAGCATTACTGGAGAACCTCGCCAATTCTCAAGATATAGTTGAGGAAAATGGTGGAGTAAGGATAGAAATCATTCAGGTTGGTGCTCGTAAAGGTAAATCAGTCGTTCCTTATGACCTAGATGTTGTGACTGACCTTATGGAGGTAGCTAAAAACCCTAAGATAGATGTTTTGGTAGAGTTGATAGGGGGATGTGATTTAGCGAAAGACTTGATTGAAGAGGCTATTAAAAACGGAAAACATATAGTGACAGCCAACAAGGCTTTAATTGCAACTCATGGAGATGAACTATTTGAGCTTGCAAAAGAAAAAAAAGTACAGATTGGGTTTGAAGCTTCAGTTGCTGGTGGTACACCAGTGATAAAAGCCCTAAGAGAAGGTTTGGTTGCGAACAAAGTAAACTGGTTTGCAGGTATATTGAATGGTACTACGAATTTTATACTTTCAAAAATGTCAGAAAATCAATCTTCTTATAAGGATGTTTTGAAAGAAGCGCAAGACTTAGGTCTTGCTGAAGCCGATCCAACAATGGATATAGATGGAACTGATGCAGCTCAAAAGGCTTCTATACTGTCTGCATTAGCTTTCAATACTCTGTATGATTTTAATTCTGTATCTTATGAAGGAATAGAAAATGTGTCTCCTGAAGATATTGTTTACGCAGAAGAGTTGGAATATTCAGTTAAACATATAGCTTATGGGTCTATAGCAGATGGTGAAGTAAATGTAAGTGCATTTCCAACCTTTGTTCCTAAAGGTCAGTTACTTTCTCAAGTAGGACAACAAATGAATGCATTGGAGATTTTTTGTGAGGAAATCGGCTCCACTGTTTACTATGGTCCTGGTGCTGGTCCTAAGCCTACCGCATCTGCAGTCATAGCTGATTTAGTTGACCTTTCGAATGGCGGATGGCCTGTATCTGATAAAAAGCGAGATAAAAATAATTTTGCTAAGGAAGATAATCAAAACTTTGGAAGATATTTTAATTTAAATGTCATTAATCAAGCCGGGGCTATAGCTAAGCTTTCCTCAGTTTTTGCGGATAGCCAAATTAGTATTGAGGCTCTTATCCAGAAAGAAACCAAAACCAATAATAAAGAAAATACATATGTTCCAGTAGTTATAATTTCGGGTCCCTTAACAGAGATCGAAGCTATACAATTAAAGAACAAATTGGAATTAATGGAGGAGACATCAGACTCAGTCAAACAATTCAGAATCTATAATGCTATATAACAGCACAAGAGGAGAAAGCCCTATAGTTCCTTTTTCAGAGGTACTATTGGGAGGACTGGCCCCAGACGGAGGCCTCTATATGCCTCAAACATTCCCTAAATTCTCCATTGAAGAAATTGAAAGTTGGTCAAATCTTCCTTTCCACGAATTAGCTTCAAAAATTCTTTATACCTATGTAGAAAGTGAAATAGACGAGAGTATTTTTTTAAAACTATTGGAGGAGGCATACTCGTCTTTTGATGAAGAAGATGTTGTTAAGTTAAAGGAGATTGAAGAGAATCACTGGGTCTTAGAATTATTTCATGGTCCCACACTAGCTTTCAAGGATGTTGCCATGCAGCTATTGGGAGCTTTACTTAATCACTTTGCAAAAGAGAAGGGTGAAAAAATAGTTGTTCTTGGAGCTACATCTGGAGATACCGGAGCAGCAGCAATTTCTGCTTGTGCGCGACATGAAAATGTTGAAGTTTATATTCTTTATCCGCATGAAAAGGTAACTGAGTTTCAAAGGAAACAAATGACAACAACTCAATCTAAAAATGTTTACCCACTAGCGATAGAAACTGATTTCGATGGCTGCCAAAACATCGTCAAAAAAATGTTTCTTGATGAGGATTTCAAACATACTAAAGTAAGGTTTATTGCTGCAAATTCTATAAATTGGGCAAGGTGTATGACTCAATCAGTATATTTCTTTTGGTCTTACTTAAGACTAAAAGGAAAAGGAGACCTGACCTTTTCAATACCTTCGGGTAATTTTGGTCATGCATATGCTGGATGGACTGCAAAAGAAATGGGATTGCCAATAAAAAGGCTTATCATAGCAACCAATAAAAACGATGTTTTACATCAAACTTTTTCTAACAACCTCTATGCCAAAACAAATGTTGTTCAGACCCTTGCTCCTAGTATGGATATTTCTGTTGCCAGTAATTTTGAAAGACTACTCTATAATTTATATGATAACGATTCGTCATTACTTGCAAAAAATATGCGCGCCTTTCCGGAAAAAAGTATTGATATTCCTGATAGTAAGATAGATGCAGTTTCTAATTTTTTTAAAAGTCATTGCAGCAATGATCAAGAGATAATCATGCAAATTATCAATACATATCAAAAGATCGGTTACTTAATTGATCCACATACAGCCACTGGGGTTAGGGCGAGTAATGAAATATCACCTTCAAATGAACCCGTCATAACAATGGGAACTGCTCATCCTGCTAAATTTTCAGAGGCTATTGAGCAAGCCATTCCAGACTATCATTCATCTCTTCCTAAAAAAGTTGAAAAAACATTTCAACAGGAAGAGCAATTCAATATTTTGGGAGAAAATTACGAAGAGATTAAAAGTTTTGTTCTCTCTAAAGCACTTTAATACATGACAGAAATTACATCACTTAATGAAGAGCTAAAAGATCACTCTCAAAGAATAGAAGATCTAAGGGGGTATCTTTGACGTTGAAAATAAGACTCTAAAACTTGAAGAATTAATCCTTAAATTGAGTGATACAAAAATATGGGACGATCCTCAAAAAGCTCAAGAAATCAATAAGGAGAAGGTCTATTTAGAAAAGGAACTTGTGAAGTTCAACAATCTAGATGTTGCTATTAAAGATTCTATAGAGTTAGCGGAAATCGCTATTGAAGAAGATGATTCATCTGCACTCGAAGAGATTTCTAAAGAGATAGAGAATAATGAATTGGCATTAAGTGATTTAGAGTTTATAAGAATGTTTTCAAATAAAATGGATCCGAATAATGCATATTTAGATATTCAATCAGGTTCAGGCGGAACGGAAGCACAGGACTGGGCAGAGATGCTCATGAGAATGTATTTGAAATGGGGTGAATCTAAAGGTTTTGAAACAGAAGTAATAGAAGTTTCTCCTGGTGAAGTGGCCGGTATAAAGAGTGCGGCAATAAAATTTAATGGCGATTATGCATATGGATGGTTGAGAACAGAGACGGGAGTTCATAGATTAGTCAGAAAATCTCCATTTGATTCAGGAAGCAAAAGACACACATCATTTGCATCTATTTTTATTTCACCAGAGGTTGATGAAACAGTTGAGATAGAAATAAATCCCGCTGATTTAAGGATTGATACCTATAGAGCCAGCGGAGCAGGGGGGCAACATGTTAATAAAACCGACTCAGCTATAAGAATTACTCATGAACCTTCCGGTGTGGTATCACAATGTCAGTCACAAAGATCTCAACATCAGAATAAGGATAAAGCCATGGCCCAACTTAGAGCAAAACTATATGAGATAGAAATGAATAAGATTAATGAAGAAAAACAATCTCTAGAAGAGTCAAAAGCTGATATTGGTTGGGGCAGTCAAATACGATCGTACGTACTTGATTCCTCAAGAATTAAAGATTTAAGAACTGGCGTAGAAACTACAAATTGTTCAGCGGTACTTGATGGCGGGCTAGATTATTTCATCGAAGCAAGCTTAAAAGAAAATATTTAGTTAAAGTATCAACTATGACAGAAAAACTAACGGAAAATGAGCTTCTTGAACAGAGAAGATTAAAACTCGATGCACTAAGGAAGAGGGGAGTTGCCTATACAAATTCCTTTAGAAGAGACTCTTTATCTCAAGATTTAAAAATTCAATTTGACGGAACATCTAAAGAAGAGTTAGAAGAACAATCTCACGAGGTTGCTATTGCCGGCAGGATTATGCTGCAGAGGATTATGGGTAAGGCTAGTTTCATAACTTTGCAAGATATGAAAGGACAAATCCAAGCCTATATCCGATCAAATGACATTCCTGAAGGTCAATATGATGAATTTAAAACATGGGACCTAGGAGATATCGTAGGAATAAAGGGCAAATTATTCCTCACAAAAACAGGAGAATTGACTGTTCATGCAGATTCAATACAAATGTTGACTAAATCTTTAAGACCTTTGCCTGAAAAACATTCGGGATTAGTTGACACAGAGCAAAGATATAGAAAAAGATACTTAGATCTGATTACAAACTCAGAAAGCTTAGAAATTTTTAAGAAAAGGAGTCAAATAATAAGCTCTATAAGGGAGTTTTTTATAAGTCATGAGTATTTGGAGGTAGAAACTCCAATGATGCACTCTATTCTAGGTGGCGCAGCAGCTAAACCATTTACAACTCATCACAATGCATTGGATATGGATCTTTATTTGCGTATAGCACCTGAATTATATTTGAAGAGACTTGTGGTAGGAGGAATGGAAAAAGTTTTTGAAATAAATAGAAATTTTAGGAATGAAGGTCTATCTACAAAACATAATCCTGAATTTACAATGCTGGAGTACTATACCGCTTTCGCTGATTTTAATAATCAAATGGATTTTTTAGAGAGACTTTTTAAATTTGTTTCTGAAGAAGTATTGGGCTCATCAAAATTGGAAACTGAAAATATAAGCTATGATTTTTCTAAACCATTTCAAAGAATTAGTTTGAAAGAAATAGTTTCTAAGAAACTTTCTATCGATCCTATTTCATTTGATGATAGAGGTTTCCTTCTGGATTTAGGAAAAAAATATAAATTTGAAGATATAGAAAATCTTTCAAATGGTAAAATTTTATTTGGATTATTTGAAGAGCTTGTTGAATCAGAATTAATTAACCCAACATTCATTACTGGATATCCCAAAGAGGTATCGCCTCTATCAAGAGCTTCAGATGAAAACCCTGATGAAGTAGATAGATTTGAGTTATTTATTGGAGGTAAGGAAATAGCTAATGGATTCTCGGAACTGAATGATCCTGATGATCAGGCAGAACGTTTTCAAGATCAGGTATCTCAAAAATCAGCAGGTGACGAAGAGGCTATGGAATTTGATTCTGACTATATTGAGGCTTTGGAGTATGGTTTACCGCCCTGTGCAGGGGTAGGTATCGGTATCGATAGATTGGTGATGTTACTTACAGGTGCGCAATCCATCAGAGATGTCCTCCTATTCCCGCAAATGAAGCCAAAAAATTAGTCTATTAGATCTGAAACAGATTCTCTTTCAGACTCTAATTCTTCGGTAGTGACTTTTATCTTGGTTTGAGCAAACTCATTCAGCTCTATCCCCTGAATTATCTCGACTTTTCCAGTAGAATTGGTTCTTAGAGGAAATCCAAATATTAATCCCTCTGGAATTCCATAACTTCCATCACTAA
The DNA here is from genome assembly GCA_902537425.1 of uncultured SAR86 cluster bacterium. Lineage (GTDB taxonomy): Bacteria > Pseudomonadota > Gammaproteobacteria > Magnimaribacterales > Magnimaribacteraceae > Magnimaribacter. Next base: position 23,716 of record CACBBD010000011.1, on the reverse strand, counting down.
CAACTGCCGCGCTAAAACAGTCACCTTCTTTGGTAGGGTTGATTACCGCTTTAACCGTATCTATCGCAGCATTAGCTGCGGAAGCAGCAGATGATGCTCCTCTGGCATCTATTACAGCCTTACCCCTTTGTTGAACCAAAGGTAAATAACTATCTTTGAGCCATAGGTTGTCATTAATAACTTCAGCAGCACTTACACCATTAATAGTTGCATTGTAAGGATCGGGATACATGGTAGGACTATGATTACCCCATATAATCATATTTTTTATAGATGAAATTTCTACTGCTGCTTTCTCTGCTAGCTGTGCTTTGGCTCTATTTGCATCAAGAGCAGTCATAGCAAACCACTGCTGGGAAGAATTATTCGCTGAGTGCATTCCAATAAGTGCATTTGTATTAGCTGGATTACCTACTACTAATATTTTTGCTTCTGACTTAGCTAGTTCTCCTATGGCTGATCCTTGATCTGTAAAGATTCCACCATTTATTTTTAGAAGATCACTTCTCTCTTCAATTTTTTTCCCATCAATAACAATCCCTCTTGGAATACTCCCGACCAAAAGAATCCAATCAGCATCTTTTACTCCTTCTTTGATGTCAGAAGTAGCAATAAGCTCACCTGTTTGCTCAAAACCACAGTCTATCAATTCCATAATTATGCCTTGTAACTTATCAACAACTTGAGGTATTTCGATGAGCCTTAAATTTACTTTTGTATCAGACCCAAAAGTTTCTCCACTTATCAATCTGGGCAAGAGAGAATAAGCTATCTGTCCTGCTCCGCCTGTAACTGCAACATTAATTTCTTTCATTTATTTCTCCTTATAAATTAGGCTTAAAAATATTTCTTTTTCCGTCATTTGAAACTGTACCGAGAGCATTTAGCATCTCTTCGTGACACATGTATTCCAAAGTAGAGGTATCCCTTTCAGTATTTGCAATAAATCTTTTTCCGTCTTTTAGACGACCTATGACAATACCTTTATCTGGACCATTTCGTGAGTGAGTAATTGTATAAGTCTCTATAGAACAATCTCCTTGAGGAGTCTCTGTAAAATTTGGCTTATCTGCTGTATCAATCGCATTTTGTATATGAGAAGTTTCAGCAACTTGATTCCATTCGCCTTCAAAGGGTTTTGAGGAGAATATACCTGCACCATGCTTTGTTATATACCAACCATTTGCTGTGGCTAAACCAAACTTGCCAGGTTCTGCTCTCAACTTGTCCATCAAAGTTGCAATTGAGTTCATCACATATGCATTTCCTGGACCTCCGAAGTAAGGAAGTCCGCCGGTAACCGTCAAGCCTCTTGGATCATTAGCCTCCAAGGATAATTCTTTCATAGCAATCTGTACTGCAGAGGGAAAGCAAGAATATAGGTCTATAAAGTCTACTTGATTAATTGAAATATTTGCTAGATCAAAGACGCTATCAGTACAAGCTTTAATAGCAGGTGAGGAATAATAATCAACTCTATCAGAAACATTCCAGATATCATTTAAACATGCTCCTGAATACATGAATATCCATTTAGATTCTGGAACACCCAGTTCTCTAGCTTTCTTAGCAGACATCATGACCATTGCACAAGATTGATTTACTCGCATTATAGAATTCATGTACTTGGTGTACGGAAGGCCAATCATTCTATTTTCAGGTTTTACTTCAGCAATTTCTTGAGCAGATCGATGAATTGGGAACCATGCAAATTCGTTTTTAGAAGCTACTCGTGAAAATTCTTCAAAGAGCATTCCTGTATCTTGCATATGTTCATCGACAGTTTGGCGATTCGCACCTCTTAGTGAATTAGCAAAAAGTGGATAGACAGACGAAGGATCAAATAACCCATGCAGTTTCTCATGATCATTTGTTCCATCTAAAGACTTTCCTATTGATTCAGGTCTCCCTCCTGGATCATCTGCCCAATTTACTTCCAATCCTTCCTTCAATCTACCTACAAAAGTATCAAGAGCTTCGCCTCCTGCTAACAAAGCACATTCAATTTGATTATCTTTAATTCTATTTGCTACTTCATTCAGCGCTAATTGAGGAGAGTTACCACCTGTTGTTGTATAGATTTCATTTTGGTTAGGAATGTTCAATGCATTGGATAAACTTCTTGGCATATTTGGATAACCCCACAAGTTAGAAGTTGCAGAGTCTCTATGAGGAGTATCTGCTACAAATCTAATCACCGCCACAGTATCGATATGTTCATTGAGATTTATTGAAGCATCACAATCCAGAATAGCTTTTTTAGAAACTTCTTTAAGAATTTCTAAGTAGTTAAAACCATTAATACCTCTTTTGTCAGTGAGTTGGCTGTTCCCGACTAAGACTGGGGTATTATCATTGACGTTTGTGTATGAAATATCTGTCATAATTTAGATTATTGGGACCCGCAGTCTAACCACTGAAACAGTACTGAGCAATAGGTATCAAACAAAATTTAGAGTAATATGATTTTTATTCATGAAATATGATTTTGACCAAATAATATCGAGAAAAGAAACTTATAGTACTAAGTGGTTGAAGTTCTCTGACGATGATGTGATACCAATGTGGATAGCAGATATGGATTTTATTTGTCCTCCTGAGATAACCAGTGCCATGTCTGAAAGAATAGCTCAAGGAATTTTTGGTTATTCTGAAATTCCAAGTAATTTGACTAATGTATTTGTTGATAATGTAAAAAACAATTCTGGATGGTCAATACAAAAAGATTGGGTTGTCTGGATACCAGGAGGAGTAGTGGGTCTAAATGTAACTTGTAAAACAGTTCTGGCACCTGGAGAACTCGCTATGGTTCCTTCTCCAATTTATGCTCCTTTTACTGAAGCACCCGAAAATATGGAAAGGGGATTTATCAAAACACATTTATTTGATTCTCAAGGAAGGCTTGAATTTGATATGGATGCTATAGAAACGCTTCTAACAGATGATACTAAGTTATTTTTTCTATGTAATCCTCAAAATCCAGGTGGAACTGTCTTCAGTGAAGGCGAATTAAAAGAAATTTCTAAAGTTTGTGAAGATAGAAATATTATTGTTTGTAGTGACGAAATACATTCTGATTTAATTTTAGAGGAAGGTTTAAAGCATATTCCATATGCAAGTTTAAATAAATATAATGAAGATAACTCTATTACTATCATGGGACCTTGCAAAACTTTTAATCTTGCAGGATTTCCCATTGCAGCTGCAATAATACCAAATAGAGAACTGAGAGAAGATTTCAAGGGGAATACGAAAGGTATTGTTGCCCATATAGATAATATTGCAATTGTAGCTGCAGAAGCAGCTTATAGAGATGCTCAAGAGTGGTATTTAGAATTGCTAGAGTATTTAAAAACCAATAGAAATTTATTACTGGAAAGATTAAATAATATAGATGGACTCTCCTTGAAGGGACCTGAGGCGGGATTCTTAGCTTGGATAGACTGTAGCGAATCCGGATTAGATAATGCTGCCAATTTTTTTATAGATGAAGCAAGAGTTGGTGTTTATGATGGCGCTTGGTTTGGAGATAAAAACTACGTGCGTTTAAACTTTGGATGTCCTAAGTCTATATTAGAAGAGGCTATAAATAGAATAGAAAAAGCCTTTTCACAAAGAAACTAGGTTAAGTTAATATGTGCGCCTTAAATTTATAAAGAGGAGATATTATGTCAATTACATTTAATGATCGTGTTGCAATTGTAACTGGTGCAGGGGGAGGACTAGGAAAATGTCATGCGTTGGACCTGGCTCGAAGAGGCGCCAAGGTCGTTGTTAATGATTTGGGTGGAAATGTAGATGGATCTGATGATGGTTCTTCTACTGCAGCAGAAATGGTCGTTGAGGAAATCAAGGCTGCCGGTGGTGAAGCAATAGCTAATGGAGCTAGTGTTACTGATGCAGAACAGGTTAAAGCAATGGTTGAGCAAGCCATGGATGCCTACGGTCGCATTGATATCTTGGTTAACAATGCAGGTATTCTAAGAGATAAAAGTTTTTCAAAGGTTGAAGACCAAGATTTTAGAATGGTTGTAGAAGTACATCTCATGGGAAGTGTAAATTGTACAAAAGCGGTTTGGGAAATAATGAAAGAGCAGAACTACGGAAGAATAGTAATGACATCTTCATCAAGTGGACTCTATGGTAACTTTGGTCAAACTAATTATGGGTCTGCAAAGATGGGCGTAGTTGGTCTAATGAATACTCTTAAACTTGAAGGAGCTAAGTACAATGTTAAGTGCAACACTTTGGCACCATTAGCGGGAACAAGAATGACGGAGAGTTTAATGCCGGAAGACGTTATCGAACAAATTAAACCGGAATACGTTACTCCTGCTGTAACTTATATGGTTTCCGAAGATGCCCCAACTGGAGTGATTATCGCTGCAGGTGCAGGAGTATTTACAAGAGTGATGATTCATGAAACTAAAGGTGTCTATCTAGGTACTGGTGATGAATTGACAGCTGAAAATATTGAATCAAGCTGGGATCAAATTTCTGATATGGAAGATGCAACTCTTTGTTATCAGGGTGGTGACCAATCAATGAAAGCTTTTACCCTCATACAAGAAAGCAAGAAATAATATTCTAGAAATAAAATAGCTTTTTGTAGGGTTTTACATTCAAATTGTTATGCGTTTGAAAGATTGCCATAGTTTCACTGACTTCAGAGAGTTAGCGCGTAGGCGTTTGCCTAGTCCAATTTTCAATTACATCGACGGAGCTGCCGATGATGAGAACACCTTTGATAGAAACACAAAGAGTTTTGAAGATTGTGATCTAGTTCCTAATGTATTAAGGGGTGTTCGGGATATTGATATGTCAGTTGAAATTTTGGGTCAAAGACTAGACATGCCAATTTATTGCTCACCAACAGCATTGCAAAGAGTTTTCCATCATCAAGGAGAAAATGCAGTAGCCGCTGCAGCAGATAAATATGGAACCCTATTTGGCGTTTCCTCTCTTGGGACTGTAAGCCTGGCAGACGTAAGGAAAAGATACCCAGGACCCCAGTGTTACCAGTTTTACTTTCATAAAGATAGAGAACTTAACAAAGTGATGTTGGAAAATGCCAAAAATGCGAATGTCGATATCATGATGCTCACTGTCGATACAATAACAGGGGGAAACAGAGAAAGAGATTTAAAAACAGGCTTTTCTATTCCATTTAAACTTAGCTTAAATGGTATTTTTCAATTTGCAGTTAAGCCAATGTGGGCTTTAAATTACTTAACTCATGAGAAGTTTTCACTCCCTCAATTAGACGATCATGTAGATATGTCTGATGGGCCTATTTCAATCGGGAGATACTTTACTGAAATGTTAGACCCCAATTTAAGTTGGGATGATGTAGCAAGAATGGTTGAATATTGGAATGGACAATTTTGCTTAAAAGGTGTCATGAGTGTCGAAGATGCAAGAAAAGCAGTTGAAATAGGGTGTACTGGTATTGTTATTTCTAATCATGGCGGAAGACAATTAGATGGAAGTAGGTCACCTTTTGATCAATTAGCAGAAATAGTAGATGCAGTAGGGGATGATATAGATGTCATTATGGATAGCGGGATACAAAGAGGCACTCACGTGTTGAAAGCACTCTCACTTGGCGCTAAGGCCGTCGGTGGCGGTAGATTTTATTTATATGCCTTAGCAGCGGCTGGACAAGAAGGAGTAGAGAGAGCTTTAGAACTGATGAAACAAGAAATTGAACGTGATATGAGATTGATGGGAGTAAGATCTGTAAAAGAACTCTCTAGAGAGAATGTTCGATATAGATAGTTCCAATTAATTTTTGTACTTCAGATCTTATTTTCTCTATTACTTTAAGAAATTCAGATTTTTCCATGTCTTTAGGATCTGGAATGTCCCACTCAATTCTCTCATCAGCAACTAGATTAGGGCATTCGTCTTGGCACCCCATTAAAATTAGATAATCTATTTTTATACCTTCAAAATCAGAAACGTGTTTTGATTTGTGATCTGATAAATGAACCCCTTGTGAGCGAAGTAATTTTATCGCCATTGGATTTACTACACCACTAGGTTTAGAGCCAGCACTATAGAATTCAATCTTACCTTGAGAAAAATTTTTTGCTAATGCTTCAGCTATTTGGCTTCTGCATGAGTTTTCAATACATGCAAAAAGAACTCTCATTCCTTATTTAGGTAATTCAATGAATAGAAAAGATCACGCATTGAAATAACGCCTAACAATATATCCTCCTCCATCACAGCTAAATGTCTAATTTGATTTTCAACCATTAAATTTACAGCTTCTTCGGATGTTGCATCAGGTGTTGTACTGACAACAGAATTTGTCATTATCTGATCAACTGTTCTATCTTCAATATTATCTAGATGATGCGAAATGGTTTTGACAATATCTCTTTCTGTGACTATTCCAATAACATGACTGTGCTCAACATCAGTTTTTTTATCAACTACGATCAAAGCTCCGATTCTATTTTTGTCCATCAATTCACAAGCATGTCCTACTGTTTCCTCTTTATCAATTACAAATACTTCCCAGTAGCGCTGTCCAGCTAGGTAGTGCTTTACTTTCTTTGATTTACTCATTGTGATCTATAGATTTATAAAAAGTGTATAATATAGATATATACAGGAGTAAACCATAATGTCTTTAAATAAAGTTTATAAACTAACAGCAAGAGGCTTTGCTATTTTTATGGCAGTAATATTTGCTTCAACCATCTCCGCGATTACAGATATAGGATATGTTGGAGAAGACGAAACAGAGATAACTGTTGAAAGAAATTATGCAAAGTTACCTTCTTTCCCTAGAAAAGCTTTAAGGCTAGGCAAAGAAGGTTATGTAGTTGTCGAATTTGATGTTGATACAGATGGAGCAGTCTTAGATCCTTATGTTGTTGAAGCTGCACCTCAAGGTGTTTTTGAAAGATCTGCAATTAAAGCAGTACGAAAATGGGTATATATGCCTCCTTCATTTAATGGTCAATCTGTCAAAGCTAACAACGTTCAAGTAAGATTAAATTTTGACCTGCAATAAGGTTTTCTAGTATTTCTCTCAAATATGTCAATTAGACTGCAACTTCTGCTGTTCGTAGTGGTGGGGTATCTGCTAGTAACAGTAGTCTTCTATTTTTCTACAGATAGTAGAGACTCAATTCAAGAAGACGCCGCGGGTGAATCCTTAGTAGTGCTTTATGAGTCAGCTTGGTATCAAACGTTCAATGGTACTTATGAGTCTATGGCAAGCTGGCTTCCAGGTTTTGGGGAAAAAGGAGATATATGGGATCCAGATGATGAAACTTTCATAGACGAAGTTGATTCTTCAGGCAATTATTTGAATCCAATTTTCAACACTATAGAAAACCGATCTCTTGGAGATCTTCAGTACTTAATTGAATATATATTTGAAGAGGAATTGGACGATGGTGAGTTAAGTTTTGTAATGGCTTACTTTCCAAATGGTCAAAGATTTTATTGTGGCAGCGCATTAGATTTACTTGGCATAGATGCCTGTAGTCCTAAAGCCAGACCTGAGTTTTTTTCTTATTTAGATTCTCACATTAAAGATATCTCAGAAAGACCAAGACAATCGACCTTAAAGATACTGGATGCTGATAATGTCCAAACGGCTACTTTAAATCAAACTTATTCATTTCCAATAAAAGTTAATCAAGAAACTTTTGCCAACATAATTTTAGGAGTGGATGTGAGAAAGGCAATTGAGATTTTTGAAGATGAATTTGAGGTAAGGACGGGTATAAAGACTCCTGAAGGACTGATTTCACTTGAAGAAGACTATTCATCAGATGATTTCAGCTCTGAGTCAAGATTCGGTATTGAGAATTACTCTCAAAATGTAGAAAAAGCTAATTTGTTGATGAAAGAAAATGGAAGCAGGCATAGCTCGAAGGATGCTGATCTTGGAACTTCTATTACTTTAATTCCACTGAGTACTTACTTATCGTCAGATAAGGCAGAATTATTTATATTTAAAGATGAAAAGTTAGCCATGGAAAGGGCCTCTGAAGTTCTTGCAAGGAGTTATTTTCTCTCAGCTCTTATGATTTTATTCATTGTCGGATTAACTGCTTACATTACATATAGAACTTTTGGAGGAATCACACGAGCAATTGCAGTCTTAGAAGGTTTAACACAAGGAGACCATACTCAGAAGATGCCAGAACGCCATGGACTTTTAGCATCCAAAAATGATGAAGTAGGTCATCTTTCTACGGCTCTTCACAGTTACAGAGGTCATCTATTGGAGATGGAAGACATTAGAAAACAACAGGCAAAAAGAAGGAAAGAAAGAGATAGGGTAATCATTGAAAAAATGTCTTTCCTAGCCGACCAGTTAGAAGGCGATGCTCAGAAACTTATTCTCGAAGATATCAAAAAAATGACCGAGTTAGCAAAAGAAGGTGATGGAGCAGGTAATGAAGAAGCTTCGGTTGAATTAATGTCTTTAGCTTTCTCAAGAATGTCGGATGAGGTGAATGCTTTGATTTCTGCCCGTACGAGTGAAATGGAGACTTCTAGGGATGAAGCAAGGGATGCAAATGCAGAAAAAACTAGATTTTTTGCCAACATGAGCCATGAACTAAGAACACCTTTAAATGCAATCCTCGGTTATGGAGAAATGTTAGCAGAGGATTGTGAGGACCTAGGTTATGATGATTTACTTCCTGATCTAAAAAAAATCACTTCAGCCGGAAGTCACCTGTTATCTCTTATTAACAATATTCTAGATATTTCTAAGATAGAAGCTGGAAGAATGGAGCTGTACTTGACTAGTTTCGAGATAGAGGGGATGGTTGATACGATAAAGGATGTTACAGGCCCTCTTGCTGCTACAAATGACAATGGTTTCAAAGTTAATTTAGAAGATGCTCTTGGGTCCATGACTCAAGATGAAACAAAAATTCGACAATGTCTGACTAACTTTTTGAGCAATGGATTTAAATTTACTTCTAATGGTACTGTTACCCTAGATGTAGATACCTTTTTTGAGCAAGATGTAGAGATGATCAGATTTTCTGTATCGGATACTGGTGAAGGAATGTCTGAAGAGGGTTTAAGCAAAGTCTTTAGAGAATATGAACAAGCTGAAAGATCAACATCAGCGAAGCATGGCGGAACAGGACTTGGACTGCCTATCACTAAAAAATTAGCTGAGATGATGGGGGGTGACGTGATTGTAACCAGTGAGCTCGGCGTTGGATCAGTCTTTACATTATATGTTCCAAGAGAATGTCCTCAAGATTATGATGAATTAGAGCAAGGTAATACAATCGACAAACTTACAGAAGAAGAAAAGATAGTAGTTCTGATTGATGATGATGTCGCTATGCATGATCTTATACGTAGAACCTTATCAAAGATTGGTTTAAAGTTAGTAGGCGCTGTAGATAGTGAAAAGGGTATGCAGATTGTAAGAGAGATGAAACCAAAGTTACTTCTTTTAGATGTTTTGATGCCCGGAAGAGACGGGTGGTCAATATTGAAGGAATGTAAAAGTGATCCTGAACTAAAGGATATGCCTGTAGTTATGGTGAGCCAATTATCACAAGATGTTTTATCTCAATCACTAGGAGCCGACGATTATTTAACAAAACCAATCAATAGAGATTTATTCTTAGAAACGGTATCTAAACATATCTCTTCAACTGATCACGATGGAACCGTTCTAATTATTGATGATGATGCCGATGTTCGTGATTTACTGTCACGAATGCTAAGTGATGCTGGCTTTAAATTTGATACTGCCAAAGATGGTAAAGAGGGCTTAGAAAAATTAAATAAAAATCCCAACTTGATTGTTCTTGATCTAGAGATGCCACGAATGGATGGATTTGAATTCTTAGAGAATTATATGAAGGAATTTAATGAAACGGAAAGAGCACCTGTGCTTGTATATTCAGGCAAAGATTTAACGGAAGTACAAAGAGAGATGCTTGAAAAGAATGTCGCAGGAATGGTTAAGAAAGACGAGGTTTCTATGGACGAACTCTCAGCTATAGTTACTAATATCTACAATCAATAAGAATCTTATCCTAAGAGTCCTTCTATTTTTTCCAGTAACCTTTTGAAGTCTACCGGTTTAGTATCGAAATCATCAGCACCGCAATCTAAGGCTTTGACTCTATCAGATTCTAAGGCATGAGCGGTTAGAGCTATTATTGGTATATCTTTTATTTCTGGATCCCCTTTAGCTGTTGTTGTTGCTTCCCATCCATCCATCACGGGTAGACCCATGTCCATAAGGACTAAATCAGGTTTTTCAGATTTCATCATATCAAGCCCTTCTTTTCCATCAAATGCTAGTAATATCTCGTGATCTCTTCTCTGTAATCTTCTTGACAACATATCTCTATTCATTTCGTTATCTTCAACATACAAAATTTTTGCCATCTACATCTCCACTATTAACTAATAACAAATTTATCTCTTCCTGATTTCTTAGCATCATACAGCCTTTCATCAGCTTTGTTTATAACATCTGACGCGTTTCCAGACTCTGAAGTGATTGCGACACCTCCACTAGCAGTTATGGAGATTTCATGATCTTCATAGAAAACTTTTATGGTATGAATCTCCCTACGCAAATTATCACAGTAGGTTTCTATATCTTCTTGATCAAATATTACCGCAAGGAATTCTTCACCACCAATTCTTCCAACTATATTAGGTTCACTTATATAATTTTTTAAAACATTCGCCATGGCCTTGAGGACTTCATCCCCTCCTGAGTGTCCGTATGTGTCATTAACCGATTTGAAGAAATCAATATCAATCATTATTACGGAGAAATCCTTTTTATGCCCAGATTGTAACTCAGCATATGAATTCTCGAGCTCTTCAAAGACTACTCTTCTATTTGAAATACCTGTCAATTGATCTGTAGTAGCCTGTATGTGTAATTTATTTACTAACTCTTTCTCTCTTTCTCTAAAAAATTTTCTTTCTAAAGACGAAATTACCTTTGCGAGTAAGATAGTTCCATTGAGCGGTTTTGGAAGATAGTCTTGTGCTCCTAGCTGTATGCATTTTGCAATACCATCTACATCATTGAATGCCGAAACCATTATGATGGGGAGATTCTCGCTGGTATTCTCGCTTCTAAATTTCTTAAGAAGCTCAAGTCCATTTATATCAGGAAGGATAACATCAAGAAGAATTAAGTCTGGTAATTTTTCCTCCACTTTCTTGATGGCTGTTGTTCCGTCATAGGCAGTTCTGCATTGTAAACCTTGCATTGTTAGACGTCTTTCAAGAACCTCACAATTTGTTTTATTATCATCGACGATTAAAATGTCAGCCCCTTCGAGGCTTTCATCTAGTTCAAGAGAATAGTTAATATCTCCTAGAGACTTAAATAGTGACTCAGCAGATTCAAGCTGAGAATCTCCTTCCGAAGTCTTAATGGCTTCTCCGCGAATATAATCAACAAAGTTTTCAATTGCCGTTTCTGTTTCTCTTGATAACTCGATAATACTTTGTAAATCTTTTAAAGATTCTTCGCTTAAGTCATCTTCTAAGTCTTCTATGAGTATTTCGCTATAACCGATAATTGCATTTAAAGGAGTTCTTAAATTATGTCTCAATTCAGAATATTCTTCGGGGGTCTTCTTCACAGTAGTTGCATTTGGACCAGTATTTTCTGTAAATGCTTCTTCGTATTGATCAATTAATCTTTTGCAGCCTGATTTTATTTGCTCAATCTCGTCTTCCATTGAGATTTGAGCTTCAAGGAGTGTTTTTTCTACAAGTTCTAGATAATCAGAAATTGCGTCTGCAGGTGTAGTAAATTCCTGTTTTATTTGTGCTAGTAAAATTTCTTCTGCACCTTTAGAGGTTTTATTTTTTGATATCTTATCCATTCTGATTTTTAAGTGTTTCAATAAATTCAGGTTTGTGCATCAGATATCCTTGTCCTATAGCACATCCTATTTCAAGCATTTGTTTTTTTTGCTCCTCGGTTTCAATACCTTCTCCTATCATTTCTAAAGAAAGGGAGTTGCAAACTTCTACAACAAAACCAATTAATTTCGCTGTTGCTTGGTCATCTAAACCATTTGTGAAGTGTTTATCCAATTTTATAACGTCTAGAGGTAAATCCTTTACATACCGCAAAGACGCATAGCCTGCACCAAAGTCATCTAGTGCTATTTTGATTCCACTATCCTTCAATCTTTGAAGGTATAACCCGGCTTGTTCAGTGCTACTTAATTCAGCTGTTTCTGTAACCTCAAGGCCAAACTCATTCTTTTTAAATCCCATTTCGTCTACAAAATTAGAAAAAATAGAACTAAATTCAGGATGCATTATTGTATGAGCAGAGACATTGAGGTAAATGGTTGCGTTTTCTAGTCCTATCTCTGATTTGATAGCAAATATCTCTTTGAGTTTTTCTAACGAAGACTTTACAACTAATGAAAATAAACTTTCCCCTTCTATTTCAGGAATGATCACATCATTTGGAATAATTTGACCTTCTTCATCTCTTAATCGGAGTAGGGCCTCCACACCAGTAATTTGGCCAGTTTTTAAGTCATATTGCTTCTGATAAGCTAGATCGATTCTGTCATACTCTATACAAGAAATTGTTTGCCTAAGAGCTTCTAAACCTAGTCTTGAATTACATAAAACTTCAACCAACATAAAGTCTTTAGAAGATTCAGAGGGTATTAAGTGAACTCTTGTCTTCATAAAAAACTCAATCTCTCTCAGTCTGACTTCAACAGGAGTAGAATAAGATTGAGCAATAAGGTCTTTACTGACCTCATTTTCTTCGAGGTTAATCTTTTTTATTCCTATTTCAGAAATATCTTCTGTTCTAAAAATATACTCAGCAGCTAAATTTATCCATCTAATAGAGCCATCGAGATCGTAAATTATATAAGGGCTTGGATGATGCTTTAAGGATCTAAATAAGTAATCCAGATGTTCATTCTTCATTATTTGCGTTACCTATATTTTCATTCTTTCTTTTTCTACCAACTCAACAAAGTCTTCTGGAAAGGTCGGTGATACCCATGTCCATATCTCTAAGTTTTTTTGATCTTTTAAAAGCGTTCTAAAAGAGGAGAGCATTGCTGACCATTCTGATTCATCGAGCATTCCAATAGTGTATTGATAGTGTTGGCTTTGTCTTGCTCTAAGTATCGCTGAAAAGTGGGTTAAGTAAGCTGCATCTTCTTCTTCAGTGAGCTCTTCTCCTTTTCTCAGTTTTACTTTAATTTCAATTAGTCTTTTATTCAGGCCCGCTAATGTAAGTTTTTGGTGGCTATCTGCAATATTCTGCCTTGCATTTGCTCTAGCTACTCTATTTTGCTCTTTTAACTCTGTTACAAGAAAGTAGACAGTAACTAATACTGTAAATGGTCCAACAGTTTGCAAAATTATTATTATTGTCTCAAAGTTCATATTATCTAATCCTTACTTTTACAAACTTTATCAGGAAAATAGAAATAAAAAAGTTCTGTAAATTTTATAACTCATAACTTTTATATAAATCTACTATAATTAGCATATAAATATTGTAAAAATGGGGAAAAATGCAAAATTTCTTTCTATTCTTCTTACTAAGTGTCTCTTCTTTTGCTTTGGAAGCAAGACAACTTTTGCTTGGTCCAAGCGAGAATTCTTCCGAGAAAATACAGGAAGCGCTCATAGAAATGCAACCTGGTGATGTGCTTACCTTGGAGCCTGGAGAATATTTTTTTGAGGATGGTATTTCTTTAGATATTGATGATGTTATTTTTGAGGGATCTGGAATAAACGACACAATATTAAACTTTGGAAATCAAATATCTGGAGCTCAAGGTCTTTTAGTTACTTCTGACGGAGTTACTCTTCGAGACTTTGCCATTTTGGATGCTACAGGAGATGCTATTAAGGTAATTGGAGCTGACGGAATAAATATGATTCGTCTACGAACGGAATGGACTGGCGGACCAAAGGAAACCAATGGAGCCTATGGGTTTTATCCTGTCGAGTCGCAAAATGTCCTTATAGACGGTTGTGTGGCCATAGGGGCCTCAGATGCGGGCATTTACGTTGGACAGTCTAGGAACATAATCGTTAAAAATAGTATTGCTCAATATAATGTGGCTGGAATTGAGATAGAAAATTCTTATTACGCGGATGTATTTGATAATTTAGCTTCACATAATACAGGAGGGATCTTGGTGTTTGATCTTCCTGATTTACCCCAACAAGGTGGTCATAATGTAAGAGTCTTTAGAAATAAAGCTATTAATAATGATACAGATAACTTTGCTCCAGAAGGCAACATAGTCGGAGAAGTGCCAAGGGGCACTGGAATAATAATTCAAGCTAATTCTGATGTTGAAGTATTTGATAATGACATATACGGAAATGGCACTGTGAATCTCTCTATAGTCACTTATGGTTATGCAACTGACGATGAAAACTATAATCCTCACCCTAAGTCCATTCAGATTCACGGAAATAGATTTGGTGACGGCGGTTTTAATCCAGATATAAATACGGGAGAACTTGCAGCAATACTATTTGAACTCTCTGATGGAAACATGCCCGATATATTTTGGGATGGGATCCTGCCAATGAACCAAATCATATTCGGACAACCCGATGATGAACGACTTGTTATTTCAAATAATGGAGATGCAACTTTTTTAACACTTAATCCAATCAAATATATCCTCCCTTTTTTTGATCCAGTGGAGAGAGATATAAAAGCCTATGAAGGGAAAGTTAGGCCCTTACCAGAGGTGATTTTGAATTAAGAGCTATGAAAAAATTGACATTATTTTTTCTAATAACTTTTACTATAAATTTTCTGTATGCTATTGAAAATGAAATAATTTTACAGGAAAAATTTCCTAAAAAACTATCAGAATTTTCATTCTTTAAAGATTCTCAAGCTCAAATCCCGTCTGAAAGAGTTGTTCCATATGAGTTAATTTCTTCACTTTTTTCTGACTACTCCTATAAACAAAGATGGGTATATATACCAGAGGGTAAAAAGGCATCCTTTAGAAAAGATCAGGTATTTAACTTTCCTGTAGGATCAGCTTTGATTAAAACCTTTTATTATCCAGTTGATGAAAGAAATTTATCCCTTGGAAAGAGACTCATGGAGACAAGATTGTTACTTAGAAAGCAAACAGGCTGGGAAGCTGTATCTTATGCTTGGAATGATGAACAAAATGAGGCATTTATAAAAAAAGCCGGCAAAACAATCCTTAATGAATGGATAGATTTTGAAGGTGAGAATCGATCAGTAAGATACAGAGTACCTAATAAAAATCAGTGTAAAGAATGTCATTCTTATAATGATGCCGTAATGCCAATTGGACCAAAAGCAAGGAATCTCAATAAAGTATTTGATTATCAAGACGGATCAATTAATCAATTAACTAAATGGATGAGACTTGATTACATAGACGGTATTGAAATTGATCTTAATACACCTGTCGATTGGAGTGACGAAACTTATTCTTTGGACGACAGAGTTAGATCTTATTTAGATATTAATTGTGGCCATTGTCATATTTCAACGGGAGGGGCTAACTCTACTGGACTCTACTTAGACTTAACTGAAAGTCGACCTAAGCATTTAGGAATTAATAAAAAGCCAGTTGCTACAGGAAGGGGAAGTGGAGGACATAAGTTTTCCATTGCACCTGGAAATTCTAGAGAATCTATACTTTTGCACAGAATGATTTCAACGGATCCCGGAGTCATGATGCCAGAGTCTGGTAGATCCTTAATGCATCATGAGGCTGTTGAGCTCATAGAGAAGTGGATTGATAATATGGATACTTAGATGAGTGATAGAGAAAATTTACTCAATAACTTAAAGATAGATAGATCTGCTCCTCCTGCAGCTGGAGGACAACAGTCTAGTAAACTATATTTACTTGCCATATCTGTTCTGATCGTAAGCCTTTTTTGGTGGTTATTTTTATCAGATGATGAACTTAAAGAAGTGACTACTTTCACAGTTAAGTCTCTTGAAATGTCAGATGCTTCAGCTACAAGTATTCTTGATGCCTCAGGCTATGTAGTCGCTAGAAGGAGGGCAACAGTTTCTTCTAAAATGACTGGAAAGGTTATGAAGGTATTTATAGAGGAAGGTATGTATGTTGAGGAAGGTCAAATATTAGCTCAACTCGACGATAGTACAATGCAAGCTGATTTGAATTACTCACAGTCGCAACTCAATGAAGCTAAGCGAATATTTAATCGAACTCAGGAATTGGCAAAAGATGAGCTAGCTAGTCAGGCCGCTTTAGATGCAGCTAGGGCTTCTGTAGAGGGTTTAGAGGCCTTGAATGCTATTAGGAAGCAAGTTGTGCAAGATATGAAAATATTAGCTCCATTTAGTGGAGTGGTTGTATACAAAGCAGCTCAGCCAGGCGAAATGATATCTCCAGTCTCAGCTGGAGGCGGATTTACTAATACAGGTATCTGTACAATTGTTGACATGGATTCTCTTGAAGTTGAAGTAGATGTAAATGAAGCCTTCATAAATCGAGTAAAGCCAGGCCAACCTGTCATAACAAATTTAAATGCATATCCTAAATGGGACATACCATCTGAAGTTATAGCAATTATTCCTACGGCTGATAGAAACAAAGCAACCGTAAAAGTTAGAATTGCTCTTCTTGAAAAGGATGAAAGGGTTCTACCCGATATGGGCAGTAGAGTGTCTTTCTTGAGGAAAGTAGAAAATAAAAGCCCTGAAATTGTTAAAGAGGGTGTAATGATTCCTTTAGCGGCTGTGGCTATTAAAGATGATCAGTCAGTTGTTCAAGCGCTCGAAGGATCAAAAATTCGGCTCACAAAAGTAGAGGTTGCCGAAGAAACTGCAAATTATGCAAGAGTAATAGATGGTCTGAAATCAGGAATGACTGTGGTGGCGATATTTGATAATGAATTAGAAAACAATCAACAAGTAATAATAAAATAAAAAAGAGGTAATCATGTCTAACTTAATTGAGGTTCAGTCCGTAAATAAAACATACGAAAGAGGAAGAGAAACGCTTGTTGTATTAGACGACCTTAGCTTAGAGGTACCCAAAGGGGATTTTCTTGCTCTTATGGGACCTTCTGGTTCGGGAAAATCAACCCTTTTAAACCTTATAGGTGGACTTGATTCACCCACTTCTGGACAGGTTGTTGTCAATGGAGAGCACCTCGAACAAATGAGCCCATCTGGCTTAAGTGACTGGAGAGCAACTAATATAGGTTTTATTTTTCAATTCTATAATCTTCTTCCAGTTTTAACTGCCAATAAAAATATAGAGATCCCTCTTCTCTTAACCAATCTTTCTAGCTCTCAAAGAAAGGAACATGTGACTACAGCTCTTGATGTTGTCGGTCTTTCTGATAGAGGAGGTCATAAGCCTAATGAGCTTTCTGGCGGGCAACAACAAAGAGTGGCAATTGCTAGAGCGCTTGTTTCAGATCCTGGCATATTGGTTTGTGACGAGCCAACAGGTGACCTGGACCGAGATACTGCTACTGAAATATTAGAACTCTTGCAGATATTAAACCGCGACCATGGCAAAACCATCTTAATGGTAACTCATGATCCAGTAGCTGCTGAATCTGCCAAGAGGACTTTACATTTAGACAAAGGAAAACTTACATCTTAATGTATTGGACCTTAGTAAAGATAGGATTAATAAGAAAAAGACTAAGAACTTTTTTGACAATAATGTCTATGTTTATTGCATTCGTACTGTACGGATCCTTAAATACCCTTTCTGGCCTTTTTACAGGTTCTATAGAGGGCCTTTCTGCGGATAACATAATAGTTATGCCCAGATACAATATGCTGGGAAAACTGCCTTATTCTCACGTTAATTACATAGAAACGCTAGAAGGCGTTGAGGAAGTGATGTACATGGATTTTCTTATATCAGATAGCATAGAAAGTATGATGGAAGGAGTCGCTTATGCCGTTAGCCCAAATTTTTTCGATGTATATGATAGATTTGAAGCAACGGAACAAGCCATACTTGCTTTAAAAAGTAATCCAAATGCCACAATAGTTGGTCAGCTGATGGCAGATCAGAAGGGTCTAAAAATAGGAGATAGATTAAACACAGAATCATCATCGCTAAATATAGATGGAACTTACAATTGGTCCTTTGAGGTTGTGGGATTTTACACAGCAAAACAAATTAAAGGAGATGAGTTAGGAGCGATAATAAATTGGCCTGCTTTTGATGAAGCTAGAATGAGTGAAAAGGGAACTTTAGGCACGATTATGGTCAAAGCCACTTCCCCTGAAGTGGGTGAAAAAATTTCCAAACAAATTGATGAGCAGTTCATGAATTCTTCTTATGCTACAAGATCAGGTCCTGAATCAATGATTGCAGTCGAAATGGCAGGAGAAATTGCAGATGTTGAATTAATTGTGAATTCAATACTGTTATCTGTATTTTTTACCATATTGCTGGTTTCCTCAAATACGCTTGCTCAATCTATAAGAGAAAGAACAAGCGACATAGGAGTGCTTAAGTGCCTTGGTTATAAAGACAATATTATTTTTATCTCGGTCATTTTAGAAGCTGTCACAATTTGTTTCTCTGCTGTACTGATGGGCTTATTGGTTACAGCTTTAATTATTCCGGCCATAGAAATAATGTCGGGCGGTATATTGGAAGATACAGTTTCTATATCGCTAGAAATAGTTTTAGGTGGTTTCCTGATAGGATTATTAATTGCACTCATGTCTGCTGTTGTTCCAGCTTATCAAGCCTTGCGCTTAAGAGTTGTAGATGCACTTAGGGAGGGATAATGAAATATTGGATGATCGTTAAATCAGGCATAAATCGTAAAAAGATTAGAACTTTTATGACTATTTTTTCAATCGCCACTGCATTCTTGTTGTTTTCTTTGGGAAGATCAGTTGCCGTAGCTTTTAATAGTGAGGTAGATTTTGCCGGACAAGATAGACTCATAGTTGTGTCTCGGCTTGCTTTTACTGAATCTCTTCCAATGGCTCATAAAAATAGAATAGAAATGGTAGAAGGTGTAGATACTGTTGTTTGGCGTCAATGGTTTGGAGGTACTTACAAAGAAAGACAAAACTTTTTTCCAAAATGGCCTGTTCCAGATAATTATTTTGATGTTTATCCTGAATGGGAGTTGAGTGAAGGAGCGCAAGAAGCCTTTTCACGAAACATTACAGGGATGATCGTCGGGAAAGATTTAGCTGATCAGTTTGGATGGAAAATAGGAGATAGGATTCCTATTATTGCTGACATATGGCCTAAGAAGGGCGGAGGTGTTTGGGAGTTTGATCTTGTGGGCACATATATAAATAACACCAGTGGCGAACAAGATGAAGCATTTATTAATTGGAAATATTTTGATGAGGCTAGACTTTATGAAACGGGTAGACCTGGTAACTATATAGTGAAAATAAAAAATCCAGAGCAGGCTGAATCTATTGCAAAGGAGATAGATGAGCTATTTAAGAACTCTTTAGATGAAACAAAGACGTCTACAGAGGAAGCTTTCAGTCGTATGTTTGCTGAACAAATTGGAAATATAGGCTTAATTATTAATTCAGTTTTGGCTGCTTCTTTTTTCACAATCCTTTTATTAACAGGAAATACTATGAGCCAGGCAGTTAGAGAGAGAACTCCCGAACTAGGTGCATTGAAGGCAGTCGGTTTTCCTGATCGATTAATAATGCTCTTTGTCTTAGCAGAGTCTTTCTTGTTGTGTGTAGCTGGAGCGATAATAGGAGTTTTGATAGCTTATCTATTGTTCCCTATGTTTTCTGGAGTGGCCATAGGTTTTTCAGGAGAGATAGAGTTTTCTATATCTATTGTAATAAGTGCAATCTTAGTTGCTTTTATCACTGCTTTAATATCAGGAGTTTTACCGGCTCTTTCGGCTATGAGATTAAACGTGGTCGATGCTTTGAGGAAAAATTAATATGAGTTTTATTAGACAAGTATTATTGGTTACAAATATGAATTTACGCTCTGTTCTAGAGAGATCAGGTTCTTCACTAGTGATCATTGTGGGGATAGCTGGGTCGGTAGCTGTCATGGTTTCCTTGTTAGCCATGGCTGAGGGCCTAAGTTCTACAATTTCTAGTACAGGA
Source organism: uncultured SAR86 cluster bacterium (assembly GCA_902537425.1). Lineage (GTDB taxonomy): Bacteria > Pseudomonadota > Gammaproteobacteria > Magnimaribacterales > Magnimaribacteraceae > Magnimaribacter. The sequence continues at coordinate 3,606 of CACBBD010000011.1, read as the reverse complement.
GAAAAGGATAGAGTAATTATTCTAAGAGATGGATCAAGTTCGGAGTTGAGCAGTGGAGTTGCTATGACAGAGCTTGATACTGTCTCTAGTTCTCCAGGTATTGAATCTATAGATGGCGAGCCAATGATTGCGGCCGAGTTATTTGCAATTATAGACCTTAAGAAAAAAGGTGCGGAATCGACATCAAACTTACCAATCAGAGGGGTTCAACCTGCAAGTTTTAGAATTCGTCCTGAAGTTGATATCATCGAGGGTAGAAACTTTACTACTGGAACAGCAGAAATAATAGTTGGAAAAGGAGCTAATAATCAATACGAAGGACTTGAGATTGGAGATCAGATTAAAGTAAGAGATAGTTTTGCCACAGTTGTAGGAATTTTTTCAAGTAATGGGGATGTTCACGAGTCAGAAATCTGGGCTGATTTAGCAACCGCACAAGGCCTTTTCAGAAGAGGAGCCTCTGCATCAAGCATGATCTTAAAATTAGATTCTCCAGATTCATTCAATGAGGTTGGATTATTTGTGGAAAGTTACCCAAACTTAGAGCTCAAAGTTCAGTCTGAAAGTGACTTTTATGAAAATCAGTCCTCTGGAGCAGATTTGATTAAGGTTTTTGGCCAAGTAGTAGGTTATATAATGGCAATCGGTGCAGTTTTTGCAGCTTTAAATACCATGTATAGTGCTGTATCTACAAGATTGGTTGAGATAGGAACGCTCCGAGCTCTGGGATTTAAGGGCACTACCGTTCTACTTGCGCTACTGATAGAGGCTTTATTACTTGCTACGATCGGTGGTTTATTAGGTGGAGCTATAGCCTATATATTATTCAACGGATACACTGTTTCTACGCTAGCTGGCGCTTCTTTCTCCCAGACCGCATTTGCCTTTGCAGTTACAGGAGAGATCATTCAACAAGGACTCACCTTGGCATTACTTGTAGGTTTTATAGGTGGGGTGTTCCCTGCATGGAATGCTGCTAGAAGAGATATTACTGAAGCGCTAAGATCAATCTAAGAAAGATTTAACTCTTTTTTACTAAGCAAAAGTCCATTATTGTCTGCATAGACATAATCACCGCTTGAAAAAGTTAACCCGCCAAAGGAAATATCTACCCCTATTTTCCCTTGGTTTTTCTTTTCACTCCTGACTGGCATTGTACCAAGAGCTTGAACACCGAAATTAAGCTTTCTCAGGACATCTATATCTCTGACGTAGCCATTTATCACAATTCCACTCCAATTATTCTTCACTCCAGCTTTTGCGATCATATCTCCTATTAATGCGACTGTAGTTATAGCATCTGCATCCACAACAAGAATTTTTCCTCCACCCTCAGAATTTAAAAGCTCTTTAACAAAGGAATTGTCATCAGGACATCGAAGCGTTTCAATTTTCCCCCAGAAAATTTCCTTACCTCCTAAGTTTTTAAGAATAGGGGAAAGGGCCTGAGCCTCTGGATTTGCATCAGACAAGTCGGGGGTGCTAAATGACATGGAAAGTCAAATTTATGCGCTAATTACTTCAGCAGTTCTTTCGCCTCTTAAAACGGTTCCAGGAAGCTCGCCAGTAGCTTGATCATTCTTAAAAGTTACAACTCCACTCTTGATAGTTGCTATGTATCCCCCCGCCTTTTGAATAATTCTTCTGCTGCCGGTTGGTAAGTCATGAACCATCTCAGGCTTGTATACACATAAATTTTCATGATCAATGATATTAATATCAGCTAGATAACCTTCTTTGATTTGTCCTCTATCCATTAAACCAAAGGTCTCTGCTGTCTCTTTAGTTTGTTTCCTTATGAGAAATTCCAGAGGAATCTTATCTCCTTTTACTCTATCTCTTGTGTAGTGAGCTATATTCCATGTTGGCATACTTGCATCGCATATAAGGCCACAGTGAGCTCCTCCATCGCTAAGGCCAGCAACAGAACTTTCAAACTCCATCATCATTTTGTATGTATCTAGATTATGGTCGGGATAAGGAGAAAAGGGTGCCCAAACAAAAGTTTTTCCTTCATTCTTGAGCAACTCATCGTACATTACTTCCATTACTGATTTACCTGAACTTTCTGCTATGCCAGCAATACTTTCTTCATATGAAGGTTCATAATCAGGTATCTCATTCATAGGAAATTGTTTATCAAATGACATCATTAGAGTGTAGATCATATGATTTTTATCAACTGCGGGCTCTTCAGAAAGAATCTTTTGTCTAAAAGATTCACCTTTCATAATAGCAACCTTTTCCTCTAAAGTTTTATCTGCTATCTCACCATAACTTGGATGTGCAATGAAAGGGTGAACGGTAGACTCTAAACTAAAGAGCATTCCAGTGGGTCTGCCTGGAAATTGGGGTCTTATTTTTACACCCTTAGAAAAATTTTCTTCGCAATATTTCCAAGTCTCTACTGGGTTACCGCCTGTTTGAGCGTAAGTAAGTGTTCTATCAGACTTTTCTACAAATTCTTTAACCCAATCTAATTCTATGTCTTGATCCATCCAGTCTGAAACGATCTCTAAGGTGCCTTTACCAAGATCAGCTATGGTATTGGCAATTTTTCTCATTTCTTTTGCAGTGGCCTCTGTTCCAGGAACATACTCTCCAAATTTATCCCTATGAAGATATGTTCTAGAAGTACTAAATCCAAGGGCTCCAGCTTCAATTGCTTCTTTTGTGATCTTTGCCATTTCATTTATTTCTTCATCGGATGCTTCTTCTTTCCCTTGGCATCTGTCCATTCCCATAACATACGATCTAATTGGGCCATGTCCAATCATAGCTCCAATGTCCATTGTATAATTCTTTTTACCAATAGAATCAAGATATTCAGGAAAGCTTTCCCAATCCCAACTGACTCCTTCATTCAATGCAACTCCTGGAATATCTTCTACACCTTCCATGAGTTGAACTAGAAATTCTTCGGTACCAGATTTAACTGGAGCGAATCCCACTCCACAATTTCCCATTACCACAGTTGTAACCCCATGCCAGCAAGAGGGTGTCAAATATTCGTCCCAGCAAACTTGACCATCATAATGTGTATGAATATCTACCCAACCAGGAGTCACAAGGTTGCCTTCGGCGTCTATTTCTTTATTTCCTTTATCTTCAACAAGACCAATCTTTACTATGCGATCTCCTTTGATCGCTATATCACCCATTTATCGCCTGGCGAAAACTCAAGAGGGATTGTAGAGAGTGTATCAACAAATTCCTGTAAAGTTTCGGATTGCTGTACTTTTGTTTTTCTATAAGCAGCATCTACATTAGTTCTATACATAAAATCGTAAGTTAACCCCGACATATGACTGAGAAGGTCTCTTATAGTCATGTGTCTTTTAGGTTTTGAAGTCAAAAAATTTGGATAGATTCCAGATTCATAAACTCTAAGGCTCTTCCATGAAGGAATATACCAATAAACCGGATCATCTAATCTAAATTTACTCTTCTCAAGTAATTGCATGATTGCGATACTCGTTATTGCCTTGCTCATTGAATAAATTCTAAAAATTGTGTCCTCTTGCATAGGTTTTTTATTTTCCCTGTCCATCATTCCAAGAGAATCTAAATATGCCACTTCGCCCTTTCTTGAAACTAGCGTCATGG
>CACBBD010000010.1 GCA_902537425.1 uncultured SAR86 cluster bacterium | reverse complement strand
TCGAATAAAGCAATCAAAACTTTTAAAGTAAACAAGAAAAACCTTGAAGCTTCTTTATCAAGAAATCCTATCCTTGTTACTGCTCTTAACCCAATTATTGGTTATGAAAAAGCTGCAGAAATAGCTAAGAAAGCTTACAAGCTTGGTAGGCCAATAATTGAGGTAGCACATGAAGAAACAGATTTAACAGAAGACCAGCTTAGGAAGTTATTAAATCCCTCAAAATTAACCAAAGGAGGAATTAGTAAATAGCTATGGAAGACTTACTCAAACAAAAATGTGTTGCCTGCAGAGCAGATGCTCCTAGGGTTACTGATGATGAGCTGCCAGCTCTTTTAAAAGAGATACCTGACTGGCAACCTATAACAAAAGATTCAGTATTAATGCTCAATAGAGTTTTTAAATTTAATGACTATGAACAGTCTTTAAAATTTACTCAGAAAGTTGCTGCCTTAGCCGAAGAGGAAGATCATCATCCAGCAATTCTTTTGGAATGGGGCAAGGTCGAAGTTACATGGTGGACACATAAGATTGGCGGACTCCATAAGAATGATTTTATTGCTGCTGCAAAGACCGATAACCTAAATACCTGAAATAAAAGGTTCAACTAATCCCCTGAATCATCTAATATTTTTGGTTTTTTAAAATTACAAGATGGAACTTATTACAACTAACCCCGATTGGTTTAACCAAGCACTAGACAAAGAACATACAAGCAAGTTCGTTGAAGTAAATGGTGCTCGCATTGAATACATGGAATGGGGAAATCCAGAAAACCAAAGTGTAATTATGCTCCACGGCACCAATGCTCACGCACATTGGTTTAAATTCATTGGATCTATGCTCTCTGAAAAATATCATTTTGTTGTCATGAGTTTTTCAGGTATGGGTGGTAGTGATTGGAGATCTTTTTATACGAGAGATACTTTTGTTGATGATGTTTGGGGAGTAGTCGAGGATACTGGGATGGAGAATCCATTAGTGGTAGGTCATAGTTTTGGTGGTATGGTCTCCTTAATAACTGCTTCAAAACATAGTGAAGATATGTCAGGTCTTCTACTAGTTGATTTTGTGGTTAATAAACCAGAGGAGCATCATGAATGGTATGAAGATAGAGCACCTGCGAGACCTCCTAGAATTGTAAAAGAAAGAGAAGAGCTCATTAAAAGATTCAGATTAATGCCTCCTCAGCAATGCATAAATCAATATTTAGTTGACTACATTGCAGATCATTCAATCAGAGAGACTGAAAAGGGCTGGGCGTGGACATTCGATCCATCTACTTATGATGGCTTGATTATAGGTTCAGATCACTCAAAGATACTATCTGAACTTAGCTGTCCAGTTGGCTTTTATTATGGAGAACATACTATTGAATTTAAAGAGGGTGAGTTGAAAACGATGAAAGATCTTCTTCCAAAAGATTCACCTATTTTTGGGCTAAAGGATGCACAACATCATTTAATGTTAGATCAACCTTTACCTTTTATTGAGAACCTTGATCGACTGATTCAAGAACTACTGACTAAATCTTCTTGAGGTTTTTTCATGAACCATATAATCAATATGGCCAATACAACCATCATAGTAAGCATTAGAAAAGCATTGTCATAATTCCCATAGTACTGAAATAGAAGGGCAACACCCGGTGTTCCAATTGCTTGGAACAAAAAAATAAAAGGCTGTGATAGTCCTCTTGAAGTCCCAAAGCTTTTTGTAGTGAATGTATTTTTGAAAAGTATATTACTCATTGGTAGGCCAGCTCCACCTCCAAATCCAAACAAAGCTATGACTAAGGCAAGTTGAGAAGAAGATTGTGTAATAGTTATTAATACAAGCCCTATGGCTTGCAAAGCTAGGGAAATAGTTACAGCCATTCTAGGATCAAGTTTATTTTCAACTAACCAACCAAATATAACTTTACTAGCCATAGCGGGAATGGCATACATACCAAATATAAATGCAGCTTGATCTGCCCAACCTCTCTCTGCTGCATAAAATGTTAAATGAGCAAGAACAGCCATCATTGATGAAAACTGAAGGGAAAAAACAGCTGTAAGGATCCAAAAATTTCTGTTCTTCAATAAATCTTTAATCTGCCAATCGATACCTGAAATTTCAATATATTCTGATTTGTTTATCTCTAATCCACCATCAACTTTTTGTCCAATATCTTCCGGTCTATCAACGATCAGTAAGAACATTAAAGGTGTAATGATCACTGAAAGAAATAATCCAAAAACAAGATAGACCTCTCTCCATTCAAGCATTAAAAAATCCATTAAGAAGTATTGAGTTAGATTAGGAAATATAAAACCTGCAAACGAAACACCTACTGCGGCAAATCCTAGAGCTCTTCCTGCTTGCTTCTCGAACCATGATGAAACTAACTTTGATGTTGCTAAATTACCCATTAAGGTGGCCCCCAAAGCAATTGGTAGTCCGTAGATGAGAATGAATGTAAAGTAATTAATTGTAAAGTAAAGAGACATCAAACTTATGGAATAGATGAAACCTCCCCACACAATAATCTTTTTCACAGAGTATTTGTCTAGTAGTCTTCCAACTATTGGAAAGAAAACAGCCGAACAAATCATGAATATAGGAATGGTAAGAGTTGTTACAAATCTTGATAGATTGAGTTCTTCTTCTAAGTATAATTGGATAACTGGATAGGTCTGAAATGCAAAACCGACAGCAAAAAAGTCAATAGCTATAGCAATAGCCACCATACGCCATCCTAAGAAAGTGTTCATACAATTTTTTGAATTTTTTGTATTTTAACTGATAGTCAAATAAGAACAATCTAAGTTATGAGATGAAAATTTAAAATGTTTCTGTATAATTTAAAAATGTTGCGCATCGTAAACAAAGCACTCACATTCGATGATGTTCTATTGTTGCCTGATCACTCAGACATCCTTCCAAAGGATGTAGATTTAAAAACGCGTCTTACCCAAAAAATCAATTTAAATATTCCATTACTTTCTGCTGCCATGGATACAGTTACTGAATCTCGTATGGGAATAGCGCTGAGCGAATTGGGTGGTATAGGAATTATTCATAAGAATCTTTCAATTCAAGATCAAGCTGCAGAAGTAAGAAAGGTTAAAAAATATGAAAGTGGAATTGTGAGAGATCCAATCACTATAAGGTCAGATAATAGAGTAGGTGAATTGATTCAGTTGACCAACGAATTAAATATTTCTGGCATGCCAGTAGTTGATGATGGAAATTTGGTTGGAATTGTAACCAGCAGGGACTTTAGGTTTCAAGAGCAACATTCAGTTCAAGTATCAGAAATTATGACTCCTAAAGAAAAATTGATAACTGCGCGAGAAGGAGAAAGTCCTGATGTGATTAAGACTCTGCTACAAGTCAACAGAATAGAAAAAATTCTACTTGTTGATGATTCTTTTGCTTTGACTGGATTAGTGACCTTGAAAGATATCAATAAATCTCTAGATTTTCCCAACGCTACACGTGATGAGGAGGGAAGATTACTTGCAGGTGCGGCAATTGGTACTAAAGCTGATACATTAGATAGATGTGAAGCGCTAATTGCAGCTGGAGTTGATGTTTTGGTTCTTGATAGCGCTCATGGCCAATCCGAAGGTGTTTTGCAACAAATCAAAGCTGTTAAATCAGCCTTTAAAGATACACAAATTATTGGAGGCAATATAGCAACGGGTGAGGGTGCCCTTGCTCTAGTGGAGGCCGGTGCTGATGCCGTAAAAGTTGGTATTGGGCCAGGTTCCATTTGCACAACAAGAATCGTAACCGGAGTAGGAGTACCTCAAGTTTCTGCAGTTGCAGAAGTAACTAGTGCTTTGCTTAAAAAAGATATTCCTATCATCGCAGATGGTGGAATAAGATTTTCAGGAGATATAGCTAAAGCCATAGCAGCTGGAGGTCACACTGTTATGTTAGGAAGTGTACTTGCTGGAACTGAAGAAGCTCCTGGAGAATTAGAGTTATATCAAGGTAGAAGTTATAAATCATACAGAGGCATGGGCTCTATAGGTGCTATGTCAGGTGATCAAGGTTCTTCTGATCGTTATTTTCAAGACAGCGCTGGAGCTACTGAAAAATTAGTACCTGAAGGTATAGAAGGCAGAGTTCCATATAAAGGTTGGCTAGAAGCTGTTATTCACCAAATGATCGGTGGGCTTAGACAAAGTATGGGTTATACAGGTTCACATGATATTGAGTCAATGCGAACCAAACCAAAATTTGTTCAGGTTACTTCTGCCGGAGTAAATGAAAGCCATGTTCATGATGTTAGTGTAACTAAAGAGGCACCTAACTATAGAATGAGCTAATTTTATGGCACAGAACATTCTTGCCGATAAAATTTTAATAATTGATTTTGGTTCACAATACACACAACTCATTGCCAGAAGAGTAAGAGAACTTGGAGTCTATTGCGAAATATATAGTCACCGAGCCTCTTTCAAAGCTATTAAAGATTTCAATGCCAATGGCATTATTCTCTCTGGTGGACCGGAAACAGTAAAACAAAAAGGCTCCCCTAAGGTACATGATAAAGTTTTTGAGCTCGGTATTCCGCTTCTTGGGATCTGTTATGGAATGCAATCTATAGCTAAGCAACTGAAAGGAAAAGTTGAATTAGCCAATAAAAGAGAATTTGGTCATGCGGATTTATTTCTCAAGAGCCAAGGTTCAGGACTTTTTAAAGGTATCAATAAAAAGAAAATGAGTGTTTGGATGAGTCATGGAGACCATGTTTCCAAACTTCCTAAAGATTTTAAGGTTTGCGCAACAACCAACAATAGTCCCATAGCAGCCTTTCATCATCCAACAAAAAAGATATTCGGTCTTCAGTTTCATCCTGAAGTAACGCATACACCTCAAGGCAAAAAGATATTGAAAAACTTTGTTAGAGATATATCAGGGTGCAAAGGTTTGTGGAATTCTAAAAATATAATTGATCGAGCGGTAAGTGAAATAAGAGAGCAGGTAGGTGATCAAGAAGTATTATTGGGTTTATCAGGAGGCGTGGATTCTGCTGTTGTTGCAGCATTACTCTCAAAAGCAATAGGCAATCAGTTAACCTGTATCTTTGTAGACAATGGACTCCTTCGGCTCAATGAAGGCGACCAAGTCATGGAAACTTTCAAAGGTAAATTTGGAATCAAAGTAAAAAGAGCAAATGCCGGCAATCAATTCCTCAGAGATTTGAAAGGAAAAAAAGATCCGGAGCAGAAACGCAAAGTTATTGGAAAAACTTTTATAGATGTCTTTCTTAAAGAGGCAAAAAGAAATACAAAAATTCAATGGTTAGCACAGGGAACAATTTATCCTGATGTTATTGAATCAGCTGGCACAAAGAATGGGTCAGCGCATGTAATAAAATCTCATCACAATGTAGGAGGTCTGCCGAGTTATCTTAATCTCCCTGTGATAGAGCCCTTAAAGGATCTATTTAAAGATGAAGTCAGAAAGATTGGTTTAGAGCTTGGTTTACCAAAAGAGATATTATTTAGACACCCTTTTCCAGGTCCAGGTTTAGGTGTCCGAATTCTTGGTGAAATTAAAAGACCTTATATAAAAATCCTTCAGTTAGCCGATGACATTTTTATTAGTGAGTTGGTTAAAGACGGCTATTATGAAAAGGTAAGCCAAGCTTTTGCAGTATTTTTACCGGTTAAATCCGTTGGAGTAGTAGGGGATTCTAGGCGGTATAAATATGTCATTGCCCTAAGAGCAGTTGAAACTATAGATTTTATGACAGCTAAGTCAGCTAAACTCCCTCATACTTTCTTAGAAAAAGTTTCTAATAGAATTATCAATGAAATTCCTGAAGTATCACGGGTAACTTATGATATTTCTAGTAAACCACCAGCTACAATTGAGTGGGAGTAAAAATATCGTCTGAAACCCCTATAAAATAAGGATTCTTCAGATACAAACTTAATACAAACTTTTGACAATACCCTTATTCTTATAGTATCTTTGTTCTGTAGATACAAACTTTAGTGCAAAGTTTGGTCACTTACTGCAAAACATAAAGGTTTTGATGATCAATTTCCCGCCTAGGGGTTTTTAATGGTGGGTTGTCTTAATCGAAGGTTTGCAATTATTAAGTTTTGAGGTTCCTAAACAAACCTTCGATTTCTAGCCTTATGAGGTATTACCTGTGTTGACAGTGACAGAATTTTTCCCGGTAACAACAACACTCCATATAATTTTGTGGTTTGAAGCCATCTTTTATGGGGGGGTTGCTCTATTCGAGATCTTCGATGATTTTCATCGGAAGACTCCTCGCTGGGCTTTTGTAAATGAGCGACTGAACACTTTTATCTCGTACCGGGATCTTAAACACCACAAGACACATGCCGCTTTCTGTTTGATGCTGGCTTTCGTTGGTCTCAACGGTGCACTTGAAGGTAAGGTCACGAGATTTGAGCTCGAGTTTATCTTTCTGAGCTTGGCGATAATTGTAGGCACCAGCCTCTGCTACTTGCCTGCATCTCCGCGGTTTTTGATCAAAATTCTGCCCTTTATACCCGAGATAACGATTCAGTTTGTCATGTACACGCTCTTTAGTGACTTGATTAGGCCTGAAGTTATTTTCGCATGCTTAGTACTCAACCTTTGGGGCATATTCGTTTTCACCTTTAGGTCCGTTAGAAATCATAATGGTCATTATTCTTTTCAACAGCTGAAGACTGATATGGCTGAAGCAGATGAAGCTATAAACATGACACCCAGTCATAACTTTGAGAAAAAGAATGTGGACGAACAAGAGATTTTGAGAACACCAGATATCACAGCCAATTGATCCATACTGGGAATTTAACCCGCGCATTTAACAAAAGCGTATCCGGTAGCCAGGAAATACTAATTTTTCAATTTTTTAAACAGAGTAGCGCTTTCGCGTGACTAATCAAGTGCCAGGCACAGGAGCCGGTTGAGGTAGTAGAAGTTATGTCAAAACAAAACATTATTCAGGGTACTGTTGCGCTGGGTCGGAAACACAGTCATAGTAGGGGTTTCAGAGGTGGTGTTTTGTGCAACTATTGAGTGGGAGTAAGGTAGAAAATGTCTAGAAATATAGTAAAAATTCTTGAAAAAAACTTTTCAGACTTAAAAGCTGGGCAGAAAATGCTTATTTCTTCCCCAGAAAAGATAGCTGAATACATTAAGAAAATTCCTGAAGGTGCACAAAAGACTTCAAAAGAAATGAGATTAGATTTGGCAAAAGAAATAGGCGCGGATAATTCTTGTCCAGTCTCAACAGGAATCTTTCTCAGGAAAGCAATTGAAGAACATGGGAAAGAAATTCCTTTTTGGAGATTGATTGACGAAAATCATCCAGTAGTTAAAAAATTAAATTTAGATCCTCAGGAACTAAAATATATGAGAAATCTTGAAGGATTAGATTAAATTGAGTGGGAATAAATGAAAAAAATTCTATTAATTGACGCACATCCTGATAGCAACAGACTTACCAGTTCTCTGGTAAATGCTTACAAGCGAGGCGCACTTCAAAGTGGATACGACATTAGAACTATAATCATAAGAGATATGGAATTTAATCCTAATCTTAAGTTTGGTTATGAGAAGCGCATTGATCTAGAACCTGATCTGCTGATGGCTATTGATGAAATTAAAGCATGTGAGCACATGGTTTGGTTTCACCCTGTTTGGTGGGGCGGTTTACCAGCGCTTGTAAAAGGGTTTATTGATAGAACTTTTCTCCCTTCCATTGTTTTTGATTACAACGAATCGAAGCTTGGCGGTATGGGATGGGATGGGTATCTTGAAGGAAAATCAGCGCGCATTATAGCTACTATGGATACCCCAACTTTCTATTACCGTTGGATTTATAATGCCCCTAGCGTCAATCAGTTGAAGAAAGCGACGCTCGGATTCTGTGGAGTAAAGCCTGTTAAGGTAACTGAATTTTCTCCGGTAAAAGGCTCTAAACCAAAGACTCGAGATCGATGGATTGAGAAAGTTCTTCAACTAGGACTTAAAGGTAATTGAGAATAACAGTTACAAAGAAGTTACAAAGTCTATTTCAATACCCTTAAAACCATTGATTTTATAGAGGTTTTAGATAACGTAACTATGGAATGGGAATAAATTTGGTGAATTAACCCTCATCTCTTTTGATTTTTCTGGATCAGTGAAATTTTCCTTCTCTGTAAGACCGAAGCTATATAAAAATATTTCGATATGTTCCAGTTATTCATCTCCCCCTACCGAGGTAATCCGTCTGATATAATTTTTAAATGAAGCATTTAAAAAGATATAACTTGGTTCTTGTGCTTTTAATCGTATTTTCTTTTACTATCCTAAGTGTAATCTCTCAGAGCTATTTAAATATCCCTAGATCGTATTTTATTTATGAAATTTTTTTAATCATACCTATTGCTTATTGGATAGGACCTATCATGGGAGCAATTTCCCTTTTTATTTTTTTAAACTTAGATTTGATTAACCATGTAGGGCTTTTGTATTTCCATAATTTTTTTGACATCTTGACGAACTTAAGGTTTTTTAGGTCACATGCTTACTTCAATTACTACCTAATTTTTCAGTTTTTTTTAATATGTTTGTCTGCATCATTTTACATACTCATTCGTGATGTAGCAGAACAAAAATTAAAATTTTTATCCTTTGTTTGCTTGGCCTTGTCTTTAATGACTTTATCTGTGGATAGATATTTAATTAAGTATCAAGGCTTCGAAGAAATGCTCGCGAAAAATAATATTACTTCAACTTCTTTGAAGAACTTTAGCAACTCTCTTCTTTATTCTTTTTACATAGATTATCAAGAACTCTCTTCAATGAAGGTCTTACAGACATTAAATAAATATGAAAAGGCGGAAAACATTTTTTATGATGATATTCTTTTAAAAAATGAGTACGAAGATGATAATAGAAGCAATATTATATTAATAATAGTTGAATCACTCGGTTTTAGTTTAGATGAAAAGGTACATTCTTTTTTGATAAATGATCTTAAGAATGACAATCTAAATGATAACTATGATATTAAATTCAAAAATCTTGACGCCGCAACCGGTTCTACTGTAACCGCTGAGTTTAGAGAACTTTGTGGAGTTAAATTTAATGATTACTCTTCAGATATAGTTGGATTAAATTGTGTTCCCAGTATTCTAAAATCAAAGGGATATGAAGTTTATGCCGCACACCCATATTTAAATGGATACTTTAATAGACGAGAATGGTGGAGGAAAATCGGTTTTTCAAATACTTTCTTTATGACTGGAATAAATAAAGATTCCTTACCTAAATGTTCTGGTGCATATAAATCATTATGTGATGATATTTTTTTCAAGCATGTATTCAATAATGTATCTGAACAAAGAAGTCCTTTCTTCCTTTACTATTTAAGTATAGAGGGTCATCTACCTACAAAAATACATTCAGAGAAGGACTATTTAGAGTGTTTTAATCAAACGAAAACTAATAGAGCTATTTGCGGAAATCTGATTTCTAATAAAAAGTTTCTAAAGAGCGTATTCAGCATTTTAGAAGAATCTAATATCACAAACACGAACGTGTATATCGTAGGAGATCATGTGCCCAAAAGCTTTTTATTGAAAAGCAAAAATATTTATCGCGATAATCAAGTACAAGTAATTACTTTAAAATCAAAACTATGAAAAGCGATTTTAAAAAATACTTTTTCATTTTATTGAGCTCTTCTTTGTTCTTCTTTCTTTTAATACTGAATCAAGACCTGAGAAATAGTGTCATCTACTTTGATTGGTTATATCTTGATGGTCTTTTATCCCGTAACTTAATAGAGAAAGAGCCTTCCATTAATGTTACAAAAGAAAGTAACCCTATTTTTAATTATGATTGGCTTATTAATGAAGGTCCTATTTTTATCGCGCACAGAGGCGGAGACTACCTTGAAACTGGTCAAAATACTAAGACTACAATTCAAAATTCTATTGAATCAGGTCTTAAATTTATTGAAATTGACTTTTATATAGACAAAGAAGGAAAATTAAGTTGTTTAACGGAAAAAAAATTTTCTTTTGATGCCTGTTCGATAGAGTGGGTTTTTTCAAAGATTTTAGAAAAAAAAATTTACGTAGTTATAGATCTTAAGCTTGATGTTCACAATGAGGAGTTATTTGCATATTTCTATAGTTCTTTAAAGAATATAAATGGTTTTGATAAGGTAAAGGATAAACTCATTCCTCAGTCTTACAATCTAATAAATATAAATACCTTGTTGGGACTTGGATATAACCTTGGTCCAATTTTTACTTCCTATAGAACAAATGCCCCGCTGACCCTTATTTTGAGTAAATTAGAAGAATTTCAACTAAAAGCAATGGCCATTCCATATCAGAGTGTTGATTTCATTATGGGCGCAGGAGAAACAGACATATCATTTTTCCTATTCCCAATTAAAAATCTAGATCAACTTGAGGTATCTATTGGTAGTAAAGTAAAGGGTATATACTCTCCTTTTGAAGAGTTTAAGGACTCATTTCTTGAACATTCAGATTCAAAACAGGGAAATGATAATTTTAGTACTAAGTCAGTAATGAAACTTCCAAATTTATAATGAAATACCTATGGTCGTGAATTCCCAACATATGTTAGTTCTCGGGGATCCATATTTAATTTTCAATGACTTAAAGATATTCGTAGCTAGTGCAATACAAAACTCTATCAAAATTATTTAGATGGAAAAATCTAATTATAAAGAATGGTCGGTTGATTTTAATGGAAAAACAATCAAAGTATCTAATTGGTGGAATTGGGAAGGGATGGGTTCCGCAGATTTATATTTAGATAATGAACACTTAGATCAGAATACAGATATTTTGGTAAATCCTAACAAAGCAATGCTTTCTAAAACTGAAGTTTCAAATGATATAAAGTCTATTGAAGTTTTTTTAGCAGGTTTTTTTTCAGTCAAATTATCAATAATGGTGAACGGTGTTGTGGTTCTTCAAGATAAATTAAATTTAATTGATAGAATTGCAAAAACATTTTTTTCAAAAAAATGATACAAACTACATATTAATTTTTTTTTAAATGCTTTAGAAATAAGGGTTCTAGAGTATAGTTCTATTGAGTGGAAATAAAATGAATTATGAATAAAGAGAATATTGATATCATCAAAGCAGAGGGCGAACTCATAGAATTGCATGCTGATGAAATCCCAGAATTAGCCTGGTCAACTGGACCGGTGTCTTACGAATACCATATGAAACGTCGTTCCCTGTTTGATGCTTCGGTGCAACGTTCATGGCGAACCCCCGGTACACTTTTTAGTGCTGATTCGGCAATATTGAGCATTAGAGAAGGTAAATTACTTGGAGTTGCAATTGCCTTTAATGGGACTGAATTCAAAGAACGTGTCGCAGCACTAGGACCTTTATGGGAAGAAATGTTAAAAGCTGAAGAAGTAACTGCCGAAGAAATAGTCGGAGTTGCAGAGAGATCAAAATTAGCTAGTTGGTTAAATCCCGTAATCTACTCTAATACCTTCTATGTGCATGCCATTGCAGTTAAGCCAGAGGCAAGGGGTCAACGAGTAGGTTATTTGATGATGGAGTACTTATTTGAGGAAGCTAAAGAGCTTGGCTATCAAGAATTTCAACTTGATGTTCTATCCGATAACCCCGCCGTGGGATTTTATCGTTCCCTTGGTTTAGAAGTACTTGCTGAAACGAAGGCTCCAAAACCAGCTGAATTTGGAGTGCCAATAGAATTTAGGATGGGTAAACTTCTTAACTAAAAAAACGAGATCTAGAGTTTAAAGGCTCGTGAAGTGTATATTTTTAATAAGAGTAACTAGGAATCTTAAAATTACTTACTTTTCTTACGCGACCATCTGAGAACCAATAAAAATAATACGATGAATATAGGAAAATCTAGAAAGGTGGTGTAGGTCAGCCAAAAGTCCTCCGAGAAATTTTCTGCTACGAAATAGTTACTCAAAGCACCAAAAACACCTGTGAAACTCATTCCTATGGCAAGCCTATTTTGATGGAGCGCTCCTCCTGGTATATAACGCTCGAACCTAGCTCCGAAGTAAGTTCCTTGCCTGAACACCCCATCAAGAAAAAACACCAATGCTATCATTAGCCCAAGCAAGGTTCCTTTCATTTGTACCCAGTATTCATCTTGTAAAATCAGAGAGAAAATACCTGATATGAGTAACATGATTGTGCCAAAAACTGCGAAGCCGCCCAAAAGGTCAACCTTAACAAACCGTTGCAAAAGAATAAGGCTTAAACCTGCAACTACACCCACCATTGTTGCAAAAACTAAATCCCCTGTGATTTTCCCAACTATAAAAAATAAAGCTCCTAACCCTAGATCTGCATAAACAGAATACTTATTTTCTCTCCATTTATCCTTTTGGTTTATATCTGAATTTTCCCCGTAAATTTTCTTAACTAATTTTTCGCCATAGCGAACATCCTCACCAGGGTGACTTTCATATACTACCTGCCCATCTTCAATTACAGCGATACCAGTATTCCACGAATTAAAATAGCCAGACTCAACGTGAGCTTCTGATTTATCTAATGCTTCTAGAGAATGAGTGAAAGTAGTAGTTCCTTCCATATAACTCATTGACTGTTCATCTATGAGTCTTTCATTTACATATAAGCTTGAAGTGACTTTGCTGAATGTTAAAGTCACCTTGACTAGACATTCATATCCACGAAAGTTAAAAGGTCTAAGATAACTCCAAATTTGCATCTAGAGTGGAACAAATTACAGGAGTTGAGAAAATGCCATATAGGCAATAATTAACCAACCAATTGCAAAAATAACAAATCTTAGTAAGACAATATTTATAGTTAGCTGAACAAGTGAATGTACTATTCTTACTGCAACGAATGCCCATGCTAATTGAACCATCAAAGGTTCAATGTTATTGATTAGTGCAATCGATAAAGTAACAACATAAAAAGCCACGGGTTGTTCAAAAAGATGATTATAGTTATCTGAAGTTCTCTCAACCCAAGCAGGCATCAATCCTTTTAAATCTTTTGTGTGAGCTGCATCCTGTGGATCTTTTGTAAATTTTACTCGACCGTAGGCCATAATTGCGGTGATAGCAAAGGTCCATAGTATTAATATAAATACTGGTGTTAAAAGTGCTGCTTGATTCATACTCTCTCCATTTTTCCAATCATTGTATGTTAATTTTAAATTTAAGTTTATTCATTAAGCCATATTTAGTGAGTGGCAAAAAAAAAGTTACAATAAATTTCATTCATAATATAAAGGAGAAAAAATGAAGAAATATATTTTTGCTTTAACTCTAATGTTTGCAGTTTCTGCGCATTCATTTGAAGTTACAGGTGATAGCTTCACTGGAAAATGGAATATTGATTCAATTACTGTTGGTAAATTAGAAAGTACAATAAATTTATCTAGTCCAGATACAGATATTGGTCAATACGGAAAAGTCTATCTTTCATATACTTTGACATCTAATCCGAATATTCCAAATTCAGGAACATGGATCGGTTATGGGAGAGGAATTAGCCCAGATGGTGTTCTATCGAGAGGTGATTTAATGGGTGTTTGGACTATGGATGGCACTAAAATAAACATTAAGTCAGTCGATAGTGTAACTGATGGAATAAATTTTCTAAGTGGAACTATTGATTTAATTGCAGGTGAAGCGGTAGCAGAAGTATTTAAAGTAGAGTAAATGCTTCGTAAGCACAAAAGCGGCAAGGCCGCTTTTGTGCTTATGCTTCAAAATCTTTTGAATTTTTTAGCATAAAAGCAGGACCATGGGACAAATTAATGGCTGCATTCTCACCATATAACATTTCCTTTTGATGGCCAAAGTTTTTTCTATTATTCGCAAGGGGAGATAATTCTTTTGCTTTTATCAAGGCTACATTAGAAAGCTCTTCAAATGAGCTTACCTCTTGAACAATTCCAGCTTCAAGAGCATCAGTACCAGTCCATCGTTTAGATAATTGAACAGTTTCAAAGAAAGCATTTGCAGGAATTTTATGCTTAAACAATGCAAGCTCTGGCCTTGGAATTGGTAGACCTAGTTGCATTTCATTGGCGCATAAAAATCCTCTATCCTCTCTCATAATCCTGAAGTCATGAGAAAGGGCAAACATAAAACCAGCACCGAATGTATGTCCATTAAGCGCACATATAGTGGGAATTGGTAATGTGATAAACCTTCCCATTAAATACATGAATTCTTCACCGAACACTTCTCTATCACCTCCATCTGGATAGTCTTCGGGAGCTTGCATCCAATCTAGATCTAGTCCATTTGAAAAAAACTTTGAATCAGTAGCAGATGTAATTAATGCTCCTGGACCTTCATCATCTTCAATTGTATCTAGAGCTTTAGCAATTTCTCTCACGAATGTCGTATTCCAACGATTCTCCCCGGCATCCATTGTTAAAAAATAAATAGACTCTTTTTTTTCTAGTTTTATCACAACATTTCCCTAAAAAGTTTAAAGATCAAAACACTATACATAAAAAAATGGTCGAAACTAAAGACAAACTTTTGTTAGATACTTTAATATCAATAACCTTATGACAATAAAAAAATTTAAGACAATTTATTTCATCTACAATGCTGATGGTGGATTATTGAATGAAATCAAATATTGGATCAATAAGAATCTTTTAAAAAAAAATACTAAATGTGAACTATGCGATATTTCTCATAGCAAAATCTTTGTGAGGTCTGAATGGTTAGAATTTATAAAAGAACTAAAAAAAGAATACAAAGTAGAAGTCTTACATCGAAATGAAATACCAGGAAGATTTTTAGAAAAAAATTATGCATTTCCTTGTGTCATTGGTGAGACAGAGGATGATCTTACAGAAATCATCAATAGTATTTCTTTTAGTTGTTTTACAAAAACTGAAGGTGTGAAAGAATTACGTGAAATGCTATTTGAGAAAGTAGTATAACTCTAAAAGGCTTTATAACTTCGCATACATATTTATTAAAATAAAATCTATCTCTAGCTAAAAAATGGATCCACTAACTCAAGGAACAGTAGGTGCCGCTTTCTCACAGTCATCTGCGGATAAGAAAAATATACTAAAGATTAGCGTTATTGGCTTTCTTGCAGGATTAGCTCCTGATTTAGATGTCTTGATTCAATCATCAACTGACCCAATTTTGTTTCTTGAATACCATAGGCAGTTCTCTCACTCACTTTTTTTTATCCCCTTTGGATCTTTAATTGTTGCAGCAATTATTTTCCCTTTATTTAAAAAATCCATGGATTTTAAGACTATCTATATTGCAAGTTTCTTGGGTTATGCGACCCACGGATTGCTTGATGCATGCACTTCCTATGGAACTTTACTTTTTTGGCCTTTCTCAAATGAGAGAGTGACTTGGAATAATATATCGATAGTTGATCCTATCTTTACGATTCCTGTTTTAATTCTTATTGGTGCAGCGATAAAAACCAAAAGAAAAACTTATAGCTTTTTTTCAATTGGATGGATTATTTTTTATCTCTCCTTGGGCTTTATTCAATATGAAAGAGCGTTTTCGACGGCGAATGATCTCGCAGAGTCAAGAGGGCATATTCCTGAGCGCCTTACACTCAAGCCCTCTTTTGGAAATTTAATTTTGTGGAAATCTATTTATGAACACGAAAAGACTTTTTATGTTGATGCAATTAGAACGGTTCAAACCTCTACTGTGTGTTTGGGTGAGAGTATCAAGATTTTTGATTACCAGGAACATCTACCTGGTCTTGATAGGGAAAGTCAGCAAGCTTCAGATATTGAGAGGTTTAGATGGTTTTCTCAGGATTATATAGGCTTTGATGAAGAAAAAAATCTTGTAACAGATGTTCGCTACTCTATGCTACCAAATCAAATTGAACCAATGTGGGGACTAGTGATTGATGATCAACGAAAGACAACAGAACATGCAATTTGGTGGACAGGTCGAGATTTAGACGAAAGAGAGTGGGATTTATTCATTGATATGTTAAGCGGTAAAACCTGCAAAATTGAAACTTGATATTAAAGATGAAGAGGGAGAGTAACGAGGATATACTTTAAGGTTAAAAGGGGCATTAATGGAAACTATTAATGAATTAGCAAGAGAAACGCCAATTATTCATCGAACGGAAGTATTGGTTGTTGGTAGCGGTCCAGGAGGTTTAGCAGCTGCTATCGCTTCGGCAAGAGCAGGAGCAGAAACTACCTTGCTTGAACGTTATGGTTGCTTTGGTGGTAATCTCACCCAAGTTGGTGTTGAAGGCTTTGCTTGGTACCGTCATGATAAAACCGTAGATAGTGAAGGTATTGGAATTGAGTTTGAAGAACGTGCTAAATCTATGGGTGCTTCCAATCCAGAGCCCCAATCGAATAGTCATGCAATAGATGGCGAAGCATTCAAATTCGTTGCGGATGTTCTAGTTGAGGAAGCAGGTATTACACCCATGTTACATAGAACAATGGTGGCAACAATAGTTGAGAATGCAGTCATTAAAGGTGTTATTGTTGAGAGTAAAGCTGGCCGAGAAGCAATCTTGGCAAAACGAGTCATAGATGCAACTGGCGATGCAGATATTGCCCACAGGGCCGGAGCCATTGTTCACAAAACACCAGTCGAAAAAATGATGGCCGTATCAGTCATGTTTTCAATGAATGGTGTTGATAAAACTCGTTTTATTGAAGATGTAAAGTCAGATCCGCATACTTATAGTGATTGGTTTGGCCCAGGTTGGGGAATGAAGACATCCGGTAAAGAGGATGAATTATTTTCTCCATATTTAAAAAAACCATTTGAACAAGCAATCGAATCTGGACTAATACCTAAAAATCTAACTACCATTACTGGAACGTGGGGTGCCATAAGCGAGCAGGGTGACCTAAGTTATTTGAATATAATCCATTTAGCAGGTCTTGATGCAACTAATCCGGATGACCTTACAAAAGGAGAGATGGAGGGTCGCAAGCAAGCAATGTTTGCCATAGAAGCACTGAAAAAATATAACCCTGGTTGTGAGGAAGCTAAATTGAGAAATTTCGGTATGACTCTAGGCATTAGGGATACAAGAAAAATTGATGCTGCATACAACATGACTGCTGATGATGTACACAACGAAGCTAAATTTGAAGATACTATAGGAATTTTTCCAGAATTTATTGATGGTTATGGTGTTCTTGTCTTACCTACCACTGGCCGATACTTCCAACTGCCATATCGTTCTATGCTACCAAAGGGTGTCGAAAATTTACTCGTTACGGGTAGATCTGTTGGAGGAGACAGACGCTCTCATGCTGCAGTGCGTAATATGATGTGCTGTGCAGTTAATGGCCAAGGTGCAGGAGTTGCAGCAGCAGTCTCAATTCAGACTAATTCTGATGTTTCAGCGGTTGATATAAAAAAAGTTCAGCAAACATTACTTAAACAAGGGGCACGAATTCACTAATTTAGAATCCATTAAAAAAACTTTGAAAATGATTAACGACTACACAGAAAGACATTATCCCTTTGAAGGTTGTTTTAACTTCAGAGATATAGGCGGTTACTTAAATCAAGACGGGCAACAGGTAAAAAAAGGGCTTTACTTTCGTACTGGAAGACAAGATAGGATGACAGATAGAGATTTATTAAAGCTATCTGAATTAAAGATTTCCACACAAATAGATCTGCGTAAACCTGACGAGGTTGCGGATCAAGGAAAAGGTCCTTTGGAAGCCATGGGGGCTAAATACATTAACATAGCGGTTATTCCTGAGGGGGGGAGTGATCAATTAAGTAGACTAGTTGGTGATACAGGCATCTCAGGAAAGAGATACTTAGGCTACTTAGAATTTGGACCTACTTCTTGGCTTAGGTTATTTGGAATATTAGCCAATGAGTCTAACTTGCCTGTTGTTTTACATTGCACAGCTGGTAAAGATAGAACCGGTGTCTCAACTGCTTTCTTACTTTCTATTCTTGGTGTAAGTCGAGATGTAATAGAAGAAGATTATTTATTAACTAATCTTGATACTGAAAGACAGGCAGACTTTATTGAGAGGACTGTTGGTTACCCCGATGGATATGATAGAAAAAAAATGATCAATATAGCAGGAGTACCTCACGATGCTATGAAAGATTTTTTAGATGGTGTGGAGTCCAAGTGGGGAAGCGTTGTGGAGTATCTTAAAAAAATAGGAATCACTAAAAACCAGATGGATAAAATCCGTCAGAATTTTCTTGAAACAATTTAAGTTATTTCTACAAGGAGACATAATAAGAAGTGAGTTACTCAATTTTTGTGAAAGATGGTACAGCTCAAGGGGTGGCAAAACAACGCTTAATTGAAACCATAGCAGGTCCTGAAAAGCGTGTAATAAATGATCCCTATGCTGATAAGTTTGTTATAGGTTCCGGTGTAATTAAGCTGATGGGACACAGGTTAAATGTTTGGTTGAGCAGTAAACTTGCCCCTGGTTTTCATGAACATCTAATATCACGCACACGTTTTATTGATGATCTAATAGAGAAAAGTACAAAAGACGGTATAGAGCAGTATGTAATCCTCGGGGCAGGATATGACTCCCGAGCTATTAGACTAAATCTACCAGCTTCATTGAAAATCTTTGAAGTAGATCAGCCTGAAGTTTCAGATATAAAACTTTCTAAGTTGCCTAAGGATTTACCAAATCTTGAGAATATAACTTATGTAAATGTAGATTTCTCCTATCAATCTTTAAGCGAACAACTTCTGGCTGCGGGATTTGATCAAACTAAATCGACTATTTTCACACTCGAAGGTGTTTCACAATATATTTCTAAAGATGCAGTAAGTTCAACAATTAAAGAACTAGCCATGATTACTAAAGATTCTAGATCTATTTTCTTTATGTCTTATGTTGATGAGCTTTTGGAAAAAGATCCTGCAGCTTGTTTCGGTGAGGGTTATCCGAATCCTATAAAAAAAGCTAACTTGATTAAAAGCTTATCAGCTAAAGTTGGCGAGCCTTGGATATCTTTCTATACAGAAGAAGAGTTGGAAGGTTTACTTTTTGAAAATGGTTATTCTGTAATAGAAAATGTGACTTTAGAAGACCTCAACTCTCTTTACTTTTCTCCGGTAGGGAGAAAGCTCCATGAAAGTCAAATTTTCAAGCTTGAACATTTTATTGTGGCTGAGTCCTAAAGATGTTCAAACTTAGGACTTTTCAAATTAGTATCTTATTGATATAAAGTCATAGAAAAATTGAGAGAAAATATTGTTAGTAAATGAGGAAATAAAGCTAGATTACTCTGATGTTTTAATTCGCCCTAAAAGATCAACCATGAGCTCTAGGGGTGAGGTTAATTTGGAACGTACTCATAATTTTTTATGGAGTAAGAAGAAGTGGACTGGGATACCTATCATGTCGTCTAATATGGACACAGTTGGTACACCAGCTATGCACAAAGTTTTATCCAAATATAAGTTAATAACTTGTCCTGCTAAACATCATCTTAAGAAAGATCAAGGTAAATTCAAAAAGGGCAAAGCCAACATATGTTGGTTTGGAGGGATTGATGATATTAACAACTTGGCTAAGACTTCCTCAGGATTTATTGGTTTGGATGTTGCTAATGGATACACAATAAAGTTTGTCGATGCTGTGAAGAAACTCAGGGACAAATGTCCACATGCAACAATTGCTGCGGGTAATGTTGTAACTGCGGATATGACTCAAGAGCTAATTTTAGCCGGTGCAGATATTGTAAAGGTAGGCATAGGACCGGGATCTGTTTGCACGACCAGAATTAAAACTGGTATTGGCTATCCTCAATTAAGTGCCGTAATAGAGTGTGCAGATGCTGCTCACGGACTTGACGCACATATCATAGCTGACGGCGGTTGTGTAAATTCTGGAGATATTGTTAAAGCTTTTGCTGCAGGAGCTGATTTTGTAATGCTTGGGGGTATGCTTGCGGGGCATGATGAATGTGATGGAGAAGTTGAAAATGGAGTTATGAAATTTTATGGCATGGCATCTGAATCTGCTATGAGCAGACATGGTAATCATAATTCTTATAGAGGAGTGGAAGGTAAGACGGTGGAAGTGGAATATCGCGGAAAGGCAGATGATACAATTAAAGATATTCTTAGTGGAATAAGATCTGCTTGCACTTATGTTGGAGCAACAAGACTAAAAACTCTCTCTAAATGTACAACATTTGTGCGTGTCAATAATACTCATAATACAATATTCGGAATGGAGTAAACTACCTTTGATGGTGAAATTAAACATCTAGTATTGAAACACTACAAGTGCGTAAATTCTTAATTTTCTTTATTTTAATTATTTCACAAAGTTTCGTTTATACCGAGTCTTTGGGAAATCTAGCTCAGTACCCACCCTTGGGAGTGGATTTGACTATAAGCACTACTAAAGAGGGCTTTCCTAGTCTTACACCTTCAAAAATTTCTCTTAATACAGGTCAGTATTATCGCTTAAATATTAATTGTCCAGATGTTAAAGATGACCTGACAGGTTGGAGAATTGAAATGCCTGACTTACTTAGAAATTCTCATTTAAGGCTTGTGACAGTCGGAGATATTGAGATACATTTACAAGGTTTAAGTTTTAATGCTATTGAGTGTGATGAGATAGGTTCTGCCCATGTTAGTTTTGTACCAATAAAGCCTGGTTCCTATCAACTTTATGTGGGAAATGTGCCAAGTGCGGTGAGAAGACCTATTGGTGAAGCAGGCATCCAGAAACAAGGAAAATACATTCTTGGTCAATTTATAGTTCAATAGCTTGTCTAGACATATGATTTTTTGGAGATTCGACATTTAAATCATTCAAGTTTTATGGTTAATTGCTATGAAAAATAAAATAAAATTTAGATATGAAATTGATGATCAAAGGGCTGTGAAAGCTATTTCTCAAGCCTTTTTTTATATTTTCGCCTACCAGTACATATTTTAATGCAAGTAGGTAATTTAATTAGAATCTCTAAAAGAAAGGTTATTTCAAGCTCCTTTTTTTGGAGAATAAGACATTTTTTACAACCCTCTTGGGTAAGAGGGTACGAACAAAAAAGAACACCACAATTTTATTTCGATTATATATCTAAAAAAAATATCTCAAGTGTTCTTGATTTTGGTTGTGCATCTGGATCTCTTCTTTACAATTTGAAACTGAGGTATCCTAATTTAATTTTATATGGTGTTGATATAAACAAAAAAGCTTTAGAGGCCTGCAATAGAAAGTTCAAACATATTGAAAAATCAACAACAAATTACAGTTTCTATCATGAGCTCAATGAAAGTAATCTGAGAATTTTTCTTAAAAATAATGATTTACAAAGATTTGATTTAGTTGTGTTCGATAGAGTCTTGTATTGCTTGAGTGAAATAAAAATAATTGAGTTGATAAAAAAATTATCCAGTTTGACAGATAAAATTTTAATTGATGATTTTGAGATCATAAAAGGATTAAGCACTGAAGGTTATATACATAGGGACTGGATTAATATTTTAGGAACTTTTGGTTTTAAGAATATAACTAACATCCCAAGCATTCACTCAGAAGTCGATAGCGCAAATGCCAAGACCTTAGTTTTCCAAAATGTCTTCTCTTCTCCTGATTAAATAAAAAC
The DNA here is from genome assembly GCA_902537425.1 of uncultured SAR86 cluster bacterium. Taxonomy (GTDB): domain Bacteria; phylum Pseudomonadota; class Gammaproteobacteria; order Magnimaribacterales; family Magnimaribacteraceae; genus Magnimaribacter. The sequence goes on along the minus strand of CACBBD010000010.1, from coordinate 22,309 downwards.
AAATTTTTTCAAGAAAAAAATCTGAAAATTAAGAGTTATTTTCTACATAAGGCGAAATGCTGACACTCATTAAGTTCTAAGCTTTCGATATCAAAATTGCATGTAATCTTGGATTTCAATGGATCTCCTGGAGGATAATATAGACTTGTGGTCATCTGTCGAATTTTTTTAAATGAGTTTCCTCCGCTATGTATCCCGGTTGTGTCAGCAATAATTACAGAACCAGCACTACCATAAATTTCCCATATATCATTTTTATTAACTTTTTCACTCAATTGATCTAGATCAGGGTAAGATCCACCTGCTCCAAAGAATCTTTGTTTACAAAATTTCCAATACTTTCCGTACCTATGCGATCCTTTTACGTATGTGAAAGGTCCACCACCTTCTTCAACATCATTTAGGTAAATAAATACTTTTATACAGCTATTGATACCAGGATCTCTATGAAATTTCTGAGATTTTTTTAAAGGTTCACTCTTATCTATTATCTTAGTCTCATTCATTTCTAAATAAATTAAATTGACCCACATCCCCAAATAAGAATTGATGATATTAAGTAAGCTTTTGTCAATAGAGAATGATATCAAAGGATTCAATTCTTCAAACTGCTGTTTCTCAGACTTATAAGATCCTCCAATAAAATAGATAAGAAAATCTTTTATCAATGAACTTCGTCTGTTATGTTGGATTTCGTTTTTCCAGCGCACTAAATCGTCTAATAGCGCAGGGCTAAAATTTTCAATATTTGTGACCGCTACTCCATCTTTATTTAGCGATTCAAGTATGCTGTTTTCAAATGCATCTAACCTTATATTTGTCTTTCTGAAATTTTTAATCGGTTTGAGATTTTTAATTTTCCAAAATATCTCAAAAGATAAAAGAAAACCTGATAAAGCCATATTCAAGCTTTTAAGTTTCGTAGTTAGGAACTCATTCATTTTTTTTATGTACAAATCAGAAGTTACTATACTAGATAAGTATAAAAGTAGTTACTTCATCTGGTGAGTTTGATGCTAAAGTGTCTAACCTTTCGCTCTAAGACAAAGAAAAGATATTGGTGAGGCAATGTTAGAAAAAAAGGACTTTTTATTCACTGCAGAAACAACACCTGATGTAAGTACAGATCTTTCTGGAAATGCAAAAAAAATTGAAGTTCTGTTGGGTCTTGCGGATGCAGTTAATGTAACCGATTCTCCAAATTATAGAACTCGCTTAAATAGTTTATTGGTAGCATCAGAAATTAAGAGGAGTGGCTTGGATGTTATTTTGCAATTAACAGGCAGAGACCGAAATAGAGTAGCTATAGAGTCAGAACTTTTGGGTGCTTTATCAGTTCAGATTGATAAAGTTCTTTGTCTTAGTGGAGACCAGCCAGATGATGATGGACCAATATCTGTTAATGAACTAGACAGTAACGGCTTAATCCAGCTCTGTAAGACAATATCTGGAGGATTTTTAACTGATGGTACACAAATCAAAAGCCCTTTACCGTTATATTCAGGTGCTGCAGACGATTTATATGTGCAGTTATCAAATCCAGAAGCAATGAATTCACTGACTATTAAGTTGAAACAAGGAGCAAGCTTTATTCAAACTCAATACTGCTTTGATTTTGATGTCATAATGCAATATTCAGAAAAATTAAATGATCAAGGCATTTTCAATGATTGCAAGGTATTGATAGGAATGGGACCGTTAAAATCTGCAAAACAGGCAGATTGGATGAGGAAGAATCTCTGTGGGATAAATATTTCTGACGAGATTCTTAATAAATTAGAATGTAGCGATAATCCTGAAGAGACAGGTGAAAATATTTGTATAGATTTAATTGAAAAGATTATTTCTCTTCCTTGCATAGACGGAGTACATTTAATGGGTCCAAATTGTGAAAAAAGTTCGGCTAAAGTCATATCAAATTTCAAATAATTTCTGCTTCATAATGTTCTTTATATGAAGATAAAATTAAATTGATGACTTGGCATTTTAAATTAAGGTAAAGTTAAACCAGAAAATACTTAGAGGTAAAAATGAAATCACCAAATCAAGAGGTCTTAAAACTGGGAACAAAATCTGATGCAGTAAGAACTAAATTAATAAATAGAACCGCAAAGTGCGAAGCCCTTTCAAAAAGAGGACAAGCAGCTTTAGCTCAAGAGGTTGTTCAGACTGTCGATTTACCTCATCCAATTTATATAGATTCAGCCGAAGGACCCTATTTAACTGATCTTGATGGAAATAAATATATAGACTTAACAGGTGGATTTGGTCCAAATGTTCTTGGTAATAAGCCTAAACCAATTGAAGACGCGCTTTCTTCTCAAATCAAAAAAGGTTGGCATTATGGGATTCCTGGAAGTGGACAGGCCCACTTAGCTGAATTAATAAAAGAATCTTCACCTTCTGTGGATGAAGTGATGTTTTGTAATTCTGGTAGTGAAGCGACTATGTTTGCTTTTCGTGCAGCTAGAGCTGTAACTGGTAAGAAGGTAGTTGCTTTATTTGATGGTTCTTATCATGGGATACATGATTATGCCTTGTTAAGAGCTGACTCAAAGAGTGAAAGATCAACACCCACAAGCCTTACCCTTGGATCAGGCATTCCAAATGAAGTTTCCCAAAATCTAATGATGATGCTTCCATATCGAGATAAAAATGCCTATGAGTTAATCCGAAAGTATAAAAATGATTTGGCCATGGTTGTTATTGAACCTGTTCAGAGCTCTAATCCTAGGCTTGATAGTAAAGAATTTTTAGAGGGTTTAAGAGATGTCTGTACCGAGTGTGAAGTTCTTTTAATGTTTGACGAAGTCATAACTGGTTTCCGAATAGAGTATGGAGGATGTCAGGAATATTACAAGATAGAACCCGATGTGATTACATATGGCAAGGCTGTAGGCGGAGGAATGCCGATCGGTGTAGTTGCAGGACCTAAAAAAATTATGAATAGTTTTTCTGGAGCTGAAGATACTCCGGCAATATTTGCTGGTGGTACATTTAGTGGCAATCCTCTTACTATGGCTGGAGGTATTGGTGCTTTGGAGTATTTAAAAGAAAATAAAGAACATATATATCCTTATTTACATGAACAAGGTGATCGGCTTGCTAAAGAAATTAATGAATTTTGTTCAATATCCAAGATACCTGCAAAGTTGATGAATGCTGGATCTATGATGCATTTAATTTTTGGTGATAACGATATTAAATCATCCAGAGATATAGAAAGACGTCACTATCATTTAGAAAATGAATTTTATCTTCATCTTTTAGGTCATAATGTGATTGTTCCTGGGATCCATTTAGCATTTCTGTCCTATGCCCATACTCCAGAAATAGTTGATCAAGTTATTTCCGCATTTAAAAATACTTTTGAAGATCTAAGGTCAGACGGATATATGTAAGAAATAATTGATTTAGAAAAAAGACTGATTTCGTAAACATAAATATTAATGAACAACAAAAAAGACTCACAAAATCCAACTTTTATAACACTTGAAGCAGCAGCAGAAATGAATACTGGAACAAGGATAACTTTTGTTCCTGGCGTCCAGGCTCTTTATGCTGAAGCGCTCAAGAATATTTGTTTTGTAAAACAGATTCCAATAACACGTGTTTTACATCCTTTAATGGGAATAGATAAAGAAACTGGAGAGGACAGACAAGCAAATCTATACAACTTAACTAAACAGACAAGTTTACCAACTATGCTTCATGAGGAAGAAAGGCCAAGAAATGTCTGGATAGAGCAACTCGCTCTTGCTGAGCGAATTGGAGCAGAAGAAAGTCCTTCGATTATCCCAGAAAGTTTTGAACTCAGAGCAGAAATGTATGGACTATGTGCTATTATTCTTGCGGAGGATGGATTGGTTTGGAATATGAGGATCTTGAATGATGGTCCTTTAGGGAGAAAATATGGCTACAGCGAAGTTGCCAGCTCATCAGCTCCTTCCAAAATTATAAATGCCCTAAAAGTTATTGATGCAAAATTAAAATCCCAAGAAAAACTTAATTCAAAGTTTTTGATAGGAGATGAACTCTCAGCAGTAGACATTTATTGGGCAACTATGAGTATGTGCATGATACCGGCAACTGAGGATATCATGCCCAAAACAAAACAAAATCAGGGTATGTTGGCTGGCTTTGAAGCAATCTCTAAAATACCAGATTTTGCTAATATAATTTCACCTCTAATGCGCGATCATCAAAGAAATATTCTTAAGACTTATTGCGAGACTCCTGCCATCCTTGGAGGTGACCCTTTATAGGTTTTAAATATGGAAGAACAGTTTGTTCACTCTGATCTTTATACTAAAGAAATTCTAGAAGAGGTTAAGACTATCGCTCTTGTTGGAGCAAGTTCTAATCCAGAGAAAGATAGTTACAAGGTTATGAAATTCTTATTGGAAAAAAACTATGAGGTACATCCTGTAAATCCTAACGAAAAAGGGAAAAGTATTTTAGGTCAATATTGTTATGGAGATCTTCAGTCCATAGGCTTACCCATAGACATGGTAGAAGTCTTTAGAAAGTCTGAAGAAGTTCTTGGCATTACCAGGGAGGCAATCAATATTGGCTCAAAAGTTCTTTGGACTCAATTGGGTATAATTGATAAAGAAGCTTTCAAAATTGCAAAAAATGAGGGCCTGAAAGTTGTCATGAATCGATGTCCTAAAATCGAATTAAAAAAATAGAAACTTATTTAAGGTCTAAAAAATGAAAAATGAAATGAATATACTCGTTAGTGATATCCCCAGAGAGGGTATTCTTCGCCTTGTTATGGATGATCAAAAAAGTGGCAATGCTTTATCAGAAGAAATGATGAGTAAATTAATAAAGGCAATAAAAAGGGCTTCAGTTGATGACTCAGTCAAAGTCATCATTTTAACTTCTGAGGGGAGCATATTTAGTTCAGGACATAATTTAAAGCAAATTACTGATGCAAGAGAGCAAAGTGAAGATGGTGAACCTTACTTCAAAGAATTATTTGACCAATGCTCTTCTTTGATGAAGCTTGTAGTTAATTGTCCAAAACCTGTCATTGCACAAATATCTGGAATAGCTACCGCAGCGGGCTGTCAGTTGGTTGCTACTTGTGATCTTGCTTATGCTTCGAGCTCAGCTAAATTCGCTACACCGGGAGTCAACTTGGGACTTTTTTGTTCTACTCCCATGGTAGCTCTTACCAGAGCAGTTAAAAATAAGCATGCTATGGAAATGTTACTCACCGGAGATTTTATTGACTCAATAAAAGCAAAAGAAATAGGATTAATAAATAATTTTTATGAAATCAATGAGTTAGAAAAAGAAACTATGGATATAGCATCCAAAATTGCCAATAAATCTTCAGTGGCTGTATCAACGGGTAAAAATACTTTTTATACTCAATCTGATTATGACTTAGCTGAAGCTTATGACTTTACTTCAAAAGTCATGGTAGATAATTTAATGAAAGATGACGCTAAAGAAGGGATAAGAGCTTTTTTAGAGAAGCGTAAACCAAACTTTAAAAAATAACTTTATCTTTTGTCATACTTATTAAAGTTATTGAATTTTCCTAAGACTTTATGGAGGAAACTAGCTATATTGGCTTTTTCGTCCTTTTTTATTACTGTTGGAATTGATCATTTTATTAATCCAGATTTCTATCTGGCTATCATGCCTCCTATGTTGCCTTTGCTTCTTGAGGCGGTATATATAAGCGGTTTTTTTGAAATTTTGGGAGGTCTTGGTCTATTACTATCCCGCTTTAGAAAAATATCAGGTTGGGGCCTATTGGCCCTTTTAATTGCTGTTTACCCTGCAAATATTTATATGGCTATGACGCCAGAGGCCTTTCCTGAAATTTCAATTTATGCACTTTACTTTCGTCTCGCCTTGCAATTTATCTTCTTCTTCTGGGCCTACTCCTTAACAAGGCCGGCTTTCAATCCATCTAAAAATTTCATTTAAACGTACGAGGTTATCACCATGATAGATTATTTTTTTGCGCTTCAATACGGTCAGTGGCTAATATTGGTTATAAGCATTTTGGCCTTATATCAGGTAAGTTCGGTTAATCATGAAACAAGATTGAAAGGCTACTTGGTTACTGCCTTAAGTAGATTTTCAGGTGCTGTAATATTTTTATTTGTTGATCTATTTGCCTTTGTAATAGCTAATTTGATTCAGACCTATATAGCCTTAAGAGGATACTTTAAAAATAGAAGTACTGGGGATATAACTAATGAAGGTGATCAAGATAATGAAAAATTTTAGGAAAATTTTCAATTAGGAGGATAGGATGGACAAAAACCTTTTGTTTCAAATCGATGGTGCAGTAGCGATATTGACCATTAATGATGCACCTTATAACCGCATGTCCCTAGACTTTATGGACGCGTTGGAAGAAACTGTTGATAAGATTTCAAAAGATAATGCCATTAGAGCAGTGGTTTTAACAGCAGCTGGATTAGATAATTTTTCAGTTGGAATGAATCTTAAGCAGTTCCAAGAAGGTATTAAAAAAAAGGGCAGTTCCGATGCTCTTTTTGATCAAAGGCTAAAAGTCATAGACGCAATTGAGAGAATGCATAAACCTTGGATAGTAACTTTGTTTGGCTACTGTCTTGGCGGAGGACTAGAAGTTCCTTTAGGCTGTCATTTTCGCCTTGCAGCTGATGATGATGCGCAAATAGGATTGCCTGAACTAGATCTTGGAGCAGTTCCTGCATGGGGAGGGAGTGCTCGTTTAGCTAAATGTGTAGGTGAGAACCATGCTATGGATATGATACTAAGATCTAAGAAGATATCTGGTAAAAGAGCTTTGGAGATTGGTCTTGTTCATGAAATTTATCCAATCGATAAATTGAAAGATGCAGCCATTGCTTTGGGCCATGAACTTGCTTCTCAGCCGGCGGTAGCTGTAGCAAGCATGATGAAAGTTTTGGTTAACAGTTCAGAAAAAAATTTAGATGAGCTTTTAATTGCTGAAAGAAAAGCAGTACATGAAAATAATAATACGAAGGACTCGCAGGAAGGAATGATGGCTTTTCTAGAAAAGAGAAAACCTCAATTTAATAAGTAAACTTGGAAAACAACATATTAACTATATTTTTTATCTATGTGAGTCTAAAAGACCGGAGAAGAGTGATGAACTTTAATTTTTATAGAATTATTAATCTCAGTAAAAATAAATGTAAAAGCGACCTTAGTTACTTCATCTTCATTTGCAGGTTTAAACAAAAGTGTTCCCATTGATGCTAAAAAGCTATCCTCCAGAAGAAAGTTGAGTTCATCGACCTCAATGGTCTCCCAAGGTTTTAGTGCAAACCCCTTATCTTCGGAAATATCACCCTTTACAAAATAAGATATAGCATCAGCTTTAGTATTTCTGAAAACTTTTTCTGAAGTATAGGTAGGCTTAAACAAAACATCTTCCTCAGAAAACGCATAGTGTTTTTCAATAAAGATTTCTGCAAGTTTTTGAAAATCACCATCTTCTTGATATGTTTTGCCAATCTCAATAACGCCTTGTTTCCATGAATTTAAAAAATTTTTAATTATTTCTTTCCTCATACCTGTATTTTTATTATTAGCTTAAACTTTAATTTATACTTAATTCATTAGGTAAGTAAAATATCAATGCTAAATAGATTATAAAGGAGATTTTATGAGTGATTCTGAATATGTACCTCCCAAAGTTTGGACATGGGACAAAGAAAGCGGAGGACGGTTTGCAAATATTAATAGGCCCATTTCAGGTGCAACTCATGAAAAGGAACTTCCTGTTGGTAAGCATCCTTTACAACTTTATTCATTAGGCACTCCAAATGGAATTAAAGTGACAATTCTACTAGAAGAATTGTTAGCCCTGGGTCATGAAGGAGCTGAATACGACGCATTCTTAATTAACATTGGTGATGGTTCTCAATTTGGAAGCGGTTTTGTTGAAATTAATCCAAATTCGAAAATACCTGCATTATTAGATACAAGCACAGATCCTTCCACTCGTGTCTTTGAATCGGGAGCAATATTGCTGTATTTGGCAGAGAAATTTGGAGAATTTATACCTACAGATCCTTCAGATAGAGCTGAGTGCATGTCTTGGCTCTTTTGGCAAATGGGAAGTGCCCCTTATCTAGGAGGTGGTTTTGGCCATTTTTATGCATATGCACCGGAGAAGTATGAATATCCTATAAATAGATTTGCAATGGAAGTAAAAAGACAATTAGATGTTTTAGATAGAAATTTAGAATCCAGAGAATATCTATGTGGAAGGGAATATAATATTTCAGATATAGCTGTACATTCTTGGTATGGCACATTAGTTCTGAATAATGCTTACAATGCTTCAGAATTCTTGGAAGTAGAATCTTATAAACATGTAGGACGATGGGCAAAGCAAATTATTGAAAGGCCTGCTTACAAAAGAGGTTCTTTGGTTAATAAAAAACCGAATGGACCGGATGATAAATCAATCTTAGAGCGACATGATGCAAGCGATATAAAGCTTTAGTTCTAGAGAAAGATAAATTTAGCAACAAATATCAATGTAAGGAACCATGCTCCTGATGATATTTGTTTTATTTGACCAATAAAGGTTTGAATTGCTACATAAGCTAAGAATCCTAGAGCTATTCCATTTGCTATAGAGAAAGTAAGAGGAATCATCACAATCATCACTAAGGCAGGCAGTAATTGTGATTGATCCTTCCAATTAAGTTTTTCCATTCCACTTAGCATTAATATTGCAACATAAATTAATGCACCTGCAGTGGCATATGCTGGTACAGCTGCAGCAAGAGGAGATAAGAAAGTGGCTAGAAGAAAAAGAAGTCCTACCACAATTGCTGTTATTCCAGTTCTCCCTCCTGCCTCTATACCTGCAGAACTTTCAACATAACTTGTTACCGGTGCACAACCTAGAAAAGATCCAAAAATACTTGAACTACTATCTGCCTTAAGTGCTTTATCCAAATTTTTTATTTTTCCTGAATCAGATATGAGACCTGCTCTAGATGCTACTCCGAAAAGTGTTCCTGCTGTATCAAAAAGATTAACAAAAAGAAAAGACATGATAATGCTTAACATTGTTATATCTAAGGCACCAATAATATCTAACTTAAGGAAAACTGGAGAAATGTCAGGAGGTAAAGCAAACACTCCCTCAAATTTTACAAGGCCCAAAAGGATACTCATTAAAGTTACAGCCAGTATTCCAATTATTATTGCCCCAGGTGTTTTTCTAATAGAAAGGATTGATATCAATAAAAATCCAAGACCAGCCAGTAATGTAGGTGGATTTGTGAAGTCACCTAAACTTAAAAATGTAGCACCATTAGCTGCAATGATCCCTCCATTTTTGAGTCCTATAAAACCTATGAATAAGCCTACACCTGCACCCATAGCAATTCTCAGATTCATAGGTATGCTATCTAGCATCCATTTGCGTAAGGGCGTAATGCTCATGATAAAAAATAGAACACCCGCAATAAAAACTGATCCTAAGGCAACTTCCCAAGAGTATCCCATCTCGCCAACAACTGTATAAGTAAAAAAAGCATTCAGTCCCATACCAGGAGCAAGTCCAACAGGCCAGTTTGCAAACAGACCCATAACAAAACATGCTATGGCAGCAGCCAAGCAAGTTCCCACGAAAATTGCTCCATGATCCATGCCAGATTGAGCCATCATTTGTGGATTAACAAAGATGATATAGGCCATGGTTATAAAAGTCGTAATTCCAGCAAGTACCTCCTTTTGAAAGGTGGTTTTATGTAAATCAATTGAAAAATATTTCTCTAGCATTAATTTATGAATATTAAGACTTATTTTTATGTACTTTAAAGAATTTTTCCTTGGTTGTTGTAAAAATGTCATAAAAAAAGTAAATAAAAGTGTGAAAAAGTGTCTTCTAGGGTTCAATAAGAATTTTTTTTTAGATTCTTGTCATCAATCCTTGCAAGTGAAACGATCAAAGGTATGATATATTTTTGGTTGCAAGACAAGGATTTTAAATGACAATATTAAAACTTCTCTTTAGGTCTTTCCTCTCAACTTCGCTTGCGCTTCCAATAATCTTCACCACGTCTAATCTATTCGGTAACGAGTTAGTTATTGATGAAGTTATTGTTACTGCTGAAAAGAGAGCCGAAAGCTTACAAGATGTTTCGAAAGCGGTTACTGCTTTAAGTAGCGAAGAAATAGAAAGAAAAAACTTAGTTGATTTCGTAGGACTCAGTGCAATAGCTCCGGGTGTTACAGTAGCAAAGAATGAGGGTTATAAAACTATTATCTCTATTCGTGGAGTGGGTGATGAAACTAACCAAAATGCAATTGCTGCACCTTCGGTCGCTTTGCATATGGATGGCATTTTCATTGCTTCTAAGTTTTCATTAAGAACAGATTTTATTGATCTAGAAAGGATTGAAGTTCTAAGGGGTCCACAAGGAACTCTATTTGGGCAGAACTCAACAGGAGGTACCGTAAATGTTATTAGCACGGCACCAACCTTTGATGAACTCTCTGGTAAGGTCGATCTAACTCTGGGCGATTATGATCTTACTAAGGCCAGAGGAGCTGTAAACATACCGCTATCAGATAGTGTAGCTACAAGATTTTCATGGGTTTCAACAGATCATGATGGTTTTTCAGAAAATTTAGTGACCGGTCAGGATTTAGATGATGCTACTCATTCAAGTTTAAGATCTGATTGGCTTTTTGATATCAGTGATTCAACTAGTCTAAGAGTATTTGCTCAATATTTTGAAGCCGACAACAATGGTGCAGCTATGAAAGGGCTCGATGATCCTACTCCAGACCCCAGACAACTCAGACAGGACTCCATTTCTGACTACGAACTTACTTCTGAGGTCTTTGCTGGGATCCTTACATCTGATTTAGGGTTCGCAAATTTGAAAATTCTGGCTAGTATGCAAGAAGATGATATCTATGTCGTTAGAGATAACGATAGGCACAATTATGGGGATGTACACCAAGACGGTCCCATGAAAGGCTTTCCATACAACAGATCAGAATTTAGACCAGAAACTTCTTTAGTTGAGACAACAACTTTTGAGATAAATCTTATATCGAATGAACCACTTTTCGGAAATACAGATTGGATATTAGGAGCCTTCTATTTTGATCATGAGATAGAAAATAATATCTATGAAGTTAAAGACGTTAATAATAATAAGCAAGCTGCACTTATGGATGGGCAATTTACTCCTTATACCCATGCACCAATCTGTGCAACAAACCCTTTTGAAGGTATTTGCTTTGCTGCTTATGATGCTGAACTAGGATTTGTTTCAGAAGCATATCCAACGAGAGAATCTCAATCTCTCTATGGGCAGGCAACTTTAAATATTGATGAGAGTAATAGATTAGTGTTCGGTTTAAGATATACCGAAGACGAATTTGAGAGTGACGTAACTAACTTTTTTGGATTGCAACAGTACCTGATTCAGGACGAGTTAGATGAAACTACAGGTAGACTCGCTTATGAGCTAGATCTTTCTGACAGCACTATGATTTACCTTTCATATACGAAAGGATTCAAGCCAGGGGGTAGTAATTTGACTTTCGGATATCCTCCAGAAAATGAGGGTTTTGGTGCGGCTCCTGCACCGCAGCTTATTTTTCCTTTCTTCGAAAGTGAAATGATAGATGCTTATGAAGTAGGGTTAAAATCTGATTTTCTTGAAGGTCGTATGAGAGCAAATATATCTGCTTTTACTTATGACTATGAGAATCTACAGTTTCAGTCAACAGATCCTGATATTTACAGAGGAGGGGTTGCTAATATTCCCGAATCAGAAATGCAAGGACTTGAGTTAGAGCTCATCGGATTAGTATCTGAAAATCTATCTTTTGATCTAAGAGTTGCTTATCTCGATACTGAAGTTACATCATCTTACGAAGCTCTAGATAATCTCAATGCAGAATTGTACTTCTTCGGGGAAGAGCCAATACGTTATTCTTTGAGAGAAGATATAAGAGGAAATGAGTTAGCAAAAAGTCCTGAGCTTACCGCAAACTTTGGTATTGAATATAATACTGAAACTCAATACGGCTTATTAACAACTACTGCTGAATTTATTTACCGTGGTGATTTCCAACAGAGAGTCTTCAATAATCCTTTTATTGATCAGGTAGACTCTTACTCTATAGTTAACTTTACCGCTAGCTTAGATCTAATTGGGGATCAATGGGGTATAGACTTCATGGTTCTGAATGCTGGAGACAAAGATGGAATGAATTCCAGTATGACTGATGTTTTTGGTGTTGCCGGAACAGGTATTGAGTACATACCACCCCGTCAATACATGGGTAGAGTCAGTTATAGCTTTTAATTAGAAATAAGAGCCTTCTGAATTTAGGAGGCTCTTATCTTACTTCCCATTTACTATTTATCATGGAAAAGCTTTACATCGGAGCCGATGAGCTTCTAGAAGACTCCTTTAAACTTGCTTGGAAAGTTTTCGAGAGTGGCTATCGTCCTAACTACATAGTAGGTGTTTGGAGAGGTGGTGCTCCGGTAGGAATCGCGGTTCAAGAGTTGTTGGATATTTTAAATGTTCCTTCAGACCATATTTCAATCCGAACGTCTTACTATTCTAGTATGGGCAAACGAAAAGACAATGTTCAAGTTTATGGATTGAGTTATTTAATAGAGAATCTTGAATCGGAAGATTCCTTGCTTATAGTTGATGACGTTTATGATACGGGTAAATCGATAAGTCAAATTATTATCGACCTCGAAAAAGCTTGTAAAAAAAATACCCCTGAAATAAGGGTTGCTACTCCCTATTTTAAACCAACGCAAAATATAACCGACAGAGATCCCGACTACTTCATTCATGAAACAGAAAAATGGTTAGTTTTTCCGCACGAGCTCGAAGGCTTGTCTACTAAAGAGATAAAGGAAAATAAACCCGAATTAAAAGATTTATTGGATAAAATCATCCCAAAACTTTAAATTTTTTCTTCCTGGATGCTAATATGTTCAAAGGGAGAAAAAATGGATAAAACTTCTAAAAATATACTAATTTATGGTGTCCCTTTTTCACAACCAGTGCGCGCTGTAATGTGGTTGATGTTAATAAAGAAATTTCCTTTCAAATTGAAGTTAACAAACCCAGGCTCTTCATCGGAGGGTGGAAGTCGTCATCCTGACTTCTTAAAAAAGTTTCCCACTGGAACCATTCCGAGTTTAGAGGATCTAGATACAGGATTTGCCATATCAGAATCGCATGCCATTATGTGTTACTTGTGTAATAAATATAATTGGGACGATTTATATCCAGTTAATCCAGAAAAAAGAGCAAAAGTAGATTCTTACTTACATCTACATCACAGAAATATAAGAGAAGCTTCAATAGGTCTTGTTGCACCAAAAGTCAGAAAAGACCTGAGCTTTTCAGAAGATTTTTTAGCCGCATCTAAATCTAATATAGAAAAAGCTTTTGAGGCAATTGAAATAGGCTGGTTGAGAGACTCAAGATTTTTAATTGGAGACACTATGACAATTGCTGATATCTCTGCATATGTTGAGATAGGCCAACTGCAAAGTATGTTCACAAATGTCTATAATTTTGAGCCATATCCTAATATTCGAAAGTGGTTAAAGGAGATGCAAAATGTAGATTATCATGATGATATCCATGTCGCCTTATTTGAGTTGGGTGATATAAGTAAGGAGGCTCCACCTATAGAGGTAATAATTAATGCAAATAAGAAAGCTTTTAAGGTAATTGAAGAAAAGATAACCGATATGCTGTAAAAAATGTTGTAATATATTGGTTAAATTAATTTTTTTGAAATATGAATATTGAAGCTGAATTTAATTATAGAAAACCACTTAAAGAAAATGAAGCTAAGCCTGCTTATGGCCTAGATAATGAATCTGAAGACAAAAATACTATCCCTGAGTTCTTAAAGTCATTTAAGAAGACAGTGCACAATGCCAGAGAATTTGACTTTGACATTACAATGGGGGGGTTTGAATTAATTAACCACGTATCTTCTGTTCAGGATTTTTACAATGATGAAGAAGTTGTGAGTGTTTATTACGAAGAAATGGCTTCCCACGTTAAAGAAAAAGTAGGTGCAGGTAAAGTACAAATCTTTTCTCACATAACAAGAAATGAAGCTCAAGCTGAAACTGGTGAGAGAAAAGGAGGGCACAGATTAGTCCATAATGACTTCACAACTAGTTTTGGCGCAACACTAGATCCATTTTTAAAAGAGACAGGAATAAATCCTAAAAGGATTGTTGTTTACAATCTTTGGAGGAGATTCGATGAGGACGGCGTAGATACGCCATTTGCTGTTTGCGATAAAAGATCAGTTTCTGATAAAGAATTGATACCAACAGACTTATTTAATTATCTTCCTGATCAACCAAATGCCTTGACGGTTGAAATTTGTCAGTCTTCTCACAGTGATTTACATAAGTGGTATTTCTATCCAGAAATGAATAGAGATGAAGTCCTTATGTTTAAAACTTATGATTCTGAGGAAAAACCTTTTATTCCAACATTGCACAGTGCATTCGATCATCCAGATACTCCCGAGGGCGCTTCACCAAGAGAAAGCATAGAAGTCAGAGCAGTTTGTTTCTTCGATTAGCTTTCAAATGAAAAATACTACATACGAAGTAACGAAATCAAATGAATACTTCGAAAAGGCTAAGGAAGTTATTCCTGGAGGCATATTTGGACATTATAAGTATGCGGTAAGAGATACTGGACCTAAATTTTTTTCTAGATCCGAAGGGGCATATTTTTGGGATCTTGATGATAACCGATACATAGATTTAATGTGTGGATATGGTCCATCAATTTTAGGCTATAACCATCCCGAAGTAGAAGAAGCATTCAAGACCTCTTCTGAAAAAGGAAATACTGTTAGTTTAGCATCACCAATTATGGTTGACCTTGCAACTAAGTTAGTTGAAATGGTAGATATTGCAGATTGGGCCTTATTTGGAAAGAATGGAGGAGATGCAACAAGCTTAGCTGTAATGATAGCTCGTGAATACACGTCAAAGAGGAAGATAGTAAAAATTGATGACGGTTATCACGGCGTTGCCCCTTGGATGCAAGATAAAAGTAGGCCAGGTATTATTGACTCTGATAATGAACATGTGTTGAAGATTAAATGGAATGACATTGAAGGCTTAGAAGAATTGCTCAGCTTGAATGGAGATGATATTGCTTGTTTTATCTCCTCGCCATACGACCATCCCGTCTCACGAGATAACTCTCTACCTGAAGAGGGCTACTGGAAGAAAATTACATCTTTATGCGAACAATATGGAGTTTTGACTATTGTCGATGATGTGAGGGCTGGATTTAGAATAAATCTAGGCGGCTCTAATGTAGCTTTTGATTTTTCACCGGATATGATTTGTTTTGGCAAGGCTATTGCTAATGGCCACCCTCTAGCATCATTGGTCGGTAAAAAAAAGCTGAAGCATTCTGCTGAAAAAGTTTACTTTACTGGTACTCAGTTTTTTAGTGCACCTCCCATGGCTGCTGCACTCGCAACTCTTGATCAATTGCAGAGGGAAAATGCTCCAAATAAACTGATTGAGTATGGTGAGAATCTTAATAGAAGACTTGTTAAAGTTGCTGAGAAAGAAGGTTTTAACTTAATTGCCTCAGGAATACCTTCTATGCCTTATTATCGATTGGAGGATGTAGACTTTGAAACCCATTTCAGATGGATTGACGAATGTGTGAGGAGAGGTGTCTACATGCTTGGATACCATAATCATTTTATTTCTCTAGCTCATCGCAATGAAGACATTGATTTTATAGAGAATACTGCAAAACAGGCCTTTCAAAGCTTATAAAGAGAGTGTATTCAAGAAGAACTTTTCTGAAGATTTCCGGAGTGCTTGCTACGCTTCTAGCAAGTGGTTACATCTTTCGCAATTCAAGTTTTACTAAAGTAAAGCATATTTTATCTTCAGCAAGTCATGAAAAACTTGCTGTTTCATTATCATTATCAAAAGGTGTCGAAAATCTTGATCTTATCCTTAATAATAAAATTCTTGTTACTGGAAGACCTATTGATCGTGAAGGCAAACATTGGCAATTTATTTCAGATGAACTTCTTTCAGATACATCTTATGAACTTGAGTTATTTTCTGAGAAAGAATCAATTTTTGAGCCTTGGCAGTTGAAGACTTTTCCTGATCCTGAATCCGAAGTCAAAAATATCTCTATGATGGCCTTTACATGTGCTGGTGGAGGAGATGGTTTTAAAGCTTCTGGTAAAGAGTTTTTTAAGTCTTTTAAGTTTAGACAAAAGATTTTTGAAGAAGGCCTATCCAAAAATCCTGATTTCGCCATCTCGATAGGAGATCATATCTATTTCGATCTTAGAGGGGAAAATTTTCCTCCAGTTGGACGAAATAGTAAGTTGATAAAGTTTTTTGTGGGAGGGTATTTAAAATTTAGGTACGGTGTTTTTAATAGATCTGAAAGCGCAGACAGTGAAAATAATGAAACAATCTTAAAAAAAATCGGTAATGAACAAATAGCAGCTCTTTATGGTACTAAATTTAAAAGTACTCCAATTTTCTTTATTCCTGATGATCATGACTATTTTGAGAATGATGATGCAGAAGAAGATTTGGTAACCTTTCCGGCTGATGCATTCAGTAAAGGTGCTTTTCAAAAAATGGCTGATCTTTTTTATCCTCCTTTTATCGATACTCCAGATAATAAGCCTGGAAGAAGGACTGGCCGAATAAGGTATGGAAATGCTTTTGAGGGACTTATAGCAGATTGCGCAGGAAATATGACTCTTGGCGAAGAAAAAGCAGTTTTAATTTCTAGTGAAGATGAAAAATGGCTTATATCCCGAATAACCGACTCAAAAGCAAAGCATCTAGCTTTTATCCCATCACATCCACTAGGATATACTGCAGGAAAATGGAGGGAGTGGTATCCCGATGTTGTCGCCGAAGAAGGGACATCTGGCACAGTAATAAATGAATTACTATCAGGTAGAAAAGGATCTCTAACAATCGATGCAAATAAATACCTTTGGCAAAAGGGATGGTTTTTACAACATCAGCGTTTACTTCAAAGTATTTCAGAAAGAGCTGGTTCAAGGTTTATCTTCTCAGGAGATATACATGCATTGGGCGCCACCTCAATCCTTCAATCAGATACAATGACATTAAATAGAGAGGTTAAAACCTTTTTGGTTGGGCCCATAAGTAGCTCAACAGGAACTTGGCCCTCTTTTGCCCGCGGTATTACAGCTGACAATCCTAATCAACTTATCTGTGAATCTTTGTATAGAACTAAAGAAGAAAATGGTTTTACTTTCTTTACTATAGAAAATGAAAAAGCAGTTGCTGAGATCAATTCTTGTGGTGGTCACAATCCAGAAAATTTGGAAACTGGAGAGATGATTTCTAGTGAAAAGATTTACATATGAAATTATTGAGTTCTGATATCAAAACAAAGGAAATCTTGGACTGGAAGGGTGTTCACCTTTTAAATTACCAGTTTTCAGCTTGTTCGATGAAAACTAGAATTTATCTAAATTTAAAAAAAATACCATTTACATCACATCAAATAAATCTTTCTACTGGCGAGAACTTCTCTGAATGGTTTCAGGGCATTAACCCAAGATCTCTAGTGCCAGTTCTAATACATGATGGAGAGGTTCATATAGAGAGCAATGATATTCTTGAGCATCTCGAGGGATGCTTCAAAGAATCCCCTTTAATTCCAGAGAACATGGAAGAGAAGGTTAAAGAAATATTGAAATTTGAAGATAATCTGCATGTTGATATAAGAAATATTACCTTTAAGTTTTTGGTTCCACGATTTTTAAACAAAGGAAAGTCTGTTCAGCCTAAAGCAAAAAATAAAGCTACTTTAAATGGAGAATTAGATTCCATGGATGATGTAAATAGAAATTTTTGGGAGCAGTACGAAAAGTATGGGATAACGGACGAAGATGCAAGCAAGTCTTTGATTCGTTTTAGAACTGCTTTGGACGATCTCAACGATCAATTAAAGGATAGTCAATATATTTTAGGTCCGGAACTATCTTTAGTCGATATTGCCTGGTTTATTTACGCAACGAGAATACAACATGCAAATTATCCACTTCAAAGATTACACCCTAATGTGTTTGGTTGGTATGAAAGACTATATGCAAATAATCTCTTTAGAAAAGAAGTAAGAAGGCCTTTGATAATGCAGTTTGTATTATATGTTCATTCCTTGATCTTGCGTTTGAAAGGTAGATCAATTGAAGATTTTCTTTTAGATCAATAAATGGAATTAGATTTAATTTTCATTTTTATATTATTTGCAACCTTCGCAACAGCTTTTTTATCCTCTATTTTTGGCATGCTCGGTGGCCTTATTCTCATGGGAATATTGATTAGTTTCCTTTCCGTAGGACCTGCGATGGTGCTTCATGGTCTAATTCAAGCAACATCAAATGGATATAGAGCATGGCTCAATAGAACAGATATCAATTGGAAAATTATTTCAATGCTGCTAATAGGCAGTACTATAGCTTTAATCTTTCTATTTTTTATAGCTTTCGAACCTAGTCAAATCTTAATTATATTTGCATTAGGACTATTGCCTTACATTGCATGGATAGTCCCAAAAGAACTTGCTCTGGATATAACAAAAGCAGGTACGGGAGTTTTAGCAGGTTGCGTAGTGGTTCTAACAAACTTAGTAGCTGGTGTTGGCGGTCCGTTGTTAGATGTTTTTTTTCAAAGAGTAGATATGACGAGACATCAAGTCGTTGCTACTAAGGCAGTAGCACAAACTATTGGACATATTTCCAAAATTATTTTTTTTGGAGGACTGTTGACTTATAGTCTAAAAAATTGGCCTGAGCCTATATTCTTGCTCTTAGCAATATTTTTATCTGTAGTAGGAACTACTCTTGGTAAGAAGGTTTTAGATATAATAGATGATGAAATATTTTTCAGATGGACTCAACGAATTGTCCTTTCTGTAGGAGCGGTTTTTATTGGTAGAGGTATTTTTTTACTTTCACAATAAACATGCACTGAAAAAATCAATTAAGTAGTTTTATGAATAGATTAGAAGACAAAGTAGCTATAGTCACTGGTGCAACTGGGGGCATAGGAAGAGCTACTACAGAACTTTTTCTTAAAGAAGGTGCGAGTGTTTTGATGGTTGATTTAAGTGAAGACGATCTTGTTAATGCAATTAAAGAGATTAATTCTAACAAGGTAAGTTATTTTAAAGGAGATGTGTCACTACTTTCAGACAATCAAAAAGCAGTAGATTTGGCACTTGAAAGATATGGAGGTGTAGATATTTTCATAGCTAATGCAGGTGTGGCTGGAGAAATTCAGTCAATAGTTGAATATGATGAAGAGGTATTTGATAGTGTGATGGCAGTGAATGCAAAAGGCCCTTTTCTGGGCCTAAAGGCAGTTATCCCAGCTTTAAATGAAAGAGGGGGAGGAAGTGTGGTTATAACTTCAAGTGTAGCAGGCGTTACAGGAGCATCTCTGTTATCCCCATACGTTATGAGCAAACATGCCGTTGTAGGTTTAACTAAATCAGCTGCTAAAGAATGTGCTGAGATGAACATAAGGGTTAATTCGGTAAATCCTTCTCCTGTAGAGACACAAATGATGAGAGTTTTAGAAGACGGTTTCTCCGAGATTACTGGAGAAGAAACTAATAAAGATTCTTTGGCAGAACAGATACCTTTAGGTCGATATGCTGAAGCCGATGAGATAGCTAAGTTGATGTTATTTCTTTCTAGTGATGAGAGTGAGTTTATCACCGGTTCTGTGCACACAATTGATGGAGGTTTCACAGCATAAATGTCAGAAAAAATTGCAGTACATTGGTTTAGACAAGATTTAAGAATTAAAGATAATCCTTCGCTTGATGCAGCCAGCAAGTTCGAATCGTTTATTCCCATCTATATTTTGGATGATACGAATTCTGGAGAATTCAAAATGGGTTCCGCTAGTAGATGGTGGTTATATAACTCTTTAAATAAGCTAAATGAAAGTTTAGGTGGAAGTTTAAGATTATTTAAAGGAGACCCATGCGAAATATTGCCCAAACTTATTGAGGATTATTCTGTTTCTAATGTCTTTTGGAATAGATGTTATGAGCCCTGGAGGATCGATAGAGATAAGAAAATAAAAAACGAACTAGAGACAAATAATATAATTGTAGAAAGTTTTTGTGGTTCTTTGTTATGGGAACCCTGGAATATTTCTAAAGACGATGGGACTCCATATAGAGTTTTTACCCCTTATTATAAAAAAGGATGCCTAAATGCTTGTGAGCCAAGACTCCCTATAAGTGAACCTAGCCTTGAGAATCTTTCTAAGAAGGATAATGTTTCAGATAACTTGGAAAGTTTGGATTTACTGCCAAAGTCTAACTGGTATGCAGGTTTCGAGGAGGAATGGAATCCAGGAGAAGAGGGTGCAGAACAGAATTTAGAAGAATTTCTTGAACATGGTTTATTGAACTACAAAGAAGGTAGAAACTTCCCTTCACAAAAATTTGTATCAAGATTATCTCCACATTTACATTTTGGTGAAATATCGCCTAATGAAGTTTGGTATCGAGCTAAAACAAAAGAAACTATTTCAGGGATAGATAAGAGCCTTGCTCATTTTCATAGCGAGTTAGGCTGGAGAGAGTTCTCATATTACCTTCTTTATCATTTTCCTGATTTTCCTAGTGTTAATTTTCAAAAGAAATTCGATTCATTTCCTTGGAAAGAAAATAAAGATCTTTTAAAACTTTGGCAGTCAGGAAAAACTGGATACCCCATTGTTGATGCAGGTATGAGAGAGCTATGGCAGACAGGCTATATGCACAATAGACTGAGAATGATTGTCGGTTCTTTTTTAGTTAAAAATCTTCTAATACACTGGCTTGAAGGTGAAAAATGGTTTTGGGATTGTCTTGTGGATGCTGATTTAGCTAGTAATAGCGCGGGGTGGCAATGGGTGGCAGGATCTGGTGCTGATGCTGCTCCATACTTTAGAATCTTTAATCCTATTACACAGGGATTGAAGTTTGATCCAAACGGAGAATACACAAAAAAATATGTGCCTGAGTTGAAGAATTTACCAAATAAGTACCTTTTTAGTCCTTGGGAAGCTCCTAAGGAAATCTTAGAATCTGCTGGTATAGAATTAGGAGTAGATTATCCAGAGCCTATCGTAGACTTGAAGATCTCTAGAGAACTTGCCCTGGAAGCTTTTGCTACAACTAAAAAAGAAGTAAATGAGTGAATTAAATATTCAGAATCAACAAGATAATTCTATTTCTTGGACTTGCAGGCATACATGGAAGCGTTCATCTATCAATACTCTCTGGTGCCTATTAGGGTGCTCTATTGGAGATTTTGGGACTATTCTTTTTTTCCAAATAAATGAAATTCCATTTCCAATGTTGGGAATAATGACCTTGGCAATTATTAATGGTTTGATTACTTCCATCATCCTAGAAACTATAATTCTTTCCAGACAGATGAGATTAAAAGAAGCATTCAGTACAGCTACTGGAATGTCTCTCATTTCTATGTTGTCAATGGAGATAGCCATGAATACTGTTGATGTAGTATTCGCTGGAGGAGTTCTAGTCTGGTGGATCATACCTTTTATGCTATTAGCGGGTTTTATAACTCCCTTACCTTATAACTACTACAGACTAAAAAAATATAATATTGCCTGTCACTAAGAATGCCAGGTAAGACTAATTTAAAAGAGATATTGCGTAATATTAATCCTCGCTTGCTTGATGAGACTTTTGTTTTCATTACTTCAAGCGAACCTCTTGAGGATTTATTTAACTCACTTAAGCCAAAAGCAACTTTTTTGGAAGATGAAGGCATTACTTTAGTGATTAATCAAAAGGACGCGGATGCGCATTCTTTACAATATGATGGTATTTTCAAGTGTATATCCTTGGGAGTTCACTCAAGCCTGGAAAGTCATGGACTCATTTCAACCATTACAAGAGAGTTAACTAAGCACAGAATATCTTCAAATATTTTCTCTGGATATTTTCATGACCATATTTTTGTTCAAAATAATTTGGCTGCAGAAGCATTAAAAGTTATATCCTCACTAGAGGATTCCTAAGATTTCTTATGACTATGTTTACCCTTATAATGAGGCTTATTAAAAGGAGAGATTTATGTTGAAGTTACATTTTGCACCAAATTCAAGAGCTGGAAGGATTCTTTGGCTTCTTGAAGAATTAGAGCTACCTTATGAACTAAATAAAATGGCGTTTAGCCCAACAGATTTAAAGTC
>CACBBD010000009.1 GCA_902537425.1 uncultured SAR86 cluster bacterium | reverse complement strand
TCGTATTCAATTGTTTCAACTTTGGCCGGTATACCATCTTTTAATCTCTTGAAATCAATAATTCTGTAATGTTTTTTATGCCCACCCCCTCGGTGTCTTGTAGTTATTCGGCCTTGATTATTGCGGCCAGATTTTTGTTTTTTCTTTTCTAAAAGAGGAGCATAAGGATCACCTTTATGTAAGTCATCTCTTGAAACCCAAGATCTAAATCTTCTCCCTGGAGAAGTCGGTTTGGACTTTTTAATTTGAGTAGCCATTATTCTGAAGTGACCTCTATAGACTGACCAACAGCTAATCTGACGTAAGCTTTTTTCCAGTCAGATTTCTTTCTAATTCTGTATCTAGACCTTTTGGTTTTTCCCTTAACTTTAATAATATTCACAGCTTCAACATTCACAGAGAAATAACCTTCTACAGCCTTTTTTACTTGTAGTTTAGTTGCATTAATATTAACTTTAAAAGCATATTGATTTGATTCACCCATTAAAGAGGAAACCTTTTCTGTTAAGTAAGGTGACTTAATGACTGAGTAAAGTACAGTTTTCATTATGAAAGCACCTCTGTTAATTTTTCCAATGTTGCTGATGTTACAACCACCTTCTCAGCTTGAATCAGGGCTGAGGGATCTATTGAACTGATAGTTTGAACCTTGCATTGAGTTAGATTTTTTGAAGCTTTATTCAGATTATCATTACTACTGGATAGAACAATTAAAGCCGTGTTCAGACCTAAATCTGCAAATATAGTTTTAACTTGAGAAGATTTTACTGGCTCGTCTATTTTTAGATCTTTAACCGCCACAAGTCTATTCTCCTCTGCAAGCTTAGACCAAATTGATCTCATTGCAGATCTATACATTTTTTTGTTGATCTTTTTAGGTTTGATATCACTATAAGTGTGGGCAAAGGTCATACCACCACCCCTCCAAATTGGGGATCTAATTGTTCCGGCTCTTGCCCTTCCCGTTCCCTTTTGCTTCCAGGGCTTTTTACCTCCTCCTCTGACTGCCGATCTATTCTTTTGTCCTTTAGTTCTTTGGTGACTGTTGTGGATATAAGTACTAACTAGTTGATGAACAAGATCTTGATTAAATTCTTGATTAAATACACTATCAGCCAGAGAAACTTTAGAGTCTCCGGAACCATTCTGATTTAGTACTTCTAGTTCCATATTATTTAACTGCAGGTTTAAGGATTACATTAGAACCTGCGGGACCTGGTATAGCTCCTTTGATGAGTAACAAATTATTCTCCACATCAACAGAAGCAATTTTCAAATTTTGTATTGTCTTTCTCTCATCTCCCATGTGGCCGGACATTTTCTTTCCTTTCCATACTTTGCCTGGGGTTTGGCACTGTCCAATTGAACCAGGTGCCCTATGAGAAATTGAATTTCCGTGTGTAGCATCTTGCATTTTAAAATTCCATCTTTTGACGGTTCCAGCAAAACCTTTGCCTTTAGACTTTCCCTGAACGTCTATCTTTTGGCCTTCTTCGAACATATCAATATTTAACTGACTTCCAATTTTTAAATCCTCGAGATCTTCAATATTTACTTTAAATTCCCAAAGTCCGTTCCCAGGTTGTACTGATCCCTTTTTATAATGACCCGATAGAGGTTTAGAGACATGCTTGTCTTTCTTTTGGCCCGTTGTAACTTGGATAGAAGAGTAACCATCAACTTCTTCAGATTTAATTTGAGTAATGATATTTGGATCGACACTTACTACGCTTACAGCAAAAGCATCACCTTCAGGTGTAAAGAGCCTTGTCATACCTTGTTTTTTTCCTACCAATCCAATACTCATTTTACTTATTCTCGTCAAGACTAATTTGCACAACTACTCCAGCAGATAGTTCTAATTTTGTTAAAGCATCTAATGTTTTTTCTGATGGTTCTAGAATATCTAGCGTTCTTTTGTGTGTTCTGATTTCGTACTGGTCTCTGGCGTCTTTGTCTTTGTGAGGGGATATTAGAATAGTAGTCTTATGTTTCTTTACCGGCAACGGTATAGGACCTTTAACCTTTGCACCAGTGCGCTTTACCGTTTCCACTATCTCTTTAGCAGAACGGTCAATAAGCTTGTGATCAAAAGCTTTTAGCCTAATTCTAATGCTTTGATTTTGCATATTTTTTTTCCAAGCTCTAATAACCAGAGCGTAAAAAACCCCCCCTACAGTGTAGGTTGGTTTATTATATTAATTCGCCTTAATCCCAGAATATTCAAGGATTAAAGCCCCTCCAACAAAACGAGCGTGAATTCTAGATTTGTGGCCCCTTTGTGTCAACAAAAAAGTATAAAAAACCTTTATTGAAGAGGGTTTTCTCGTTTTTGATTTATAAAGCTAGTCGTTTTTATTGATTATTGCCTCTGCTACATTCGAGGGCACTTCAGAGTACTTCAAAGGCTCCATGGTAAATGTTGCTCTTCCTTGAGAGGCGGATCTTATGTCTGTTGCATAACCAAACATTTCCGCAAGAGGAACATCGCCAGAAACGATCTTTCCAGAAGGTCCGTCTTCCATTCCATGAATTACTCCTCTTCTTCGGCTTAAATCCCCAACAATATCGCCCATATACTCTTCTGGTGTGACAACTTCGATACTCATAATGGGTTCTAGAATAACAGGATCAGCCTTTTGAGCTCCTTCCTTCAAAGCCATAGAACCTGCAACTTTAAATGCAACTTCACTTGAATCTACATCATGAAAAGAACCGTCATATAGAGATATTTTTACATTTACAAGTGGATAACCTGCTATAACTCCAGCTTCCATTTGTTCCTTGCAACCTTTATCAACAGCTGGAATAAATTCCCTAGGTATTGCACCACCAACTATTTCATTCACAAATTCATAATTCTCATCTGAATCTTCATCTGGTACTAAAGGTTCTATCCTGAGATATACATGTCCATATTGACCTCTACCTCCTGACTGCCTGACGAATTTCGACTCTTGCTCAACCTGTTTTCTGATTGTTTCGCGATAAGCAACTTGAGGTTTACCCATATTTGCCTCAACATTGAATTCTCTTCTCATACGATCAACCAGAACGTCCAAATGAAGCTCTCCCATTCCGGATATTATTGTTTGACCTGACTCTTCATCTGTTCTTAACCTAAAGGAGGGGTCCTCCTGAGCAAGCCTGCCTAAAGCTATTCCCATTTTCTCTTGATCTTCCTTAGTCTTCGGCTCAACTGCAACAGAAATTACTGGTTCAGGAAAGTTCATGGACTCTAAGGTTATTTTATTTTTTTCATCGCAAAGAGTTTCGCCAGTTATTGCTTCTTTTAAACCAATTACAGCACATATATCTCCCGCTCTAGCTTCAGATATCTCATCTCTTTTATTAGAGTGCATCTGTAGCATACGACCAATTCTTTCCTTCTTGCCTTTGATAGGCAAGAAAACTGAATCGCCTGTATTAAGAACTCCAGAGTAAACCCTTACAAAGGTTAAAGATCCTACGAAAGGATCAGTAGCAATCTTAAATGCAATACCTGCAAATGGAGCTTCATCATCTGCCTCTCTACTTCCTTCTTCTTCGCTCTCTAAAATTCCAGATACCGCCTTAACTTCGTTAGGGGCAGGAAGGAAATCAACAACAGCATCGAGCATTGTTTGAACTCCTTTATTCTTAAATGCAGAACCACAAAGACAAGGGACAATTTCATTAGCTAATGTGCGAATCCTAAGTCCCTCCTTTATTTCATCTTGAGATAGTTCTCCATCTTCAAGATACTTGTCCATAAGCTCTTCATTGGCTTCAGCAGCAGATTCAATCATTGTTTCTCTCCACTCTTCCGAAAGAGAAACTAGATCTTCTGGTATATCTTCTTCTGTGAAGGTTGTTCCCATATCATCACCATTCCAGTAGATGGCTTTCATCTTTATAAGATCAACGACACCCTTGAATTCGTCTTCAGCCCCTATTGCAAGTTGAACAGGTACAGCATTTGCTCCTAGACGTTTCTTCATTTGATCTATAACTTTTAGGAAATCAGCACCTGCACGGTCCATCTTGTTAATAAAGGCTATTCTGGGAACCTCATATCTATTGGCCTGTCTCCAAACAGTTTCAGATTGAGGCTCAACCCCTGAGCTTCCACAAAAAACTACAACCGCTCCATCTAAAACTCTTAGAGAACGCTCGACTTCGATTGTAAAATCAACGTGACCGGGTGTGTCGATTATATTGAACCTATGCTGCTTAAATTGTTTAGCTGTGCCTTCCCAAAAACAAGTAGTTGCAGCAGACGTGATAGTGATGCCTCTCTCTTGTTCTTGTTCCATCCAATCCATGACAGCAGCACCATCATGAACTTCACCTATTTTGTGAGATATACCTGTATAAAATAAAACTCTTTCAGTTGTAGTAGTTTTTCCTGCGTCAACGTGAGCGCATATACCAATATTTCTATACAGTTCTAACGGTGTAGTTCTGGCCATAATTTTCTTAAGTTGTAATTAAAATCTAAAGTGTGAAAAAGCTCTGTTTGCTTCAGCCATCCTGTGAGTATCTTCTTTCTTTTTAAATGCCTCACCACGACCCTCGCAGGCATCTAATAGTTCATTAGCTAATCTTAGAGTCATATTTTTTTCAGACCTTGATCTGGCGTAAGTTGCTATCCATCGCATTGCTAATGCACTCCTTCTAGCAGGTCTAACTTCCATGGGTATTTGGTAAGTAGCACCACCCACTCTTCTCGCTTTTACTTCGACCACAGGGCCAACTTCCTCTAAGGCTTTCTCAAAAACCTCAATAGGCTTTTTATCTGATTTCTTGGATATCTCGTCAAATGCCCCATAGATAATTTTTTCAGCAACAGACTTTTTTCCATCCGTCATGATCTGATTCATAAACTTGGCAACTTTTAGGTTGCCAAACTTAGGATCAGGTAAAATTTTTCTTTTAGGTGCTGCTTTTCTTCTAGACATATTTACTTAGGTTTCTTTGCACCATACTTAGAACGGCGTTGTTTTCTGTCATCCACGCCAGCAGTATCTAAAGTCCCTCTAACTGTGTGGTATCTAACTCCTGGAAGATCTTTAACTCTGCCTCCTCTAATCAGTACAACAGAGTGCTCTTGAAGATTATGTCCTTCACCGCCTATATAAGAAATTACTTCAAAGCCTGAAGTTAATCTTACTTTGCAAACCTTCCTCAAAGCAGAATTAGGTTTTTTAGGAGTTGTAGTATAAACCCTAGTGCATACACCTCTTCTCTGAGGAGAACCTTTCAATGCAGGTACATCTGTTTTAGAGACTTTTCTCTTACGAGGTTTTCTTACTAATTGATTAACTGTTGCCATAATTATTTTACTAAAGGTCGCGAATTGTAAAGAGAGGCATGTTCCACGTCAACGTATTACTCAGCTTCATTAAGCGCATCACTTAGTGCCTTTTCAAGGTCTATTTCGAATTCTTCTTCAACATTTTCAACTTCAGAGTTTAGCTTTGCTAGACCAGAACCAGCAGGAATTAACCTTCCTACAACAACGTTCTCTTTTAAACCTCTTAAATGATCTACTCTTCCTGTAGTAGCTGCTTCTGTAAGCACTCTTGTAGTCTCTTGGAAAGATGCAGCTGAAATAAATGATTCAGTAGCAAGTGAAGCTTTTGTAATTCCAAGAAGAATTCTATCAAATTTTATTTCAGCCTTTTTCGCTTCTCTTAGTGATAAGTTAATTTCTCTTACTTTAGAAAATTCTGCTTGTTCTCCCAGGATCAATTCAGAATCACCAGGATCTGTTATCACAACTTTTCTGAGCATTTGATTTAATATCACCTCAATGTGTTTATCATTGATACTGACGCCTTGTAGTCTGTAAACCTCTTGAATACCATCTACAATGTATTCTGTGAGCTCTTCAAGCCCTCTTAAGGCTAAAATGTCGTGTGGACTCATTGCTCCGTCAGAAACTATATCTCCTTTTTCAACTCTTTCGCCTTCAAAAACATTTATATGCCTCGTTTTAGGTATAAGAGTAGCAGTTTCGTTTCCGTCTTCATCGGTAATAATTAGTCTCTCTTTACCTTTAGTTGGTTTACCCCAAGATACGATTCCGGACTCTTGAGCTAAAATTGCTTGCTCTTTGGGTTTTCTAGCTTCAAATAGATCTGCAACTCTAGGAAGACCACCTGTAATATCTTTTGTTTTAGTGGATGCCTGAGATATTCTTGCTATAACCCCACCAACTTCAATATCTTGACCATCTGAAAGTTGTAAAAATGCATTACCAGGTAAAGTATAAACAGCAGGAGCTTCAGAATCGGGGAGAGTCTTTTCTTTACCTCTACCATCAACTATGTGGATAGCAGGACGTTTATCCTGGGCTTCTCCTTTTGGTCTTTCTGTAACATCTATAATTTCAATATTACTTAATCCAGTTACATCGTCTTGTTTTACTCTAGCAGTAATGCCATCTTCGATATCGACAAATTTTGCCTTACCAGCGACTTCTGCAACAACAGGTCTTGTAAGTGGATCCCATTTAGCTAGCACATCACCAGCCTCGACTTTGCTGTCAGAAGAATAATTTAGAATTGTACCGTAGGGAACTTTATGACTTTCCACTACCATTCCTTTATCATCAATGACGTTTATTTGGGAAGACTGGGCTAAAGTAATAAAAGTACCATCCTTCTTCTTGACAGTTCTAGTGCTATACACAACTTTCCCTGGAAAATTAGTTTCAATATTGTCTTCTGCTGAAGTTCCGGATGCTGCTCCTCCTATATGAAATGTCCTCATAGTAAGTTGAGTTCCTGGCTCTCCAATTGATTGCGCAGCAACGATTCCAACTGACTCACCAATATCAACTTTGTGACCTCTTCCAAGATCTCGTCCATAACATTTCGCGCAAATCCCGTGAATTGTCTCACAATGAATCGCAGACCTTACCTTGATTTCATAGATATTTTTTTCATCTAAACTATCGACGATATCTTCATCAATTAAAGTCCCTTTTTTTAGAAGAACGTCTTTACCATCTTGTGACATGACATCTATAGCAACAGTTCTTCCTAGCACTCTGTCTCCAAGAGGCACAAGAACTTGACCTCCGTCGATTATAGGTCTCATCAATATGCCGTTTTCAGTTCCACAGTCTTCTTCACTCACAACCATATCTTGTGCCACATCAACTAAACGTCTGGTTAAATATCCAGAGTTAGCTGTTTTGAGAGCCGTATCGGCAAGACCTTTTCTGGCACCATGAGTTGAAATAAAGTATTCTTGAGCGGTAAGACCTTCTCTAAAGTTAGAGGTCACAGGAGTCTCAATTATCGATCCATCCGGTTTAGCTAGCAAACCTCTCATGCCGGCTAATTGTCTTATCTGTGCTGGTGACCCTCTAGATCCTGAATCTGCGTACATAAAGACTGAGTTAAATGAATCAGAAAGAATTTTCTGACCTTCTGAATCTTGAACTTCCTCTTGAGAAATATTGTCCATCATAGACTTAGCAATCATTTCATTTGCTCTTGTCCATATATCAATTGCTTTATTATATTTTTCGCCTTTTGTAACAAGTCCCGAAGCAAACTGCGACTCAATATCTTTTACTTCCTGCTCGGCCTCACTAACTATTTTTTGTTTATCCTCCGGGATAACAAAATCATCTATTCCAATAGAAGAACCTGATTTAGTTGAGAATTCATAGCCCATATACATTAGTCTATCAGCGAAAATAACTGTACTTTTTAAACCAGTTTTTCTATATACAAAATCGATTAATGTAGAAATCTGTTTGCTATCCAACGTTTTGTTTACAAGATCAAAGGACATACCCTCTGGC
The DNA here is from genome assembly GCA_902537425.1 of uncultured SAR86 cluster bacterium. GTDB lineage: Bacteria > Pseudomonadota > Gammaproteobacteria > Magnimaribacterales > Magnimaribacteraceae > Magnimaribacter. Next base: position 42,412 of record CACBBD010000009.1, on the reverse strand, counting down.
AGAAGCTCGTAGAGAAGAGTTCTTCCGGTAGTTGTCTCAACTATCTGAGATGGTTCATCATCTAGTTTATTAGGTTTCAATCTTACCTTGATCTTAGCTTGAAGACCGACAGTTCCCGAATAATAAGCTCTATTTACCTCATCCGGTGAAGACATTATCCTTCCCTCACCGAGATCATTGATCTTTTCTCTAGACATATAATAAAGACCTAGAACTACATCCTGTGAAGGATCGATAATGGGCTTACCATTTGACGGTGAAAGAATATTATTTGTAGCCATCATTAAAGCTCTGCATTCAAGTTGAGCCTCTAATGTTAAAGGAACATGAACGGCCATTTGATCTCCATCAAAGTCTGCGTTATATGCCTTACAAACTAATGGATGAAGTTGGATAGCCTTACCCTCTACTAAAACAGGTTCAAAAGCTTGAATACCTAACCTGTGCAGAGTTGGTGCACGATTTAGCATTACAGGATGTTCTCTGATAACTTCGTCTAAAATATCCCAAACTTCAGGTTCCTCTCTATCTACCATACGTTTGGCAAGTTTAATTGTATTAGCTAATTCCAATTGCTGAAGCTTTCCAAAAACAAATGGCTTAAAAAGCTCAAGAGCCATTTTCTTAGGCAATCCACATTGATGTAATTTAAGAGTAGGTCCTACTACTATTACTGAACGTCCAGAATAATCTACTCTCTTACCTAGTAGGTTTTGTCTGAACCTTCCTTGTTTACCTTTGATCATATCTGCAAGAGATTTTAAAGGTCTTTTATTTGAACCAGTTACTGCTCTTCCTCTTCTTCCATTATCCAAGAGTGCATCGACTGATTCCTGCAACATCCTTTTTTCATTTCTTGTAATAATATCTGGAGCATTTAGATCAAGAAGTCGCTTCAATCTATTATTTCTGTTTATTACTCTTCTATACAAATCATTTAAGTCTGATGTAGCAAATCTACCTCCTTCTAGAGGCACTAGGGGTCTTAAATCAGGTGGCAAAATGGGAAGTACTTCTAAAATCATCCATTCTGGTCTATTACCTGATTCGTTGAACGATTTAAGTAATTTTAGTCTTTTAGCATACTTCTTTAGTTTAGCTTCTGACTTAGTTAAAGGCATTTCCTCCTGGATGTCTGTAATGGCTGCCTCTAGATCCAGTTCTTTCAATAAAGTCTGGATAGATTCTGCACCCATGCCTGCCTCAAACTCATCACCCCATGTCTCTAAAGCCTCGTAATATTCTTCATCTGTAAGGAGCTGACCTATTTCCAAATCTGTCATTCCCGGTTCTGTTACTATAAATGATTCAAAGTATAAGACTCTCTCTAAGTCTTTCAATGTTAAATCTAATGCCAAAGCAAGTCTTGAAGGTAATGACTTTAAAAACCATATGTGAGCTACCGGCGCGGCCAATTCTATATGACCCATTCTTTCTCTTCTTACTTTCGAAAGTGTCACCTCAACACCACATTTCTCACAGACAACTCCACGGTGCTTCATTCTTTTATACTTACCGCATATGCATTCGTAATCTTTAATAGGTCCGAAAATTTTGGCGCAGAATAAACCATCCCTCTCAGGCTTGAAGGTCCTATAGTTAATAGTTTCTGGTTTCTTAACTTCTCCGTAAGACCAAGATCTAATTTGTTGAGGTGATGCCAGGCCAGCTCTTATTGAATTGTATTCAACTCCGTGACCTTGTGTTTTTAATAAATCTACTAAATCTTTCAAATTATTCTCCTAGTCAATCTGTTCTAAATCAATATCAATTCCTAAAGATCTTATCTCTTTAGTAAGAACATTAAATGATTCAGGAACGCCTGTTTCCATTTCAAAATTTCCATCAACTAAATTTTTATAAACTTTAGTTCTACCTGCAACATCATCTGACTTAACAGTTAGCATTTCTTGTAGCGTATGGGCAGCTCCATAAGCCTCAAGGGCCCAAACTTCCATTTCACCAAACCTCTGCCCGCCAAACTGAGCTTTTCCACCGAGAGGTTGCTGAGTAACAAGACTGTAACTTCCTGTAGATCGAGCATGCATTTTATCTTCGATTAAATGATTTAATTTCAGGATATACATATAACCTACCGTAGTTTTTCTATCGAACTTCTCACCAGTTCTCCCATCGTATAGTTGTGTTTGTCCACTAGAGGGTAAGCCGGCGAGCTGGAGCATAGATTTAACTTCAGATTCTTTAGCGCCATCAAATACTGGAGTAGCCATTGGCACACCCTCTCTGAGGTTTTCTGCTAAGTCCAATATTTCTTTATCTTTTAAAGAACTAAGATCTTGAGATCCATCTTTTTCATAGATTTCTGACAGAAGCTCTCTAATCTCTTTTGCTCTTACTTCGGAATCGATCATGTCTCCAATTTTAGTTCCTAATTCTTTTGCAGCCCAACCAAGGTGGGTTTCTAAGACTTGACCAACATTCATCCTAGATGGTACTCCTAGTGGATTGAGAACTATGTCTACAGGCTGTCCATTTTCGTCAAAAGGCATGTCCTCCTCAGGCATAATTACAGATATAACACCTTTGTTCCCATGTCTCCCTGCCAGCTTATCTCCTGGTTGAATTCTTCTTTTGATTGCTAAATAAACTTTAACAATTTTGAGAACACCAGGTGCTAGATCGTCACCGTCTGTAACTTTGGATTTTCTTTTTCCGAATGCTATGTCCAAATCTTCTTTATATTCCTTGAAGCTTTTAGCGATGTTCTCAATTTGTTTATTTGCATTTTCATTATCAAGTCTAATCTTGAACCAATCATCATTAGGAATTTCTTCTAGATCGGCAATCTTGATAGTTGAACCTTTTTTTAATCCTTTACCTGATGCGACTTTTTTACCAACTAAAATAGATTCCAGTCGAGAGAGTGCGGCTTGTTCAAGAATTTTTAATTCATCGTCTATGTCTTTTTGAATTTCAGCTAATTGTGATTCTTCAATAGATTCTGCACGACCATCTTTTTCTATTCCATCCCTCGTAAACACGTGAACATCTATAACCGTTCCATCAGCGCCTGAAGAAACTCTCAAAGAACTATCCTTAACATCAGAGGCTTTCTCACCAAAAATTGCCCTAAGTAGTTTTTCTTCTGGGCTTAACTGTGTTTCACCTTTTGGTGTTACTTTACCTACTAAAATATCACCTGACTTTACTTCAGCTCCAATATGTACAATTCCATATTCATCTAACTTTGAAAGAGCGCTGTCTCCAACATTAGGTATATCACTTGAAATTTCTTCCGGTCCTAATTTGGTATCTCTGGCCACACATGTTAATTCTTGTATGTGGATGCTTGTAAATTTATCGTCTCTGACAAGCTTATCTGAAATAAGAATTGAGTCTTCAAAGTTATAACCATGCCAAGGCATAAAAGCAATTCTTACGTTCTGACCTAAAGACAATTCTCCTAAGTCAATTGAAGGTCCATCAGCCAAGATATCATTTTTATTGATTTTATCTCCCAAAGAAACAATCGGTCTCTGATTTATACAAGTATTTTGGTTAGAACGTGTATATTTAATCAAGTTATATATATCGACACCAGAATCACCGGCTTGGATTTCTTTTTCATTGACTCTTACCACAATTCTACTTGCATCTATACTTTCTACTGTTCCTCCTCTTAAGGCTGTAACGCAAGAACCAGAATCTCTAGCAACAAGTCTTTCAACACCCGTGCCTACTAGAGGCTTTTCAGCTTGTAAAGTTGGCACTGCCTGTCTCATCATATTAGAACCCATTAATGCTCTATTAGCATCATCGTGCTCTAAGAAAGGTATGAGGGAAGCAGCAACCGAGAAAGCTTGTTGGGGAGATACATCCATAAAATCTACTCTTTCAGGAGGCATAAATGAAAATTCGTTTTTATATCTTACAGGCACCAATTCTTCTGTAAATTTATTTGAAGAATCCAATAAAGCACTTGCTTGTGCTATTACATAATCTCCTTCCTCTATTGCTGAAAGATAATGGAAACTATCAACCACTTTTCCATTCTCAGCTTTTCTGAAAGGACTTTCTAAGAACCCGTACTCATTGGTTCTTGCATATGCGGCTAGGGAATTTATCAAACCAATATTAGGGCCTTCAGGAGTCTCTATGGGACAAACCCTGCCATAGTGAGTTGGATGAACGTCTCTGACTTCAAACCCTGCTCTTTCTCTTGTGAGGCCTCCTGGACCTAGAGCGGAAACCCTTCTTTTGTGGGTTACTTCAGATAAAGGGTTATTTTGATCCATGAATTGTGATAATTGACTTGACCCAAAAAACTCTTTAACTGCTGCAGATACTGGCTTAGCATTTATCAAATCTTGTGGTCCTAGATCATCAGCTTCGGCAGTTGCCAATCTTTCTCTCACAGCTCTTTCAACTCTCACAAGTCCTATTCTGTATTGATTTGAAACCATTTCACCTACAGACCTAATTCTTCTATTTCCTAGGTGATCGATATCATCAACATTGCCTTGTCCATTTCTGATTGATACCAAAGTCTTTAAAGTATTTAAAATATCTTCATCACTTAAAATACTACTTCCTTCAAGATCTTCAATTCCTAATCTTTTATTAAATTTCATTCTTCCAACGGCAGATAGATCATATCTTTCTGCATTAAAAAATAAATTATTGAATAAAGTAGTCGCAGCTTCCTTAGTAGGAGGCTCCCCTGGTCTCATCATCCTATAAATTTCCACCAAAGCTTCAATTTCATTTGTAGTTGAATCTGCTCTTAGGGTATCTGCAATATAGGGACCTGATTCAATATCGTTAATATATAGAGTCTCGAGTTCCGGCAAATTTAATTCAACAATAACAGGTATAGTTTCTTCATCAATAACCGTATTAGCTTCTATAATGATTTCACCAGTGGACTTATCCAAGATATCTTTTGCAATAACTTGCCCAAACAGTGCCTCTTTAGGCATATCTAGGTGTTTTATTTTTGCACTTTCAATTTTTCTTATATGCCTAGCACTAATCCTGTCTCCTTTTTTAACGATTAATTCACCTTTCGACTCGATTTCTACGGGAGAAACTCTTCCCATAAGTCTTCTAGGTATTACCTGTAGTTGGAAAATATCATTTTTTTTATTTTTATAAATTTCCGTCTCATAAAACTTTTCAAGTATCTCTTGATTAGTAAGTTTCAGAGCTTTTAAGAGGATCGTAGCTAATAACTTTCTTCGCCTATCTATTCGAACATATACCAAGTCTTTTGCATCAAACTCAAAATCTAACCATGAGCCCCTGTAAGGAATGACTCTTGCGCCATACAAAACTTTGCCGGATGAGTGACCTTTTCCTTTATCGTGATCAAAAAATAAACCTGGAGATCTGTGGAGCTGAGAAACAACGACTCTTTCTGTTCCGTTAATTATGAAAGTTCCATGATCGGTCATTAAAGGAACAGTGCCCATGTAAACACTTTGAGACTTTCCTTCCTTAAGCTTTCCTGAGTCTTTGTCTATAAAAAAAAGATCACAGTGAATATGAAGAGAAATTTCGTAAGTTATACCTTTAAGCTTGCACTCTCTTTCATTAAAAATAGGTTCACCTAAAGTGTAACCAGAGTACTCCATCCTAGCGAAACCATTATGGCTCTCGATAGGAAAGATTGAGTTAAGGACTTGCTCTAGACCAGCATTCAATCTTTTTTCACTATCCACATATCTTTGTAAAAAGGAATCATAAGACTGGATTTGAGTTGCAAGTAGATTTGGAAGCTCCATAACGCTGGAGATTTTTTCGAAACTCCTTCTAACTCTTTTTTTCTCAGTATATGAAAAACTCATAAAGACCTCTTTTTTAATTTATTTAATTTATAGAAAGTTTATTTTAATTCAACAGTTGCACCAGCATCTTGCAATGCTTTTGCATGCTCGTCGGCTTCAGCTTTATTTACACCTTCTTTTATAACCGAAGGAGCTTCATCGACCATAGCTTTTGCATCTTTAAGACCTAAACCAGTAATTGCTCTTACTGCTTTTATTACATCTACTTTCTTATCGCCGACTTCTGACAGGTGAATATCAACAGGAGCATCATCTGCTTCCGCTTCTCCAGCTGCATCACCACCAGCTGCCACTGGAGCAGCGGCTGCTACAGGAGCTGCTGCAGATACCCCAAATTTTTCTTCCATTGCTTCTATAAGATCAACAATGTCTATGACGCTCATTTCGGCTATCGCGTCCAATATTTCTTCTTTACTTAGTGCCATTTTTATTCTCCAAATTTTAGTTAATTAAGGTTATGCCGATTCTTTTTGTTCTTTCACTGCTTGTAAGGTTCTGACAAGTTTAGAAGGTACTTGATTAAGAATATTTACGAATTGATTGATTGGTGCACTTAATAAACCCGCTAATTGACTAAGAGCCTGTTCTCTAGAGGGCATATTCGCTAATGCAGAGAGCTTTGAAAGCTCTAATAAAGTATCTCCTAGAGATATTCCTTTTACTGCAAATTTACCATTTATCTTTGTGAAGTCATTAATAAGTTTAGCTGCACTTGTTGGATCCTCTAGTGAGAAAGCCAACATTGTGGGGCCTACTAACAACTCTTCAAAACAAGAATATTTTGTGTCATTTAGAGCTCTTTTTGCAAGAGTATTTCTAATAATCTTCAGATGGACTGAATTTTCTCGGGCATCTTTTCTGAGTTTAGTTAACTCAGTTACGGATGCACCATGATAATCAGCAGCTACAGCTGAAGTTGCTTTATTAGCTATGTCTTTAAGCTCGTCGACAGCAACTTTCTTGTCATCAATGCGCATTGGCATCTTCCTATCCTCCGAATACCAGTAATTGGTATTATCTTTTTGGCTATGACTGCAAGCAGTCAATTACCATCTACGTAGGTCAAAATAATTAAGCAAGGAACCTTTCCTCGCACCTACGGTCTTCGATGAGCGAATAATCGCACCATACTGAAGAAACCTTTTATCTTTGATAATCTTTAAAAGACTAAAGAAGATAAATCAATTTCAACTCCAGCCCCCATGGTGGAAGAGAGAGTTGCTTTTTTAATAAAAACACCTTTAGCTGAAGGAGGCTTATTTCTCTTCAAGTCGTCTAAAAGCGTTTCTAAGTTCTGTTTAATCTGTTCAGGTGTATAGCTTATGTCCCCTATTCTTCCATGGATAATTGCACCTTTATCAGCTCTATATCTAATTTGCCCTGCTTTAGCATTTTTCACTGCAGAAGCTACGTCTTTAGTGACTGTACCTGTTTTAGGATTAGGCATAGTTCCTTTTGGACCCAAGACTTTTCCTAGAGGACTAACAATTTTCATTGTATCCGGCGTAGCTATAATGACATCATATTCAACTTCGCCTTTTTTAATTTCTTCTGCAAGGTCTTCCATGCCGACAGTATCAGCACCGGCTTCCTTAGCGGCATTAGCTTGATCGCCCTCTACAAAAACAGCTACTCTACAAGGCTTTCCTGAACCTGCTGGTAAAGTTGTAGCACCTCTAACATTTTGATCTGACTTAGTGGGATCTACACCCAAATTAATGGCTACATCAATTGATTCATTGAACTTAACTTTAGGAGATGCTTGAATAAATTCCATTGCCTCTGAAACATTATATTTTCTTTCTTCTAAAGAATTGATGTATTGTTTTCTTTTACTCTGAGTCATATTAACCTTCTACTTCTATACCAGCGCTTCGAGCACTTCCTGATAATGTTCTTACGGCAGCATCCATATCAGCGGCAGTAAGGTCAGGATCTTTTATTTTTGCAATTTCTTCTAATTGTGCTCTTGTTACCTTTCCAACTTTTACACTATTGGGAGTTCCGCTTCCTGATTTAATACCTGCAGCTTTTTTAATAAGTACTGATGCTGGTGTAGTCTTTATAATAAAGTCGAAACTTTTATCTTCATAAACTGTTATGACTACAGGACAAGGTAATCCCTGTTCTAAGTCTTTAGTTCTTGCATTAAATGCATTGCAGAAATCCATTAGAGGTAATCCATGTTGGCCTAATGCAGGACCGACAGGTGGACTTGGTGAAGCTTGACCAGCAGGTACTTGGAGTTTTACATATGTATCTATTTCTTTTGCCATTATCCTTTCTCGATTTGATTGAATTGCAATTCAACAGGTGTTGATCGACCAAAAATCAACACAGCGACTCTAACCTTACTTTTCTCGTAATTAACTTCTTCAACGACTCCACTGAAGTCATTAAAAGGTCCATCGACTACTCTTACCATTTCACCTGGTTCAAAAGATACTTTAGGTTTGGTGATGTCTGATCCCTGCTCAAGTTGTTGCATAATTCCTTGTGCCTCAACATTTGAAAGAGGAGATGGTTTTTCTTTCGTACCTCCTATGAACCCCATTACACGAGGAGTATCTTTGACGAGGTGCCAACTATCATCGTTTAGTTCCATATTTACCAAAACGTAACCAGGGAAGAATTTCCTTTGAGTTTTCCTCTCTTGACCGCCTTTCATTTCAACGACTTCTTCGGATGGAACCATAATCTCTCCAAATAAATCATTCATTCCCAATCTTTCTATCCTCTCAATTAAAGCTTCTCTAACTTTATTCTCATATCCAGAATAAGCATGTATTACATACCACTGTTTTTCCATGTTTATCCTAATAAAATTGCTGTTGCCCAACCAAACAAGGAATCAAGTCCCCAGAGTATAAGAGCTGCTATTGTTATTGCTACCAAGACGATGAGAGTAGTTTGAGTTGTTTCTGTTCTAGTAGGCCAAACTACTCTTCGAATCTCAGTCCTTGAATCTATTACAGTCTTGAGGGCCTCTTTACCTTCTTGAGTTGTAGTTAAGATAAAGAGACCTAAACAGGATACAACGATCACTCCTATTACTCTGTAAAGAAGCGGTTCTTGAAAATAATAAGAATTACCGTATACGGCGAGTCCCACAACAGTGAGTCCAACAATCCAACGGATATAATTTTGCATTCTTATACTATTTCTCATTTTATAAGGCTAAACTCTTTGGCTGAGTGGCAGGCCAGGAGGGAATCGAACCCCCAACCTACGGTTTTGGAGACCGTCGCTCTGCCAATTGAGCTACTGGCCTACTATTCAATAATTTTAGTAACTACTCCAGAACCGACCGTTCTTCCACCCTCTCTTATTGCGAAATTCATTCCATCTTCCATCGCAATTGGAGAAATTAGTTCAACAGTCATATCTATATTGTCTCCAGGCATGACCATTTCAACTCCGTCAGGAAGCTCTACGGCTCCTGTTACATCAGTAGTTCTTACATAGAATTGAGGTCTATATCCTTTGAAGAAAGGTGTGTGTCTTCCGCCTTCTTCTTTGGATAAAACATATACTGTTGCTTCAAACTTTGTGTGAGGATTAATAGCTCCTGGCTTAGTGAGAACCTGTCCTCTTTCTACAGCATCTCTCTCAGTTCCTCTAAGAAGAATACCGACATTTTCTCCTGCCTTACCTTCGTCTAAGAGTTTTCTGAACATTTCAACACCAGTGCAAACAGTCTTTTGAGTTTCACGTATACCAACGATTTCTATCTCTTCATTAACTTTTATTTCACCTCTTTCGATTCTGCCAGTTACAACAGTTCCACGTCCTTGAATGGTGAATATGTCTTCAATGGGCATTAAGAAAGGTTTGTCCGTCTCTCTTGTTGGTTCAGGAACAAAATCGTCTAGCGCTTGCACAAGCTCTTGAATTTTTGCTGCATATTCTGCATCTCCTTCTAGAGCTTTCAATGCAGATCCTACGATTACAGGTGTATCATCACCAGGGAAGTCATACTCTGTTAATAGTTCTCTTACTTCCATTTCAACTAATTCAATTAATTCTGCATCATCTACCATGTCAGCTTTGTTTAAGAATACTACTATATGAGGTACTCCTACCTGTCTAGCTAAAAGTATGTGCTCTCTTGTTTGAGGCATTGGACCGTCGGCAGCATTCACTACGAGTATCGCACCGTCCATTTGAGCGGCACCTGTGATCATGTTTTTAATGTAGTCTGCGTGACCAGGACAGTCTACGTGAGCATAATGTCTAGATTCAGAATCATATTCAACATGAGAGGTAGATATGGTAATACCACGTTCTTTTTCTTCTGGTGCATTATCGATACCATCAAAGGCAATTGCCTCTCCACCTAAAGCTTCAGCTTGAACTTTCGTTATCGCAGCAGTTAAAGTTGTTTTACCGTGATCAACGTGTCCAATTGTTCCTACATTGACATGGGGTTTGGTTCTTTCAAATTTTTCTTTAGCCATTTTTTTTCCCTAAAATTAAATTATTATTACCTGGAGCTCATAACCGGAGTTGAACCGGTGACCTCTTCCTTACCAAGGAAGTGCTCTACCTCCTGAGCTATATGAGCAAAAATCTATATTTTTGCTGTTTTTTTGGAGTGTAGGGAGTTTTTTCTGATAAACAGAGAAAAGAAAAATCTATAAAATTTAACGAAATAAATCTACAACCCAAAGCTCGGAGCGCTTTTATAGTATTTTTAGACCTCTAATGCAAGTGTTTTCGCATCTTTTGGAGAGATTTTTTAGTGGTGGAGGGGGAAGGATTCGAACCTTCGAAGCACGAGGCGGCAGATTTACAGTCTGCTGGGTTTGACCGCTCCCCAACCCCTCCTATAAATTAGGTCAAAAAACAGCGCGCAATTCTGTAACTGCAAGCTTACTATGTCAACTTAAATTGGTTAAATTTAGAAAATTTTGAGGTTATGAACGACAATTTTATTTCTCTAGATGCAGACTTAATAACGGATTTCTTAGATACAGATCCTTTAGATTCAAATATTGAAATATTGGTATCACAATCTACAGGGTCCACTAACGATGATGCAAAGAATCACCTATTAGGGCAATCAACTCTTTTATCAATCCACACCTCAGAACAACAAATTACAGGTAAAGGCAGAAATGGCAAGCGATGGATTAGTCCAAAAGGAAAAAACATATATCTTTCCATTGGATGGCTGTCTAACTTGAAACATTTTCAGCTCGATGGACTAAGTCTAGCTATTGGAACTGTTCTTGCATCAAGCCTTAATAAATTTACTCAAAATAAAGTTGGCATCAAGTGGCCTAATGACTTATTGATCAAAAACAAGAAGTTGTCAGGAATCTTGATCGAAACTATTGATATAAATAATAAAATAGGAGTTGTAATAGGTATAGGCATAAATGTACATATGACTGAGGAAGAAGGTAAAGAGATTGATCAGTCTTGGATTACTTTAGACGAAGTGACTAACTCAAAAAATAATAGAAATGAAATTATAGGGAATATTGTCAATAAGGTACTTCAACTCACTTCTATATTTATCAAGGAAGGTTTTAAGGCCTATAAATCTGATTATGAATCATTCGACATGCTCGCAGGGAAAAAATGTAGTGTAAATATTGGAGGCATTGATAAAACAGTAGATGTCTTAGGTGTTAATGACAAAGGAGAAATGCTAGTCAGAGCTGGTTCAGAATATCTTACTCTTCGTTATGGCGAAGTTTCGATAAGAGAACTATAATGCTTTGCGCGCTGGCGTAGCTCAGTTGGTAGAGCAGCTGATTTGTAATCAGCAGGTCGTAGGTTCAAATCCTATCGCCAGCTCCATTTATGATGGAGAAAAAGTTTTTTATTCTTCAATTAGATTTTCTGCTTGAAGCAGAACTGCTTCGGGAAGACTAAAACTTCCTCTTTTTATGTTCCAACTTTCTAATATTTGATTAATCATTAATTGAGAGTAAAGATGAGGAAAAGCACTCTTTCGTTTCCCTGCATTAGGAAAAGAAGATTCGTAAATTAGTTGAGTTTCATCTATCTTATCTAAATTTAGTTGCAAGAGATGAAGAGAGTGTGAGTCCTTGAAGAAAAAATCTAATGTGGCAGCCAATTGAGGAGCAGTTGATAAATGTATAAATCCATCTTTCTTATCTAAAGCTGTAGTAATTTGACCTGATTCTTTAGCCTCTTCCCATTCATATTCTCTTAATATTTTGTACACATTATTATTCATAAAATCTCTCTCAAATCGATTGTCATCAATGTCATATGCAATACGCTAGAAGCTTAACAATGTTCATAAATAATAAAAGTTTCTTATTCATAAGAATTAGACATATCAATAATCATTTTCATCATAAAAGAATTAAGTTTGATCAACTTTTTCATATCTATAGAGTCTGGCCATATATCTTTAGGATGATGAAATAAAGGATTGCTTCCAAGTAATGAAATAAATTTGCCACCCCCATCATAGATATTTCTTGCTTCTCCTAGTGGCCTAGATGATGAGGGCCAAGATATGATTTCATCTAATTTTAAAGTCTTTAGTTGCTCCAAGCCTTTTTCCATATATTCATCATCAGAAGCTTGCCATAATACCTGACCCTCTTTAGCAGCAAAATTAGCTCCTAGATGGACCCATGAAAAAGCATCTTTAACTAATGACGGATTTTTTTTTAAAAAATGATCCAATCCTAGATGACTTAATTCGTGCCCTGTATTTGCAGTAAATAGTACATTGCGGTTGGGCTGATTTTTAGATAGATATCTCAACGCATTTAGCCAAATAATTATCCCGCCTCCTCTTTCTGAAGTGCAAGTCCACCAGCCACTCTTCGGTGTCATCACAACTAAAGGACTAAGCGATCTATCTTTTCCCTTTATCATGGCTTGAACATTTATAGCGTCAGATTTTTTTTCAATTAATTCAACAGATACGGTAATCTTTTCATCTTCTTTTAATCGCATGAGCCACTCTCCCTCTTGCGTCGCTACTTGAAGGACAGGTGGTCCATATGGATTTCTATAAGACTCAGCATTAAGGACAGCAAGTCCTGGAATATTAGGATAAACATCGGCTACAGCGACAATTGCAGGATGTTTATTTTTTTTTCTTGCTTCATTTAGATTTTTAGACAGCTCGTCATCAGTTGAAGAGCCATATTGAGTTATTGCAATTACATCATCAGTATTCAAGGAACCGTGTGGGCCTTTAATTCCAATCGAAGAAGTACTTCCTCCATCAAACATGGGCAATCCAGTTGCAGTATGAGTACCATTGGTAACCTCACATTTGCCGGGAGTTCGCTTAATAAAATTAAATGAATCAACTTCTGCAGTAAGTCCACATTTATTTATCTCACTGGCCAGCCAATAAGCAGTTTCATTATCACCCTCAGTACCTGTTCTATGAAGCTTAATAGAATCCCACTTTATGAGATCCTTCTCTATAATTTTTTTTATATCACTCAATTTAAATTTATTCTCTTCGGAGCCTAAATTAAAGATCAATCCTGCAGATAAAAAAGATATAAATTTTAAGAAACTTCATTTTGTTTAACGGAGATTATTCTTCATTCAGATATTCTTCCGGCTCTTCATTTAAGCCGCCATAATCTAAAATCGGTGCAGCATCTATTTCTTCTGCATCTATAAATCTTGCTACCCTCTGTAAGCATGACACGATCATGCTTTGCTCCCAGTCATTTAAGCTGGAAAATTGTTCTTTGAATTTATCTTGTAAAACATCTGGCGATGATTTGAGTATCTTCAGTCCTTCTTCAGTGATATTTAAATATTGAATTCTTTTATCGTTTATTCCCTTCTCTCTTGTAATAAGGTCTCTAGATAGAAGTTTATTGATGACCGTTGCAATGGTTGTGTGTCTTAAAGTTGTTATATATGAAATATGACTTGGTGTGGTGTGTTTCTTGTTAGCAATGATCTGCAGAACAATGTGTTGCGTTGGGGTAAGCTGAGATTTTTTTGCTAAAGACAATGAATTTATTTCAGTAGCTCTCATTACCCGCCTAATTGCGACTAGCGCTTCTTCTAGATGATTATCTTCCATGTAAATCTTCCATTTTTTTTGAATCGTATAGTTCTATGAACACTCCTCGCAACAAACTAAATGTTGCAGCTATCAATATAAATACAAATGGCAATGCCATTGATATTGCGCCCGACTGAATTGCTGATAAAGCATAAGAACCTCCTCCAACTAATAACACTATCGCAATTAAGCCCTGAATTATTGCCCAGATTACTCTTTGTTTACTTGAATTATTATCTTGCCCTCCAGAAGTTATCGTATCAATGACCAAAGAGCCTGAATCAGATGAGGTCACAAAAAAGAGAACCAACATAAAGAGAGCAAATAAGCTTGTGAAAGTGGGTAAGAATAAATTGTCCAACATATAAAAAAGTACAAGGGAAATATCACTTACGGGCTCACTTAACCTACCTATTCCTTCTTCAAATTGAAAAATTGCTACTCCGCCAAATGAAGAGAACCATATTAAATTAAATATTAGAGGTACAAACATGACTACAGTTAAAAATTCCCTAATCGTTCTTCCTTTAGAAATTCGTGCAATAAACATTCCCACAAAAGGAGACCAAGATATCCACCAGGCCCAATAAAATATTGTCCAATCTTGATACCAATCACGATCCTCAGATCTATTCCAGTTACTTAAAGGAAATATATCCTGAAAATATGCTATTAAATTCATCCCATAAGAAGAAATTATTTGATATGTTGGTCCAACGAGAGTCACAAATAGTAATAACAATAAAGCTAAGGCTATATTTAAATTACTTAATATACGTACTCCTTTATCGAGACCTCTGTAAACCGAAAAAATTGCCACAGAGGTGATAAAAATAATGACCAAAGATTGACTGACTAAATTATTAGGTAAGTTGAATAAATAAAATAAACCAGAAGATGCTTGTTGTGCACCTAAGCCTAAGGAAGTAGCTAAACCAAATAAAGTAGCTAAAACAGCTATTATGTCTATAAAGTCTCCTTGCCATCCCCAAATTTTATCACCAAGAAGAGGGAAGAATATTGAACGAATAGTTAAAGGTAATTTCCAGTTATAACAAAAGAATGCAAGTGACAGTCCTATGATTGCATAAACAGACCATCCATTGATACCCCAATGAAAAATTGTAGCGCTAAATGCTAGCCTCCGCGCTTCTTCAGTCTCAGGAGCAACATTTAATGGCGTTCCAAAGACTCCTGTATAGTATGAAAGAGGTTCGGCGGCTCCATAAAAAGTCATTCCTATACCCACACCTGCCGCGAATAACATGCAAATCCATGATAAAAAACTAAATTCTGGAGATGTATCTTTTCCACCGAGTTTAATCTTTCCAAAAGGGGAAACAATTAAGAAGAAAATTATGAAAGTAAAAGTCAACATTGAAACTGTAAATAAAGTATCAAACTGACTGACAACAAATTGTTTACTTCTTGAAAGAAAGATATTTGAAGCTTCTGGGAAAATTAATACCAAGCAAGAAAAAAGAGTTGCCAACCCAGAGCTGATTAAGAAAACAGGAAAATTGATGTCTAAACCTAAAAATTTTGCCTTCTTAGGTCCAATCATAGAAGTTGAGGCATTATTTAAATTTTGATTCATATAATCTTCTATTCAGTTATGTGTGCAATATCTTCTGACTTAAGAAGATCTTTATCTAGAGTTTTAACTAGGGGCTTTAAATATTTAGCATAAGGCTTCCATCTACCCATACCTTCTTTGTTTACAGGTTTTCTGACTTGCTCGGAACTAGCAGTCCTTACTGATCTCTCAGTTTCATAAAAGGAAATACATTCTTCTTCAAAAGGTAATTCAAGAAATTCAAGGATGTTGGTGACTTGTCCCTCAAGGTCTTCAACTACATCTTCATTATTTACTCTCAAAATCTTGCCGGGTAGAACAGAATCCCAATGATTCATTAGCTTGACATAACTATTATAGTAGCTACCAGCTTCTTCAAGTCCGTATGTGAACTCTTGGCCTTGGGCAAAAAGTTGTTTAAACATACTGAAACAACAATCAAGAGAATATCTTCTTGCATCAATAATTTTTGCATTTGGCATAATCAAATGAATTAATCCAATATGCCTAAAATTATTAGGCATTTTATCTGTAAAAAAAGGAGCGTCTTTTCTATGCATCCTCGTATCTTCAATGAAGTTTCTACCTAATTCTTTTCTTTGATCAGGACTCATGGACTTCATGCTTTTTGGATAATTGCCAAATTTTCCATAGATATCTTCACCTCTTAAACTCTGTGCAATTGAGAGAATATTTGGAAGTTCCAATGTGCCATCTATCATCGAATGTGATGCTAAGATCTGCTCTATTAAGGTAGAGCCAGCTCTAGGAAGGCCCAGTATAAATATTGGGTCTTTAGTTTGATATCCTCCATCACCTAAATCATTGAAAAACGAATCATCGCAAACATCCATTTGAGCATTCAATTCATTGTCCATTCTCTCAATAGAATATTGACTTTGATCTTTTTTAATTTGGTTACCTCGAACTAAATGATGAAAAGCTTCCTCAAATTCACCATTTACCTCACATCCTTGAGCAAGAGCAAAATGAAAATATGCTTTATCTCTCAATGATAAATCTATTCGCTCAACTTGTTCTCTCATGTTATCTAATTCTTGATTTGTAAAAGAATAAGTCTTCAAGTTCGCTAGGGAAAAGAATGCTTCTCCATGATCAGGTTTTATTTGATAAGCAGATTGATAACTTTTAATTGCTTGTTCTGTCTTACCTAATGTTTTCTGCGCATGACCTCTAGAGGTAAGCGTACTAAAGTTATAAGGATTCTTTTTAAGAATATCATTTAGTAAATTTATAGCTTCCTCATGATCACCATTTTGCATGATCTCACTTGCTTTTTGTGCTTTGTAATTTAGGTTATCAGGGAACTTCTCACAGAGTATTTCAACTTGCTCCATAGTTTTAGAAAACTTTTGTTTTTTCCTGAGTATTTCTGCATATTTCGTCCTCAAGTCGCCATCATCTGGACTAAATTCAACTGCTTTCTCAAGTAAGAATTCAGCATCATCGAAATATCCTAGTCTATTTGCTATTTCAGCAAGAAGAGACATAGCATATGTATTTGTGGGATTCTTTTTAAGAAAAGCTCTGCACTTTTCTTCAGCCAATCCTAGCCTTCCCTCATTAAGTATTTGACTAATATACAAAAGCAATCCTGGTAAAGATTTCAACTTTTTAAGTTGATCCTCTGCATGATCTGCTGCAGGTTTATTTTTATATTTCTTAAAGTATTGGTAAAGAAAATCCCAAGAGGCCAAGAGTGCTGGGTTTAGTTCGCAAGCTTGCCTGTAGTGCATCACAGCTTTTTCTTCGTTTCCTTGATCTCTGTTTAAATGTCCATATTCCTGGTAAGCACGACCCATATCAGGAGCATTTGATAGTAAATCCATGATGAAACTTTCAGATTGATCAAATTTCTTAAGGTATCTACTAGAAACAGCCGAAAGATATAACGCATCTATATTATCGGGCTGATCTTTTAGAATTCTTTGTAATAATAAAATAGCATCTTGAAATCTATTTTCTTTGACTGCTTGGGTCGCATCACTAAGATCTAATGAAATATTGGTATCATCTATATCGACCTTGTTCTTATCCATAAAATGCTTTTATTGCCCTCATTACTTTCTTGAAGGAAAAAAGGGAGCCAAAGCTCCCCTTTAATTTTCTATTTATAGCTTAGAATTTACGTTTAAACCTAAAACCATAGTTCATTGGTCTGATGACGGCTACACGTTGTCGATCAAAAACAAAATTATTACTAATTTCTGCTCTCTCATCGGTCACGTTATCGACGTACATCTCTGTCATCCAATCGTCATTGCTTATACCAGCTCGTAAATTAACAAAACTATAACTATCTTGTTTAGCTTTGTTTGGCTCAATAATGTCTGAAAAACTTTCATCAGACCAATTAACTTGGGCTTGCAAATGACCTTGATTGCCTGCAGTAAGTCCCCATTCGTATCTAGCAACCAAATTTGCCTGCACGCCAGGAGCAAAGGCTAACTCTTGTCCTGCAACTACATCGGTTGTAGTTAAGGACTTCTTGATCTCAGAATCAAGCAAAGAGAAAGCACCTGAAATCATCAGACCATCAATATTGGGGTAATAAAGGAAATCACCCTCAATACCCGAAATCTCAGCATCTGCGGCATTATCTGAGAAGAAAAGATTTGCTATGCTTGGATCAAATATTGTTGTTTGTAAACCTGAAATGTCTACAAAAAATACACTTCCGTTGAACCTTAATCTTCCGTCATTTAATACAGACTTCCATCCGAACTCATAATTTGTAACTTCATCAGAATCCGTTACAGGTCTGACAGTGTAAGAGCCATCTGGTGTAGATTGTCCCGCTGGACGATTTAATAATCCTGGTCTAAAGCCTTCTGACCATGTCACATAGTACATAGTGTCTTGTGTTCTGTTCCAAGATAAAGTGGCTTTACCTATAACACCATCTGTTTCTGCTTTGTCTGGATAATTTAGAGCATCTAACAGAGCATTGCCAGAAACTGCTCCTGGTTCGTCGTATTGAACAGAGAGATTAGTTCCAAATCTTTGTTCATCTGGTCCACCGAAACCATTTCCAAATGAAGCATTTGCACTACCTTCAAGATCAACCTCAATATCGTACCACCTCGCTCCAAGAGTCAATTCAATATCATCATTGATATCAATGCTCAACTCACCAAAAATACCTTGTTGTTTGTCAGTTCTTCGAACATCATTGACAAAGACTACTGGCAGTTCGTAAGGCCCTCTTCCTGAATGCCAACCTGCTCCAGCATACATCTTGGACTTACCATGATCTGGTATTCCAGTAACTGATATATCAGTCAGAGCATAGTTCGTTTTGAATCCAATATCACTCACAGGTGAGCCTGGATAAGTGAACATATTGTGTTCCTTTAACTCTAGATCGCTAAAAAAAGCACCTGCAGTCAAGCTCATATTGTTAGCCACAGGAGCATTGATTCTTATCTCATGAGTTTTCACTTCAGTATCTGTTATGGAATCAACAAACATATCAGGTGCACCGCAATTTCCAGTTGGTACATTCCCTGGTGCGAATTTTGTATACGTAACATAATAATCACAAATGTAATAAGGTAAATATTGACCTACAAAAAGATAGTCTGTGTAGTCAATTATCTGATCCGACTGTCTATCTGTATAAGCACCTGTGTAAAGGATTTCCAAATCACCAATTGAGCCTTCGATAGTTACGCTTGCATTATCAAATTCGTCTTTAAGACTATCATTATGATATCTCTGAATTTCTAGATCATCTAAGGCAGGGTCAGTAAAAAATACTCCATCAGATTCTAAAGTTTGTCCTGATGCGGTAACTAGCGCTTCCCAATTATCGTCTATTTCATGAGCTATGCTTGCTCTATAACCTTCGTAAGAAACTTCATTTACATTTTCTTTAACAATAGCATTTGCTTTAGGCATTGTGACCCCGGAAAGATCAACGCCGGCCTGAAAACCTTTTCTCGCAGCAGAAACAGGAAGTCCGTTATCTCTGACTGCTCCTTCTAGTCTAAAGCGCGCAGATTGACTCACATCTAGTGAGCCTGCAACTTGGTCAATATAGCCACCTTTTCTGTCTCTGTAAGCAACAAATCTCATAGCAGTTGATTCACCCAAAGGTATGTTTGTAACTAGTTCAGCTTTTCCACCAGGATCTCCTTCACCCATACGCCTTGTTTCAAGCTCTAGGTTCAATTCAGTTTCTCCTATCACGGGCTTATTAGTAATCATTCTTACGACACCTGCTTGTGAGCTAGCCCCAAAAAGTGTTCCTTGTGGTCCTTTCAATACTTCTATACGGCTTATATCAGCTGCATATACATCAAGATTTCTACCAGGTTGAGCTAGAGGTTGCTCATCAAGATAAAATGATACGTTCGGGGCCAAACCACCGACTCCCGCTGTTGTAAGATTTGGAGTAGTTGAAGCAAGACCTCGAATATAAATTGTGCTTGTTCCTGGACCAGCTCCTCCAGCTGTAACACTTGGTAGCTGAAGTAAATAATCTTCAAAAACATTAACGCCAAGTTCTTCAAGAGAGCTCTCTCTAAGAGCTGAAACAGACAAAGGTACGTCTTGTAAACTTTCTGCTTTTTTCCTAGCAGTAACCACAATTTCTTCTAAAGCATCTTGGGCTAAAACATAGCCGCCGAATGCAGAAGCATTTAATAAAATAAAAGTTGAAAGATAAAAGGTTAACTTTTCACGAATGTTTTTAAACATTATTGGTCCCCCATAAAGTAAGCAAACTTAAATAATTTAAAATTAGTACGTAAAGTGTAGTATGAGGTCAAAAATAATCAAGTAATTAGTTGAAGCTTCTTTTTAAAAGTCAACCTTTTCGTTTATTTTCCGTAATGATGGCTCTCAATAGCCTTAATCACTAATAGATTACTAGAAGTAGCAGTGGAAGGATTAAAATTGCACCCAGAAGTGTGATAATTTTACTCGGCTTTAACGAAACTATTAGGCAGATAAGAAATATGAGAATAGCAGCAATGAAAGAAGAAAATTCCATGGTTATTCCTTTTCTATAAGCCTAGTAAGTAAGTTACCTTTCAGGCATGAATCAATGTAAGCCGTTTTCTTATCATCAGATACTTTTAGTATCTTAGCGCCTTTAAGTTTAAGTAAATCCATTTCTTTTTTCAGATTGGAAACCTTAAAAATTATTTCTGCCACGCCATCACCTCGTTGTGCTAATGAATTTTTATAAATGCTATCTTTTTCGGCCTGTATCAATTCAAAAAGTACATTACTTACATAGAATTCTTCAGAGGTTATTTTCCATTCTTTTCTGACCTTCTTTTCTTCAATTCTCTTATAACCTAGTTTCGAGTAATAATGAGAAGCAGACTCTAAATCATTAACGCATATTCCTATTCCTAAAAATTTCCATTTATTGACTAGAGGATGCGATTCATTATTTTTTCGCCAAGATTTTTCCCAATTATCTGCCGGCGGCCTCAAAGAAATCATTAAATCTCCATGTAATCTAGTATCTATGTAATTTTCAACAGTTTTGCCATTAGTTGTAACATTAAAAACTAATTCGCAGCCTCGATCTAAAAAAAATTGAGTATCTCTTTCAATATCTTTCGTATTAAAAGCTATGTGATTAATTCCATCACCCTTCTTCTCTAGATATCTGCTAATGAACATGCCGGGTCCAGGTCGCATGGCATAAACTTCCAACTGACAATTTCCAATTTGTGACTGGCCATCTTTAAAATTATGCGCTCCCCCGGTCACAAATCTATGAGAGATAGGTTCGCCATTAAGCTCTTTAAAAAAAGTTATCTCTCCTTCACCCTCTATGTATGGCAATAGAGGCTGCGGACCTACGCTAACCCCAAGTCCAATAGACTGATAGTAGCTCAATATTTCATCTCGATCTGTGACCATCATCCCGAGATGGTTAAATTCCCAGTTATGTATCATGCCATGTATCCGCCATCAACATTTAAGATAGTGCCGTTTACATAACTAGATGCATCAGAAGCTAGGAAAACAGCCGCATTTGCCATTTCATTAAAGGTAGCAACACGTCCTAAAGGAATATTTTCTGGTCCAGTAGACCATGCTTCAAATTTCTCTTTTTCAGATATTTCTATTGTTTCTTCTTCTTTAGTTATAGTTTTATTTTCTCTATTTTCTTGGCCCGGAAATTCTTCCCACTCGACTAAAGAAGGTGCAATGGCATTGACTCTTACATTATGAGGTCCGAGATATCTTGCATACTGTCTTGTCATCATTGCTATACCTGATTTAACTATTGCATAGTTTCCCATAGCTTTATCAGCATGTGCCTTAAGTCCACCTCTCGAAGTTAGGTTAATTATGCTTCCACTTTTTTGTTTCTTCATTATCGGGGCCACTTCCTGAATAGTGAGCCAATAACCCTTCAAATTTACATTACTAAGCATATCCCAACTTTCTTCATCTAGATCCACTAGTGATTTCATGTGATACATGACAGCCACATTCATCAGAATATCGATACCTCCAAATTCCTGCATAACTTGATCAACCATGTTTTTTACATCTGGCTGGGAAGAAATATCTGTCTTGATGCAGATAGACTGCCTGTTCATAGCCTTAATTTCTTTACAAACTGCATCAAGCTGACCAGATTCGATATTTAGATCTGTGACAGCAACATCGGCCCCTGCTTCAGCAAGTCCAAGGGCAAAACCCTTCCCCATATTTCTTCTTGCACCAATGACTAAAGCCTTTTTACCTTTTAATGAAAATTCTGATAGAGACATAAAATAATTTAATTGCTATATATTGATACTAAGAAATAGCTGGAGCATCTGACCCAAGAAGATCATCTCTTAAGTTTCTTTTTAAGACTTTACCAGTAGCATTTCGTGGTAAGGCATCTATGAATTTCACTGAATTTGGAACTTTAAATTTTGCGAGGTTTTTTAGGCAATGTTCTATGATATCTTTTTCTTCTAGGGTTTGTTCTGATTTGAGGCTGATAAACGCTATACCTGTCTCACCCCATCTATTGTCTGGTACACCAATAATTGCTGCCTCAGCAATTTCAGGAAGTTGGTAAAGAACATTTTCAACTTCAGCTGGATAAACATTTTCTCCGCCGGATATATACATATCTTTCCAACGATCTACGATATATATAAATCCTTCCTCATCAAATCTTGCAGCATCACCAGTTTTGAGCCAATCGCCTTCGAAAGAGTTCTTTGTAGCCTCTTCATTATTCCAGTAACCAGGTGTGATATTTGGACCTCTTATATAAAGCTCCCCTACCTCTCCCCAAGGAAGCTCCTGTCCTTCATCGTCAACTACTTTGACTTCTGTATGCAAAAGTGGCTTTCCTGCTGAGCCTAACTTTCTCTCAGCATCTTCAGCGGGAAGTCCTATACCTCCAGGACTTGTCTCAGTCATACCCCAGCCCTGAATCATAGAAACGCCTCTATCAGACCAGGTTCTGAGTATTGCCTCAGCGCATGGAGCACCACCTACTCCTGCAACTTTCAGACTTGATAAATCAGTGTTATCAAAATCAGGATGATTCATCATGAATTGATATGGGGCTGGAACTGCAAAAAAATGAGATACCTGAAATTCGGGATTTCCAAGAATTGATAATGCTAAGCCAGGATCAAAATCTCTTATAAGAATTAATTCTCCACCTGCATGCAAAACAGGATTTGCATAACAGTTCATACCGCCGGTATGAAAAAGAGGTAAAACCACTAGCTGAACAGTATCTGAAGTTACAAATGCAGGTGAGGCTAGATTGATGACATTATAAAGTTGCATTTGATGATTAATCATCGCCCCTTTTGGGTGACCAGTTGTACCAGATGTATACATAATCATTATCAAATCTTCTTGTGTGATTTCCGGTTGATCATAATCAAAACTGGATTCCTTAAGAGTAATCTCATACTGACTATTTAAATCTTCTTTATCAATCTCTAAATGACTGGATATATTGCAATCTTTTATTAATTCGTTTGAGATATCATAAAAAGATTCATCATAGATAAGAACTTTAGGCGAGCTGTCATTAAGAATATATTCCAGTTCGGGCTTTGTTAATCTCCAGTTTAAGGGAAGTTCTATAGCTCCTATCTTTGCACAGGCAAATTCTAATTCAAAAAATTCAGCACAATTCTGAGATAAAATTGCAATCCTGTCTCCCTTTTTTACTCCCACACTTTGCAACCAATTTGCCAGAAGACAAGCCCTCTCATCAAGCTCTTTATAAGTTAAAGTTTGTTTTGAGCTCAGGTCACGAATTGCTATCTTTGTTGGCCTCACGTAAGCATGATAAGCAGACCAATCATAATGTTTGACAGACATAAATTTCCCCAGTTATAAAAAAACAACCATGAATAAGTAGAATACTATTACTGCTCCCCAAATATTTAATAAAAAACCAATTCTTCTTCCAACTTGCTCTCCTTTCGAATATTGCCAAAGAAAGAATAAAAGGCTTATAAATATTAAAGAAATAATAATTCCAATATGCATAACGCAACTTTAATAGCTAAGTTATTAGCAAGCAACCTTGTCCTATACAAAAATCACTCTTATAGAACTTAATGATTTAAAATACTCTAACAAGTAAAAAGCAAAATGCTTAACCGAAATCCATCCATTGAAAAAATCATATAAACAAACCTCTAAAGTACTTAGAGGGATTGTAAAAAAATCTTATAAATCTAAAGGATTTTATGTCGATGATTCCAAATATGATTTTCAATTTAAACTTGGAAAGAAAGAACTGTTTAAAGCAATGCCTGGAGACTTAGTTCAATTTTCTCTTACTTCAAAAGGTTGGGCAAAAATTGATAAAGTCATCACAGAAAATACAGCTGAATTTATTGGGAAGATATATAGAAGAGGCAAAAGGTTATACACAAGTCCCATGGGCTTCGAAAATGACTTAAGGGTTTTAATCAAAGAGCCGTATCCTAAAATGATAAAAGATGGTGGCATCGGTAAATTTTCGATGCATAAACAACCCAGCCTAGAAGCCCTGCCTGAAGCAAATCTTATTTCTTTATTCGATTCAGATAATGAATTTAGTTTGGCATATGAGATGGCTGTTACTAATCATAATCTTAAACGTGAATGGCCTAAGGCGGTAATTAATGAATCGAGAAAGTTAAAAGATAAGAATTTTGATATTGAATCCGTAGTAGATCTCAGGAGTAAAACTTTTGTGACTATAGATGGAAAAAGTGCAAAAGACTTTGATGACGCTGTGCTAGGTGAGAAGGATAAACATGGAAAATTAATTTTATACGTAGCAATAGCCGATGTTGCACGTTATGTAGATGTAGGAAGTCATCTAGATAAAGAAGCTTTTGATAGAGGAACCTCGGTTTATTTTTCGCAGAGAGTAATTCCTATGTTACCCGAGGAATTAAGTAATGACTTGTGTTCATTAAAACCTGATAAGGATAGATTCTGTATAGTTTGTAAAACTACTGTCAGGGAAGATGGAAGTCTCACAGATACCTCTTTTTTTGAAGCAATAATCAATTCTAAGTCTAGATTGACTTATCCTACAGTTACGCGGGAAATAGAGAAAAAACAATTTAAAAAGCCCTATGCAGATTCTTTAAGAGTTCTATTAAATATTTATAGAAGATTAAAGAAAAATAGAGTTGAAAGGGGCTCGCTAGAGCTCGAAGTACCAACATACATCCCTAAGGTAGAAAATCAGAAAATTGTAAAATTTATTGACTCACCAAGAGAGATTTCTCATATGATGATCGAAGAATTCATGCTAGCTGCAAATATATCAGCTGCTGAATTATGTTTGAAACATAAAATACCATCCGTTTTCAGGGTTCACCCAAAGCCAGATACATTAAAAATTAAAACTCTTGAAAAATTTTTAAGAAGTAGAAAAATTAATGCTTCTTTAGATGACGGTAGCGATATAAAAAAATTAACATCCCTTGTTGAAATAGCTAAGGATAGAAAAGACAAGAGGATCATTCACTCGCAAATTTTATATTCTATGAGCTTGGCTACTTACGAAGCTGATGTTTCAATCCACTATGCCCTTAATTACTCAAACTATTCTCACTTCACTTCTCCAATAAGAAGATATCCTGATTTACTTGTTCATAGAGCAATAAAATCTCTAATAAAGTCTAATCAAGGAAATATTAAAATTGCTGAAAAACCCAAAAAAACTATACCTGTTTATAGCCATGACCAGTTAATAGAATCGTCAAAAAATTGTTCTACAAAGGAAAGGATTGCCGAAAAAGCTGAAAGAGAAGCCCTAAACCATCTGAAGTGTGCTTTTGCTTCTGAAAATATTGGAAATACTTTTAATGGTCAGATAATTGGTGTTACTAATTTTGGTCTATTTATTCACTTAAAAGAGATAAATATTGAAGGTCTCTGCCATATAAAGTATTTACCGCGTAACGAGTATTATGTCTACGATGAAGATAGTAAGATGTTGCAAAGCAATAGCTCAAGACACTCATACTCTCTTGGGGACGAAGTTAAAGCAACAATTGAAAAAGTAGAAGTCTTCTCTCAGAAAGTAGACCTTAGATTAGTTAAATGAGTTCAAATTCAGATCAGGAATTGGTGTGTGGCTTAAATACAGTCCACCAAATAATCATCTCAAGACCTAAAACGGTTCAATCTTTATATGTTGGCGAAGTGCTAAATACAAGAATCGAGTCTGTTGTTGATGAAGCTAAAAAAAATAATATAAAAATCAGTAAAAAAGATCCTGAATTTTTTGAAAAGGAATTTAAAGAAATTAATCATCAAAGTATTGCAGTGACATGTAATAAGAGATTAGAAGAATCTGAAGCGTTCATCCAATCAATAATTGAAAGACCTAACCTTACATTTCTTATTTTAGATGGACTCTCGGATCCTCATAATGTCGGAGCATGCTTAAGAAGTGCGGCTGCAGCAGATGTCGATGCAGTAATAGTCCCAAAGAATAGATCTTGTCATCTCACCCCTACAGTTAGAAAAATATCCTGCGGAGCTTCAGAACTTATTCCATTTGTTATTGTCACTAACATAGTGAGGACAATCAACAATCTACAAGAAATGGGAGTAGCAGTATATGGAAGTGATCTGAAAGCCTCATTAGGTCATAACGAAATTAATTATCCCGAGAAGACGGCATTGATAATTGGGTCAGAAAATAAAGGTATTAGAAGGTTAACTAGAGAAAATTGTAATGAACTCATAAAGATAAAGATGTCGGAAAAAATAGATAGTTTAAATGCATCAGTGAGTGCCGGGATAATGCTGTTTGAGATCAAAAAACAAAATAATTCTTTTAATTAAAATTTATCTATAGAATAACAAAATGCTCACTCAAAGAACCCTGCAAAATCCTATTAAGGCATTTGGCGTAGGTTTACACACGGGAAATCCGATCATATTAAAGATTCTTCCTGCTCCTACAGATACAGGGATTATTTTTAAAAGAGTTGATTTAGATCCTGTTGTTGAAATAAAGGCTTCGGCAGAGAATGTTGGAGATACTTCATTGTCGACTTGCCTAACTTCAGGCGAGACAAGAATCTCAACCATTGAACATCTCATGTCTGCTATAGCAGGACTAGGCATTGATAACGCATATGTAGAAGTAAATGGACCTGAAATTCCTATAATGGATGGAAGCGCTGCACCATTTGTATTCTTATTAGAATCTGCTGGTTTACTTGAACAAGACCAAATAAAAAAATTCATTAGGATAAAAGATACAGTGAAGGTCTCACATAATGATGCTTGGGCTCAGGTATCACCTTTTGATGGATTCAAAGTAGATTTTACAATGTTATATGACCATCCAGTTCACAAGGATCATGCCACAAAGGCCTCAGTTAACTTCAATAGCACTTCATTTGTAAGAGAAGTAAGCAGAGCAAGGACTTTTGGATTTATGAGTGAGTTAGAAACTTTAAATGAAAATAATCTTGCCCTAGGAGCAAGTGTTAAAAACACAATCGCCATAGGTGATGATTGCATATTAAATGAAGATGGTTTGCGGGTTGAGAATGAAATGATAAAGCATAAAATCCTAGACGCTATTGGTGATTTATACTTACTTGGTCATAATTTGGTAGGCTCTTTCGAAGGTTATAAGTCAGGTCATAAAGTAAATAATGCACTCCTAAGAGAACTCATTGCTAGACCAGATACATGGGAAGTTAAAACTTATGATGATCCAGTGAATTCTCCCATAAAATACCTCGAGCCCATCATTGACCCTAGTTCGGGATAATTTTTTATCTGATATTCGTTAGCAACTGTTAGAATTGCGCCTAACAAATTTTTATGGGTTTATTAGATAAAATATTTGGTTCAAAAAACCAGAAAGTATTAAAAAAAATTCAACCTTTGGTGAATTCTATCAATTCCCTTGAGGAAGAGTATTCAAAGCTAACCAACAAAGATCTCAAGAAAAAGAGAGAAAATTTTATTGACCGCCACAAGAATGGGGAATCGTTAGATGATCTACTCCCTGAAGCTTTTGCTGTCGTTAGAGAGGTAAGCAAAAGACAGCTCGGTTTAAGACACTACGATTGCCAGCTCATAGGTGGAATAGCCCTTCACAATTGTCAAATAGCTGAAATGGCTACTGGAGAAGGTAAAACACTTGTAGCTACCTTGCCTTCCTACCTCAATTCCATTACAGAAAGAAAAGTTGTACTAGTTACAGTGAATGATTACTTAGCAAAAAGAGATGCAGAATGGATGGGGCCAATATATGAAAATCTAGGTATGTCAGTATCTTTTATCATTCCAGGACAGCAAATAGAAGAAAGAAAAGCTGCTTATGAAGCAGATGTTATATACGCAACCAATAATGAGCTTGGGTTTGATTTTCTTAGAAATAATATGGTTGTGAATACAAATGATAGGATGATGAATGACTATTATTTTGCAATCATTGATGAAGTAGATTCTATTCTTATAGATGAGGCAAGGACTCCTCTTGTTATTTCTGGACCAGCAGAAAATACAGCTCAGATCTACCAAAAAATTAGCAAATTTATTCCTAAATTAGAAGAACAAATAATTATTGAGGCAGATGAAGAGGATGACCAAGATCAAAATAATGAAGATGCGGGTCATTTTGTTATAGATGAGAAATCAAAGCAGGTTGAGCTTACCGATTTTGGACATGATTTCATCGAGCAGCTATTAAAAGATGATAATCTTCTCGAAGAAGATCAAAGTCTTTACTCTTCAGGAAATTTACGACTTCTTCACTATATTCAATCCTCATTAAGAGCTCACTTTCTTTTCAATAAAGATGTCGATTACATGGTCCAAAATAATCAAGTAGTATTAATTGATGAAAACACAGGCAGAGCCATGCCGGGAAGAAGATTGGCTGATGGTTTGCACCAAGCAATAGAGCAAAAGGAAAATGTACCCATACAAATGGAAAGTCAGACTCTAGCATCTTGTACTTTCCAAAATTATTTCAGGCAATATGAGAAATTATCTGGAATGACTGGTACAGCAAGCACAGAGGCTGAGGAATTTGCTGAAATCTATGGTCTCAATGTTCTGGAAGTTCCAACAAATGAACCCATGATTCGTGATGATAAGAATGATCTTGTGTATTTAACCCAAGCTGAAAAATATAAAGCTGTAATAAATGAAATTAAAGACTATAAAAATAAAGGTAATCCTATACTCGTTGGTACAGCATCTTTAGAAAGCTCAGAGCTTTTATCTAGCCTTTTAAAAAAGGAGAATATTGAACACCAAGTTCTCAATGCAAAAAATCATGCAAAAGAAGCTGAGATAATTTCACAAGCTGGTAAACCAGGCGTCATTACTATAGCTACCAATATGGCAGGCAGGGGAACAGATATAGTTTTGGGCGGAAATTGGGAAGCAGAGCTTGAAAAACATAAGGATGATTCGAAAAAAGAAGAATTGGAATCTAAATGGAAAATTTTAAATTCAGAGGTTATTAATTCTGGAGGTTTACACGTCATTGGGACTGAAAGAAATGAATCTAGAAGAATGGATAATCAACTTAGAGGACGTTCAGGAAGACAAGGTGATCCTGGTTCTTCTAGATTCTACATTTCTCTTGAAGATAATTTGATGAGAATATTTGCATCCGATCAATTCAAAAATATTATGCAAAGAGTAGGTTTGGAAGAAGGAGAATCTATCGAACATAGGATGTTGAGCGGGGCAATAGAAAGAGCGCAGAAAAGAGTTGAAGGAAGAAATTTCGATATTAGAAAAATGCTACTTGAATATGATGATATGGCTAACGAGCAAAGACAAATTATCTATTCACAAAGAAATAATATTCTTGAGGCTGACGTCATAACTGAACTGCTTGATTCCATGAGAGAAACCATAATTTCAGATGAATTAGATTCTGTTTCTCTTGGAGATTTAGAACCTCACGAATGGAATACTGATGTGTTGGAAAGTTCTTTATCAAATATATTTGGACTGCAAATCCCAGTCAAGGAATGGATTGCCTCAAAGAGTAATATGACGCGAGAAGATGTAGAGCAAAAGATACTCATGTCTGCTAATCGTGCTTATATTGAAAAGTGCAATAACATAGGCCCAGTTATGAGAGATTTTGAGAAGCAAATACTTCTTCAAATCATTGATAATGCTTGGAAAGATCATTTAGCAGAGGTAGATGCGTTAAGACAAGGTATTGGCCTAAGAAGTTATGCGAGTAAAAATCCTAAACTTGAATTTAGAAGAGAATCCTTTGAGTTATTTGAAAGCCTTTTAAATAAGATAAGATTAGAGGGCATAAGATTTTTATCTAGAGTGGAAATTGAATTAGAAGATTCTGGAGATTTGAACCTTCCGAAACAAAACCAAGCTCAGAATCTAGACCATCCAAGGCCTGAATCTGCATTGACTCCAGCCAGGCAAGAAGCAAGCACTAAAGAACAGGGCAACAGAAGACTGAGAAGAGCAGAAGCAAAAATGGCTAGGAAAAATGCCAGAAAAAAATAATGCCAAAAAGAATACATAAGATTCAAGGCATAAGTCTTGGCACAGCTTCAAGTAATACACGATATGGGAAAAAAGAAGATAGTCTGCTTGTTACTCTTCCTCAAGAATCAATACTTAGCGGAAAATTTACCACCAATAAACTAAAAGCTGCGCCAGTAAAATTAGCTATTGAACATTTATCTAATTCTAAAAAAGCCAAAAAGATCTTATTGATTAATGCTGGAAATGCAAACGCCGCTACAGGGCCCAAAGGTTTGAAGGATGTAAGAAAATACTGTAAAGAAATTGCGCTAGATTTTAAAACCAGTCAAGAGAACGTTATACCCTTTTCAACTGGTGTTATCGGTGAGCCTTTAGCTACAGAAAATTATCTAAGCGCCTTTAGAGAAGCATCAAAAAGTTTAAGTGAGAATAAATGGAAAAAAGCTGCTGAGGCTATTTTAACTACTGACACAAAGCCGAAGATAATTTCTAAAGAAGTCAAAGTTGGTAAGACCTCTTATTTTGTAACTGGATTTGCAAAAGGTTCAGGAATGATCAGACCCGACTTTGCAACATTGCTGAGTTTTGTATTCATAGATGCAAAATTAAGTCAAAAATCTCTTAACAATATCCATTCCAATGCTCTCAAAGTTAGTTTTGAAGCTATAACTGTTGACGGAGACACTTCTCCCAATGATTCTTCTTTATTAGTTGCTAATGGTAATAAAGAAAAATCTATAAAAGTTGGTTCTGTTGAAGAAAAGAGACTTTCTAATGCAATTACAGAAATCTTTAAGGATCTAGCCGAACTACTCGTAGAAGACGCAGAAGGCGCTACAAAAAAAATTAAAATCAAAATAGGTAAAGCTAAAAATACTGAACAAGCTAAATCTGTAGCGTTCACAATAGCTGAATCACCTTTAGTTAAGACGGCCATGTTTGGAAGTGATGCTAATTGGGGAAGAATACTTTCCGCAATAGGTAGAAATAAAGATATAGATAGAATCGATAAAGTTAAAATTCAATTAAATGGACAGCCACTTGTCAAACAAGGCTATAAAGATGCTAAATACTCAGAAAAACATGCATCAAAGGAAATGAAAAAAAAAGAAATTCTAATCGAAGTAAGTCTTGGATTGGGTAAAAAAGGCTTTGAGGTAATGACTTCCGATCTCTCTGAAGATTATGTTCTGATCAATAGCGATTACAGAAGTTAATGGCGCGTTTCAAAATCCTCTTCTGGGTCAAAAACTTTTTCTCCTGCTATCTTCCTGTCTTCACTTGCCCAAGCCCCTAAATCGAGAAGTTGGCAGCGCCGGCTGCAAAAAGGTCTATGCTCATTTTTTTCAGAATATTCTGCTTGTTGTCCACATTCTGGACATTTGACATATTTCATAGTTCAGCAATAAATTGTTGATGAAGTTTTTTCACGGCTAATTGCAGAGTCTCAAAAGTACTGTCATTGACGATAACTTCGTCAGCTTGCTCCAATCTCTTTTGTCGAGAAATCTGAGCTTTAATGATGGATTGAACTTGCTCTTCAGATACGCCATCTCGTTTCAAAGTTCTCTCTACTTGAGTTTCGACAGGAACATCAACCACTAAAACTTTATCACAAAAATCTTTTTGGTTTGTTTCTAGTAAAAGCGGTGAAACTAGAACTGTATAAGGACTTGTTGAAGCTTTAAGTTCATCTTGAA
This sequence comes from uncultured SAR86 cluster bacterium, assembly GCA_902537425.1. Lineage (GTDB taxonomy): Bacteria > Pseudomonadota > Gammaproteobacteria > Magnimaribacterales > Magnimaribacteraceae > Magnimaribacter. The sequence goes on along the minus strand of CACBBD010000009.1, from coordinate 10,315 downwards.
TTTGTCTTGCTATGGCTGGATGTAACAAAGATTCAAGCCAATCCTTCTCTTCATCAGAATTAAAGATTATTTCTCTCAATTTTGCTCGATCTAATTCGCCTGATTCTTTCAGGATAACTTGACCAAAGCGTTCAGATATTTTTGCCAAGCATGGCTTACCTTTTTCGACTACTACTCTTGAAGCTAAATCAGCATCTACTATAACTATTCCAAGCTTTTCAAAGCAATCTGAAACTGCTGTCTTACCGCTTCCTATTCCACCAGTTAAACCAATTATCATGTGATTGATATTATCAAAAGGTATTCTAAATTACTCTGAATTTAAGGTCTTTTGTAGAAATGAAATAGCTGCGTTAGCAAAAATATCATTTCTATCTCCAGCTATCATGTGGGCAGCACGATCTATCTCAATGAATTCAGCATGTTGAATAGTTTCCAAGAAATCATCAACCTCGTCCTGGGTGACAACATTACTTAAAGCTCCCCGAATAAGCAAAGTAGGGATATTGACTGATTCAGCATAAATTTTCTGTCTTAATTTATAATCACTTCTGTTACTTGTTCTAGATTCTATGAATCTGGGATCCCAGTGCCAATAATATCTTCCATCTTCCTTCAATCTTAAATTCTTTTTTAATCCCGAGACATCTTTTGGTTTTTCCCGATGTGGAAGATAGGAAGCTATTGAATCAGATGCTTCCTCTAACGAACCAAAACCATTAGAACCTGAACTCATAAATTTAAGAATTTCGTTCGATCCATCTTCATTTGGATAAATCCCTATATCAACCATCACTAGTGCATTACATAGGTCACTACATTCTCTATCACCTGCAGTGCACAAAGAGACCATCCCGCCAAGAGATGCACCTATCAAGGAAGCAGGTTTGCCTAATTGATTAATAATATTTTTCAGATCTTCTTTATAGTTCTCAATTGCATAATCTCCATCTTCGCTCCAATCACTATCTCCATGACCTCTTAAGTCAATAGCTACAGCATAGAATCCTGCTTGAGATAATTTCTCAGCAGTACCTCCCCAGGCGTGTCTTGTTTGACCGCCTCCATGGAGCAAAATTACAAGAGGATCGTCAGGATCACCTAGGGCAGTTGCTTGAATATTTAGGCCCGAACTAACTTTAAATTTCATTAGTGCTAATTTTCTGAAAGAATTAAGGAATTGTTCCATATTTAGTGAGAAAATCTATACAAGAATGCAAGAAGCACCAAAAACCTTTTTAGAAAGATTAAAATTTATTGGCCCAAGCGTGGTTGTTACTGGGAGTGTTGTAGGAAGTGGATCGATAGTAATGACGCCTTTATTGGGGGCAGCCGCAGGGTTTATGCTTTTGTGGTGGTTGCTGTTAAGCATGTGGAGTAAACCAATCATCCAAGCTGAGATAGCCCGATATATAGTTGTTTCGAAAAAAACATTTTTAGAAGCTTTTGCCGATATGCCTGGCTTCAAAACAACCATCCAAGGAAAAACTACATCTTGGTTAGTTTGGTTCATGTTTATCGGAGTCATACCCTCAATTGCCGGTATGGGTGGATTAGCAGGAGCTGTAGCTGAGGCTGGCACTACAATGTTCCCTTTTTTAACTGTAGAAATATGGGTTGTAATCTCTTGTTTAGTTACTTGGATGTTGCTCTATTTCGGATCTTATAAGAGCTTAGAGAAGACCTTGCTTGTAATGGTATTGTTCTTCTCTTTTATGACGATGATTATCGCAATTGCAATGCAATCTACTGATTATCAAGTTAGTTTTGCACAAGTCTCATCAGGTCTTAGCTTTTCTTTTCCATCTGAATACTTACCACTAGCTCTAGCTGTTTTTGGTTTTACCGGAATAAGCTATGGAGAAATAATGGCGTATACGTATTGGTGTTTAGAAAAAGGATATGCAGAAAATAGTGGAAATAATGTTGAGGAAACTAAACATTGGATAAAAACTATGCAGACTGATGTTTGGGTGACAGTCTTTTTTATTACTCTTGGAACACTGCCCTTTTTCTTTTTAGGAGCAGGTGTTCTTTACAATATCCCTGAATTACAACAAGCTTTAGCGACAAGCTCTTTTTGGGATATAGATGTTATAAGTTCACTTCAAAATATGTTCTCTCTAGTGTTGGGCGGTTGGGCTAAATGGCTTTTTATAGTTCTGGCATTTTTTGTTTTATTCTCTACTCTATTATCAGGAACTGCTGCATTCACAAGAACCATATCTGACTATTTAATTTCTATGGGTCTAGTAAAAGAGCAAGCAAATACAAGAAAAAAGTTAATCAAGCTGATAGCTTTCCTTATCCCATTTCTATCAGGTTTATTCTATTTTGTTTTACCAAATCCCTTCACCTTACTTCTCATAGCAGGTATATGGGCCGCCATGGGGTTACCTATAGTTAATATAGGTGCGCTCTATTTAGTCAATAAGCTTGAGCCAGAGTTACAACCCAAAATTACAACTAAATTTATTTTATGGGCAAGTTTAGTATTACAATTGAGTATGGCAGTTTTAATCATAGATGACATACTTTTAGCGTTCTAAGGTGATTTAATGGAACAAATAAAATGGCCTTTTCTCAAGCAGACGTGGGGAATAGAATTTGAAAGTTCTAAGGGAGCTTACTTATATACTAAAGACGGAAGAAAAATTCTGGATGCAGCCGGCGGAGCGATAGTCAATAATATTGGATATGGAAGGGAAGAAGTCGCTGAGGCTATTTCCAGAGCGGTAATAAATAATTCATACATACTCCCTCCCTTTCTTACCCCTGAAAGAGAAGCTTTATTAGACGAATTGAGGAATCACTGGCTTCCATCTCATTTAACTAGAATACATCTCTCATCTGGTGGATCAGAAGCAAACGAATCAGCTGTCAAGCTTGCAATTCAATATCAAGCGAGTAGAGGAAAGCCCGAAAAGAATATCATTCTTACCAGAAGTCTTTCCTATCATGGCACTACATTAAATATGTCAGGTATTTCGGGTCATGAAGCTCGAAAAAGAGGACTGGAAAGTTATGTTCCATCACCAACCACAATAGAGACACCTTACCCACTTAGATGTCCTTTAGGTAGTTTTCATCCTGACTCAAAAGATTATTATTTAGATAATCTGAGAGATACGATCAAGAGATTAGATCCAAGAAATATAGCTGCCCTTTTAATGGAACCTATAAATGGATCTAGCGGCGGAGCAATTACTCCTCCAGAAGGATATTGGGAAGAAGCAGAGAAAATACTTAAGGAAAATGATATTTTACTGATTGCTGATGAGGTGATGACAGGCTTTGGAAGAGTCGGAATAGACTTCGCGTGTAATTTTTACAATACTCGACCAGATATCCTTGTAGCAGGCAAAGGAATGGGTGGAGGATATGCAGCTATTGGTGGAACCTACAGCACTGATGTGATAGCTGATTCTATTCAATCAGCAGGTTATGAGGTTATGTTTCATACATTTGCTGCCCTACCTCAATCATGCGCAGCTTCTGTTGAAGTTCTCAAAACACTTAGAGAAGAAAATTTATGTGAAAGAGTTCAGCCCCTTGGTGAAAAGTTATTACAAAAACTCAATTCCGAAGTAGGACAACATCCAAATATTGCCGAGATAAGAGGCAAAGGACTTCTTATAGGTATAGAAATTGTAGAGGATAAATCCAACTTAAAACCATTTGATGAATCTAAGAAAATTACAAGTAAAGTTATGCAAAAAGGTCTGGAGGAAGGTGTCTTTCTATACCCAGGGGGTACTGGCCAATATCGGGATATAATTTGTCTAGGTCCTGCATTTATTATAGGGGATCATGAAATTGATTTAATGGTAGACGTGCTAAAACAATCGGTTGATTTTGCCGTAGAAAATCAAAATACCATTTAGATTTTCAAATTTCTTGAACATATTTTGATATCAATGAATCAACTTCATTGATGGACTCAAAATTTCCCTTTGCATATAAATCTGCTAGCCCAAACAACTCAGCAAATAAAAGTTTTTCTTTATTTGCCTTTAGAACTTGAACTTGATCAGATTTTTCTAAAGTGTCCTTCCAGTAGTTTCGAACCTCAAGCCAAAAAAGTTTTGTTTTGTCCCAGTATTCCTCTCCAGCACTCCAATCAAAATCGCTCACCATTTGATATCTAGCAAGACCTATTTCTTTAGCAAGTACTTTGCCATTTAATAAAACCTTTGAATTATTCTGCTCGTGAACCCATCCAGAAGGAGTAATAGTGTGGAGATTAGTACCTGAAAGCAAATCATAGTCGTCTCTAATGGTAGTTTCTCTCCTTGGCAGAGGTCGGTTTGTTTCTTCACTAACCCAAGTAGAGGTATTTTTATAATGTTTCCATTCTCCATATCCCTGATATCTGGGAGAGTCATCGACCTGATAAACAGACTGTGACCATTTACCCTGAATTTCCTTATCTGAGACAGTTTGTTTTTTCCAGATATTATCTCCCATGTAAACATTTAAGGTTTTATCTTCATAATGCCAATCCTGTCTCCAATGTTTCACTACGATTGGATCAGAAATAGAACCATCATCTTGTTCAAAAAACATCACCATGATGTGCTGTAGGCTGATGAAATCTTCTTTATCTTCTATGACTTTCACAAATTCTGTTCCCCAAGATTGATACGGTCTCGAAGGTGAGTAATTTTCAGAGAAACCCATCGTTTCCATAAAATCAAAATTTGCTTTATAGCCTCCCTGCATGCCAAGAATAGCCAACCTATCCTTTTCATATTTTGACAAGCCCGGATTTTGAAGTTCAAGCCAATAAGAGTTAGGATCTTCATCAATCTCAATCTTAGGACCTGTGGTTGATCCTCCTATTGGTGTTTGCAGATCCGGGTCAGCTAAGTGCGTCCAGCCAAATACATAGCCAGGTTCTTCAGAACTTACAATGCCGAAGAAAAAGAATGAAATGAGTATTGCTGATAATTTCATTCAAATGGACTATTCATTTAACCCGCACAACAAATGATAATTTTTGTAATAACTAGCATAGTTAGTTGAACCCACTGTAGGCATAGAATCTCTGCTAGATTTTAAACTGGTGTAATATTCAGAAATTACTTCTATATTCCCAACTGCTCTTATGCATTTCTCGATTTTTGGTCTACTTTTCAACATCATATCCATATTTGGAAAAGCTGCAGCTCCCCACCATGAGATAGCTGCAAAAAGCAAGATATCTGCGCAAGAAAGATTAGAGCCTAATAAAAAGGGGCCTTCATCACTCATAGCCTTTTCTAAAAAATCAAACTGGTTTGATAAATCACCAGTTCCTTTTTCCATCTTAGATTTTAGAAATTCATCTAAAGTGCCTAAACCCAACATTGTTGAATATAAAGGCGCCGTTTCTATCGAATCTGTTCCATTAATACCAAGTAAAATAGGCCAGATGTCTTCCATCATATCCATCAATCCATCTACTCTTGCTGAAGCCTCGGGCTCTTCTGGATAAAGGTAATTTCCTTCATACTTAATCAATTTACCCAGATATCTTAGAATTGCTCTTTGCTGCCCAATGATTTCCCCTGAGGGCAAGAGTAGTGTTGGCAGAGTTCCCCATGGAGTTTTGGGTTTGAGCTCACCCCAAGTACCATCATCAAACGGAGGAGGATTTTGATTCTCAGGATTTTCTAAAGGTAATGGTAAAGGTATGAAATTATTTTCAAATTTTATTCCGCCAATGGCTAAGATCACTCTTATGCTCTCTCCACGACCAGGCACATTAAAATAACTTAAAGTGTATAAACCTTGACTCATATTATTTGCTCCAAATTTAACAATTTAAGTATACCAATAAAATTATTAAGAAATCCTTCAGAAAAATTCAAATTTTCTACAAGTCTAGCAAAGACAAAATCTTTTGAATGCAATCTTTCATCGAACCGTTATTGGTCACGGAATAATCCGCATATTTCTTATATAAGGCTAATCTTTCCATATAAGCTTCTTCAATTGATTGATGTGATTCTTTTATAAAACCTCTTTCTTTAAAATCCAAAACTCTCTCGGAAATATTTTCAAAGCTGACTTCCAAATATATGACATCAGAATTATCTCTTAAGTATTCCATAGCAAAGGGAGAAAAAACTGCACTACCTCCTGTAGCTAGTAAAGTATTCTTAAATTTTGTGGAAAGTAGAACTCCTTCTTCTATAGCTCTAAATCTATCTTTACCTTCAGAATCAATAATATCTTTAGATTTTCCATAAGAGATTTCTATTATTTTGTCTGTGTCCAGAAATTCATAACCAAGTTCAAGAGATAAAGCCTTTCCTACAGATGTCTTCCCTGCACCAGCCATTCCTATTAATGAGATTGAATTTTTCAAAATACGGGTAGAGTTTCAATAAATGGTGGAGCCAGTCGGGATCGAACCGACGACCTCATCCGTGCAAGGGATGCGCTCTCCCAGCTGAGCTATGGCCCCACTCAGGGATGCGTAGATTAACAAAAACTAACTACTAAGTAAGTTTTTTTTTCAATTTAGAAAGGATTAGCCATCTCTTCGATGGAATCATTTATTCTTTTGACAACGTCTTTTTGATCAAGATCTTTTGTGAGTTTATAGTGAGGATGGCTCAATGTTGCTAAGTCTTTAGCTACTTCTAGAGCTTTTGTCATGAGTTCTTCAGGCTCGACAACTTCATCTAGATAGCCAGCATTCACAGAATCAGAAATAGGATAGGCTTCAGCATTTAAGATTGCTCTATACCAATGATTCTTGAGAATCCTTGACTTAGAAATTTCTAAAATTGGAGTTGGAATCGACATCCCATTTCGAGTTTCATTTGCTTGTACTATAAATTGACCCGATGCTCCAACTCTGTAATCAGCACAGCACAAAAGGAAAGCTCCTAAAGCGATTGCATGACCGCTAGACGCTGCTATGACAGGCCTTGGAAAGTTATAAATTCTAGATAAAAGCTTGAAACCAGCTTGTGTCATTTCAAGTGCAGCCTTTGGATCTCCTCCTGAAATAGTTTTTAAATCAAAACCAGCAGAAAATAAACCTTCTCGACCAGTAATTAATAAAGAGCCTTTGTCTTCAGGTACTGAATCTAGAAGAGAATTGATTGTATTACTCATGATAGTTGAAAAAACATTTGCCTTTCCATCGTCTAAAGTAATAATTGAAACATCTCCATCCTTCGTTAAAGTTGCTGTTTGATCCGTCATAGTTTTTCCTTTTAATTTGTCTGTGTTCGTATAATCTTATAAGTAGTCGAATAACTCAAATATTTTAAATATGAAAATCTTTAAAAAACTTTCTAGATCAGTCAAAGGAAGAGTCGCAATCATTACAGGTGCTGGTAGTGGTATGGGCGAAGCAACAGCTAAAGTTTTTGCATCAGAGGGAGTTAAAGTTATTGCTACCGATGTAAATCAGGAGGAAGTCAATAGAATTTCAACAGAAATAATAACAAGTGGCGGAGAATGTATGCCCTTTCTTTTAGACGTAACAGATAGTGCTTCAATAAATAAATGCATAGATGCCACCATCGAGACATATAAAACTATTGATTTCGTTATCAATAATGCAGGGATATCTTCTGTTACTGCGGTAGATGATGAAAATTTTGAAAATTATTGGGATGATACTTTAAATGTAGTTCTTACAGGTCAAGTAAGATTAATTAGAGCCTCACTTCCACATCTTCTTGGATCTGATAATGGAAGAATAGTAAACATATCTTCTACTGAAGGCTTTGGTGCATCACCATTTCATAGTCCTTACACTGCTGCCAAACATGGGGTGATTGGTTTAACTCGCTCTCTCGCTCTCGAATTAGGCCCAAAAGGGGTAACAGTAAATTGTGTTTGTCCTGGTCCTATCAATACAAACATGACCGCGGCTATAGATCCTAAAGACAAAGAAACCTATGCTAGAAGAAGAGTTGGTCTAAAAAGATATGGTGAACCTGAAGAGGTTGCACATGCTACTCTCAATCTATGCCTCCCCTCTTCATCCTATATTAATGGCGTTTATTTGCCTGTGGATGGTGGTCTTTCTATAAGACGGGCTTAAATACCCTTGAATTCAAAATCTTGTAGTAAATCGTAGATCTCTATCCTATCTATATCTTTTTTTCCTACTTCAGATCCCAGTACCTGCCACTTATTTTCACCAGGCAATAATTTTTCCCACTCAGGCAGCTCTTCTGAATTTGGATTTCCTGATTCAGCAAAATTTGTCCAATAAGAAAGCATAATATCTGATAGCTCTTGATTCTCTATAATGCCCAAGCCTCCGACTCCAAAGACATAGCTTATTTCGTAGGCATGGAAAGACCCTAATATTTCTCCAGCCTTGCCTGAGGGTTTCTGATTAAAATGATAAAAATAAATATCTTCAGATCGTTCAGCCATAAATTTAGAGGCGAAGAAAGATGGTGCTCCAAACAAAGAGTCTCCCAATAATCTCTTGCTCGATTTGATCATCTCTTCTTTATCAGAGGCTGGATAGATAGAAAGAATTTTTTCAGCTTTTTCTTCAAATTTATCCAAAATCACCAGCTTATATTTTTCTACTGAATTAACCGGAGGTGCGACATCTGCCAAAGGACTTCCCCAGTAAAGCGCCGTCCCTTCATCCGCATTGGTCCCGATGATTGTTGGGACCTTATGATTTGCACCTTCTTCAAAACTCTTCATCACAGGGGCGAGAATGGTTTTATCATCAACATAAAATGAAGAAGAAAATCCAATTTTTCCCACCTCAATTATCTTATCTATAGGCAATTCTCTCATCAGCTTTAACTGATCATCATTATTTTGGATACCACAAAATTCTCCGAATCTTGATCCAAGATCTGCAGCAGAAAAGCCATTACTCGATTTATCAGATGAATGGAGGGCCATTCTTGAAAAACCACCACTTTGGACAATTGCTTTGTGAAAAAGACCTTTTGAGAGAGGAGATACTAAAAGTGCGGCAACTGAAAATCCTCCAGCAGATTCCCCGAATATTGTGATATTAGATGGATCACCACCAAAGTTTTCTATATTTTCCCTTACCCAATGCAAAGCCTTAATTTGATCCAGCAAGCCAAAATTAGTTTTAAACTCTTCTTCACTTTCATTTATAGATTGATGAGCAAAAAAACCTAATTCTCCTAATCTATAATTTATTGTTACAAGTATTTTTCCTTTCGAGAGTATTCCATCTGGTAAATAATTATCTCCCGATCCAAATCTTAAAGCACCGCCATGAATCCAAAACATAACTGGTAACTTTTCTTTAGGAGCTAAATCTCCTGAATATATATTCAGTCTTAAGCAATCTTCTGATTCTTGCGGCGGTTCCTCTTCAGGTATTTCAATTTCGTAAGCATTCGCAATTGAATCTCTAAATCCTCCCTCTCCTCTTCTAAATTGAGGACATTGTGGTCCAAAAGAACTGGCATCAAAATTTTCTACCCATGATTCAACATCCTGAGGAGCACGCCATCTATTATTACCTGATGTATCTGCTGCATAAGGTATGCCTCTGAAACTGTAGCCCTTAATTCCATTAAATTCTTCAATTAAACCTTCTACTGGTCCGCTTTTAGTTTCTACAACTGGTCTCACAAGCATTTCTCCCTATTACTTATAAAAGAGTTAACATATCACGAAATATGAAAAAGAAAATAATAATTGATACTGACCCAGCAATGGGAACAAAGGGTGGTGATCCTGAAGATTGTTTTGCAATTATGCTTGCGATGAATTCTCCTGAGCTTGAAATATTGGGCATCACAACCGTACAAGGGAATGTTCCTGTAGAGAGAGGTTTTAGCAATGCTTGCTATTTAGTTGAACAGCTTAGAAAAGATATACCTGTTCACACTGGAAAACCTGGAACATATAGTCAGGATAGAAATGAAAAAAGAAAATGGCTTGGCCAGAGGGAGGAAATGGAACAATTGACTCCAATATTACCAATTGAAAACGATAAGAAAGGTGCACCAGCCTTTATTGCTGAAACAGCAAAAGAAAATTCTGGTGATATTGAGCTTGTGACTATTGGCCCTCTAACAAACATCGCTCAAGCTTTAGACTTAGATCCTGAATTGCCAACTCACATAAATAAAATAACCATGATGGCCGGAGCATCAACTGTGCAAGGAAATGTCACGCCAGCTGCAGAGTTTAATGTATGGGCTGATCCTGAATCAGCCGCTCGAGTCTTTGGCTCTGGCATTCCAATTAGAATGGTTCCATTAGATGTCTGTCATAAAACTAGATTTGGCAGAGAACAGCTCAATTTAATTGGAGAAAATGAACATCCCTTTTGTCAATTTGTTCAGAA
>CACBBD010000008.1 GCA_902537425.1 uncultured SAR86 cluster bacterium | reverse complement strand
TCATATTAGCCGCAACAGGTTCAGCAGTTGGTTTAGGAAACATCTGGAAATTTCCTTACATGGCAGGAGATAATGGGGGAGGTGCTTTTGTACTTGTATATTTGGCTTGCATAGCAATTATTGGGTTACCGATAATGTTAGGTGAGATTATGATTGGTAGAAGAGGGAGAAGCAGTCCTGCCAACACCATGAAAGCCTTAGCTTTTGAAGCAAATACCAATAGTGCATGGACTTTACTAGGCGCGACTGGCGCTGTAGCTGGATTATTGATTTTATCGTTTTACAGTGTTGCCGCTGGCTGGGCACTTTCTTATGTTTTTAATGGATTTCAAAACTTAACCGCTGAGAGTTCTACGCAAAGTTTCAATTCATTACTCGCCAGCCCAACTTCTTTAATTTTTTGGCACACACTATTTTTATCTGTCACGGTATTTGTAGTTGCAAGGGGGATCTTAGAGGGTCTCGAAAAATGGATAAATACTCTGATGCCTATGTTGTTCGTATTAGTTATACTTTTATGTCTCTATGCAACTCAATCTGGAGCTTTTGTAGAGGGTTTAATTTACTTATTTCAACCTGACTTTAGTAAAATTACTCCTGAAGTTATGCTGGAGGCATTGGGACAGGCTTTCTTTACTCTGAGTTTAGGCATGGGAGCGATTATGGCTTACGGAGCCTATATGCCAGCAAGTCAAAATATCGGTAAAACAGCAATTTCTGTAGCTGCTTTAGACACAGGAGTAGCCTTATTAGCGGGAATAGCTATATTTCCAATTGTTTTTGCAAATGGTTTAGCCGCATCTGAGGGCCCAGGTCTTGTTTTTGTTACATTACCCATTGCATTTAGCTCCATGCCCTTAGGAGTGTTCTTCGGCACCTTATTCTTTGTTTTATTGAGCATTGCGGCGTTAAGTTCATCAATCTCTCTGATTGAGCCCGGTGTAGCTTGGTTGATTGAATCTCTTAAAATTAAAAGATTTACAGCAACTCTTTTGTTAGGATTTATCGCATGGTTTCTAGGATTATTTAGTGCCTTATCTTTCAATTTACTTTCCGAATTTACAATTTTCGGAAAAAACTTTTTTGATGCCACAGACTTTTTAACTAATCAGATCATGCTCCCACTAGGTGGAATATTTATAGCTATATTTGTTGGCTGGGTAATGAAGAAAGAGAATGTTTTGGAAGAGCTTGATATTGAAGAAAATTTAATTTTTAAATTTTGGTATTTTAGTATTCGTTATATTTCGCCTGTAATGGTTGGTTGTGTCTTTCTCTACTTTTTTATTTAATTTATTCGGGAATATCTATTTCTCCTTCCCATTTTAACAACTTATTGTCTTCGAAGAATAAAGTGATTTTTTGGTTAGTATAAGTAATCTCACCTTGTGTTACTGATGTGAAGTAATCCCATCTATTAGGATAAAAAGTGTCAGATATTAAAGGAGTTCCCATAACGAATTTAACTTGTGATTCTGTCATTCCTACCTCAAGTTTATCTAACATTTCTTGATCAACTAAGTTGCCTTGGCTCACCACAACTTGAAAAATTCTAGGTATGCTGCAATTTGTAAGAAAAAGAGCAATTAGCAATAAAGTGCTTACTTTCAATTTTGTGTTCATTAATTTTCTATTATGGGTTTTAGACCATTATAATATTAACTTTTAATTATTCTTAATTATTTAAAGGTACTCAAATTGACAGATGATGCAGAATTAAAAAAAGCTGGTTTAAAAGTAACTCTTCCGAGGTTAAGGATACTTGAGCTCTTAGAAGAAGATCAAGCTCACCTGAGTGCAGAAGATATTTATAGGAAACTTATTGATGCAGGTGAAGAAGTTGGGTTAGCTACCGTTTACAGAGTTCTAACTCAATTTGAGCAAGCCGGAATTTGTATAAGACATAACTTTGAAGAAGGCCATGCAGTTTATGAATTAACCCCATCTGATCACCATGATCACATGGTTTGCCTTGATACAGGAGATGTAATTGAGTTTACAGATGATGTCATAGAAGAGAGGCAAAAGATACTAGCTACAGAGCATGGTTACGAAATTATAGATCATAGTATGGTTTTGTATGTAAAACCTATCAAAAAATAAAAATACTTGAATAGGCTGCTTTAAGCCCCATATAGGGTTTGAACGGAGAAAACATTGAACAAAGATACTAAAGAACAAAATCAAGAAAAAGAAGAAAATACGGCAAAAGAAGAAGTTTCTCTAGATATTGAAGAAAATGACTCCATTGAGGAACAAGAAGAGATTTCGCAAGAAGAAATAATCAAAGATTTAGAAGATCAGCTCCTTCGAGCGAAGGCAGAAGTTCAAAATGTAAGAAGAATAGCCGCACAGGAAGTAACAAAAGCAAGGTTATTCGGGGTAGAGTCATTAGCTAAAGATTTCTTATCTGTTGCAGATAATCTAGAAAGAGCAATAGAATCATGTGGCGAGGAAGAACAATTTCTCTCAGTAAAAGAAGGTCTTGAATTGACACTTAAGAGTCTAGAAGGCTCTTTAAATTCATCAAGTATTGAGGTTATTGATACTAGCAACAAAAATTTTGATCCTGAGAAACATGAAGCAATTTCACTAATAGAAGACGATTCCCTCGATACTAATACGATTATTGATGTTGTGCAAAAGGGCTACACAATAATGGATAGAACACTCAGGCCTGCAAAAGTCGTAGTTTCAAAGAAAACTCAAGAAAAATCATAAAAAAACTTGAAATAGTATGCATAAGCCCCATCTTATGAATTAGAACTTAATTGGAGTGAAAAAAAATGGCTAAAGTAATTGGTATAGACTTAGGAACAACAAATTCATGTGTTTCGGTCATGGAAGGGGATCAAGCTAAGGTAATAGAAAATTCTGAAGGTAAAAGAACTACTCCTTCGGTAGTTGCCTACGGGGATGAAATAAAGGTTGGCGATTCAGCTAAAAACCAGGCTGTCACTAATGCAGAAAATACTTTATATGCCATAAAGCGTCTTATTGGAAGAAAACACGATGATGACGTCGTTAAAAAAGATAGTGATATGGTGCCATACAAAATTCTTGCAGCAGAAAATGGAGATGCTTGGGTTGAGGCCGAAGGAAAAAAATTAGCCCCACAACAAGTTTCTGCTGAGATTTTAAAGAAAATGAAAAAGACTGCTGAGGATTATCTTGGGCAAGAAATTAAGGAGGCAGTTATAACAGTACCCGCTTATTTTAATGACTCGCAAAGACAAGCAACAAAAGATGCTGGAAAAATAGCTGGCTTAGAAGTAAAAAGGATTATAAATGAACCAACAGCAGCAGCTCTGGCTTATGGACTAGATAAAGGCAAAGGGGATCAAAAGATTGCCGTGTATGACTTAGGTGGCGGAACATTCGATGTTTCTATCATAGAAATCGCAGAAATTGATGGAGAACATCAATTCGAAGTCTTATCGACTAATGGCGATACTTTTCTTGGAGGTGAAGATTTTGATATTGCCCTAATCGAATACCTAGCAGACGAATTTAAGAAGGAGTCTGGTTTAGACCTACACAACGACTCGGCTGCTCTACAGAGGTTAAAAGAGGCTGCGGAAAAAGCTAAAATCGAGCTTTCAAGCAATCAACAGTCTGAAATTAATCTTCCCTACATAACAGCTGATTCGTCAGGCGCAAAGCATTTTGTGCATAAATTAACTAGAGCAAAATTAGAATCCCTAGTTGAAGACCTAGTTGACCGAACTATAAAACCTACTGAGATTGCTCTTAAAGATGCTGGCCTGAAAGCTTCTGATGTTGACGAAGTTATATTGGTCGGCGGACAAACAAGAATGCCTCTTGTACAAGAAAAAGTTAAAGCTTTCTTTGGAAAAGAAGCAAGAAAAGATGTTAATCCAGACGAAGCCGTATCTGTTGGTGCCGCGATTCAGGGTGCTGTATTAGCTGGAGATGTAACTGATGTACTCTTATTGGATGTAACTCCTCTGACTTTGGGCATCGAGACTATGGGAGGTGTGATGACGCCTTTGATAGATAAAAATACGACGATTCCTACTAATAAGTCACAAGTCTTTTCAACGGCTGAAGATAACCAAACTGCCGTCACTGTGCATGTGTTACAAGGTGAAAGAAAGCAAGCCACCGAAAATAAAACACTTGGTCAATTTAATCTAACAGATATACCTGCATCTCCACGAGGAATGCCTCAAATCGAAGTATCCTTTGATTTAGATGCAAATGGAATACTCAATGTATCAGCCAAAGACAAAGCAACTGGAAAAGAACAGTCTATAGAGATTAAAGCTTCAAGTGGATTATCGGATGAAGAAATAGAGCAGATGGTGAAAGATGCCGAAGCACATGCTGAAGACGACAAAAAGTTTGAGGAGTTAGTTCAAGCTAAGAATTTAGGCGAAAATCTAGTTCATAGTTGCAAGAAAACTTTAGATGAGGCTAAAGACAAAGTTGAAGATAGCGAAAAGGAAGCTATTGAAAATGGAATTCAAGAACTTGAAGAGGCTCTAAAGGGTGAAGATAAAGAAGATATAGATAATAAAGTAAAAGCCCTCTCCGAAGCTTCTGCACCTCTTGCGCAAAGAATGTATGAGGAGGAAGCTAAAAGTAAAGAATCTCAAGAACAGGAAGTTCAAGATACTGATTCAGATGTCGTAGATGCTGACTTTGAGGAAGTAACCGAAGAAAAAGAAAGTCAAAATTCTTAAGAATTCCTCCTGCTAGGCTGCACTAATTAGATGTCTAAAAAGGATTATTATGATGTCTTAGGTGTTCAAAGGGGAGCATCTGATGATGATTTGAAAAAAGCTTATCGTAAGCTTGCAATGAAATATCATCCTGATAGGAATTCCGATGATCCTTCAGCTGCCGAAAAATTTAAAGAAGCTTCAGAGGCCTATGAAGTTTTATCAGATGGATCAAAGAGAAATGCATATGACCAGTTTGGTCATGATGGTGTTGATCCCTCAAGCTTTGGAGGCGGCGGCTCTCAAGGCTTCAATGATATTTTTGGCGATATCTTCGGTGATATATTTGGTGGCGGAGATCCTTTTGGACGTAGACAGCGATCTAATAAAGGTTCAGATCTACAATACTCCATGACAATATCTCTTGAAGATGCAGTTAGGGGTGTGACAGAAAAGATCGCCATAACTTGCCTCGATACTTGTTCATCTTGTGGAGGAACAGGGGCAGAAGAGCATAGTAAACTGATGACTTGTGATGCATGTGGAGGGACTGGCCAAGTAAGAATGCAACAAGGTTTTTTCTCAGTTGCACAGACTTGCAGAAAATGTGGTGGCTCAGGCCAAATTATCAGCCATCCTTGCAAGACATGTGGGGGTCAAGGTAGGGTAGAAAAACGCAAGACTTTATCTGTAAAAATACCCGCAGGGGTCGATACAGGAGACAGAATTAGGCTTTCCGGAGAAGGTGAGGCAGGATTAAATGGAGGTCCTTCAGGCGATTTATTTGTTCAAATTAAAGTTTTACCGCATGATGTATTTGAACGCGATGGCAAACATCTCTATTGCGAGGCTCCTATAAGCTTTATAGATGCAACACTAGGTGGCGAAATTCAAATACCCACTTTGGACGGTAAAGTAAAAATAAAAATACCTGAGGGTACACAAACAGGCAAACTATTCAGACTGAGGGGTAAAGGCATAAGTCCAATTAGAGGAGGCTCTACTGGTGATCTACTATGCAGGGCCGTAATAGAAACGCCACAAAACCTTTCAAAAGATCAAAAACAACTTCTCAAAGAATTTCAAGCTTCAATCTCTGAGGATTCTCGGCAGAATCCATTAAGAGATGAGTGGTTTTCTAAGGTAAAATCTTTTTTTGATACTAGCAATTAAGAATTTTGAAGAATCTTTTTATTTCAGGAATAACAGGTAAAGTTGGCAAGCTTTTATCTTCTTATGCTTTAGAAAGTTCTCGATTCAAATTAGTTGGTGGGAGCTGCTCACCTGATAGTACCTTTTTTGAAAAAGATGTTGGAGAGTTGCTTGAAATAGAAGAAACAGGGATCCAAATAACAGGAAAAATGTCTGAAGATCTTAGTGCAGATATCATCATCGATTTCTCTTCTCCAAAAAGCTCAATGGAAATTTTACAGCTTGCTAAGAAAAAGGAAATTTCAATTCTTATAGGAACAACTGGCTTCAGTGAAGATGATTTCAAAGAAATAGAGGTTGCTAGCACTCAAATCCCGGTTTTATTTGCTCCTAATACAAGCTCTGGTATAGCGATACTAAAGAATATTCTAAACACATCGAAAAATCTATTTTCTAAAGACCATGTATTCTCTATAAATGAAACCCATCATATCGAGAAAAAAGACTCACCTTCAGGAACTGCATTAGATTTAAAAAGAGCAATTATTTCTATTTATCCAGAAGCTAACGTGGTGATAGAAAGCTTTAGAGAAGGTAATAATCCAGGGGAACATACAGTTAGTATTACACTAGATAAGGAGATAATAGAATTTACTCATAGGGCAGAAGACAGATCAATATTTGCTTTGGGAGCCTTAAAAGGAGCGTCATGGCTAACTGAAAGGTCACCTGGCCTCTATTCTATGAGTGATATTTATTCTTCTTGATTTAGTATAAATATGATATAAAGCTCTCCTTAAGGCAAGTGCCTATAACGAAACACATGAAACTGTTTCAGATCTAAGGTGCTAAGGATTGCTCATCTTTAGTAAGTTCTGTAAGTTCATGGAAGTATAACCTGAGGAATGTAATGTTCTTCATAAATTGAGGAGAGCTAATGGCTGAAATAACGCTAGAACAGATGCTACAAGCAGGTGTCCACTTCGGACATCAAACTAAATACTGGAACCCAAAAATGGATCAACACATTTTTGGCGTCAGAAATAAGATTCACATCATTAACTTAGAGCATTCGGTAGAAATGATTAAACCAGCCCTAAAGTTTATTGAGGGAGTCGCTGCAAAAAATAACAAAATTCTTTTTGTTGGAACGAAAAGGACAGCAACAGATATCATCAAGAACGAAGCAATAAGATGTTCTATGCCATATGTAAATGAAAGATGGTTAGGGGGAATGCTTACTAACTATAAAACTATAAGATCATCTATCACTAGGCTAGAAAACCTTTTAAGACAAAAGGAAGATGGAACATTCAGCAAGCTCACTAAAAA
The DNA here is from genome assembly GCA_902537425.1 of uncultured SAR86 cluster bacterium. Lineage (GTDB taxonomy): Bacteria > Pseudomonadota > Gammaproteobacteria > Magnimaribacterales > Magnimaribacteraceae > Magnimaribacter. The sequence goes on along the minus strand of CACBBD010000008.1, from coordinate 57,802 downwards.
AGAAGGTTTAAAGATACAACGCGACATCGATAGACTAGAAAAGTCTATTGGTGGAGTGACTGAAATGGGCGGCTTACCGGACGCTTTATTCATAATCGATGTTAAAAGAGAGTCTATTGCAGTGTCTGAGGCAAGTAAAATGGGTATCCCCATTGTGGCTATCGTGGACTCAAATAGTAATCCTGAAGGCATTGATTATGTGGTACCAGGTAATGATGATTCCATAAGATCAATTGCCCTTTTCACTGAAGCAGTTGCAGATGCTTGCTTGAAAGGATCTGAAGCGGCTACAGGACTTAAGCAGGATGAACCTCAATCGGGACCTTCAATTGTTCGTAAAGTTGATACTAATGAAACTACAGAAGAATCACCTAAGAAAGATATCGGAGTGTCTGATTCAATATCAAATGAAGAAACTGCTGATGAATCACAAGAGATACAAGAACCCTCAGATGACAAAGCAGCTAAACTAGACACTTCTGAAGAAGATAATAAAGAAGTAAAGAACGAGGAATAATTATGAGTGCTATTTCAGCTTCACAGGTTAAAGAATTAAGAGAAAAAACGGGTTTAGGTCTAATGGACTGTAAAAAAGCTTTGGAAGAAGCAAACGGGGATATAGATTTAGCAATAGAAGAGTTAAGAAAAACTAGCGGTATAAAAGCAAGTAAAAAGTCAGGTAGGTCAGCTGCGGACGGTTTAATTGGTATTACCAATAAAGATAAAGATTTTTTTATGATCGAAGTGAATTGCGAAACTGATTTCGTTGCAAGAGACGACTCATATGTAAATTTCACGAAAGAAACTCTTGATATATATTCCAACAATCCATCGTACTCATTAGAGCAACTTTTAGAATGTGGCGTAGATGATAATAGAGAGAAATTAGTTCAGAAATTAGGCGAAAATATCGTCGTTAGAAGACTGGCTAAAAGCGATGAATCTTCAATTAGCGGTTCCTATTTACATAGTAATAATAAAATTGGATGTATTGTTTCTTTAGAAGGTGGAGACGAAGCCCTTGCAAATGATATAGCTATGCACGCTGCTGCCACAGATCCTATGGCCGTTTCTCCTTTGGATATACCAAAAGAGACACTAGACAAAGAAAGAGAAATATTCAAAGCTCAATCAGAAGAGTCTGGTAAACCTCCAGAAATTATTGAAAAAATGATTGAAGGTAAAATATCAAAATTCTTAGCTGAAGTTAGTTTATCAGAGCAAGACTTTGTCAAAGACCCAAATGTCAAAATAAGTAAACTGTTAGCTGATAATAATGCTAGTATTTTAAGTTTTACAAGATATGAAGTCGGAGAGGGTATTGAGGTGGAAAAAGTAGATTTTGCTAGTGAAGTAATGTCTCAGATCGAAGGATAAATGTTAAACGAAATAGTTGAAGATGCCGAGTTAGGCATGGAAAAGAGTTTGAATGCTTTAGACGCAGCATTCAAAAAGATCCGAACTGGAAGAGCTACACCATCTTTACTCGATAGTATTAAGGTAGATTATTACGATAAGCTTACTCCTTTAGCGCAAGTAGCTAGTATAAACATAGAAGATGCAAAAACTTTAGCTATAGTTCCATGGGAGAAGGGTGTCGTGCAACAGATAGAAAAAGCAATCTCTGAATCTGATCTTGGATTAAATCCAACCACATCAGGAGACACTATTCGGGTAATTTTGCCCGATCTTACAGAAGAAACCAGAAGGGATTTCATAAAAAAAGCTAAGGCTGAAGCAGAAAATGCAAAAGTTTCTATAAGAAATGTTAGACGAGAGGGTAACTCTCAGTTAAAAGCATTCCTCAAAGAGAAGGAGATTTCTCAAGATGAAGAAAGACAGGGAGAAGAATTAATCCAGAAATTAACAGATTCTTTCGTTGAAAAAGTAGATCTAGCATTGAACTCTAAAGAAAAGGATCTCTTAGACTTCTAATTTTTAAAAATGGAAGGTAGTCCAACTGAAACCTTACCTAAACATGTTGCCATTATAATGGATGGCAATAACCGATGGGCATCAGAGAAAAATCTCCCCGGGGTTGCAGGACATAAAAAAGGTGTTGAAAGGGCAAGAGAGTCTGTTGAATATGCTGTCCAAAGAGGTTTATCTACACTAACCTTATTTGCGTTTAGCAGCGAGAACTGGGGTAGATCATCAGAAGAAGTTAACCTGCTGATGCAGCTATTAAGTAGTGCTCTTCAAGAAGAGGTACCTAATCTGATTAAAAATTCAGTGCAGCTAAGCTTTATAGGTGATTTATCTCAATTTGATCACAAACTTATAAAGCAGATGAAAGAATCAGAAAAACTAACTTGTTGCGATACCGAAAGAAAAAAATTGGATTTAGTCGTTGCTGCAAGTTACGGAGGAAGATGGGATATTGTCAATGCAATAAATAAACATCTAAATTCAAGATCAAATGAAGAGCTTACTGAGGAAAGTTTTGATGAATTTCTTTCGACATCAAAATTTACAGATCCTGATTTATGCATTAGAACTGGTAATGAACTTAGAATAAGCAATTTTTTGTTATGGCAATTAGCGTATTCAGAATTATATTTCCCTGATGTGCTTTGGCCGGACTTCGATGAACAACACTTCGATAACGCACTCAAAGAATATTCAAAAAGATCAAGGCGTTTTGGAGATAAATCTAATTTTCAGTTATAAAGATGCTAAAGCAAAGGTTTTTCAGTGCTTTGATAATAATAGTTGTAATCAGCCTTCTTATATTCTTGTTAAATAAGCAATACTTAACTTATCTCGTTGCCTTAATCTCATCCATCTCTCTTTGGGAATTCTTGAAGGTAAGATTCACAAATGCTTACTCTCTCTTAGGAATATTACTCTTCCTAATTTTAATTTTTGTTTCTTTTTCACATGTCTTAAGTAATTTACTTATCTCACTGAGTGTAATTACGTACTTTTTATCCGCATTTCTTATCTTAAGTTTCCCTTTAAATAAGACTTTTCTTAAGAAACCGATGGTTTGGAGCTTATTTGGATTTGTTATTCACCTTGGATTTTTTGCATCTTTAATTCAGATTATTTCTAACAATAATCCTCCATCATCATTTCTTGAATTAGAAAGTGGAAAATTTTTAATATTTTATATTGTTTTAATTTCCATTCTCATGGACTCTATTGCATTTTTTGCAGGTAAGAGCTTTGGCAAAAGACCATTTATAACAAATGTGAGCCCAAATAAGACTCTTGAGGGTTTTATGGCTGCAATTATTTTTACACCTCTTATTTTATCGATCATATCTTTCAATATTTTCAACTTACCATTCTTTTTGGTCTTATGTATATTGGTAGTGGTTTCTATATATTCTGTTTTAGGGGATGCTTTTGCTAGCATGATGAAGCGGGTAGTTGAAGTGAAGGATTATTCTAATTTGATTCCAGGACATGGCGGTCTTTTTGATCGCTTAGATAGCCATGTTGCAGCTTTTCCTTGTTTTGTTTTTTTATTAAATATAGTTTAAAAATGAAAAGTTTAGCTATTTTGGGTTCTACTGGCTCTGTTGGGAAATCAACTTTAGATGTCATAAGAGAAAATAAGGACGAATTTAAAATTGAATTACTCACAGCTAGGACTAATTTCCGCCTTATGGCAGAACAGTGTAAAGAATTTACTCCAAAATTCGTCTATCTAGAAAATAAAGAAGCTCAAAAATCCTTTCTGGATGAACTAGGAACAAATAATTCTCAAGTGACTTTACTATCTGATGAGAAGGAATTAAATCAAATTATTGCCTCACAAGATTTGGGAATAGTTATTGCTGCTATGGTTGGAATAGTGGGATTAAAGCCTGTATATCACGCAATAAAACATGGAAAGCATATTTTATTAGCAAACAAAGAGTCTTATGTTGTAGCCGGAGAAATTTTAAATAATTTATCAAAAAAAACAGGCGCTACAATTTTTCCTGTAGACAGCGAGCATAGTGCTATTCATCAGTGCTTAATGGGAATTAAAAATCATGAATCAATATCACGTCTAATATTAACGGGATCGGGTGGTCCTTTTCTTAATAGACACATCAACGACTTTAAAAATATAACCCCTAAAGAGGCAACCTCACATCCTATTTGGAATATGGGGGATAAGATCTCGGTTGATTCATCAACCATGATGAATAAATGTTTAGAAATAATAGAAGCTAAGTGGTTATTTGGATTTGACAATATAGATGTGCTGATCCATCCAGAAGGTATCATTCATTCCTTGGTCGAGTTTAAAGATAAATCTCTGATGGCCCAACTTTCTATTCCAGATATGAAAATTCCAATAGCTTACGGTTTGGGTTTCCCTGAAAGAATCAATTCCGGAAGTGATTCACTTGATTTTGAAAAGATTAGCAATCTTTCTTTTGTAAAACCAGATACAAAAAAATTTCCTTCATTAGTTCTTGCAAAGGATTGTATTAATTCTGGTGGAACAAGCTTTTCTACTTTAAATGCTGCAAATGAAGAGTGTGTAGCTTCCTTTTTAGAAGGTAGAATAGGCTACTTAGATATACATAGAATTATTTCAGAGGTTTTGGATAAATCAGACATAAAGATGGTCGAAGAAATAGAAGATATTTTCGAAGCTGATATGCAATCTAGAGAGATGACTAAAGAACTTATACTTACAAATTAATGGACCTATTATTCACCATATTTTCCTTTATTTTTCTTATAAGCATCATTGTGGGTATTCATGAGCTTGGCCATTTTTTAACAGCAAGATTTTGTAACATTCATGTTCTGAAGTTTAAGATAGGCTTCGGTAAAGAATTATTTTCTTATAAGGATAAGAAAGATTGTACATATTCATTCGGGATATTACCTTTAGGTGGTTATGTACAAATGTTGGGTGAAAATAATCCTGTTCAGGAAGGATCTGAAGGATCTTTTGAAAATAAAAAATCCTATCTGCAGGCTTCTTTAGGAGAGAGAGCTGTCGTAACAGTTGCTGGTCCAATTGCTAATTTTATCCTCGCTGCCTTTGTCTATTTTTATTTAGCACTAGTTGGTACGACCCAGCTTTCGTCTTTAATCGGTGAGGTTATTCCTGAGAGTCTCTCTAAAGAATACGGCATTTTGGTTAATGACAAGATTGTTCAGATAGATAACGAAGCGGTCACTGTATTTAATGATATAAACCTTATACTTTCAAAGAGGGTCGGAGATACTGGATTTATTGATATTAGATATATAAGAGAAGGCCAAGAGAGAACAGTTCTGTTACCAATTGATGATTGGTTATCAGGTAATGATCAAATTGCGCCAAGTCAAGCCTTAGGACTTCAGCCATTTCTTCCTCCGATAGTCGGTAAACTCCAAGAAGATGGCCCCGCTCTAAAGTACGGCATAAAAGAAGGAGACTTGGTACAAGCAATTAATGGTCAAGATATTTCAACTTGGCAAGAATTATCGAGGATTCTTAGCCTTTTGCCTAATCAGCTTATTGAGATTAAAGTTTTGAGAGGACAGGAATCGAAAGTACTTATGCTTGAGAGTTCAAGTTTTACTGATGAGAAAGGAGTTCAAAAGGGTAGGATAGGTATACTTGCTTCTAACAATTTTAATAATTGGCCTTCAGATTTTGTGGTTGAAAAAAAAGAAAACTTCTTTCCAGCCTTGTTAGTTGGTATCGAGGACACCTACAGATATACAATTTTGATTATTACTTCAATAGGTAAGATGTTAAGCGGATCTATATCAGCTGATAACCTCGGAGGTCCAATACAGATTTCAGTGCTTGCAGGATCTGCTGCCAAAGCAGGATATGTTACTTTTTTATCAATGGTGGCATTATTGAGTATCAATCTGGGACTATTGAATCTTTTGCCAATACCTATTTTAGATGGCGGGCAATTGCTAATGATTGCTATAGAAAAAGTTAAAGGGTCTCCCGTTTCTGAAATTGCAATTGAATATTCCATGCGAATTGGATTAGTTCTCGTTGTAAGTCTAATGATATTTGCCTTTGCAAATGATATTGCAAGGTTGATCTAGTTATGAAGATACAAATTAAAGTATTTTTAATCCTACTTTTAGCTGGTCTTTTTCAAGTCCACAATGTAAGTTCCGAAGAAGAGTGGGTTGTAAGTGATATTAGAATCAGCGGTTTGCAGAGAGTTTCAGCAGGAAGTGTATTTAATGTTATGCCAATTGCTGTAGGGGATACTGTAAATGTTTTTGATCTCCAAACAACCGCAAAGACGATATTTAAGACAGGCCAATTTGATGATATTCAACTCGGTCGAGAAGCGAATACTCTAATAATAAGTTTAGTCGAAAGACCTTCCATAGCATCCATAGATCTTGATGGAAACAAGGCTTTAAAAACTGAAGACCTGCTAAAAGGACTAGATGACGCAGGACTTTCAGAAGGGCAAGTTTTTAAACGGTCGATCGTAAATAGCTTGGCATTAGAAATTCAAAGGCAGTATGTTTCTCAAGGTCGTTATGGCGCGAAGGTTGAAGTGACTAGTGAGGATGAGCCTAGAAACAGAGTTTCTTTGAACATAGAAATAGATGAGGGAGAAGTTGCCGAGATAAAAACAATAAATGTAATAGGTAATCTGTCCTTCTCTGACGAAGATATTTTGCAAGATTTTGAGCTAACCACCGGTGGATGGTTCTCTTTTTTTACAAATGATAATCGATATTCAAGAGAGAAATTAAAGGGCGACATTGAATCTCTCGAGTCATTTTACAAAAATAGAGGCTATGTTGAATTTAATTTAGAAAGTTCTCAAGTAAGTATTTCGCCTGACAAATCTGGTGTTTTTATTACACTTAATATTTCTGAAGGAACAACTTATGATGTTAATGAAATCAAGATAGTTGGGGACCTTCCTATTGAAGAAGAAGTTCTTAAATCGCTTATATTGATTAAAAAAGGAGAGCGCTTTAATCAGTTTTTAGTCACAGAAACAGAAGAGATTTTTAAAAATATACTCGGTAATGAAGGGTATAGTTTTGCTGAAGTTCGCGGTGTCCCCGATGTAAATGAAGATTCAGGAAATGTAGATTTAACATTTTATGTAGATTCTCAACAAAGAACTTACGTTAGACGTATTATTTTTAAAGGAAATAAGAGGACACATGACGTAGTGCTCAGAAGAGAAATGAGACAAATGGAAGGTGCCTGGGCATCCAATAATCTTATAGAAAATTCGAAGTTAAGACTCGAAAGGTTAGGATTCTTTAAAGAAGTTGAGTCAGAGACTATACCTGTTCCTGGAGTGAGCGATCAGATCGATGTTGAGTTCACAGTTGAAGAGGAATTTTCAGGATCAATTGGAGGTAGTTTAGGATATGGAGCCTATGGCTTAGTTCTAGGTCTCAATTACAATGAAAATAATGCTTTTGGAACAGGGCGAGCAATTGGCATCGGTATTAATGATAGTACCTGGCAACGCAGCTATTCTTTCAGCTATGGAGAGCCCTATTTCAATATAGATGGAGTTAGCAGAGGTTATAGTGCTTATTTTAGAGAGTCTGACTATGGTCAATTTAATATTGCAAGTTATACATCTGATTCTTTTGGGGCAGGCATTCAATTTGGTCTGCCAATCAGCGATATTGAGAGAATAGGACTTAACTTAAATTACGATAATACAAGTATAGATACTGGTTCTACACCAGCATCGCAGATTTTAGCCTTTACTCAATCTGAAGGTAATAAATTTGAAGTATTTAAGACCCAATTCATTTGGTCAAGAGTTACCTTGAATAGGGGGCTTTTTCCTACTGCAGGCCAATCTCAATCTTTCGCCCTCCAAGTTGCTATACCAGGGAGTTCCTTGACATACTCTAAACTCACTTACAGACATAAATATTTTAGACCAATTTTAGATGGAAGATTTGTACTAGGATTTAGAGGTGAGTTGGGAGTATTAGAGGCTTATGGAGATACAGAAGTAGCTCCTTTCTTTGAGCATTATTATTCTGGTGGAATTAGTTCAGTAAGAGGCTTCAAACAAAATACCCTTGGTCCTAGAGCTATACCCTCACAGTTTTACCTAGATAATGAAGGTAATCCTATAATTGGCGAAGACGGCAATCCGATTGCAAATCCTTATTCATATTACAGAGACGATAGGTCAATAGGAGGAGCTTACTTAGTAGAAGGTGGATTCGATTTTATATTTAAGCTACCTTTCATTGAGGACCAAAGATCGATGCGTAGCTCTTTCTTTGTGGATATCGGAAATGTTTTTTCAAAGGACTGTGGATTCGATCAATCTAACGTGAATTGTAGCGAACTCGACTTAGGGGAGTTGAGGTATTCATATGGAGTTGGAGTGACTTGGATGACTCAGTTGGGTCCAATGTCTCTTGCTATTGCTGCTCCTTCGAATGAAGGTCCTTTAGACGAAACAGAAAATTTTCAATTTGAAATTGGGACACAATTTTAAATTCTCTTAATGCTACTAAATTAGCTTACAAAACTGTAGAATTCGACGACAGGTTACTTAATGGGAAAAAATATGAAATTTTTTAAAACTTTATTTGTTGTATTTACGGCATCCTTTTTTACTTTCAATCTTCAGTCGGCTGATTTAAATATAGCCACTCTGGATCCTCAAGCAGCTTTGTTTAGTACTAATGTTGCAAAAAAAGAGCTTGAAGAATTGGAAAACTCAGACGAATGGAAAGAAGTTGTTGAAGAACTTCAAGCCAAAGCAACTGAGGCTAGAGAGATTCAAGAAAGAACTCAAAAAGATGGACCCACAATGTCTGATGAAGAAAAACAAGAGGCAGCTCAGAAATTTCAGTCGCTTCAGCAAGATATCAATTTTTTAAGAGAAAAAACTAATCAATTCAGGAACCAAACTCTTCAATTGCTATCACAAGAGCAGGCAGAAAAATTTCAAGTCATAGTTACTGAATTAATTAGAGCAAAAGGAATTACACTCCTCATAAATAGTGGAGCCCAACAGCAAATACTTCTTCATGCAGATCAAAGCTACGATATTACTCAGGAGGTAATCGATGCTATGAATGAAAAAGAAGATTAATTTTCCGTGTCTTCCCTAAAAAGTTTTAAGTTATCTCAACTTGCTGAAATCCTTGGAGCAGAACTCGAAGGTGATCCTTCTAAAGAAATAATTGGAATAAACACTCTTGAAACGTCTCTAGATCGCGAAATTTCTTTTATTGCTAAAGAGTCATTTTTAGCAAAATTATCTACTACTAAGGCCGGTGCAGTTATTTGCAGCGCAGATTACTCAGATTTGTTCACAGGTAATAAATTGATATGTGAAAATCCTTATTTAACTTATGCTAGATGTACTGAGCTCTTCAAAGAAAAACCTGCAATCAAAACCGGAATTTCTAGCTTTGCGTTAATTGAAGATACGGCAATAATTTCTGATACTGCTTCAATAGGGAATTTTGTAACAGTCTCAAAAAATGCTGTTATAGAAGACGAGGTTGTTTTGATGCCTGGAGTTTTTATTGGCGAAGGCTGCAGAATTGGGAAGGGTACAATTTTATACGCTAACGTATCAATATATGACTCCGTAAATATTGGCAAAGAATGTATTCTACATTCGGGAGTAGTGATTGGCTCAGATGGCTTAGGCTTTGCCAAAGATAACCGCTCATGGATAAAGATTGAGCACTTGGGAGAAGTTATAATTGGGGATAATGTTGAAATCGGTTCAAATAGTACAATTGACAGAGGATCAATTGGGAATACTATCATCGGAGATAATGTGAAAATAGATAATCAGGTTCATGTAGCGCACAATGTAATTATTGGTTCTGGTACTGCCATTGCAGGTAATAGTGCTATTGCAGGGAGTACAAAAATTGGAAAGAATTGTACACTTGCAGGGTGTTCTGCAATCGTTGATAACATCGAGATTTCAGATGAGGTGCACATTACAGCAATGTCTCTGATCACTAAATCTATAAAAGACAGCGGTTATTATTCATCAGGTACACCATTTATGAAAAACTCTGACTGGAAAAAAAATGCAGTTGCCTTTAAAAGACTTCACGGATTAATCAAAAAGTAAAATTATGGAAGTAGAAATAAGTATAGAAGAGATTCAGGAGTTTTTGCCTCACAGATATCCCATGCTTCTAGTTGATAGAGTTATACATATGGTGTCAGGTGAATCTATTACAGCTTATAAAAATATTACTACTAATGAGCCTTTTTTTATGGGACATTTTCCTGGAAAACAAGTTATGCCTGGTGTTTTGATTATAGAAGCCATGGCTCAAGCTTCTGGCATCCTAGGTTTCAAAACAATGGATAAAAAACCTGAAGATGGGTCAATTTACTACTTTGTAGGAGCTGATGATCTAAGATTTAAAAGACCTGCAATTCCTGGCGATAAACTCATTTTGAATTCAAAGGTAATAACCAATAAGAAAGGAATTTGGAAGTTTGACTGTTCAGCAACTGTAGACAGTGAGCTTGTAGCAAAGGCAATGATACTTTGTGCTGATAGACCAAAGTAATTATGATTCACCCCTCTTCAATAGTTGACGATTCTGCCAAAATTGGTGATTCAGTAGAAATTGGTCCTTTTTGTCTTATTGGTCCGGAAGTAGAAATAGAAGAAGGGACTAAAATAGAGTCTCATGTTATTTTGAAAGGACCTGCGAAGATAGGAAAAAGAAATCACATATTTCAGTTTTCTACATTAGGTGATGGAAGTCCAGATAAGAAATATAACAATGAGCCTACTACCCTAGTAATTGGAGATGACAATATCATTAGGGAGGGTGTAACTATTCATAGAGGCACCATTCAGGATCGTGGTGAGACTCTTATTGGTGATAGAAATCTTATTATGGCTTATTCTCATATTGCGCATGATTGTGTATTGGGAAATGATATTGTTTTAACTAATCAGGCGGCACTAGCTGGTTCAGTTCATGTTGGAGATGGGGCAATACTCGGAGGTTATGCCATAGTTCATCAATTTTGTTCTATTGGCAGTTACAGTTTTTGTGCAATGGGCAGCGCGGTAAATAAAGATATACCTGCATATGTGAAAGTTAGAGGTAATCCTGCTAAACCATTTGGAGTAAACGTAACTGGGATAAAAAGAATCGGATACTCTAAGGAAACTATAGAAGCTTTAAGATCTGCTTATAGATCAATTTATAGAAAGAAGCTTACGGTAGATGAGGCTATCAAGGATCTTGATTCTTTAAGAAAAGATTTTAGAGAAGTAGATATATTCTTAAGTTCAATTGAAGACTCTAAGAGAGGCATATCTCGTTGATGGGGAATACCCTAGTAAATACTCCTATAAAGATCGCAATAGTAGCAGGTGAGAGGTCTGGTGACGAATTAGGCGCACCTTTGATGAAATCCTTGAAATCAATTAATCCTTCAATTGAATTTGTAGGAGTTGGGGGTTCGAAGATGACAACTGAAGGACTTGAATCTTACTTTGATATGAGTGAGATATCCGTAATGGGTATAATTGAACCTTTATTAAATTTAAGAAAATTATTAAAACTTAGAAAGGGTTTAAAAAAATATTTGCTCCAACAAAATCCCGACATTTTTATTGGCATCGACTCACCTGATTTCAATCTTCCCATTGCAAAATTTTTGAAAAATAATCTTGGAATCAAGACAATACAATACGTAAGTCCATCAGTTTGGGCGTGGCGAAAAGGCCGCATAAAATCAATGGAAAGTTCAATAGATTCTGTTTTAACCCTTTTTCCTTTTGAGGAGACTGCTTATTCCAACTCTAAGATTAAGACAAGTTATGTAGGACATCCTCTGTCTTACAAAATTGATATTACTAATATAGAAATAGAATCCAAAGTCCAAAATAGCATTGCGTTATTACCAGGAAGCAGGACTTCAGAAATTTTACTAATGGGTGATTTAATGATTAAAGCGGCAAAGGAACTTAAATTAGTGAATCCAAAGTACGAATTTTTTATGCCATTATCTAATCCTTCCCATTTAGACCTTTTTAAGGAAGATATCGAGGAATTCATTAATATTACATATGAAAATTCCCAAGAAATATTAAAGAAATCCTCTATGGCAATTATTACATCTGGAACAGCAACCTTGGAGGCTGCGTTGTCATTCACACCTTGTATAGCTGTATATAAAACTAATTGGCTGTCTTATTTGCTAATTAAACCTTTGCTTCATATTGACTCTTTTTCTCTACCAAATCTTATTTTAGGCAAGAAGATTTTACCTGAGCTATTGCAGTCTGAAGCAACTTTAGAAAAGATTATCTCTTCTTTAAATTTACTAGAGGATAGAGGCATTGAATTCTATAGAAATGATTTTACTTTTATAAAAGAAAAGCTGAAGGCCGGGGGAGCAGATAAGGCATCTGTTGAGGTTTTAAAATTATTAAATTGATTGAAGCTGGAGTTGATGAAGCAGGAAGAGGTCCCATAGCAGGTCCAGTTTTTGCAGCAGCAGTTATATTAGGCGAGAAACATTCAGTATCTGATCTAGATGACTCAAAAAAGATTTCTGAGAAGAGACGGGAAATTATAGCAGAAGATATTAAAGTCAATGCTATTTCATGGTCTATAGGAATGAGTTCAGTAAAAGAGGTCGATGAAATTAATATTCTTAGAGCATCTTTGTTAGCTATGAGTAGAGCAATAGATAGCTTAGATGTAATACCCGATCTAATATCTGTCGATGGCCAGTTTTCACCTGAAACGGATTTGAAAGTTAGGACAATAATTAAAGGAGATCAGTCAAATGAGAATATTATGGCTGCTTCAATCCTTGCAAAAGTTTATAGAGATAATTATATGAAGAAATTAGATAACTCCTTTCCAGAATATGGTTTTAAACAAAACAAAGGTTATCCTACAAAGATGCACCTAGAAGCATTAGAATCATATGGTATAACTTTAGAGCATAGGTTAAGTTTTAGGCCAGTAAAAAATATTCATGAATCAACTAGATAATTTAGATTTTGTTCATCTTCATGTCCACTCGGAATACTCTTTAGTTGACGGGATCATAAGAGTTGATGATTTACTAGATCGTTCTGTTGACCATGGATTTCACTCTGTTGCATTGACTGATCTAACTAATCTCTTTGGATTAATTGAATTCTATAGATCTGCAAGAAGCAGAGGCATTAAACCTATTATAGGTTCGGAAATAAATGTAGCAAAAGATAAAAACTCAATTTCAGCTCCCATTGTGCTTTTAGCTACGAATAAACAAGGCTATATAAATTTAACAAAGTTAGTTTCTAAAGCTTATGTTGAAGGTCAAGTAAAAGGTGATCCCATTGTTCTTTTTAATTGGCTTGCAGAATTTTCAGAAGGAATAATAGCTTTATCGGGAGGCTTGGAAGGACATATTGGGAATTCAATATTGGCAGGAAATAAGCAATTGACGGAGTCTCGTATAGACTTCTTCAAAAAGATTTATAAGGATAATTTTTTTATTGAAGTTCAAAGAACGGGAAAGCCTAATGAAAAAGAATACAACGAAGCAGTATTGAGGTTTGCTTCAAGAATGGACATTCCTGTTGTTGCTACAAATAATGTAAGGTTTTTAGAAGCGGTTGATCCTGATATTTCTCCTTCTGATTTTGAAGCCCATGAGGCTAGAGTTTGTATTCAAAGAGGTGATATTCTGGATGATCCAAGAAGACCTAAAAATTATACAGAAGAGCAATTTTTTAGAAGTAAAGAGGAGATGTTTGAGTTATTTTCTGACATACCTGAAGCACTGTTAAATACCGTAAAAATCTCGGAAAAATGTAACATCGACTTGGAGTTAGGAAAATTTTATCTCCCTGATTTTGAAGTTCCAAATGACTACTCTAGAGAAGAATTCTTAAGAAAAATTTCAAATGAAGGCCTACTAAAAAGAATAGAAGACCTTAAAGTGTCCGCCGATTCTTATGAACTGGATGAACATACTTATGTAAAGAGACTAGAATATGAATTAGATATGATCTGTAAGCTAGACTTCGCAGGTTATTTTTTAATCGTAGCTGATTTTGTGAATTGGGCTCAAAAGAATGATATTCCTGTTGGTCCTGGTAGAGGTTCTGGCGCTGGATCTATAGTCGCCTATGCCCTAGGTATAACGGCTATTGATCCTATCAAATATGATCTTTTATTTGAGAGATTTCTTAATCCAGAGCGAGTTAGTAATCCTGATTTCGATATAGATTTTTGCATTGAGGGTAGAGACAAGGTTCTAGAATATGTCACAAACAAATATGGTAAAGATTCAGTAGCACAGATAAGTACTAGAGGAACAATGGCCGCAAGGGCTGTATTACGTGATGTAGTTCGAGTATTAGGCAAACCTTATGGATTTGGCGATAGACTTGCAAAAGCAATACCAGATGTTTTAGGAATAAGTCTTGAAGAGGCATATAAGGATAAGCAATTCAAAGAGATTATCGATGAGTCTGATGAATCAAAAGAAGTTTTTGATATGGCACTCAAGTTGGAAGGTTTATCAAGGAGTGTTGGAACTCACGCAGCTGGAGTAGTTATAGCTCCAACAGCTTTGACAGATTTTACACCTCTGTTTTTAGATTCTGATAAAGGAACAGTAGCATCACAATTTGATATGGGCGATGTTGAGTCTGCAGGTTTAGTTAAATTTGATTTTCTTGGTCTGAAAACTCTTACGATAATAGATCAATCTGTAAGACGAATTAACGCAAAGGCCAAAAACGAGCAAGATCACATAAATATTGATAATTTATCTTTGAAAGATTCAGAAACTTTCGAATTACTGCAAAGAGGTGAAACTACCGGTATATTTCAGCTTGAATCAAGAGGTATGAGGGACTACTTAAAACAATTAGTACCTAATGATTTTGAAGACATTGTAAGCATGAATGCTTTGTATCGGCCAGGCGCCTTGGGCATGAATATGGTAGATTCCTATATCAATAGAAAGCATGGTAGGGAAGAAGTTACCTATGGTCATGAATCAGTAAAAAAAATACTTAGTACCACTTATGGAGTAATAGTTTATCAAGAACAGGTAATGCAGATAGCTCAGGAACTCTCGGGTTTCTCTCTCGGCCAAGCAGATATCTTGCGGAGGGCTATGGGGAAAAAGAAGAAAGAAGAAATGGAAAGTCTGAGGTCCACATTTGTAGATGGAGCAGTTAAGAAAGATGTAAACGAAAGATATGCTGCTAATCTATTTGACCAAATTGAGCAATTTGCAGGTTACGGTTTCAATAGATCTCATTCCGTAGGTTATGCACTTATTGCCTATCAAACTGCATGGCTTAAAACTCATTTTCCTGCTGAATTTATGGCTTCAGTTTTATCATGTGATTTAGGAAATACAGATAATATTCAATTATTTGTAGATGATTGCAGAAACATAGGATTATCAGTTGAGAAACCTGATATAAATAGGAGCTCATATAGATTTGAAGACCTAGACTCAAGAACTATCTTATATGGTTTGGGCGCAATCAAAGGTATAGGTGAATCTTTAGTAGAACAAATAGTATCTCAACGCAATATTGAACAATTCAAAGATATGCATGATTTCTGTATGAGAATTGGATCTAACAGAATAAATAGAAGAATTTTAACTACATTGATTGGTTCAGGTGCCATGGACTCTTTCGGAAAAAGGGAAGATCTCTTTAGAAGAATTGATTCTTATCTTAAGAATGCAGAACAGGCTTCTGAGAGGAATAAGAGCAATATTCAAGATCTTTTTGGAGAAGAAATTATTTCTCCTGCAGAGGATAATGTTAATGATGACATAGAATTTGATGAAGTATCATCGGAGTGGAGTGCTTTAGGTTTTTATTTAGATTCTCATCCTCTAGAAAGTAAAAAGAAAGAGGTTAGGAATATGTGTGGTTTTTTCATTTCTGAACTTCAAACCGAAGAACACACGCAAAGAATCGCAGGATGTTTAATACAGTTTAATGTAAGACAGGGTAAAAGAGGTCGATTTGCTTTCGCGACTTTAGATGATGGTTCTTCGAAAATAGAAGTCTCGATCTGGGCAGATGTGTTTGAAAAATATAGGGGCTTGCTTAAAAAAGGACAAGTTTTAGTTGTTGAGGGTATGATCGAGAAGGATGAATATTCAAACTTTGCGAAACATAAAATGATTGCCGATAAGATTTTAACTTTTGATCAAGCACGTTATGAGTATGTAAAGAACATTAAAATAGATATTGAAAATAATGACATGAGCTCAGAAGAGGTTGTTAATTCTTTAAAATTAATAGCAAATAGCAGTCAAGGTAATGAAGTTTTAATATCGTACAAAGGAGAGTCAGCATTAGCAGATATAGTTCTGCCAAGTAATTTTTCAGTCAAACTTGATGATTCTTCAATAAAGGCCTTGAGCAAACGTTTTGGACCCGAAAATGTCAAGTTAGTTTATCATAGCCAATATCATATGAATTAAGTATCCCAAATGCTAAAAAGTTATCTAGATTTCGAACAACCTATTGCTGATCTTGAGCAACAAGTTTTAGATCTAAAAGATTCAGATTTAGATGAGGAGTCTATACAGACAGAAGTTATTAGACTCAATGAATCTATCTTGAAGACTACCGAAAAAATTTATTCTAACTTAACTCCTTGGCAAAATGTTCAAGTTGCAAGACATCCCGAAAGACCTCATTTCTTAGATTATATCGAAAGAATTTCTGATGAATTTGATGAGCTCCATGGCGATAGGCATTTCTCAGATGATAGAGCTGTCATAGGCGGGATAGGTTCTATTGGTGAATATAAAGTTATGTTTATAGGGCATGAGAAGGGCAGGACGACTGAAGAAAAGATTTTACATAATTTTGGAATGTCTCAACCAGAAGGTTACCGAAAAGCTTGCAGGTTAATGGAGTTAGCAGAGAGATTCTCACTTCCAATAGTTACCCTTGTCGATACACCTGGAGCCTATCCAGGCATTGATAGCGAAGAAAGAGGTCAAAGTGAGGCCATAGCTCACAACTTGAGAGTTATGTCTTCATTAAAAACTCCAATAATTGTTAATGTTGTAGGTGAGGGTGGATCTGGTGGAGCTCTTGCGTTAGGTGTAGGAGATCATATATCTATGCTTGAGCATTCTACTTATTCAGTTGCATCACCTGAAGCTTGCGCAAGTATTGTCTGGAGAGACACCACCAAAGCAGATCTTGCTGCAGAGGCTATGAAATTAAATGCGGAAAGTGTCTATGATTTGGGTTTGATAGATGAAGTTATTCCGGAACCTTTGGGTGGTGCACATAGAAGTTTTGATCAGGCATCATCGAATTTATCTAAGGTTTTAATCAAAAACTTAGATGAGTTAACTAATATGTCTATCGATTCACTTCTTGATAAGAGATACAAAAGGTTAATGAGCTATGGATCTATCTAATGGCACATTTAATTTTAAATAGTAAAATTCTTAATGACTATAATAAATTAGGCATTGCTTTTTCAGGAGGTCTAGACTCATCTGTACTTCTTAAACTTATCTCAGAACAAGATATACAAAAAGACAGGATTACAGCCCTACACGTTAATCATGGTATCAATAATGATTCAGATAAGTGGGAAGAATTCTCTGCTCAAATTGCAGCTGGATTGGGTATTAATTTTAAATCCTGGAAACTCAAAGATTTAGATAAAATCTCAGAAGACATCTTAAGAAATAAACGGCACGAAGCATTTAAAAGCTGGGCAGATCACAATGATTTGATTATTACGGGTCATCATTTAGATGATCACATTGAGACAGTTTTATTTAGACTTTTTAGGGGAACGGGCATCAAAGGTTTACAAGGAATTAAAGAAATTTCTAAAGTTCGGGACATAAACTTTTATAGACCCTTTTTAGAAAATAAAAAAAGGGAAATACTCAAATACGCCCAAGAACATAATCTTACTTGGGTTGAAGACAACTCTAATAGAGAATCTAGATTTTCTAGAAATATGATTAGAAATGAATTGATGCCAAAAATTATTTCTCGATGGCCTTCTATCGGTAAATCAATAGGCAAGCTTTCATCAGAGGCCAAATGGAATCAGAAGATACTTACAGAAGTCGCTAGAGAGGATTTAGATAGTATTGATGCAAGTAAAGATAAGATAAATATGAAAAGATTGAAATCTTTATCTAATGAGAGGCAGAAAAATGCAATAGTTTTTTGGCTAAATAACGAAAATGATTTTTATGTTTCGTCAAAATTAATTTTTCAGATCTTATCCTCAATCTCAGATCCATCTCCAGAATCAAGTAGTTTTATTATTCATTCAGACTCACTTAACACTGAAATAAGAATTATTGTATCTTCAAAAGAGATAAGAATATTAGATCAAGGTTTAGTGAGACCTTTACCAGAAAATTTAAGAGTCAATTGGGATTTAAAAAAATCCATAAAAATTCCTTCTGGAGAACTTTCAACTCAAGAATCCTATGGAAAAGGATTGGCTAAAAAGTATCTCAAAGATGATGTAATTATAAAGGCTAGAGTTGGAGGAGAGAGATGTAAGCCTTTTGGAAGAGACAAGAGTCAAAAAATAAAGAATCTATTTCAAGAATTTGAGATACCAGATTGGAAAAGGAATTCTATCCCATTAATCTACATAAATGGTCAGATAGCTGCAGTGGGAGATTTATGGGTTTGTGATGAATTTCATACTAATTTAGATGAGAATGGTATTTCTATAGTATGGAATGATAGTGTAAACAAATAGGGAGTAATTATGAATTTAGAGACAGTAATTTATGAAAAAAGAGGAGCTGTTGCTCTGATCAAGTTTAATCGGCCTGAAGTAAGGAATGCATTTAATGCCAAGATGACCGAGGATATCCTTGAAGCATTGATAGAGGCTAAATTGAATAATGATATCCGAGTAATAGTCTTGACTGGTGAAGGACTAAGCTTTTCAGCGGGTGCAGATCTTTCTGCAAGAGATAACAAGTGGTCAGATACCGAAGCTGCTTTAGTTGAAGGGTATTTACCAAGTCTACAAGAAATAATGACATTACCTAAACCTATCATATCTGCGGTTAACGGTGCTGCAGCAGGCATAGGAAGTGCATACGCAATGGCTTGTGATCTAACCATCATGTCTGAAGAAGCTTATATACTTCAAGCTTTCAGTAATATTGGTCTAATTCCAGATGGAGGAGCTAACTGGTTTTTAACCAATACAGTTGGTTATAAACTTGCATACCAAATTGCAATAGAGGGCGAAAGAATAGACTCTCGTAGATGTTTAGAATTAGGGTTAATAAATAAAGTAGTTCCTGGTGAAGCTTTACTAGACGAGGCACTGTCATGGGCAGATAGATTGAGTCTCAGGTCTTCTCAATCTTTAAAACTTACAAAACAGATAATGAGGAAGGCTTTAGACAGCACTTATAGCGATATTTATGACCTAGAGGCTAAAACCCAAAATACTCTTACAGGTTCAGAAGATAATATCGAGGGAGTCACAGCTTTTATGGAAAAGAGGCAACCTAACTTTAAGTAAAAATTTATTTGTTCTGACTTTCAAGTTCCATCCTAAGCTCTTTGTGTTTCTGCTTAGTAAGAGGGTAATACCAAGTTAGAAATAAAGCAGGCAGGAAAAATACGGCACAACCCAAGCAATAATAAATTCTTAAAGCTAGCATCGCATCGTCTGAATTTATTATTCCTGGTACAAATCCAGAGAAGTCTACTAATATAGCCGCAGCCCAAACGGCTATCATTGCTGATACTTTAGCTATCATTCCATTCAATGCAAAGAATGTTCCAGCACGTCTCCCACCAGTTTTTAAAGAATCTAGGTCAACAACATCTGCCAACATAGAGGCGGGGAGGAATTGAAGGCCACCAAAACAGAATCCTTTTAGGAGAAAAAGGATATGAAACTGAGAGAAATCGCCTCTTTCAAGAAAAAAACATAAGAAACTAACTGTTCCGGTGCCTACAAGAGTTATACAAAAAGCCTTATGCTTACCCAAAGTTTTACCGAGCCAAAGCCAGAAAGGAATTCCTATTAATCCCGCAATGAAGTACCTTGCATAAGAAGCACCAACAGTCTCAATTCCAATCACATCTCTTACAAACCAGAGAGATAAAGTGTTTCTAAATGACTCTCCTGCAATCACTAAGAAAATGATTAATAAAATTCTTACTAGTAAAGGATTTTCGGCAGCATATTTTAGTCCTTCAAATAAAGGAATCTTTTTTTCAATCTTTGGCATAGGGTCTGGCACTTTCCAAATGGCCCACGCTGCAAAGATGGGCAGCAACACAACAATACCAATCCCCATGCTCGCCAAAATATCTGACATTTTTCCCGAAGTAGAAAAATCTTGAAAAATGAAAATTGCTGCAAGCATCCTCTTTACTGATTCCAGGAATCCTATTCCCTGTCCTGAGACTTCAATAGCAAGAGGTATAAGGGCAGAAATCAACAAACCAATTAAAGTCCAACCCTCTCTACCGCTGACGACTCTTGATCTCTGATGATAGTCAGTTGATATTTCAGCGCCCCATGCACCATAAGGAATATTAATTATGGTTGAACCTAAATACATAAGCATCATCCAAATCACAAAGTAGGCAATTGAGACTTCTGAACCGGGGATGAATAATTTATAAATAGCCAACATCATCAAAGGTACGCCTAATATAATCCAAGGCTTTCTTCTTCCAATTGAAGTCCTAGTAGAATCACCTAACTGCCCAAGAATTGGATCAGTAATTACATCTGTGAACCTTGCAATTAACAGGAGATTGGCAATGATATAAAGAGGGATGCCTACAACCTCAGAATAAAAGGGAATTAGCCAGATTGCTATTGGATAGCCAATCATTGCTAAAGGAGTTGCAAGCCCTCCATAAGCAAATATTGTATTTCGCTGAACTGTCTCAGTACGCATGAACTCCCCTAGAAATGATAAATTCCATGGTCATATTATAGTTTTGAGCTACTAAGACAATCTATTTAGGCCGCTAATTACAGAGAGTAATCCAGCAATAACAGTATTTTGATGCATACCAACTCCCCATACAGATTTGTTTCCTAACACTAATTCAGAATATGCAACTGCTTTAGCATCTGAGCCGGAACTGATGGCATGTTGATGATAATCAGATATCTTAATTTCAAGATTGAAGCTCTTTTTGATGGCATCTATCATCGCATCTATTGGACCATTTCCACGGCCAATTATACTGACGATATCTGTGTTATGTTTAAGTCCTATCGTTATTTCATCAGATTGCGTGCCGTCTTTGTTGGAACTTGAATTTATATGATGCTCAATGAATTCGTAGTTTCCTGAGCTGTTAAGATAAGTTTCTCGGAAGTTATCCCAAATGTCTGAGGGAGAGATTTCTTTTCCAGATTCGTCTGCTATTTTTTGTATCACCTGACTAAATTCAATCTGCAACCTCCTCGGCATACTTAATCCATGATCTTTTTCAAGAAGATAAGCAACACCTCCTTTGCCAGATTGACTATTTATTCTTATTACTGCCTCATAAGATCTTCCTACATCACTTGGATCAATTGGAAGATAGGGTACTTCCCAAAGCTCTTGATTAGAATTTCTTAATTCAGCAAGACCTTTCTTAATCGCGTCTTGGTGAGAGCCGGAAAAGGCTGTAAAGACGAGATCACCTGCATAAGGATGCCTTGGATGGACTGGTAATTGATTGCAATATTCTGCCTCTCTCATTATCGGATTTATATTAGAAAAATCCAGATGAGGATCAACACCTTGTGTAAGCATGTTTAAAGCCAGGGTAACTAAATCAACGTTACCAGTTCTTTCTCCATTTCCAAAAAGTGTGCCTTCAATCCTATCTGCACCAGCCATAACCCCTAGTTCAGTAGCTGCTACTGCAGTTCCTCTATCATTATGTGGATGAAGACTAACTATTACATTTTCTCTATCCTGCAGATTTCTACACATCCATTCTATTTGATCTGCATAAGTATTTGGAGAAGCCATCTCCACTGTGGCAGGGAGATTCATGATTGTCTTCTTTTGATCATTCGGTTCCCAAATTTCATTGACCGCATTACACACCTCAACCGCATAGGGGAGTTCTGTTCCAGTAAAGCTCTCTGGACTATATTCAAATGACCAATCAGTTTCATCATATAGTTCTGACTCTTCTTTTACCCATTTAGCACCATCAGTTGCAATTTTCTTTATACCCGCTTCATCACTCTTAAAAACAACTTTACGCTGTAAAGTGGAAGTAGAATTGTAGACATGAACAATAGCCTTTTTTGCTCCCTCTAGAGCCTCAAAAGTTTTCTTAATTAACTCAGGCCTGGCTTGAGTTAAAGCCTGGATAGTTACATCATTTGGTATAAGATTTTCCGTAATAATTTTTCTGACAAAATCGAAGTCTGTTTGAGACGCAGAGGGGAAACCCACTTCAATCTCTTTGAAACCAATTTCAATTAAGAGACTAAACATCCTAAGCTTTCTTTCTTCACCCATGGGCTCTATAAGAGCTTGATTACCATCCCTTAAGTCTACACTGCACCACATAGGTGATTGAGTAATTGTATTTGAAGGCCAAGTTCGATTGTCTATATCTATAGACTTGAATGGTCGATATTTAGAAGCTGAATCATTAATTATTTTAGTCATTTTTATCTCCAGAATATTTTAATTATTGAGATTGGTGCTTAAAGCACGAAGTACTGCCCGGTTAACTCTTAAAAAAAGAGACCGGGATAGTCAGTCGTAGCTGAATAATTTTTAAAGCGACTAAAATCATCGGCGCTAGCTTATATTTGCAAGCAATTAAGGTCAAGTTGAGTCTTTTTTTCCAAATAGTAAAATTACAAAATATGGTTTTGTCAAAATATCAAAAACTTCAAGAGCTAGGTATAGATATATGGAAAAAAAGATCTGAACATGAGGCTATTATTTTTCAAGATGAAGTCTATTTAATCGACAGAAATTGCATTTTATGTCTTGGAAAAAAAGACGAGCAAGTTTCAGAGGAGGACAAAATATTTTTTTTAAGTACGCTTGCTAAGTCTATTGGAAAAAATAAACCCCTAAAAATAAATAAACTAGAAAATCCAGAATCAATAAACAACATCCTAGTTTTAGGAACAGATCTTCCACAATATTCCGAGCAATATATAAATTCTAAAATATCATCTTATGATTCCATGGCAGAAATATGTTCTTCAAAAGAGTCCAAAAAGCTATTTTTGAATGAGTTAAAAGCTTTAAATTTATAAAAATATTTTATGGATTACTCTTATTTAGATTTTAGTCACTTAGATTCAGTACTCGAAATAGAGAGAGAATCTAATCCTTTCCCTTGGACAGAAAGAAACTTCACTGACTGCTTAGAGAAAGGTTATTACTCTCTGGCCCTTGAGGACAATGAAAGGTTGATAGGATTCGCTATTATGGCTATTTCATCTGAAGAGTCACATCTTCTTAATATAGGTGTTAATAAAGATTTTAGAAGATCTGGTTACGGAGAGAGAATATTAAAAAAAATGATAATTGCTGCTGAAGTCATGGGAAGCAAGAAAATAATTCTTGAAGTAAGGGTCTCAAATAAAATAGCTTATAGACTTTATGAGAAACTAGGATTTCTTGAGATTGGTGAGAGGAAAAAATATTATAGGCTTCCTGAAGGCAGAGAAGATGCTTATGTGATGTCCAAGACACTCAAAAAGGGTTTTGTAAGTAATTTATTTTTTTCTAAGAGTTAATCAACTTTTCAATATCAGCCTCTATCTGCTCTGGCGTTGTTGAAGATCCGTATCGATTCACAGGTTCACCATCTTTATTGACAAGGAATTTGGTGAAGTTCCATTTAATTTTTTCCGTTCCAAGTAGACCTTTCTTTTCAGTAGTTAAAAATTTATACAAAGGATGGGCATTGTCTCCATTTACGTCAATTTTGCTAAAGATTGGAAAAGTACTTCCATAATTTAAGCTGCAAAATTCAACAATTTCTTGATTAGTCCCGGGCTCTTGACCGCCAAATTGATTACAAGGGAAGGCCAAAACAGAAAATTCCTCATTTGAAAATTTATTTTGAAGTTGTTCTAGGCCTTTATATTGAGGTGTAAAGCCACACTGGCTGGCAGTATTAACTATCAGCAAGGTTTTTCCTCTGAAATCGCTTAAGTCTACGTTTTGACCAGATGAGTCCTCACAGGAAAATTGGTAAATGTTTTTAGTCATTTTTGAATTTAATTTTTTATAATATTAATTATAACAACTTTGTAAGGAGAGAAGGGTGGAGTATAGAAAATTAGGAAATACTGATTTAGATGTAAGCGTCATCTGTCTGGGTACCATGACTTGGGGGGAACAGAATACTTTTGAGGAAGGATATGAGCAGATGGATTATGCCTTTGAGCAAGGTGTAAATTTCTTTGATACAGCTGAACTCTATCCAATACCTCCGAAGCCTGATACACAAGGGAAGACTGAGGAATGTATAGGAAATTGGTTTAAGAAAACCGGGAAGAGAGAAGAGATAATTCTTGCTTCTAAAGTAGCTGGAAGGGCGCCTATGAATTGGTTTAGGGGAGACTGGACTCTTTTGGATAGAGAGAATATCGAAAGTGCTATAGATTCTAGCTTAAAAAGACTACAGACTGATTATATTGATTTGTATCAATTACATTGGCCTGACAGAAGAATGAGCATGTTTGGTGCTGATGGTTTAGGTTATAAGCATTATGAAGCTGAAACAGTTCCAATACTTGAAACATTGAAAGTACTCTCTGAATCAGTAGACTCTGGAAAAATTAGATACATTGGCTTATCAAATGAGACACCATGGGGCCTCTCGGAATTTATCAAATTTTCAGAAATGTATGATTTACCAAGAGTTGTATCAGTTCAGAATGCTTACAATTTTTTAAACCGATCTTACGAGATCGGTATGTCTGAATTTCACCATAGATCACAAGTAGGTCTTCTAGCGTATTCCCCTCTAGCACAAGGCTATTTGACAGGAAAGTATATCGATGGTGCTAGACCTGAAGGAGCCCGAACAACTTTATTTGAAAGAGGAGATCGTTATGAGGTTCCCGGCGCAAATGAGGCGGTTAAATCCTATGTCAATTATGCTCGTTCCATAAATATGGATCCATCAGTGATGGCAAATTCTTTTGTAAATTCAAGAGATTTTGTAACTTCTAATATCATCGGTGCAACCACTATGGAGCAGTTAAAGCTAGCCATTGGAAGTATTGATGTGAAATTATCTGATGAAGATTTAGAACAAATATCTTTGATACATAGAAAAAATCCTAATATATGTCCTTGAACTCTGAAAATTTAGATTTACAGAGTTTTTGGAAATCTTTTGATGAGCTTTCAAAGTTAGAACTCTATGAGGTTCTTAGTTTTCGGCAATCCATATTTGTTGTAGAGCAGAAATCTTGGTATCAAGATGCGGATGGATTAGACGAAATTAGTGATCATCTTCTTTTGAAAAAGGAAGGACATTTAGTGGGTTACTTAAGGTTAACTCCTCCTGGAATTAAGTATAAAACACCTTCTATAGGACGTATTGCTGTAATTGACAGTCTGAGAGGTCTAAGTATTGGATCAAGATTAGTTGATGAAGGCCTAAAGAGAAGTTCAGAAAATTATATGACTGAAAAATCAACTATTTCTGCTCAAGAATATTTGATTAAATTTTATGAAGGACACGGATTTAAAGTAAATGGCGAAGTGTATGACGAAGATGGAATTCCTCATATTCAAATGATAAGGAATGGATAAAGAAAAGCTCTACACTTTAGTTTTGTCTACAGGCTTATTTGTTGGAGCCTTACTAGCAGGGCTTTCTATTATTCAAGAATCTAATATTACAAATTTCAAATATGCTGCGAAAATCGAAGATACTTCAATTTCTATGGAGAAATATTTAGTCCAACTTGAAGGTCTTGCAAAAGACAAGAAATCACCCATATCGCAAAAAGATAAAGAATATGTTCTTGAGCGAATGATAGAAGAGGAACTTTTAATTAAACGGGCTTTAGACCTTGGAATGCTTGAAAATAATCCTATAGCAAGAGGAACAATAGTTCAGCAGATGATAAAGACTATCATTGCAGAAAATATGAGATATGAAGTATCTGATAAAGAATTAAATAAATTTTTTGAAGAGAATATAGGGTTTTTCACCAAATCATCAAGGTTAAGAATTCAACAGCTTTATTTCTCTGATGAAGGGGTCGAAAACTCATCCTTTGAAGATGCAACTCGAGCTTATGACCTTTTAATTTCTGGTAGCAGTTTTGTTGAGGTATCCAATTTAGGGAGTGACTCTGCTTTGAAAATTCCAAATAGTTTAATGACATTATCAAAAGTAAGAGAGTATATTGGGCCCAGCCTCATGAATTTAGCTAGGAATTTACAACCTGGTACATTTAGTCAACCAATCAAGGTTCCTGGCGGTTATAAGATAATTTTCTTATTGGAAAAAGAGTTGGCAGGACAGCCAAACTTAGAACAAGTTAGAGATGTGGTTTTGGCAGAATATTCAAAAAGGAGAGATGATAATTCCTTGAGAGAATATTTAGAGAATCTCAAGAATTGGTACGATATTTCAAGGAACTTACCTGAATAAATGTCGAAACTTTTATCAATAGGTTTAATAACTTGTTTATTGAGTACAGTATTATTCTCGCATCAAAGAAGTGAGTCTTATTCTAAGATCAATATAGACTCTACTGCTGAATCAAAATCTATTGAAGTAGAATTTAGTATTCAAACATCAGTATTACAAAGGCTAAATTTAAATTTTACTGAAAACTGGGAGGAAGAACTTACAAATAAAGTTATAGATAATTTTAATTTTAATAAAAATTGCAATCTCTCCAAGACACCTTTTTTGAAAAATTCTTTTTCTACAGGTTACTTAACTTTGCTCTGGACGATGGAGTGTGAACTTGAAGAATCCACAATAAATTTTGAGCTCTTTTTTGATGAAGATCCGACTCATACTCATATATCCACTTTTTATATTAATTCTGTAGCTAGTCCTGAAAAGGTTTTCACATCTTCTAGAAGGGAGTGGAAAGAAACTGATAATGAATCTAAAAGCGAATCAAGATTTGATTCTTTTAGAGATTATCTTGAACTTGGATTCAATCATATATTGTCTGGATATGACCATTTAGCATTCCTTTTTGCAATATTAATTCTAGGTTTTGCCTTAAAGAATTTAATCATAGTAATTACGGGTTTTACAATTGGCCATAGCATCACTTTAGCATTAGGGGCTTTGGGTTTAGTCACACCTTCCTCGCAATTTGTTGAAGCTTTAATTGGATATTCCATAGTCATTATAGCTTTAGAGTGTATTGCTTCAGTTACTCATAATCACAGCCTATATGGAAGATTGTTGATTTATTTTTCTTCATCTCTTGTTATTTTTTTGGCTTTTTTTGGATTACAAAAATTCATAATTGGTTTGGTAGGTATAAGCATATTTTCTTTTTGTTACTTAAATCTTGTAAGAAGACATCCAGGCTCTTCAATAACCTTACTTGTAACTTCTTTTTTCGGACTAATACATGGGTTTGGGTTTGCGGGAAATTTATCTTCTATCGGCATGATGGAGGGTAGGCTTTTACCTGCAATCGCAGGGTTTAATATTGGAGTTGAGCTCGGACAACTTTTGATAGTTTTAGTTGTTTATCTAATTCTTTCTCAGATAACTAAGTTCATCAGAGAGAGTATAAACACAATAAGAGTTTGTGCTGCATCAGCTTTGTCCTGCTTGGGAACATATTGGTTTTTGGAGAGACTATTTTAGATTATTCTGATATTTTCAGCTTGAGGCCCTTTTTCTGTTTCCTCAACAGAAAATCTTACCCTAGTATTTTCTTTGAGTTTTCTCCTGTCTTGATTTTGAACAGCCCTAAGATGAACGAATAAATCCCCACCTTTGTCTCGAATTAAAAACCCATATCCTTTACTTGGGTCAAACCATTTTATGGTTCCAGTTTCTCCTCTAAAATTTCTCTTTATTTTTCTTCCATATATAAAACCTATAATTGACAGAAATCCAATGCTCCAGAACGTCACAAGAGCTTGGTACATAAGACTGCTCCCAAAAGTAAGATCCCCGATAGAGAAGATTAGCCCAGTGAATAGGCTCGATATAATGAAGCTTGTTATTAGAGCTCTGAAAAACATAATGCTAAATTATAACTAAAATGATTTCATAAACCCTAAATCATTTTTTTAATTTCTTTAATTTGCAAATCAAGATTTTCTAGTTCTTTAGATAAAACAGAAAATCTATCTTTTTGAGCCTCCACTAAATCTTTTGGAGCATTTTCAACAAAGTTCTGATTAGAAAGTTTACTACCTAACATTTCCTTTTCTTGAATAAGTTTAGATATTTTTTTATTGAGCCTTTGCATTTCTTCCTTTGCGTCTATGAGTCCTTCAAGGGGTATCATTACTTTTAGATTGTCTCGAGTAAACATTGATGAAGGAATGTCTTGAGAACTCTCTTCAGCCCAAATAATCTCTTTGAGACCACATAGCTTTTCTATATAACTACCAATTTCATTTAAGTTTTCCTTATCTAATTGATCTCCTCCCTTAAAGATTGAAGAAATTTTAATTGAAGGTTTGATAAGAAGCTCGCCACGTATATTTCTTATCCCAGATACAATATCTTTGAGCCATTCTACTGATTGGTAGTCTCGTTCCGAAGTATTTTCTGAACCTAATGGGTATTCAGATATCATTATGCTTTCATGGATTGAATTATGATGCGCCTTAAATTGTTTCCAAATTTCTTCCGTTATGAAAGGCATGATTGGATGTGCAAGTCTTAGAGTTTTTTCAAGAATATCGACCAAAGACCTAACAATCTCTGCTTTATTCATGTCATTTTTTCTGAGACTTATTTTCTGAAGCTCTATGAACCAATCACAAAATTCGTACCATATAAATTCATAGATTGCTTTAGTGGCCAAATCAAACCTAAATTCATTCATTGATTGGTCTACTTTCTTTACCGTTTTATTGAATTTATAGTCGATCCAGAAATCAATTGAACTTTCACTTCTCTTTTTGGAAATACCATAGTTATCAATATTTAAATCTATAAATCTGGCCGCATTCCAAAGCTTGTTACAAAAGTTTCTGTAACCTTCTACTCTTTTAATATCGAAATTGATATCCCTTCCACCCGTCGCTAGCGAGCAGAAAGTTAGTCTTAATGCGTCAGTTCCATAAGCTTCGATACCATTCGGAAATTCTTTTTTGGTTTGTTTTATGATCCGATCCTTCATTTTTGGTTGCATCAACCCTTCAGTTCTCTTCTTGATTAAGTCATCTAGGTTAATTCCATCTATGATATCCAAAGGATCCAAAGTATTACCTTTAGATTTAGACATCTTTTGGCCTTCTGAATCTTTTATAAGACCATGAATTAATATTTTCCTGAAGGGTACTTCATTGATGAAATGAGTAGTCATCATTATCATTCTTGCTACCCAAAAGAAAATGATATCAAACCCCGTCACTAAGACACTTGTAGGATGATATCTTGAAAGTAAGTTCTCTTTTTTTGGCCATCCAAGAGTTGAAAATGTCCACAAAGCAGAAGAAAACCAAGTATCCAGAACATCCTCGTCTTGTTTCAATTCTATATTATCGAGATTATATTTTTCTCTTACGGCTTTCTCAGATTCCCCAACATAAACATTATCATCCATATCAAACCAGGCTGGTATTCTATGTCCCCACCACAACTGCCTACTGATACACCAATCCTGTATATCTTTCATCCAAGCAAAATAGGTATTTTCCCAGTTCTTAGGTATAAACTCTGTCTCATTTTCCTTTACAACTCTGATAGCTTCTTGGGAAAGTTTTTCAACATTAACGAACCACTGATTAGTCAACAAAGGTTGAAGGATAGAATTACTTCTTTCACTCCTTGGGATCTGGACTTTATAAGGCTCAGTCTTATTCAGTTGACCAATAGTATTAAGGTCTTCTAGGATAAGTTTTCTTGCGTCTTCAATATTTAAGTTTTGATATTTATCTGGAACTTTGTCATTTAGAGTGCCATCAAAATTTAAGATATTTATCACTTCAAGTCCATGTCTTTTGCCCATCTCAAAATCATTGAAATCATGTGCAGGTGTAATCTTCACACAACCAGTCCCAAATTCTGATTCAACATAACTATCAGCAATGATAGGTATTTCTCTATTCACAATTGGCAAAAGTGCCATTTTTCCTATCTGTCCCTTATACCTTTCATCTTCAGGATTTACTGCTAGAGCTGTATCTCCAAGCAATGTTTCCGGTCTAGTTGTTGCAACAGTTAATTTTTCACTATCTGAAGTAAAGTAATCAATATACCAAAGAGATCCATTTTCTTCTTCAGATGAAACCTCAAGATCCGACAAGGCAGTCTCAAGTACTGTATCCCAATTGACCAATCTTTCTCCTTTATAAATTAATCCTTGGTCATAAAGTTCTATGAACACCTCCTTAACTGCTGTGCTTAAATCATCGCTCATGGTGAAAGCTTCTCTTGACCAGTCAACCGAAGCGCCTAGTCTTCTCAGTTGTTGTGTTATCTTATTTCCTGATTTTTCCTTCCAAAGCCATACTTTTTTTTCAAATTCATCTCTACCGATCTCCTCTCTAGATAATCCTTCTGCTTCAAGTTGTCTTTCTACAACCATTTGAGTTGCTATTCCGGCATGATCTACGCCCACTTGCCAGAGTGTATCGAATCCCGACATTCTTTTGTGGCGAATAAGTGCATCCATCAGAGTATTTTGAAACCCATGACCCATATGAAGTGTTCCAGTAACATTGGGTGGAGGAATCATGATGCAAAAGGATTCTTTTGATTCATCAGGTTGCGCTTTAAAGAAGTCTGATTTTTCCCAATTCTCGTAAATTTCTGTTTCAGTAGAACTCGGCTCGTAGTTTTTCTTCATATTGACTCTACGAATTTTGTTTTTAATCCTAAATCTTTACATTTAGACCACGTACTCGCTGCTCTCTCTCTGAGATCGGCACCATCCATAATTACTAGCTGTATAAAATTTTCATATCCATCTAAGTTTTTCGGCATATCTGGAGATAGATTAAGAATCAAGTCAGAACCTAAAGCGAACTTAGTGCCAGGATAACCAATATTTATGAGATCATCTGCTTTATTAGTAACTAGATTATGAGAAATTAGTCCATATTTAGGCTCATTCCATAATCTCTCATCTAAATATTTAGCATCATTTACATCATCACAAAAAATATCTATTTTACTAGCATGAATTAGATCTATGCCGCCCATAATTAATTTACTAATTAGAGAGCAAGCGAAGTTCAAAGCTTCTTCCATATTTTTGCCAGAAGCTATAAAAGTAGCTTCTACCATTACTAAGACTTATCTATGAGATATTGACTCAGGAGAGGTACAGGTCTACCTGAACCACCTTTTGCAGCTCCTTTATAACTAGCAGTTCCGGCCACATCGAGATGAGCCCAAGGGTATTTCTCTGCAAATCTTGATAAAAAACATGCAGCGGTAATCGTACCAGCTCGACCACCTATATTTGCGATATCTGCAAAATTACTATCCAAATCTTTTTGGTAAACATCCCATAAGGGTAATTGCCAAGCCCTATCTGAAGCTTTACGGCCAGCCTCTAATAATTCTTCTGCGAGTTTGTCGTTATTAGACATTAGTCCAGATGTGGAATAACCTAACGCCATTATCACCGCTCCGGTAAGTGTAGCGATGTCTACTACTGATCGAGGTTCAAATCTTTCAACATAAGTCAAAGCATCAGCTAGGACCAATCGTCCCTCAGCATCAGTATTTAATATTTCAACAGTCTTACCTGACATTGTGCGTACGACATCACCAGGCTTAGTGGCTTTACTACCTGGCATATTTTCTGCACTTGCCACAACACCAACTATATTGATCGGAAGTTTAAGTTCTGAAACTACTTGCATAGTCGCTATAACACTCGCAGCACCGCACATATCAAATTTCATTTCATCCATGGTCGGAGGAGGCTTGAGGCTTATTCCTCCCGTATCAAAAGTAATGCCTTTTCCAACAATCGCATATGGTTTATCGCCTTTTTTTCCGCCTTGATAATTCATTGAAATAAGTTTTGACTCTTGAGCACTTCCGTTTCCAACTGAAAGCAAACAATCCATGCCCATTTTTTTCATCTCCTTTTCACCATAAACTCTACAACTTAGTTTTTGATACTTATTGGCTGCAGATCTAGAGCTTGTTGCTAAATAGGATGGAGTGCACACATTTCCAGGAAGATTTGCTAAATCTTTAGCTACATTCATTCCTTGTCCTATGACTTGTCCAGTTTTGAGCCCTTTGCGTAACTTAGCCACACTTTGCCTTGAATCAATAACAATTGAGACCTTTTTAAGATAATTAATTTTTTTATTTTTCTTATTAAGTTTTGCATCGTAGGTATAAGCCTTGCTTTCAACAGCAGTTCCTATTTTCTGCAGCAAAGTCTCATCGGTATTTTCTTTCGATTCATGTTTCATAGAAGGTAATGAAACAATACCTGTTGAAGATTTTTTTGTTGTTAAACAGGTTGTTACAGACATCGCAATCTTATCAAGATCTTCACTGCTAAGACCTTTCATCGGTTTACCGCAACCAATTAAGAAAATTCTTTCAGCAGAAGTACCGTCATTAGTTGCAATGTAGGCTGTCTGACCCACCTTTGATTCAAACTCACCTCTTTTTATAAGCTTTTTAATACTACCTTGAGTTGCTTTATCAACTTTTTCTGCGGCTGAATTTAGAGTCCTTCCTTCGGAAACACCGACAACTAAAACATCGATTTTTGTTTTTAAAAGTTTTTTTGATAGTTCTTGGTTAAGGCTTAGTGTGAGTCTTTTTTTCATTACGTCTCCTTTTAAAAAAGATTGTTGTCATACTATTTTATCAATAAATAATAAAAGTTATCTCCAAATAGAGAATATTCTTTTAATAAAGAGTAGGATTGACTATATAGATTTTCAAATACTCGTTTATGATTTTAAATCGTTATTTTTTAAAGACTATTTTCTCATATACTCTGGCTATAAGCGTAGTCTTTATTCTCATAATAGTATCTTCGAGGTCTATACAATACTTAGAACAAGCATCCAAAGGTGAAATAAATCCTCAAGTTGTTTTTTATGTTGTCTTGTATAGGCTTCCAGAATTTTTAGAATTAATTTTGCCTCTAAGTTTTTTTATGTCCGTTGTTTTGACTATTGGAAAACTTAGCTCAGAAAATGAACTTACGATCATGGAACAGCTTGGCTTTAGTAACTCAAGAATCTACTCACTATTGTCAATTCCTGCAGTATTGATAGCTTTGTTAATATTTTTCTTTTCTTTAGTGCTTAATCCTGGATTAGATTTGCGGGTAAAGAGTTTACTTGAAATTAAATCTCTAGAAGAAACCTTCGATGCTTTACTTCCAGGTGAATTTCACAAATTAAATGATTCTT
This sequence comes from uncultured SAR86 cluster bacterium, assembly GCA_902537425.1. Lineage (GTDB taxonomy): Bacteria > Pseudomonadota > Gammaproteobacteria > Magnimaribacterales > Magnimaribacteraceae > Magnimaribacter. Next base: position 24,327 of record CACBBD010000008.1, on the reverse strand, counting down.
ATCTTATTTATGCGAAGGAAAAGCGAAATGACGAACTGAAGGATGTTTTTCTCCTTGTGAAGGATTCCAATAGGGAATCAAGTTTGACTATCGTAGCTGAGGGATTGAGCCCAAATAGGTCAGGAAATGGAGATCTGAATTTTGGTAAAGGGTTTTCATATTCGAAAGAAGAACCTGATGAAATATTTTCAGTCAAGTTTGATAATCTCAAATTAAAAGCTGATTTCATGTCGAAAAATTATGGTGAAGTTAATATTGAGCTAAAGGACTCGGTAAATCCTTTGTTATGGTCGAGCTCTATAAGTTTTATGACATTATTAAGTATTTTCATCGCCGTGCCTTTATCAGAAAGATCTCCGCGTAAAGGCAGATACTCGAAAATACTTCCTGGTTTATTATTATTTTCAGCATACTTAGGGGTTTTGTTGGCATTCAAAGGTTCAGAATCCTCTAATTTAATTTCAATTCTTTTGGTTCATTTATTTTTTTTGGTTTTTTCTATTCTTTTGAATTTATCTATGCTCAGGACAAAATCATGATTCATTTATTTGGAGACATAATAGAAAGAAATATCTCCAAGAGAATATTTCATAGTATTTGTATTGTCGCAGTTGCAATATCTTTGCTGGACTTTTTATTTAAATTTATTTCTGAAATCTCTGATATATCAAATTCTTATCTTGTGTTTGATGCACTAATTTATTGTTTTTATTCAATTCCAAGTTCAATTTATGAATATTTATCATACATCTGTCTTATTGGAGCGGTCGTTGGTTTAGGAAGCTTAAACTCAGAAGGGGAGATTATAGGTGCAAAAGTTTTAGGTAAATCGAATTTTAGGATGGCGATAGCATCTTTAAGGCCTGCGATAGTAATAATAGCAATAGCCTTTTTATTTCAAGAAACGTTACTTCCTTCATTGTCACAAGCCAATGAGGAAAATAGATTATTAAAGCAAGACAGAATCAATACAGAGGATGGTTATTGGTTTGCTGCTGATTCTTCAATTAATTTTTTTAAAACTTCTCCAAGTAAAGATTCTATTAATGACGTAACGACTTATCAATTTGGAGAAGAGGGAAATATTATCCAAATAATAGATTCGAAATATGCTAAACGTCAAAATGGAATCTGGACTCTATTTGATTTAACAATAACGGACTATCAAAAAAATTCTATTCGCCTTCAAGAAGAAAAAATATGGCAAGAAGGTCCTAAAGATAGTGATATGAGAAGAATTCTATCTCCTAGATATCTATCTATTGGTGAGCTTAATGAAGCTCTAAAATTAAACATATCTGAATATAGAAGAAATAACTTATCTCTGGAGTATTGGAAGAAAATATTCCATCCCATCACAACAATATCATTAATCTTATTAGCTGCATCTTTCGTTTTTGGGAGAGTGAGAGATGACTCTATTGGTAAAAGAATTCTTTTTGGAGTCATATTCGCATTTTCCTTGAATATTTTTCAAAATCTTTTTGCTAGCATGGCGGCTGTCTCTCTACTAAGCCCTTTCTATGCAGTTTCTTTTCCTATAGCGGCAGTTATTTTTTTAACAGCTTCATTCTGGAAACTTAAATCTAATTAATCTTAGCGATCCTTGTTTTTGTTGCTATATCAGCCAGCGACTTTTTATCTTTGTTAAAAAAAATATATAAGTAGCCAAGACCAAAGAACAAGAAAGAAAAGGTAGAGAAAGCGCAGCGTAAGAGACAAATTCTTATTGTCAACTTCTCTTCAGAAATAAGCTTTATTTTCCATGCCTGCATGCCTACAGTCTGTCCATCATTGACCAACCAAAAATAAGAGTAAAAGATTGGTCCAGAGAAAATAGTGACGAGAAGCTGCAGTAAATCAATAAATCCACCATTTTCAGGCGCTCCGCCGTTTAAAAATACAAGTAGTAAAGTTAAAGAAAAGATTATCCCTAAAATCAGTAAACTGTCATAAACAAGTGAAAAGATTCTCTTAAAAAAACCTGAATTTTCCATAATAATTTGGAGAAGATATTTTTTTTGATTATTCTATATAAAATTGTGAGTTTATTATGCATGATATATCCAAATCTAGTGATACCTTTTTCTTAGGCCATCCCAAAGGTCTAGTAACACTTTTTTTAACAGAAATGTGGGAAAGAATGTCCTTCTACGGAATGAGAGGGTTGCTTGTTTTGTTCATGACAAGGGAGGTAACTGAAGGAGGTATGAATCTTGATGCTCCTGAGGCTATGGCGATCTATGGAATATATGGTGCTTCAGTATATTTTCTATGCGTTCCTGGCGGATGGATTGCAGATAAGCTTTTTGGAGCCCAGAGAACAGTTCTCTACGGAGCAGTTATTATAACTCTCGGTCACTATGTGCTAGCAATTCCTTATGATAAAACCTTTTTTCTTGGTTTGGTTCTTGTTTCAATCGGTACAGGTCTTTTAAAGCCAAACATCTCAACTATTGTAGGGCAACTTTATAAACCAGGAGATGTAAGAATTGATTCTGGCTACACGATTTTCTATATGTCTATCAACATAGGAAGTATGCTCGGATTCCTTGTTTGTGGCTATCTTGGAGAGAAGGTGGGATGGCATTGGGGTTTTGGAGCCGCTGGTGTAGGAATGACCTTTGGTGTTTTACAATATCTTTTCACTAGAAATTCATTAGGAGAAGCTGGAAAAAATACTAATTTGGCTCCTACTGAAGATGAATCAAAGTACATGAATATATTTAAATATAGTTCAATAGCTATTTTCTTAGTAGTTACTTCAGGCTTTGCTGGACTTTGGAGTGTTGATCCTCAACTACTTAACCAACTTACTGTTTATTTGATATTAATTGTGGCTATTTCTTACTTCATATATTTATTCTTTTTTGCAGGACTAGGCACTGATGAAATTGAAAATATCAAAATGTTATTATTATTATTTTTCGGAGCTGTATTATTTTGGGCCGGATTTGACCAAGGGGGCTCATCTTTAAATCTATTTGCTAAAGACTACACGGATCTATTTATCTTTGGGTGGGAGATGCCAGCGACCTTTCTTCAGGTCGCAAATCCTTTGATGGTAGTAATTTTTGCTCCTTTTTTCGCAGCATTTTGGATCTCTCTTGGAAAAAAGAACTTAGATCCTGATACACCTCAAAAATTTGCTTTGGGATGTTTCCTCATGGCTATTGGTTTTTTAGTAATTATTTTTGGTGTCGAGGCTGCTATGCAGAATGAAAAAGCTGGCATTCAGTTTCTTCTTATGACATATCTTTTTCACACACTAGGCGAGCTATGTTTGAGCCCAGTGGGCCTTTCAGCTACTGCGAAATATTCTCCAATTAGATACAGAGGTCAAATGATGGGAATTTGGTTTCTATCGTCTTCTTTAGCGGCTGGTCTTGCAGGCTTACTTGCAAGCAAATCATTTGAGGCTGGTATAGCTTCAATGCCGGATCTCTTTATGCAAATTATTATTGCGCTTTTCGTAGTAGGAATTTTACTCCTCATATCAAATAGATTTTTAAAGGCAACTGAGATTAAGGAAGGGAACTAGGGAAATATTAATAATTCTATAAATTAGTGAGGAGTTTACTTAGTATTGTTTTGTATATTTTATGCAATTCCTCGAGATCTTCTTTTTTTACGCTTTCATTTACTTTATGAATAGATGCATTACCTGGCCCAAGCTCAACAACTTGTGATCCGGTAGGTGCAATAAATCTTCCATCTGATGTTCCTCCATCAGTAGTGCATTTGGGTTCTGACCCTGTCACTTCTTTTATTGAGCTTTTCACTGCTGAGATAAGATCTTCTTGAGTAGTAAGAAATGGCTTTCCTCCAATTTCCCACAAAACCTCACATTCAACATCATTTTTATTAATTATGGACTCAACATCATCTTTTATTTGCTGTACGGTAGTTGAGGGTGAGTGACGTACATTTAAACTTAACTCTAAGCTTCCTGGTATAACATTTGTTGCTCCGGTACCTGAGTTAAGATTAGATATTTGTAAAACACTATCTTGAAACTTACCTGTTTCATCTGCCCAGCTGAGCTTAGATATTTCAGCAAGAGAAGAGGAAAAATTATGTATAGGGTTACTCGCTTTTTCTGGATAGGCTACATGACCCTGAGTTCCTTTGACTATAATCTTGGCCGAAACTGAACCTCTTCTTCCTATTTTTATAACATCCCCCACATTATTATCAGCTGTGGGCTCTCCAACAAGACACCATTCAATTTTTTCGTTCTTTTCTTCAAGATAATCAACAACTTTAGTTACTCCATCTACAGCAGGACCCTCTTCGTCGCTGGTCAGTAGAACAGCAATTCTTCCCGATAAGGTTGGTTCTTCAGCTAAGAATTCTTCAATAGAAGTGACAAAAGCAGCAACGCTTCCTTTCATATCTGCCGCTCCTCTTCCAACGAGCAAAGAGTCTTTATCAGTTGCTATGAAAGGATCACTCTCCCAATCTTCCAGTGGACCTGTGGGAACTACATCAGTATGACCTAGAAAAGCAAAAATAGGGCCGGCATCTCCATAAGTAGCCCAAAGATTATCTACATCTCCATACTTAAGGTGCTCGACTGTAAAACCAATTTTTTCCAATCTTGTAGAAATAATGCTTTGGCATCCAGCATCATCGGGTGTTACAGATTTCTTTGATATTAGCTCTCTTGTAAGTTCTAAAACTTTACTCATTTCTTTGATTCAGTCGTTTTTATGCAGTTTTTGGTTCAAAACAACACTTTTTCCATTAGGTTTACATTGAATTGCACCAGTAAGGGAATTCCTTATGAATAATAGGTCATCTTTGCCAGATAAGGTGGATGCCTTTACAGTTTCTATCAACTCATTGTTTGAATTTAGAATTTCTACTTTAGATCCTCCTGTTAAGTACAAGCCCGCTTCTAATATACACCTGTCTCCTAAAGGAATACCTAACCCAGAATTAGCGCCCAATAAGCAATCTTCACCAATAGAAATTTTTACCTCATTCCCACCCGACAAAGTACCCATCGTTGAACAACCTCCGCCCAAATCTGAGTTTTTTCCTATAACCACACCTGCTGAAATTCTACCTTCTATCATAGCTGAGCCAAGTGTTCCTGCATTAAAGTTAACAAAACCCTCATGCATTACCGTTGTTCCTTCAGACAAATGGGCTCCTAACCTCACCCTGGAACTATCAGCTATTCTTACTCCTTCAGGAATTATGTAATCGGTCATGCAAGGAAATTTATCTACCGATCTTACAAAGACCTCTCCATTTTTTGATCTAAATAAATTCAAGTCCTTTACATCAACAGGACCAAGATTAGTCCATGCAACATTAGCTAGAGATTCGAATATATTTTCTAAGTTTATACTGTTTGGTTTCGAGACTTTCAATGATAAAAGATAAAGCTTTAAGTAAGCATCACAGATATTTGAGATAGGTACATCCTTATCAATTTTATGAAATATTAATTTCTGTCTATTTGTAACAGATAATGAACTGCTGATATTCTCAAAATACTCATTGTTTTCTTCTCCGCTTGCCATTGAATAAAGATTGTCAAATCCCGGATTATCAATCTTCAAAGTATTCAGCAGTTCCTGATCTTCATTTAAAATTAAGTGATATCTAACATCCAACAGATCATCGCTTGAATTCAATGTAGAAACACCAACGGCAACCAAAGGAAAAATATTCATTTGTATATTATAAGTTCTGGTTAACTTTAGAGATAGATTAAAAAATCTAATTTAAGGATTGCATGGTTCTATTTACTGCAGAAAAGGCCTTATTGATAGTATCAACATCATGCACTACAGCTAATCTTAAAAACCCTTCTCCAGGATTGATGCCATCAATCTTCTTACCTAAGTATGATCCAGGCAAACTAAGCACTGACTCTTGTTCATATAACAATTTTGCGAAGGTCTGATCATCACAGGGTAATTTTAACCAAATATAAAACCCTCCATCAGGTCTCTTCACATCATCAAAGTTATCTAAGCAAGAGATGGCGGCTTTATACTTTTTATCATATTCAGCCCTGTTAGATTCAACATGCTTACTATCTTGCCAAGCCCAGGTACTGGCTAATTGAGTTGGCAAAGAAAGAGTAACACCATGGTAAGTTCTATATAAACTTAATTTCTTTATTATCGCTTCTGAAGCACAAATAAATCCTGATCGTAGACCGGCAAGACTAGATCTTTTAGAGAGGCTGTGAAATATGACTGATTTTGAATTTGTCATAGTGACATCATCACATTCTAATAATCCCAAAGGAGCATTTGATGAACTATCATAGATATCGATATAGCATTCATCAGAGCATAAGAGAAAATCATATTTTTCCGCTTTTTCAAGCAATTCCTCGTATTCTTTTTTATCAAAACAATATCCAGTGGGATTTGAGGGAGAACATATTATAAAAAGTTGACAATCTTTCCAGACATCCTCGGGTATGCTTTCCAGATCAGGTTTAAATCCTTCAGACTCGATTGAATTTAAGTAGTAGGGTTCTGCACCTGCCATAATCGCAGCACCTTCATAAATTTTGTAAAACGGATTTGGCAAAATTACCTTGGGATTCTTTTTTGTAGAATCTATTGTAGACTGAATGAACGAAAAAATTCCTTCTCTACTGCCCGAAAGAGGTAAAACATGAATATCGGGATTAATATTGCTTATAGAAAATCTTTCATTTAAGTAATTACAGTAACTCTCTCTCAAATATAATTCTCCTGAAGAAGTTGGATACTTAGAATAAGATAAAGAGTTTTCATTGATAATATCCAGTGCTTGCATTGGCGCTCGCTCTTTGGGCTCTCCTATATGGAGTCCAATGACATCTAATGGATCTCTTTCTACATCTTTCAGTAAATCTGAGAGGTACTGAAATGGATACTCTGTTAAAAAATCTAATTGTTTATTCATTTATCTTCTCAATTTAGTGAAATCTTTATATCTTCTATAAGATTATTTAAGTCATTTCTTTTTACAAAAGGTGTATCTTGCTTGGAAGTTATGCTAAATCTATCTTCTGCTTTTTCACCATAGGTTGCTATTCTTGCTTTTTTAATTAATGCTCCATGTTTTAAGAAGACTTGGCATATCGATGCCAGTAAACCAGGTCTATCTGTAGTGCTGATTTCTAAATCCGTCCATCTATTTTTCATATCATGCTTAAAACTGATTTCAGTATCAGTTTTAAAATGCCTTAGATTTCTTGGTTGCCTTCTTTGTACAATTTTAGGTTTAAGGACTTTTGGAGTGATTGCCTCTTCTAATTTATCTATTAAAACTTTGGCTTTATCAGAATCCAATTCAACCCTTTTTCCGTTATCACTGATAGTTATTAGATCAGTACAGTATCCATTTTTCATACCGAAGAGTTTAGCATCAACAAAATTGATATTTTCCGAATCCAAGACACCTATAATTGTTGCAAAAAGGTTAGCTCTATCTTGAGTATTTATGAAAATCGTAGTCAAAGAATCAACATCTTTTTGAAAAAGATTTATATTTGACTTTCCCTTAGAAAGGAGGATATTTCGAGCATGAATCTGAAGGTCTTCATGATCTGTAGCTTCAAAATAATCTTCATAAAAATTACTCCACAGTTTTCTTACATCCTGTTGCCTAAAATCTCCCAAAAGCTTAAGAGCTTTGGCTTTTTCCTCTTTTATAGATGTATTAAGAAGAATCTCGTCTTCAAAATAAAGTTTAGTCCGATCATAAAGCTGTCTTAAAAGAGAGGCATTCCAAGAATTCCATAATCTGGGATTTGTTGCACTTATATCAGCTGCAGTAAGGCAATACATATAATTGAGAGTATCCAGATCTTTAATCTTTTTCGCAAAATCCTTAATAACCTCATTATCTGTAAGATCCTTTTTTTGTGAAGTAACAGACATTAAAAGATGATTTTCGACTAACCATTCAATTTTTTTTGTGTCTTCTTCAGAAAAAAAATGTTTTTTACAGAAATTCCTCACGATGGTTTTTCCAAGTTCTGAATGATCTGAACCTCTTCCTTTACCAATATCATGATATAAACCAGATATGTAAAGTACTTCTAGTTTAGGAAGCTTATCAATTAGTTGAGATGCTAAAGGGAATTTTTCCTTAGATTTTCCAAGTGACATCCATCGCATATTTCTCAGTACTTGCAGGGTGTGAGCATCTACCGTATATATGTGAAATAAGTCATACTGCATCTGTCCCGTAATCCTTCCAAATTCTGGAAGGTATCTTCCCAATATCCCTAAATTTTTCATATTCTCCAATTGTGTAACTAAAAGTCTTTTGGATTTAAGGAGTTTTAAGAAAAGTTTAATGTTTTGTTTTTTTGATCTAAATTTTGAATCAATGAGATCTCTGTCTCTTTTGAGAGCTCTTAAAGTTTCAGAGCCAATATCTTCAATATAAATATTTTCACTTAATTTGATAAAGAGATCTAAGAGTAGACTAGGATCCTTTTTGAAACCATTTAGATCGTAAAGATGAATAAGATTATCTTTTACAAAGAAATTTTTATCTATTTTCCTTTTTCTTGAATATCTATTTAACCCATAATTTTCTTTCAAACCTTTAATAAATGTAGAATTTATTTCAGAAATATTTAATGAGGATCGATAATATCTATGCATCAATTTTTCGGCTGCTTGATTAGGGCTTTTAATAGAAGGGAATAATTTCTTGGCAATTGGTATTTGATGCTCAAACAGCAATCTGTCTTCCTCTCTACCAGCTTCGATGTGGAGTAGATATCTGATTACCCAAAGCCAATACTTAGATTTATTCAGCTCTTGCCTTTCTTCGAAAGTAAGAACGCCACCAAAATTTTCTACATCAGATGTATTCCTAAGATTGTTTTTTATCAACCAATCAACTGTATGAATATCTCTAAGTCCACCTGGCGAGGACTTGATATCTGGTTCAAGATTATACGAAGTATTATTGAAGCTTTCATGACGCTCTATTTGTTCCTGAATTTTTGCTCTAATAAAAGACTTATTTCTCCATAAGTTTTTAGTGTCCATTATTCTAAGATATTCTCTATGTAATTTCTCATCACCGCTCAGTCTTCTGAACTCAAGCATGTTTGTCATTGTGAAGAGATCTTCTCTCGCTTGATTCCTCGCTTCATTTGCAGTTCTTACACTATGTCCAATTTCTAAACCTAAATCCCAAAGTGAGCTAATAAATTCTTCAACTTTTCTCCGGTCGGGTTTCGATAAATTATTTTTTGATAAAAGGAGTAAATCTATGTCAGAGTGGGGATGAAGCTCTCCTCTCCCATAGCCACCAACAGAGAAAATCCCAAAGTTTTCGATTTCATGTAGCTTAACGTGATTGGCTATAGATTTAATTAAGGCATCTGTATTATCTGATCTCTTATTTAAAAAATATTTAATTCCTCTTACCTGTCTTCCTCTGTCAACAAAAAGCCATTTTTCAAATTGTCTCGATAATTCTTTATTATCAATATTCTTTTGCTCAACTATATATTCAAACATCTAAGCGTTTTATCTTTCTTCTGCTCTCTGTGTGAGAATTTCTGCCCCATCTTTATTTACATAAATAGTATGCTCCCACTGTGCTGAATTCTTGCCATCCTTAGTTTCAACTGTCCATCCATCTTCTAATAAATTTGTGTATTTCGTGCCTAAATTGATCATAGGTTCAATAGTGAAACACATGCCCTCAATAATTTCTTGTCCTGTATTGGCTTCCCCATAATGAAGTATCTGAGGCTCATCATGATAGATTTTACCTATTCCATGACCGCAGTATTCCTCAACCACGGAGTAGTAGTTTTTTTCCGCATGGGTTTGTATTGCATGACCAATATCCCCTAGGCTTGCTCCGGGTCTTACAACTTCTATACCCTTATAAAGACATTCTTGAGTAATTTTAACAAGCCTTTCGTTGTGTGCTTGAACTTTTCCTACCAGATACATTTTTGAAGTATCCCCATGCCATCCATCTTTGATTACTGTGACATCAATATTCATAATGTCTCCGCTTTTAAGGATTCGACAATCATCTGGTATGCCATGACATATAACTTGATTGATGCTCGTACATAATGTTTTCTCAAAACCCCTATATCCTATATTTGCAGGAATAGCCTTTTGAACATCAACAATATACTCGTAACAAATTTTATCTAATTCTCCAGTTGAGATTCCTGGTTTAATAAAATCTCCAATCATCTCCAATACTTCAGCAGCAAGTTTGCCCGCTTTTCTCATTCCGTTGAGTTCTTCTTGATTTTTTATCACTTTTTCTTAATTTTCTAAGGTTTTGATAGACAGGGAAACATACATTTATTATAGTGTGGTTTTAATGCCAATAGGCCTTAAAAATCAAAAATGCGAACTTCAGATACCTTTCTGGTTCGCTTTTTTTTTATCAAATTTTATCAATTCTCTTAATTAAAGTATGGAAAATAGAATCATTATTCCGTTAGACCTTGATTATATAAATGCTTTGAATATTGCCAAAACTCTTGATCCAAAAATCTGCAGACTAAAGGTAGGCAACCAATTATTCACTGCATCAGGTCCTCAAGTTATTAATGACCTTAAAGGGCTGGGATTTGAAATATTTTTAGACTTAAAATTCCACGATATTCCAAATACTGTCTACGAAGCGGTAAGGTCAGCTGCAGATCTCGGAGTATGGATGGTAAATGTTCATGCCTCTGGGGGCATTAAAATGCTCGAAGCCTCAAGAAGGGCTTTAGAAGGCTATCATCAACCTCCATTATTAATTGGTGTCACTGTCTTAACAAGTCTATCAGAAGATGCTCTCAATGAAGTTGGCATACAGGGAGTTTCTGAGCAAGTTTTAAGACTAGCAACCTTAGCTAAAGAATGTGAGTTAGATGGAGTTGTGTGCGCATCCTCAGATACAAAAAATATAAAAAACGAATTAGGTGAAGATTTTTTAACAGTAACTCCTGGAATAAGACCTTTCCAATTTGATCTAGATGATCAGAGCAGAGTATCAACACCCGAAGAAGCAGTTAAAAATGGTTCTGATTTTCTTGTTATAGGAAGACCTATTACTGGTTCCCAAAATCCCAGAGCCACTTTAGAAGAAATCAATTTAAAAATTGTATGAGTAAAGAAAAAGCAATACTTGCATTAGCAGACGGAACAATCTTCGAAGGAATAAGTATTGGCGCTTCAGGATGGGTAAATGGGGAAATTGTTTTCAATACTTCTATGACAGGTTATCAAGAAATTCTTACAGATCCCTCATATGCTAAGCAAATAGTAACCTTAACTTACCCACATATTGGAAATACAGGAACAAATAGTGAGGATACTGAATCAGATAAAATTTGGTGTTCCGGATTAGTAATTAGGTCGCTTTCTAAGGCAGAAAGTAGTTGGCGTAATACTGAAACATTATCCGATTACTTAATAAGAAATAATATCCAAGGAATATCAGATATAGACACAAGAAAATTGACAAGAATTATAAGAGAGAAAGGTGCTCAGTCAGCATCGATATTTACCGGTAACTCAGTTGACTCAGACAAAGCAATTGATTTAGCGAAAGATTTTGAAGGTTTAGCTGGTTTAGATCTCGCAAAAGAAGTTACAACAGAATCTAGTTATGATTGGAAAGAAGGAACATGGAGAGGAAGTAATGGTGAATCAGATTTTAGAGTTGCAGTTTTAGATTTCGGAATTAAAAAAAACATATTAAGGATATTAGCTGATAAGGGGTATGAATTAAAAATTTTTCCTGCAAAAACTTCTTACCAAGAAATTTTAGATTTCAAGCCAAGTGGAGTGTTTTTGTCTAACGGACCTGGCGATCCTGAACCATGCATTTATGCCATTGAGACAATTAAAGAACTAATACAAATCAGTATGCCAATATTCGGTATTTGTCTAGGCCATCAATTACTGGCAATAGCATTGGGTGGCAAGACATCAAAAATGAAATTTGGTCATCATGGTGCAAATCATCCTGTCCAAGATCTCAAAACTTGGAAAGTTTCAGTAAGCTCTCAGAATCATGGTTTCACAGTCGAAGAAAATTCCTTACCTGCAGAAGTAGAAGTAACTCATAAATCCTTATTTGATGGAACTATTCAAGGGATCCAGCATTCATCTAAGCCTTTTTTCAGTTTTCAAGGACATCCTGAAGCTAGCCCTGGACCTCATGATCTGGCATATCTATTCACAACATTTGATAAAAATATGACCAAAAATGCCTAGAAGAAAAGACATAAATTCAATTTTAATAATAGGAGCCGGTCCCATCGTAATTGGCCAGGCATGTGAATTTGATTATTCTGGAGCTCAAGCTTGTAAGGCATTAAAAGAAGATGGTTACAGAGTTATTTTAATCAACTCAAATCCTGCAACAATTATGACAGACCCAAGCATGTCGGATGCCACATACATTGAACCAATTCATTGGGAGACTATTGAGAAAATAATTGAAAAAGAAAAACCAGATGCATTATTACCAACAATGGGAGGTCAAACTGCGTTAAATGCTGCTCTTGATTTAGATAGTAGGGGTATATTAAAAAAACATAATGTTGAGATGATAGGAGCAACTAAAGAGGCAATCGATAAGGCTGAGGATAGAGAATTATTTGCAGCTTGTATGGAAAAGATTGGATTAAAGGTTCCCGAATCTGGTTTGGCGCACAATAATGAAGAGGCTCATATTCTTTTGGAAAGAATTGGTTTTCCTTGTGTGTTAAGACCAAACTTCACTATGGGTGGTTCTGGAGGAGGAATTGCTTACAACGTCGAAGAATTTGACGAAATTTGTAAAAGAGGGCTAGAGCTTTCTCCAACCTCTGAAATATTTATTGATGAATTTCTCGGTGGTTGGAAAGAATATGAAATGGAAGTTGTCAGAGATAAGAATGATAATTGCATAATCGTTTGTAGTATTGAAAATCTTGATCCTATGGGAGTTCATACAGGAGATTCAATAACTGTTGCTCCCTCTCAAACTCTTACTGATAAGGAATATCAAATTATGAGGAATGCTTCAATTGATATTCTCAGGGAAATAGGAGTCGAAACTGGAGGTTCAAATGTCCAATTCACCATTAATCCAGAAGATGGTGAGATGTTAATTATTGAGATGAATCCAAGAGTTTCCAGATCTTCGGCTTTAGCCTCAAAAGCAACTGGCTTCCCGATAGCGAAGGTTGCCGCAAAGCTAGCTGTTGGCTATACATTAGACGAATTGAGTAATGATATTACTGGTGGTGTTATACCGGCATCTTTTGAACCTTCTATCGACTATGTAGTGACCAAAATTCCTAGATTTAACTTTGAAAAGTTTATCCAAACAGATCCTGTCTTATCAACTCAGATGAAATCTGTGGGAGAAGTAATGGCTATTGGTAGAACATTTCAAGAGTCACTGCAAAAAGCAATTAGAGGTTTAGAGACCGGACGCAGTGGTCTAAATCCGATTTTTAATGAGGATGATGAATTTGAGACGCTTAAGCAAAAAATAAGCATACCTAGCCCTGATAGACTTTGGTTCGTAGCAGATGGATTTAGAAATGGTTTAACATCGGAAGAAGTATTTGAGTATTCTAAAATTGATCCCTGGTTTTTGATTCAAATCAAAGAACTAATAGATATAGAAGTAAATCTTGAAGATGTTTCCTTAGAAGATTTAGACTATGAGCAATTATATGATCTTAAGAGAAAAGGTTTTTCTGATTCAAGAATAGGTGAATTGATTGGAAGTTCAGAAGCTCAAGTTAGACAACTCAGAAAATCATTAAATCTCAATCCTGTATTTAAAAGAGTTGATACATGTGCTGCCGAGTTTGAATCCTCTACTGCCTATATGTACTCAACATATGAAGAAGAATGTGAAGCTTACGTAACTCAAAATAAAAAAATTATGGTCTTGGGAGGAGGGCCCAATAGGATAGGTCAAGGTATAGAGTTTGATTATTGTTGTGTCCATGCTGCTCTTGGCTTGAAAGAAGAAGGATACGAAACAATCATGGTAAACTGTAACCCCGAAACAGTTTCAACTGATTTTGATACATCAGATAGGTTATATTTTGAGCCAATCACAGTAGAAGATGTTCTTGCCATTACGGATAAAGAAACTCCCGAGGGTGTTATTGTTCAATATGGCGGACAAACGCCTTTGAAGATAGCAAAAGAGCTTGAAAAGAATGGTGTTCCAATTTTGGGCACATCTCCTGATTCAATTGATCTAGCAGAAGATAGAGGGAGATTCCAAGAATTTGTAAGCAAACATTCCTTAAAACAACCTCCAAATGGTATTGCTTCAAGTGTTGAGGAAGCGATGGTAGTTTCCGAACAAGTTGGTTTCCCTCTTGTAGTAAGACCCTCTTATGTTCTTGGCGGTAGAGCTATGGAAGTGGTCTATAAAAAAACAGACCTTGAGAATTATCTTGTTGAGGCAGTGCAAGCAAGTGCAAAAAGTCCTGTGCTTCTAGATGGATTTCTCAATCAAGCAGTTGAAATGGATATTGAAGCAGTATGCGATGGTGAATCAGTTATTATAGGTGGGATTCTCCAACATATTGAACAGGCAGGGATACATTCTGGTGATTCTGCATGTTCTTTGCCTCCATATAGTTTATCTGAAGAATTGGTAGCTGAAATCACTCATATGGTTAAAAAAATAGCCATCGAGATTGGAGCAGTAGGACTGATAAATGTTCAATTAGCATACTATAATAATGAGTTGTATTTACTTGAAGTAAATCCAAGAGCTTCTAGGACAATCCCCTTTGTCTCAAAATGTATTGGAAGATCATTAGCTAAAGCCGGAGCATTGTGTATGGCTGGTATTAGCCTCAAGGATCAAAATTTCAATAAGGAAATAGTTCCAGAATATTTTTCTGTAAAAGAGGCAGTTTTTCCTTTCAATAAATTTTTAGGCGTTGACCCAATTTTAGGACCTGAAATGAAATCAACTGGAGAAGTAATGGGAGTCGGCTCCAGTTTTCCTGAAGCCTATGCTAAGGCACAGTTAGGTGCAGGAGAGATTATTCCCAAAGACGGATCTGTCTTTTTAAGCGTGCGGGACACAGATCGTCCTTTCGTAGCAGAACTTGCAAAGGAGTTTTTTGATTTAGGATTTAATATTATTGCTACTAAAGGTACTGCAAAACACATAAATGAAGCAGGCATAAAGGTTGAGATTATTAAAAAAGTAGCCGAGGGAAGACCTCATATTGTAGATGCGATGAAAAATGGACTAGTTGACCTTATCGTCAATACCACCGAAGGGAAACAATCTATTCTTGATTCCGCCTCAATCAGAAGAACTGCCTTAGAAGAAAAGATTTATTGCACCACGACGCTAGAAGGCGGAAGGGCAGTTTGCTCAGTAATACGCAATAAAGACCTATGGTCGGTTGAGAGACTTCAAGACCTTCATGATAAAATCTCATTATGAATCCAATTACAAAAGAAGGAGAAGTTCTTTTAAGAGAAGAGCTCAAAAAACTTAAATCGGAAGATAGGCCTAGAATAATTGATGCTATAGCCTCGGCCAGAGAATTCGGCGATTTAAAAGAAAATGCAGAATATCATGCTGCAAAGGAAGAACAGAGTTTAGCTGAAGCCAGAATTCGAGACATTGAATCAAAACTCTCCAGTGCTCAAGTAATTGATGTCACGACCATAGAATCTTCGGATAAAGTAATATTTGGAACCACAGTAAAAGTTTATAACTCCAATTTAGAAAAATCACTTACTTATAAAATTGTCGGAGAGGACGAAGCAGATGCTAGTGCTGGTAAAATTTCATTTGCTTCCCCCTTGGCAAAAAAATTAATTGGAAAGTTCGAAGGTGATGTAATCAAATTAGAGACTCCGGGCGGACTTACTGAATATGAGATTGAGAAAGTAGAATATCTTTAATTCTGTGGTGTCAATTAAATCAAATTATCGAGATGGAGATTTTTTTTCAAAAAAATCTAAAAAAGAAGGCTACAGATCAAGAGCCTCTTACAAGTTAAAAGAAATACTCACAACTGATTTTAGTATAAGAAAAGGCCAGTCAGTTTTTGATCTAGGTTCATACCCTGGTAGTTGGTCGCAAGTAGCTTACGAGTTTGTGGGTCCGACAGGGAAAGTAGCAGCAATTGACATACAAGAAATGAAATTACAAAATTGCTTCTTCATCCATAAGTCGATTGAAGAGATTCATGAAAGTGATTTTGAAGAAATTTCTGAATTTGTTCCATTTGATCTTGTTTTATCGGACATGGCCCCCAATATTAGTGGTATTAGAGAAAGAGATAATGCTTTGATGATAGGTTTAGTGAACAGCACCCTATCAGTGATTGATAACTTTTTAAAAATTAACGGTTCTGTTTTAATAAAGGTATTCCAAGGTGAAACTTTGGATTATACTAGGGATGCCCTCAAAATAAGATTCAATAAAGTAAAAATTTCAAAACCTAAAGCGTCTAGATCAAACTCGAGAGAAATTTATATAATTGGAAAGGAATTAAAAAATCATGAGCGAACTTCTTAAAAATTTATTAATGTGGCTTTTTATAGCTATTACTGTTTTTTCTGTATTTAACAATTTTAGTACAGAGCAATCTAATCAAGAACTATCCTATTCCGAATTCATATCACAGGTAGAAAGTGACCAAGTGCTGAGCGTTGAATTTTCGTCAGATAATTACACTCTCAAAGGCAAGACTGTAAATGGAGAATCTTTCGAGACAGTCAGGCCGCCTTTCTTACAAGATGATTTGAGTGAAATACTGAGTGATCATAGAGTTGCTGTGACCGGTGAAAGACCAGAAGAGCAATCCATATTTAAACAACTTCTAATTGCTAGTTTCCCTATTCTTATTATATTGGCCGTCTTCATATTTTTCATGAGGCAGATGCAAGGTGGTTTGGGTGGAAAGTCTGGCCCAATGAGCTTTGGCAAGAGTAAGGCAAAAATGCTCGAAGGAGGTAAAGTTAAAACTTCTTTTGCTGACGTAGCAGGCATTGAAGAAGCTAAAGAAGAAGTACAAGAGGTTGTGGATTTCCTGAAGGATCCGACCAAATTTCAAAAATTAGGAGGAAAAATACCAACTGGAATACTGATGACGGGCTCACCGGGAACTGGTAAAACTCTTTTAGCTAAGGCGATTGCTGGTGAAGCTGGTGTTCCTTTCTTTAGTATATCTGGTTCAGACTTTGTAGAAATGTTTGTGGGAGTTGGTGCGTCAAGAGTAAGAGATATGTTTGATCAAGCCAAAAAACAAGCTCCTTGTATTGTGTTTATTGACGAAATAGACGCTGTAGGAAGACATAGAGGGGCTGGAATGGGTGGAGGTCATGACGAAAGAGAGCAAACACTCAATCAACTTTTAGTAGAAATGGATGGTTTTGAGGATAACCAAGCGATAATTATAATTGCTGCAACAAACAGACCAGATGTTCTCGATCCTGCACTTCTGAGACCAGGAAGATTCGATAGACAAGTTGTAGTTCCTCTTCCAGATATTAGAGGTAGAGAACAGATTTTAAAAGTTCATATGAAAAAAGTTCCCATAGCAAAGGACGTCGATGCTTCCCTGATAGCAAGAGGAACTCCAGGATTTTCGGGTGCTGATTTAGCAAACTTGGTTAATGAAGCTGCTTTAGTTGCAGCTAGAACAGCTAAAAAGCTCGTAGGCATGGAACAGTTAGAATTTGCCAAAGATAAAGTTATGATGGGAAGTGAAAGAAGGTCAATGGTCATGTCTGATGATGAAAAGCTAAAAACAGCATATCATGAATCAGGTCACGCAATTGTTGGTAGGTTACTTGAAGAGCATGATCCAGTATACAAAGTAACAATTATTCCAAGAGGTAGAGCCTTAGGGGTTACCATGTTTTTACCCGAAGAAGACAAGTATAGCTATAGCCATCAAAGTATTCTCGACAGAATCTGTGGCCTTTATGGTGGAAGAATAGCCGAAGAACTAATTTATGGAAAAAAAGGTGTGACTACAGGGGCATCAAATGACATTGAAAGAGCAACAGAAATGGCTCATAACATGGTTACGAAGTGGGGACTTTCTGAAAAACTTGGACCTATAAAATATGGTGATGAAACTGATGAGCCCTTTTTAGGTAGGTCTGCTGGCGCATCAAAACAAGGTATCTCTGATGACACTGCTCATGAGATTGATAATGAGGTTAAAGAAATCTTATCTGAATGCTATCAGATTGCAAAAGATATTCTCACTGAGAATATCGATGCTCTTCATAACATGTCTAAGGCATTAATGGATTACGAAACTCTAGATGTTGATCAGATTGATGATATCATGGCTGGAGGAAAACCTAGAGCACCAAAATCAAATGAAGACTCCAAGCCAGTTAACCCTGAAGATGGCAATACCGTAGGTGATACAGCCGAACAAAATTAATATTTTGGTGAAATAATATCTATAGACTAAAATCTACTCCTAATGGGTAAATTGGCGTCTATAAGAAACAATGAATTATCCGTTCTTTCTACTTTGAGTAAGGATAGGAAATTTGGTACTGATGGTATTCGTGGACCAGTAACTTCCACAATGAATCCTTTATTTGTTACAAAACTTGGATGGGCAGCTGGATCTATACTTTTAGAAGAGGGTATTTCCAAAGTTCTCATAGGCAAAGATACAAGAATCTCAGGTTACATGTTTGAATCGGCCTTGCAAGCAGGCTTTATCTCAGCAGGTATGGATGTCACATTATTAGGCCCTCTACCTACCCCAGGTGTTTCCTATCTAGCAAATTCTAATAACCAGGTAGGCTGTGTCATTAGCGCTTCACATAATCTATTTGAAGATAATGGTATTAAGTTCTTTAATAAAGATGGTCAGAAATTTTCAGCCGAATTAGAAAAAAGGATCGAAACTAAACTTACTCAAGAAATGGTTGCTGTAGAATCAATAAATCTCGGTAAAGCCTCTAGGATGAATGATGCTCAGGGGCGTTACATCGAATTCTGTAAATCATCCTTCACCGACTTAGATTTAAGTGGATTATCAATTCTTTTAGACTGTGCCAATGGAGCAACTTATTCAGTCGCGCCAAAAGTTTTTTCAGAGTTAGGAGCAAAAGTTGAAACAATCGGCTCATCTCCTGATGGAATAAATATCAATCAAAATTGTGGCTCTACTAATCCTGATTTTTTAAAGGAAGAAATAATAAATGGTTCTTATGATCTAGGAATTGCCTTTGATGGAGATGGGGATAGGATTTTAGTAGTAAACTCTGAAGGAGAAATTCTTGATGGGGACGATATTTTGTATATTTTATCTAAAAATCTTAAAGCTGATTCAGGAGTTGTTGGCACTTTGATGACAAATAAAGCTTTGGAAATATATTTTGAAAACAACAATATCCCTTTTTTACGTGCAGATGTAGGAGATAAGTATGTTTTACAGACGTTACTGGAGGAATCTTGGGTGCTTGGTGGAGAGCCTTCCGGTCATATAATATGTTTGGATTCTGCTCCCACTGGCGATGCCATTATTGCTGCATTGAGCCTATTGAATGTCATTAAGGATAATAACTTTTCAGTAAAAAAAACCTTGGATGGATTTAAAAAGTTTCCTCAAACCCTCATCAATCTCAAGGTAAAAAACTCTAACAAAATAATAATTAGTGATAAATTTTGGTCAGAAGTTACTCGTATTGAAAAACAACTTGGAAAGAGTGGAAGAGTGCTTATAAGACCTTCTGGAACTGAGCCTCTAATTAGGATTATGGTAGAGTCGGATAAAACTGGTGCCTCGCATGATTTCTGCAATGTTTTGGCAGATTTAGCTCAAACTATATGATAGTGGCAAATTGGAAAATGCACGGTGATAAGCAATCGATGGCAGCATGGATTGAGGAAGTCTCCAATAGCATTAATTTAAAAAATATTAATCCTTGTATTTTCTGTCCTCCAACTTGCTATCTAGAATATGCAATAAGATTAATAAATGAAAATGGCTATCACATAGAAATCGGGTCACAAATTTTAAATTACTGTTTTGAGGGTGAGTCTTTAACAGGCGGCATAAGCTCAACAATGCTTAAAGATTTAAGCGTTGAGTATGTGCTTGTTGGTCACTCTGAACAAAGAAATTTTTTAAAGGAAAACAATAATGTAATTTCTAAGAAAATAGAAAAAGCTTTGAATGATGAGTTGTCGGTAATTTATTGCATTGGCGAAGATATTGATACTAAGAATAAAAATGAAACTTATTTATTTTTGAGCAAGCAATTAGATGTATTAGGTCGACTCCAATCTAAACATGAAGATAAACTTAGATCCATTACAGTTGCTTATGAACCGATATGGGCCATTGGATCAGGTCTTAATGCAGAGAAAAAATACATAGAGAAAACGCATGAATTTATTAAAAATTATATTAATGATGATCTAGGGTGGAGTAATCTGGATATTTATCCTCCAGTTCTTTACGGAGGTAGTGTAAACTTAACTAATTGTGAAGAAATAATTTCTTCAACTGCTGTTGATGGTCTTTTGATTGGAGGAGCTTCTTTAAATTCAGAAACCTTTTCTAAAATATATAATTTAAGCTAATGGAAAATTTACTTATATTCTTTTACATACTTATTTCTATTTCTCTTATATTAATAATTCTCTTACAACAAGGTAAGGGATCTGATATAGGAAGTGCTTTCGGAGCAGGCTCTAGTAACACAATGTTTGGATCAAGCTCTTCTTCAAATCCTCTTACTAAAGTAACTGCAATTCTTGCGGCAATTTTTTTAATTCTTAGTTTATCTATCACCTATATCTCTCGGAATTCTATGATCCAAGACTCACCTATCATTGAGGTAGAAATTGATGACACAGGAATACTTCCAGAAGATAATTAAAGCATCTTGCCGAAGTGGTGGAACTGGTAGACACGCTACCTTGAGGGGGTAGTGAGCATTGCTCGTGGAGGTTCGAATCCTCTCTTCGGCACCAATATCTTTCTTGATTCTTTCGCTGCATCTAACTATACTGCGAACCCTTTGTTGCGGGGTGGAGCAGTCTGGTAGCTCGTCGGGCTCATAACCCGAAGGTCGTAGGTTCAAATCCTGCCCCCGCTACCAAGTAAGCCCTTTATGGGCTTTTTTTGTAGGTAAAAGATGGATATAAATTACATAAAAACAGTGTTGGAAGAGGATATCAAAAGACTAGGCTGCAAAGTCTGGGGTTTTGAGTTATTCGGAAGAAGGTCTAATCAAACTTTAAGAATCTTTATAGACAAAAATGAAGGTATATCTGTTGAAGATTGTGAGAAGGTTAGCAAGCACGTAAGTAAAGTTCTTGATACAGAGAATGACTTTTCCAAAAACTACATGCTAGAAGTTTCTTCTCCAGGATTGGATAGAAAATTTTTCTACAATGAGCAATATAAAGATTATATAAATGAACTTTTGAAGGTTACTTTTTTTGATAGTCAAAACAAAAAAACCATTCAAGGTCGTTTAGAGGAAGTTGATAAGACAAGTATTAAGATTGAAATGAAAGAAGGTCCTATACAAATTGCTTTTTCTTCTATTATTCAAGCAAATCTTATAATCTAAGAGGCAATATTATGCAGAAACAGATTTTATTGGTAGCAGAGGCAGTTTCAGGAGAAAAAGGTCTTCCTCAGGAAGCTATATTCGAGGCTATAGAACAAGCTTTAGCTACTGCTACAAAAAAAAGGTACTCTGAAAATTCTAATATTGAGGTGATAATTGATCCTAAGACTGGAGACTATGAAACTTTTCGTTTAAGGGAGGTGGTTTCAGAAGAAGATTTCGAAGATCAAGGCACTCAAGTTATTCATGATGCCGAAAATAATGAGCTAGGTTCATTTACAAGAGAGAAGGTAGAAAATATTGAATTTGGTCGAATCGCTGCACAGGCGGCTAAACAAGTAATAGTTCAAAAGGTAAGAGAAGCTGAAAGAGCTCAAGTTGTTGAAAAATACCGTAATGTCTTAGGCGAGTTGGTCAATGGTACTGTAAAAAAAGTCACTAGAGAGTTTTTGATCATAGACTTAGGTGAGGGAGCTGAAGCAATTTTGTCCAGAAACGAGTTAATACCTGGAGAAGTATTTAGGATCGGCGATAGGCTTAGGGCTGTCCTTCAAGAAGAAGAGAGAGAAAATAGAGGCCCACAACTGGCTCTTAGTAGAAGATGTCCAGAAATGGTTGGAGAATTATTCAAGTTAGAGGTTCCTGAGATCTCTGAACAAGTAATAGAAATCAAGGCTATAGCACGTGATCCTGGTTCAAGAACTAAAATAGCAGTAAAAACTAATGACAATAGAATAGATCCTGTTGGAGCCTGCGTGGGGATGAGAGGGTCTAGAGTGCAAGCTGTATCAAATGAATTAGGTAATGAGAGACTTGACATTGTAATTTGGGATGACGATCCAGCTCAATTACTCATTAACTCAATGGGTCCTGTTGAGATAACGTCTATTGTTCTTGATGAAACTAAAGGTTCTATGGATGTGGCGGTTACTCAAGATACTCTGGCTCAAGCAATAGGAAAAAGTGGTCAAAATGTGCGTCTTAGTAGCCAAATTACTGGTTGGAAATTAAATGTTATTGATCAGGAAGTCGCTGATCAACAAAACCAGAAGAAATCCGAAAGTATTTCAAATATATTAATAGATAAATTAGATGTAGATGAAGATTTAGCAAATACACTTATATCAAATGGATATGACTCCTTAGAATCTATTTCTTCTTCAGCAATCGAGAAACTTTCTCAAATTGATGGCTTTGATGATGATATAAGTAGTCTTTTAATAAATAGAGCGAAAGAGGTTCTTATAACAATGGCTATGGAAGTTTCTACAGATGATGGTGAGTCAGGCGATCTTATGTCAGTTGAAGGAATGGAAATGACACTTGCATTAGAACTAACTCAAAAAGGTATTAATGACAGGGAAGAACTTGCTGAGCAATCAATTGAAGAACTCACCAGCTTAATAGATATATCTGAAGAGGATGCTGGAGAGTTAATTATGCGAGCAAGAGCTCATTGGTTTGAGGATTAAGGGAAATGTCAGCAGTAACAGTAGAAAATTTAGCAAAAATAATAGGTTCCGAAGGGGAAACTCTTCTTTCTCAGATGAAAGAAGCTGGCCTCTCTCATACTGATGTTAAAGATGAGGTTACTGATAAAGATAAAAAGACTTTATTAGAGTTTCTAAAAGAGCAGCAAAATAAAACCTCAAAGACTATTTCTCTTAATAAAAGTGCAACTAGGTCTGAACCTGTATCATCAGGAACAGTTTCAATCACCAGAAAAACAATTACAAGAGAGAGTTCTGACAAACAACCTGTGGATGCTAAAAAAACTTCCTCAACAATTAATTTCGATGAAATAGAGAAAAAGAGACAAGCTGGAGAGGCTAATAAAAAGGCGGAAGAAGAGCTAAGAAAGAAAGAAATTGAACAGAAGACTCTTGTTACAAGGCGAAAAGCGAAGACCAGTGAATCTCCTGTAACGAAATCTGGACCTAAGAAAGTTGTTCAAATTGAAAAAAGAACACTCAAACCTACTAGAGTAGAACTATCTAAAAAAGAGCAAAGAGAGTTAGAAGGAGAAAATTTCCTCTCAAATGTTCAAAAACAAGAGTTTGAAAAACCTGCTGATTTAGTATCAAAAAATATTCAAATTCCCGAAACGATTACAGTAAGTGAACTTGCTCAAAGTCTATCTGTTAAAGGGGCTGAAGTAGTAAAAAAATTAATGTCTATGGGAGTAATGGCAACCTTAAATCAACCTTTAGATCAAGACACTGCAATATTAGTTACAGAAGAATTAGGTCATAAGGGAGAACCGGCTGTAAAAGTTGAAGTTGAAGATCAACTAATGGAACTCGTTACCTATGATGGAGAAGAAGAACCTAGAAATCCAGTTGTGTCTGTACTGGGCCATGTAGATCATGGTAAGACAACCTTATTGGATTTCATTAGACAGGCTAATGTCGCAGCCGGAGAGGATGGAGGCATAACACAAAAAATTGGAGCTTATCAAGCTAATACAGATCAAGGCACAATTACATTTATCGATACTCCTGGTCATGCTGCTTTCTCAGAAGTTCGAGCAAGAGGAGCAAATTCTACTGATATTGTAATATTAGTCGTTGCTGCAGACGACGGATTACAGCCTCAGACAGAAGAGGCTATTAGCCATGCCAAAGCTGCCGGCGTTCCGATTGTGGTCGCAGTTAATAAAATGGATAGAGAGGAAGCTGATATCGAAAAAGTAAAAACAGAACTTTCTAATAAAGAACTTATTCCAGAGGATTGGGGAGGTCAAACTCAATTTTTACCT
>CACBBD010000007.1 GCA_902537425.1 uncultured SAR86 cluster bacterium | reverse complement strand
AGTGTATAGATAGAATCATGATCTAGGGGAATAGGAGTTTCAGGATAGAGCTTTTGGAGCTCCTTACTGATATAAATAAATCTTTCTTCTTTCTTCAAAACTTATTTCTTCTTCAATTTACTTAGTATACTTGTTTAATGTTTGATGGAAGAGTCAAAAAGATTATAGATTTTTTAAAAGAAAAGTTCACAGAGGAAACTGAATCTACTAGGACTATGCTCAAAATTTACTCTGATTATGTCAAGGGTGAAGCTAGCGATGAAGATATAGAAAAAGCTAATAAACAACTAAATGAAATACTTAAAGACTTAAGTTTTGGTCTAATGGTAGTCGTTCCTTTTGCACCTATAACAATTCCTATGATTGCTAAATTTGCGAAGAAGCATAATATTGACCTGCTTCCTGAATGGTTCAAAGATTCCTTGAAATAATCTCTCTATGAATCTAATTTGGTTAAATAAAATTATTTCAGCTTTTTTAGGTCTATAGTCTCTTAACTTTGTAGATGATGCTGTGGATATTAAAGGTAAGTTCAGTCTGTAACAAATGGACATAAAAAAATTTAAAGAAAATATAAAAACATGGGACGCCTTGCGTTTGAGTAGTGCTTATCAAACTTACTGCAAAAGATTAGACGATCCAAAGTACACACTAAAGGAAGAACTTCTTGAAAATATTATCAACTCTATTAGAGATGAGTGGGAAGAAAGAAAAAATAGGGAAGGTGCCGAGTACTCTTCACCAAGGAATGGCTTACTTTCAACTATGGGTTATAAAGTTGGAATGGATGGATATAAAGAAAAAGTAAGAAGAAGGATCCTGAGAGATGTAATTTCTGGACCACTTCCATTAGTTGGCAATCCTGAGTATATGGAAGAGTGGGGAGAAGACGACTCACAAAAAAGGAAACAAAAGCTAAGAAACTGTTTGGTTGGTTTTAGTTCTGGGAAACAACATGAAACTCATCATCAGGCACTTGAAGATTGGCAGGATGACTTAGAGTGGTTAGATAAATATACTAGGTAAATATAAAAGTAAATTTGTAAAATGTACTTGACATGATGTATAGATACTTTTAAATTATGTACCTATTAGTAAATTTTATTAAGGAAAGTAGTTATGGGTAAACCAGATAAGAGAGCTAAATTTGTTGAGCTTGCAGAATCAAGAACAAATAAGATTATCAATCTAATAAGACTTTTAGGTAACTTGTCTAGAAGATCAAATTATTCTTATACAAAACAAGATATAGATAGTATCAAGAAGGCGATAACACAAGAACTTAATAGAACCATCGCTTTGTTTGATAAAGGAAAAGATACTCCAGAAGAGGACTCTTTTAAGCTCTAAGATGGCACTTATTAATTTTAAAGAATTACCTTACGATGATGCCTTAGAAGGTAATAAAAGAGCACAGATTTTTGAAGTAGAAGAAAAGATTTCTTCTACAAAGACTTTTGCAAGAGAGCTTGTTCAAAATACTCTAGATGCAAGGATGCAAGAGAAAAGTAAGGCTACGTTAAAGTTCAAAATAATTAAAAACTGTCAAAAAAAATTCTTGAATCAATTAAGAGCAGAGTTAACAGGGCCACTTAGATATTCTCAATCATTAGATGAAGATGTATCAAAAAATGTATTAGTAGTAGAAGAATTTGGTACTACTGGTTTAGATGGTTCCATTAGAACGATTGCCGATTCTAATCACTCTGGGTTTTGGCACAATACTGGAGCTAGAAAAGGGTGGGGGAAGCAGAAAGATGGAAGCAAAACGGCAGGAGGGGCAGGTGTAGGGAATATTGCTTTATTTCTTATATCTGGCTTGAAAACCGTACTTGCTCTAACAGTTAGAGATAAAGATACGGAGCTTCCTTTTTATTTTATGGGTAAAACAGAATTAAGAGACTGCTGGTTTGAAGACGGTGAATTTGATGAAGAAAATATCGATCAAAAGAATTACTCCTACAAAGGCTATTATGCTACGAAAAATGAAGATTTGGGTCTAATTGAGCCTTATCAAGATGAAGTAATAATTCAAAATATGATTGCTGATTTTGAACTTAGCAGATCTTTAGACGAGCCAGGTACGTCTTTTATAATTCCAGATATTAAAGAGGAGATTACAAAAGATTTTCTGATTACTAATCTCTTAGAGGAATATCACTATGCTATTTTTTGTGAGCAGCTTGAGATCCAGGTAGATGATGTACTTATAAATTTCGACAATTTAGAGGATATATGCAGTGAATATCTAAAAGAGGATAGGCATCCAAATACCAATCAATCCTTTAGAAACTTCCAATACGATTGCAGGACTTTCGCTGACGAGAATTTACTCACAATCAAAGAGAGTTGGATTGATGACAAATGGAGCATATCAGAAGACGACTTCATCGATGTTGTGTCTTTAAAGCAAGCAAAACAGAATTTTGATGATAATAAAATTGTTGGCATAAAAATACCCCTAAAATTAAATCCCTTTGATGTTGTCGATGGAAAAAAAATTAAAAAACCTAAGATAGATACATACACAAAGTTATTTATAAAAAAAGAAGAAAACATCAACAAACCTTTCCAAATGGTCCTAAGAGATTTTTTAGTTATTTCGCAAGAACCAAGTACAAGTAAACATAACTTACCCATTTTTGCATTATTGCTCATTGAAGAAACTGAGATCAGCAAGTTTGCTCTGAGGTGCGAAGCAGATAATCATATTAAATTTGATCACCGAAGTAATATCGCTAAACAATACTATGACTCAGTAATGGCTACCTTAAGTTGTTTAAGGCGATCATTTGATTCCTTCGTGAAGTATTTTTACGGAGTTGGGAATGTCATTGAAAAGGATCTGCTTATAGATCTCTTATCTGTTCCTTTACTAGATATGAGTGAATTCGAGAATGAGGTTATAGATGATGATGAAGGTCAGGACGAAGAAGAGATTGATGATGAAGAAGATGAAGATGAAGGTGAAGATGAAGATCCAAGGGATGAATATTTTGTTCTAGATCATGCTAATGGGTGGGGCTTCAATTCTAGGGAAAATAATCCTGTACCCTATCTACCCTTTAAAATTAAAGCTGTTTTTTCTCCTGCTACTCAAGAAACAATTCATAATTCAAAGGCTAATTCTTCTAGTTATGACCCCTGCGATTTCGATCTTTCAGATGAAATATTTGACTATCATAGTAAAAATTTAGATTTTTCGATTGAATTTAATGAGATTGACATAACCATAACAGATTACGATTTTTTTCTTGATATAACAGGATTTCCAGATAGTAAGAGGGTTATAGGGACTATTGAATATTTAGTTGAGGAGCAATCTCAATGACTTTCAGAACAACTCTAACTAACCCACAAAACATTAGGGTTTTTGAGAAAAAGCTCATCAAACTACATTTTGGAAAGCTTAATGAATTAGATGCTACAACAGAGTACAGACTTAATTTGCAAAAATTACCATTGAATGACTTTAAGAATCATGAAATGGGCCTTACTGGGGTACAAGGGGATTTTAGAATTAATATAGAGTTAGGAAGTGTTGCAGACTTATTAGAATCCGGAACGAAAATAAAAAGAGGTCAAGTTCAGTTACAAGGATATAACCCACGGTTCTTTCTTTTTTTCCACACTAAGAAGTCAAAAAAATATTCTGCGATATCTGAAACCTTCAAGGCAAAAAAAGATGATACAAACTATGAAGTACTTCTTCCTACTGATGTATTAAGAGGGGAAGCAATTTGGGACATAGAATTGAATCATGATATTGGTCCAATGTTAAAGCTAAACCCTGAAGTAATAGATGTGAGGAATTTAATGAGAAATAGTATCACTTGGCAATCATTAATATTGCCTATGGCAATAAAACAGGTACTACTTTTCTATATCAAGGTTTGGTCTGGATCATTTGAACAAAAATGGCAGAAAAGATGGGCTGAGTTCATTGATATTTATGCTGGATCTGACCATTTAGAACGAATGCCTGATGAGAATAATTCATCAGAGGATGAGAGGGAACGATGGGCTAGTGAAATTGTAGAAGCTTTTTGTGAAGAAAAGTCTTACAAACATCTTATCAACGAGGCAATGAATTCGGGAGAAGCTGAAGATGAGTAAAATTCAAGCAAGAACATTCAATAAAAATGGCCTCAAGAAGGCGAGGCAATTCTTAGATAATAAAGAGGAACCAAACCTTATTAATTGGATTTTCGATCCAGAATACTCAAATAAAATTGAAAACAGAAACCTAGAAGTAGATACAGATTTTCAATTTTCTAATAAATACGAGCTTGGAAAGTACCTAGTAGAAAACTTTGGAGATATAACAGAAGAAGATTTATACCAAGATAGTGGGTTTTGGACATGGATATGTTTTCTATATTTAGAGCAATTAGTTGAAAGAAAAAGAAATGGTGCTCCAATTTATCGTAAACACTGGAATTACATGCTCACCCCAAAAGGCCATAAAAGCTCTCTTGCTTATCGTCATAGGATCTTTGCTTGGTACTATGCCTTTTTAAATTATGGAGATAAATCTAAACTATTTCTTTCAGACGAAGAACCTTTTGCACAAGGAGATACAATCGAGCAACTTTTAAGTACAAACTGGGCTTTAACTCAGCATTTTGATCTATTTTATGATCTTTATTTTGACGAAAAAACTGGACGAGCCAAAAAAGGTTCTCTAAATCAAGTACCTACTAAAGATTCTAAAAAAACTAAAGGTAAATACGCTGGAAGTGGAAAAATGAGACGACTACTTAAAGTTTTGCAACAAATAGATACCGTATATATCACTCATAAACTATCCAAAGAAGAC
Organism: uncultured SAR86 cluster bacterium; assembly: GCA_902537425.1. Lineage (GTDB taxonomy): Bacteria > Pseudomonadota > Gammaproteobacteria > Magnimaribacterales > Magnimaribacteraceae > Magnimaribacter. The sequence continues at coordinate 65,498 of CACBBD010000007.1, read as the reverse complement.
ATAAAAGAAATTATTGGTGACGAATTCAAAGATAATTTTGATAAATAAAACAACTGTCATTGATTTATTCGCTGGGCCCGGTGGCTTGGGAGAAGGTTTTAGCAAAATTAGACAATTTAGTGCTTCTTTATCAATAGAAATGGACCCTATTGCATGTGAAACCTTGAAGCTTAGAAAGCTGTTTAGGACGCTAAACAATAGAGACAAGAAAATTTTTTATGATCTTTTACACGACGATACAAAACTTTCGTGGGAAAAAGTAAAGACTATATTTGAAGATCATGTTGAGGCAATAGAGAACTCAGTCTGGAATCATGAATTGGGATCGAAAAATATTTCGCAAGAACAGACTCTAAAAGAGATTAAAAGAAGACTCAGTAAATTAGGACACGTAAATAAGAACCCTTTGATAATTATTGGAGGACCTCCTTGCCAAGCTTATTCTTTGAGTGGTCGATCGCGTCGAAAACAAATGAGAATTCAGGGCAGTTATATTCCTGAAGAAGACATAAGGCATTTTTTATACGAATGGTATCTAAATATCATTCCATCATTTAAACCTCATGTTTTCGTGATGGAAAATGTTCCTGGCATATTAAGTTCAAGAGTAAATGGTCAATCTATGTTCCCGAAAATTTTAGATGACTTGGAAAGTCTTGGTTATGATCTTTTATCTTTGAAAGAAGATAGTCAAAGGGATACATTTTCAGTCACTAGAGATTTTAAGTTGCGAGCCAGTAATTACGGAGTACCACAAGATCGAGAAAGAGTAATTATTGTAGGAGTTAGAAAAGACTTAAAAGTTAATGAAAATATATTTTTAACAAAGACTAATGAATTCAATTCAGTGAGAAGCGTGATATCAGATTTGCCTTTCATTAGGAGTGGGTTGAGTAAGATAGATAAGAAGAAAGTGGTTGATGATATTGCTTCGTGGAAAGAACAACTCAGATATAAGTATTGGAATAGTTTCGAAGGCATAGAAGTAGACATAAAAAAAGAATTAAGGAGGCTAATTAAGGATATTCACGAAAAGGAATTTCCATTAGAAAGAGGCCAGACTTTTATTAAATCTAAAAATTATGGCAAAACAAATAAACTTTCCTCTGAGCTAAGCGATTGGTATTTAGACGAAAATTTAGGAGGCTATTTGAATCATGAATCTAGGTCTCATATGGATTGTGATTTGAGGAGATATTTGTTCAATAGCGTCTTCACTAAAGTAAGGGGTAGGGCGCCCCTGTTAACTGACTACCCTGATTTTTTATTACCTGATCATAAGAATAAAAATTCAGGAAATCACAAAGATAGATTCAGAACTATTGATGCCAACAAACCCGGCAAAACTATAACCAGTCATATTTCAAAAGATGGACATGCCTTCATTCATCCAGATCCAATGCAATGTCGCAGCCTAACAGTTAGAGAAGCAGCAAGGATTCAATCTTTTCCGGATAATTACTTTTTTTGCGGCAATAGAACTCAACAATATCATCAGGTAGGTAATGCAGTGCCTCCTTATCTTGCTTATCAAATAGCAGAAGTAGTGAAAAAAATTTTGAAAGCCTAAAAGAAAGATTTATGAAGAAAATTAATCCTGATTCAACCGGTCAGAATAGAAGACCACCTGAGTTCTCAAAAAATGTAGCAAGGAAGAATCATAATCTTAAACTTTGGTCATTAGCATATGAAACCCAACGATATTGGGATGAGTTGAATGCTAAGCTATTTTTGGATAGATACGAATTAACGAAGTTGCTTTCATCTCTTGAACCGGAAACGGAAAAGTATAAAGAGACTAAAGAGGAGTTGAAGAAGGTAGAGTTGATGTATAAAGATGTTTTATTGCAACTTGATTTTACTTCTTCTTTTTCGGGTCGAGGTGATAATCCTTTTGTTCTTGAAGATGAATGGATAAATAGACCTTGGGATCAAAAGCCTTGGGATAAAGTCTAGTCCTCAGATAATCTTCTTTTTCTTGAAGAAGCAAAGAAAAGATAAATGCCAGATAAGGCGCTTATAAGAGCAAGAACAGAAAATACTTTTAAGAAAATATTTCCTATATCATCCCTCTCATTCCAGTCCATGATGTGGACACCCCACATAAAGTCCCAAATTCTCCATTGATTAGACCTTATTGCGACAATTTCTTCTGTGTATGGGTCCAAATACACGTTTATTTCTTCTTGTGCATCATTAAGTGCTTCAATTTTATATAGAGGCAATGATCTACCTCTATACTCTGAACCAGGTTTATCTTCAGTTATTTCTGTTACTGAACTAGGTTTTAAAAAGGTTTTATTTTCGACCAAAGATAGAGCTTTTTGTGGTTCAATCTTTTGGGTCTTTGGCACTTCTTTTACAGCTACAGTTTTTAAGTATTGACTGCCTCTTACTTCGTCGATTTTATTAAAAGAAAAATAAATACCTGATATGGTCCATAAGAGAAGTTGAACCGAAATAGCCAAGCTAAGATATTTATGTATCTTTCTGGAGAAACCTTTCAAACTAACTTTTATATAGCCTTTTGAAGTTTGGAGGCGACAATTTCTTCAGCCTCAGCCATTATTCTATCTATCAATTCCTTTACTGTTGGGATATCAGACACCAATCCAGCTACCATGCCACAAGACCAAGCCCCTGCTTCTGGCTCTCCATCCATCATAACTTTTGGATAAACTCCAGCTACTTCATCGATGATATCTTCAAATTTAAGTTCGTCTCCATAAGCCTTTTCTTTGGCCATCAAACTTTCTACAGCTGGATTATTTAATACTCTTTCTGTGTTTGTAAGAGATCTCATGATTAGTCTTGTATCTAACTCACTGGCATTAACAATAGCTTCTTTAACATTCTGATGAACAGGTGCATCTTGAGTAGCAATGAAACGCGTCCCCATGTTCATGCCTTCAGCACCCAAGGCCATTGCAGCTATAAGACTTCTAGCATCAGCCATTCCTCCAGATGCAACAAAGGGAATATCGAGTTCGTCAGCTGCCCTTGGTAGGAGTATAAAATTCGGAATATCATCTTCGCCAGGATGACCTCCACATTCAAAGCCGTCGACCGATACAGCATCGCAGCCTATGTCTTGAGCCTTAATAGAATGTCTTACTGATGTGCACTTGTGAATAACCTTAATACCTGCATCTTTCATAGCTGGCATATAAACAGCAGGATTTCTACCGGCTGTTTCAACAACCTTTACACCATTATTAATGATAACTTCAATTAGTCCTGGGTAATCTGGAGGCGTCAACGAAGGTAAGAAAGTTAAGTTCACTCCAAAAGGTTTATCTGTGAGTTCTTGGCATTTTTTTATTTCTGCATCAAGTTTTTCAGGTGTACCTTGAGTAAGACCCGTAATAATTCCAAGGCCGCCTGCATTTGATACTGCTGCAGCAAGTTCTGCAAATCCTACATAGTGCATTCCACCCTGGATGATGGGATGTTCTATCCCAAATAGTTCAGTTATTTGTGTTTTCATTTCTCCTCCATAAATTTAGGAAACTTAGTATATAGATTGATTCATTTAATGTGTCATTTGTTTCCAGAAATATCGCAAGGCAATTAATGCTGGGATGTAATATCCACAAAGAAAAATAACGATGAATGCAACATCACTCACCGGATCTCTAAAAAACCAAAAAGCTGGTCCATCAATTAAGTCTGTAAATAACCTAATAAAAATTAGTATGAATAGCATAGGAGCACTTTTTAGAGAATAAGCAATAATAAATGCAAAGCCCACGGCAAGGTTTCTCGCGGTATAAATCCAATCACCCAAGATAGTTGATGATGCATTAATGTCTCCTAAAAATGATGGATCAGTTAATGCCCAATATGGCCCCAAAAACATAGGCCATACCTCCATGAAAAGAATTATAGTTAACCACCAAGGTATAGGAGTTTTTTTGGATAGTTGATTCATTCGTATAGAAAATTCTCAGAAATATAATCTAAGTTATCTTTAGATCAATTAGACCAGTAAATATATTCATCACCTTCTTCATAAATTTGACCATCATACTTGTCGATTAAAATAGGTGCCTCATAAGCTGAAAGGAATAGAGGATCTTTTTGTTCAGAGTTGAATTCACTTAAAAGTTTTTCAATCATACGAGCCTCTTCGGGGTGTTTTTCAATAAGATTTGTTTCTTCTAATGGATCTATAGACGTATCAAACAACCAACGAAAATTTTCTTTTTTACTGATTATGTATTTCCATTTACCATGTAAGACAGATTGATGATTTCCTGACCGCCAGAAAAGTGTTTCGTGAGGTTCAATAGAATTTTCATTTTTTATGAATGGCATTAAATTCACACCATCTATCTTACCTTCCATTGATAGTTCGGCTTTTGCTGCAGCAGCAATGGTTGGAAAAATATCAAAATGATGTATTGCACTATTTGATACTTGGTTAGGATCAATTTCATCAGGCCAACTAAAAATAAAAGGAACTCTTATACCGCCTTCAAAAAAACTAATTTTCCATCCTCTATATGGTTTGTTTACATCTTCTAACTCAATGTAGTTAGCCCCTCCATTGTCACTAGTAAATATGATCAAAGTTTTTCCATAAATATCGAGATCTTTTAATTTTTCAATAATCTTTCCCACACTTCTATCTAGAGCAGCAATCATTCCTGAGTAAACTTGTTCATTGTGTTTAGACATATGACTCATGTCCTCTACGTCACTTCTCAAAGCTTGGAGGGGGTTATGAATTGCCCAATGACTTAGATACAGAAAAAAAGGTCTATTTTTATTTTTTTCAATAACTTTTAAGGCCTCTTGAGTGTAATAATCTGTAACATAACCCTCTGGTTCAAATAATTCACCTCTATTAAATTTGGCTGCATATTGACCTGAACTCCAAACCATTTTATCTATGGAGGTATCGAATTTAGCATTTACAACTTCCGGATGATCTTCCGGTAAATAATAACCACCTTGTAAGGACAATGAATCTTGAAATCCCTGGCTTAAAGGATCCATACCATATGCATGCCCAAGATGCCATTTGCCAATATGGGCTGTGTAATAACCTTGATCCTTCAAAATCTCAGCTATAGTTATCTGTTCACTTGGCATACCTTGTTCCATGAAAGGAGGAAGGATCGAAGCTATCTCTTTATCAATTCTCCCACGTAAAGTTGAATCATCTTCCTCTATAAGCCAATTAAGTACAGTCCTACCTGCATCAGGAACAGGAGTAAACTCAAATCCAAATCTTGTAGAGTATTTCCCAGTCATAATTGAAGCTCTAGATGGAGCGCAAGTTGCATTTGCCGCATAACCTCTTGAAAACCATATGCCACTATCGGCTAGTGAATCTATGTGAGGAGTCTGGAGAGAACCATCTGCCGCCCCCCCATTATGCAAAGATATATCGTTGTAACCCATATCATCAGCCAAAATTAAAATAATATTTGGTCTAGAATCGTTTTTATCTGAAATTTCAAAGGGGCCTTCTGACCAATTCGTAGGTATATTCTCCTGAATTGGATTTACCAAGTTCATAACTTTAGGCAATGTCCAAATGATTAAATTTACTTTGTATTCCCAGATTAGAAATCCCGAAATTAAAAGTAACGGTAAAAAGTAAGTCAGCTTTTTACGCATCATAAACTTCTACTATGATTCCCTCATTAGGATTTATATTTCCTGCAACCACTTCTTTGTAGGTTTCAGAAAAATTATCTAATCCCTTAATCTTTTTGATTTGCATCCAATCATTACTTTGTTCTGCTCTTTTAACCATAAATGCATTCGTTTTTTCTGCATAGCCGTCCTGACCCCAATCTCCTATTCGCTTTTGTATATGAGCGGGTGCGAAAAAGAATTCTGTTCTTTCTTGTAACTTAGCTTGGGCAAGTGCCTCATCCACCGATCCACCCTTATCCCAATGTGTCATACCGACAGTTAGACACTTCAGTAAATCTTCTTTCAATTTATTTTGGACTGCAGACAAAACTTCTTGGTTACCTGACATGTCGACCATGACTGAAGTTACATTATTGATGCTACCTAAATCTTCATAAGATATTACTTGGTCATAAGACCCTAGGCTTTCGACAAATTTAATGTTATCGCTTGAGGTTAACCCAACAATTTTTGGCGAATCCTTAGTTTCAGCTAAACCTTGAGCAAGTCCTATGGCTGTTTTACTTGAAGCACTTACTATAAGAATCTGAGATGCACCATGATAGGATTGCTCTTCTAAAGCATCACATAAACAAAATGCAGTGATATGTAGAGGGAACAGTAATGCCCTTATATCATCCATGGATTGATCGTAACCTGTTTCAGCATTAAGCCTTACATAGTTATTGTAGACAGGCGGTAATTCTTTACGATGCTCTTTTCCATCACTAAAAGACGCAGAAGAAACTTTTATAGGATTAACAATTAAAAAGTTAGCAGGAGGAAAATAACCAAACACTCTTTCACCATGCTCTATTTCGGGATTATTCGACATTATGACTTCAGCAAAACCCCAAACAGGTATACAGCCCCATGTATTTTCAGGATTATTGATAGCCGGAAAAAAATTCCAATAACCTATGCTATCGCCCGCAACTCCATAAGTTACATTGTTGGCGGTAAATGAAAATTTCTCTACTTGTAGAAGAACTTCACCATCCTGAATATCTTCTCCTAGCTGCTCCAAGACAATTCGTGACTGATGAAGATTAGATTTTAAGCTTTGTAATTGTTTCATAATTTATCCTACTTTTTTTCTCTTAGTGAAAGTATTAAAAAAATCACCAACAGAATGGTGACATAGGGAGCACCTTCAACTCCTGGTGTATTGCCGGTTGAATAAATACCACTGTCTACGGTTGCTCTACCTATAAGTGGATATAAAAAAATTCTTCCGGACCATTCAATTAACCAAAATACTAACATCAAAGGAATTAATGATTTGTATCTAAATACAACTATCCAACAAACTCCGCAAAAAATCAGTTGAGCAAAACCCCATAAAGAAAAAAACATATAAATAAGTGGCATGGGATCTGGATCGCCGTATAGAACTATTAAGTTTGCTATTTCGTGCATGCCATATTTTTCAAAGACCATATGGATGATTGATCTCCATGTCATCAGGCAGACGAAGGCAATAAAAAACCAGAGAGCAATCTTATTACCTCTGTAAATATTATCCGCAGGGGAGGGCAGCAGATTAAGGTTGAACATATTTAGAGCTTCAATGCTCCTAGTTCAGAGCAAGTTTGGTTAAATTCTTTAATCGTATCTTGGATAATTTCTTCAGCTGACTTTACGCCGTCTATTAATCCTACCGATTGTCCTGAAAGTGCTGGTGCTGCGTTCATATCACCACCAAAATATAGATCTTGTATTTTACCCATTGCTGACATATCCATTTCTCCAGCTTCCAAAATCTCTTTCGTGAACTCTGTTCTTAGTGCTCTAATTACGGGTTTGGAAGTTTTATTTAATATCCAAGTTCCATTGAGGGAAGAGTCAAAGATATAATTTTTAAAATTCTCATGCACTGGACTTTCTTTACTGGAAACAAATCTTGTTCCCATTTGAATTCCTTCAGCTCCTACAGCAAAAGCTGCTGCCATACCAGCACCATCTGCAATTCCGCCTGCCGCTATTATTGGCAAATCTATTTTTTTTCTGATGGCTTGTATTAAAACGAAAAGGCCAACTTCCTCTGGACTCTTAAATCCTCCTCCTTCAGTTCCTTCCACCACAAGTCCATCAACACCACAATCTGCTGCTTTTATTGCACCTTCAACACTTGGCACTGCATGATAAACAGTGATGCCTGCATATTTGAGTATGTCTATATATTTAGAGGGATCGCCAGCTGAGGTGGTTACAAATTTCACGCCGTGTTGAACACAAAACTCTACCATGCTCTCATCTCTTAAGAATAGTAGCGGCAGATTGACTCCAAATGGTTGATCAGTCAGTTCTGACATTTTTTCTATTTCTGCTTTGCAGTTATCAACTTCACCAGAAGAAGTTTCAATTACTCCGAAGCCTCCCGCATTGCAAACCGCTGAAGCTAATTGACTTCTTGCAATCCAACCCATTGGCGCTTGAATTATTGGATATTTTGACCCCGTATGTTCCGTTACTCTGTTCATTAGTTTTCCTTAATAAAGTTGATTAATAATTCTGAAAGTTCTTTTGGTCTTGTCCATTGATAAAAATGACCACCTCCAATTTGAGGAGCGCTTTTTGCATTTGGGCACATTTCCAATACATCCTTTTCAATTCCATTTGTGACAGGATCATCTCCTGCGAAGACACTAAGAAAAGGTTTATCCCATGAAGAGAAAAACTCTCTCGCTTTTCTTTGCTCCTCTAATGATTCATCAGGAATTGTCGGTACATGACTTGGCATGGCTCTTGGTCCCATTTTATAACTTGGGTCAGGAAAAGGTGCTTCGTAGGCCTTGGCTATGTAAGACTTGAAAGGTGATGCACTATATTTTCCTAATAAGATAAAAATATAATTTAACGCCAGTGCAACTAAAGATCTTTTATCCATTTGCATCGATTGTATAAATCCTATTGGTAAATCCTCTGTATCCCAACAAAATTTTTGCCAGTACATAAATTTGAGTCCTGGATGAGTTTTGCCACTATCCATTTGACGTATTTGTTTTGACATAGAGAGGGGGTGGAGTTTTATATTACTTTCTCTAAAGGCTTTTATTTCTTCAATAACTTCTTCAGATACTTCAGGATTATAAGGAAGCCCAGTATTACCCATCGAGACTTTCAAGAATCTATCAGGTTCACGAGCAACTATCCTTAGGCCAATCAAGCCTCCCCAGTCTTGACCAAAAAAAGTTAGGTTTTGAAAATCATTCGCTTTCAGCCAATCCACCATCCAATCAACTTGATTTTGGTAACTGTAGTCTTCTCTAGCGGCAGGTTTATCAGATTTTCCATAACCTGGTAAATCAGGTGCGATAACTCTTATTCCTGCTTCCGTTAAGAAAGGTATCATCTTCGAGTAAAGGTAGCACCAAACTGGTTGACCATGCATCGCCAACAAAATAGGTCCATCTCTTGGTCCTTCATCTATATGATGTATTCGCAGATCTGAACCATCGTTAGTTTTTATATCTGTGTAATGGGGTTTGTATGGAAAATCAGTTATCTTTTCAAATCTCTCATCGGGAGTTCTTAATATTTTCATATTTATTTTTCTTTCAATAATAAATTTTCACAGCCTGTTCCCTCAAATAGATCTAGTAATCTTTTTTGATCAATCTCAGTTAAAGAATAAAATTCTTGGTTGATCCATTGGAGACACTTGCCTTGATAATTAAAAGTTTTTTGACTCCAGACAGATCCGTCTATTTCTGTTTCCCAAGTCTCATTACCATTTTTTAAAGCCTCATTATTTGCTAAAAGTGCAGGCACATATACATGTCCTATTTCTTTTAATAAAGACAACATACTTTCTGGAAGTGAGTCAAAAGTCTCCCATGTATTTTTTTCTAGATTTATTCCTGATAGATCTTCCATGCTATTTATCCACGCTACAGTTCTCAGAGATTCTTCGTGTGCAATTTTTCTAGAAGTTGGATCTAAGCCAATTAACTGAGTGAGTTGACCATATACTGCAAAGTCTGCTGAGCTTGGCCTTTGTCCAAATAGAAAAGGTAAATTACTCAAGTGATTCTCCATGATACCTAGAAACCGTTTGTAACTGCTCTCTATGATTGGGGCAGTTATATCATTTGAGCCCACTACCCAAAGCCTTTCTATTTGTCTTGAACCGATTCCTTCCTTAAAGATTTTCCAAAGATCTTCTTTGAGATCTACTTTATGATTCAATGGCAGGATAGATGAAGCATTATCAGCATCCTCGTCGAAATGCCAACGGTAATGAAACATGTATTTGGTTACCCACTCATCTCCAAAATCCTCTAGTAGATAATTTAGAAAACAAAGAGCGGGATCTTCCGGTATAACACTCCTGCCTTCAAATTCTTTTTCAAGTCTTCTGATAATAGGAGTTGAGTCAGTGACAGTCTGAAGATGACCCTTTTCATCTCTCATGAGGAAAGTGGGAAGAAGAACAGGCTTGGGAGGGTCTATGCCAAGTTCCTCGAATGCGCCGCCGCTTTCTAGAAGTTCTCCAGGGTTACCCCAGATCATTTCATAAGGAATGTGTCTATATCTTAATAGTGCAAGCATCTTCCTTGTATAAGGAGATGGTGGAGCACCTATAAGGATAACCTTTTCTTTAGACAACACCTTAAGATTCCTTACATATCTTCTACAGAAGTTTCGATATTTAACTGTCCTTCCAGGCCTGCCACTCTGTGCTGTGCACTTTGTATGTAATCAGGATCTGAAATCATTTCTAGCATAGCCTTTCTGGATGGGTACATAGCTATGGCTACTTTGTCCCATAAATCTTCAACTTCGCCTAGCATAAGTCTATCAACATTACCTCCAAAAATTGGTTTCCCGCCAACTTTAGCTAAGTGCCCAACAACTTCCTCGCCATAAATGGCATATGCCTCTTCACCTGAAAGGTCTGTTTCTCTTTTATCTGGATATTGCGCCTTTTCTTTAAATTTAAGAAGATTCACCATAAAAATTGGTTTATCTTCTTCTTGATCATTGAACCCTTTAAGTTGTTCTTCATTGGGCATAACTGCATTTTTGACTTCCATAAACTTCTCCAAGTTTTACAACATATCTTATGTCATTAGTAAGGTTTTAAATATAAACAAAATAAGGTAACTTGAACATATGAAAAATAAACAAGTAATTATCAATAGTCTTCCTGAAGGTAAATTGACTGAGAGTAATTACAGGCTAGTTGAGTCTGAAATACCCGAAATTTCTTCTGATCAGGTTTTAGTTAAAACAATATCTTTTGCGATAACTGCTGGCACTCGTGCAGGTCTCCAAGGTAGCGCTAGTTACGCAGGAGCCCCGACTACAGGAATTGTTATGAACTGCACAGGCATTGGAGAAATTGTAAAGAGTAATTCAGAAGAATATCCAATCGGTAAAAATGTACTTACTCAAACAGGTTGGCAAGAGTATTCGGCCCAAAATATTCAGTCTTTGACTCTTCTTAGAGATACTGTCGCACCTTCTTTATATTTGGGCCCTTTAGGTATCAATGGATTGACTGCATACTTCGGTCTTCTTGAAATCGGACAGCCACAAGAAGGGGAGACTGTTATGATCTCGGCAGCCGCAGGATCTGTTGGACATATGGTGGGACAAATTGCCAAGATCAAAGGCTGCAGTGTCATTGGAGTTTGTGGAAGTGATGATAAATGTGAAAAACTTATTAATGATTTAGGTTTTGATGCTGCTATAAATTATAAAGACGCTAATTTCAGACAAAATTTAAAGGAAGCAACTCCTAACGGAGTAGATGTTTATTTTGATAATACTGGTGGCATGATTTTAGGTTCGGCATTATTTAGGTTAAATTCGGGTGGCAGAATAGCTTGCTGTGGAGTCGTTTCGCAATATGACACTAGTACTCCAGAACCGGGACCAAGAGGGATACCTGGGCTACTGGTAAATAAAAGTATCAGAATGCAAGGATTTCTCGTATTCGATTTTGCAGATAAATACGAAGAAGCCACGAATGATTTGATTGGATGGATTGATTCGGGTCAACTCAAAGTACTTACTGATGAGCTTGAAGGCTTAGAAAAAGCCCCGCAAGGTTTCGTAGATTTGTTAGCTGGTGGGAATATCGGTACGAGGATAGTTAATATTTAAAGATTATGAATTCGGCAGATGCTTTATTGAAGACTTTAATTGCTAATGGGCTCGAGGTTGTCTTTGCTAATCCAGGCACTTCAGAGATGCACTTAGTTGCTGCGATAGACCATCATCCAGAAATAAGACCAGTTTTAGGTCTTTTTGAAGGTGTTGTTTCAGGTGCTGCGGATGGCTATGCAAGGATGTCGGGTAAGGCAGCTGCAAATTTACTACATTTAGGCCCCGGATTAGGAAATGCTTTTGCAAATATTCACAATGCAAAGAAAGCCAGAACCCCTATGTTAAATATTGTTGGAGATCATGCTACCTATCACCTTAAATATGATGCACCTTTGACCTCCGATCTAGATGGTCTTGCTAAAGCCAGTTCAGATTGGGTAGGTAGAAGTAAGTCTCCAGATGACTTATCAGATCTTGGAGCGCAAGCCTGGCAGGCTGCTCATAAATATCCAGGTCAAATCGCAACTATGCTTGTGCCAGCCGATTCAGCTTGGGGCGAGACTGAGAAATTAGGTAAAGAACTTGTTAGCGAAGGCCCTTTAGATATAGATAATTCTCTTCTTACCGATGCTTATAATGTTTTGTCTTCAGAAAAAAACACCATGTTGTTTATAGGAGGAGATTGTCTAGATGAGGAATCTGTAACTTTAGCTGGAAAAATTGCTACAAAAACTGGATGTCGTTTAGCTACAGATACTTTCGTTATAAGACACAGGAGAGGAACCGGATTGACTAAGGTAGAGCCAATTCCTTATTTTGCTGAAATGGCTGAGGAACATTTAAGAGGTGTTGAATCTATTGTTTTTATAGGAACTAAGCCACCAGTATCTTTTTTTGCTTACCCAGGAAAGAAAAGCTATCTGTCTCCAGAGAATGCTGAACTTATAGAATTAGCGACGCCTTATCAAGATGGAAAATCCGCACTTTATCAATTAAGTGAAATGTTAAAGACTGATAAGATTGATAAATCATTAATTCCTGACGGAAATATAGATGCACCATCAAATGGTGAGCTGAATGCATCAAACCTTGGCCCTTTATTTGCGAGCTTACTTCCAGAAGATGTCGTTGTTTGTGACGAAGCAGCGACATCTGGATTTTTTGTTACTCCACATGCCTGGAATTCGAAGCCACTTGATTGGTTGGCTTTAACTGGAGGATCAATAGGGCAAGGACTTCCCTTGGCAACCGGCGCAGCAATCGCTGTTCCTGAGAGGCCTGTCATTTGTCTCCATGGCGATGGAGGAGCAATGTATACAGTTCAGTCTCTATGGACGCAAGCAAGAGAAGGACTAAATATTACAAATGTTATTTTTTCAAATAAAGCTTACGCAATTCTTCAGGTTGAGTTAGAAAGAGTAGGTGCATTAGAAACAGGCGATAGGGCAAAATCAATGTTCTCTCTTGATAATCCAGAAATTAATTGGGTTTCTTTATCCAAATCTATGGGTGTTCCTGCAGTTCGTACGACCACTGTGGAACAATTTTCAAAGGCATTTTCAGAGGGCTTAAATTCTGAAGGACCAAGCTTAATAGAAGTTATAATTTAATGTAAGGTAAAGAATGAATCTCAATTTTTCAGAAGAAGAACTATCATTTCAAGAGGAAGTTAAAGATTTCCTCCGTAAAGAGCTTAAGCCTGAATTAGTTACTACGTCCAGAAAGACATCTGCAGTTTTTACTGAAAAGGAAGTTGCTATGGAATGGCAAGCAATACTCGCTAAAAAAGGATGGCTTGTTCCATCTTGGCCGGAAGAATATGGAGGCACCAATTGGACTCAAGCTCAAAAATATATTTTTTCATCGGAATGTGCAAAAGCAGGGGCTCCCAATTTGATACCAATGGGCTTAGCAATGATTGGACCACTACTATTAGGACGAGGAACTAAAGAGCAAAAAGACTACTATATTCCCAGAATTATTAATGGAGATGATTACTGGTGTCAGGGTTATAGCGAGCCAGGTGCAGGTTCAGATCTCGCTAGCTTGCAATGTAAAGCAGTCAGACAAGGTGACAAGTACATCATTAACGGAACAAAAATATGGACTACTCATGCTCACCTTGCAAACAAGATATTTTGTCTGGTTAGGACTGATAATTCAGGGAAAAATCAAGAAGGAATTACATTTTTGATGATGGATATGCATCAGCCGGGAGTCAAAGTTGAACCTCTCTTAACTATGGCTAAGGATCATGATTTCAATCAGGTCGTTTTTACAGATGCTGAAGCTCCTGTCAAAGACAGGATAGGAAAAGAAAACGAAGGTTGGGCAGTTGCAAAATATTTATTAGAGTTTGAGAGAAGCGGTGGGGTAGGTGGCTCGAAAAGCTTATCTGACATAGAATTTATCAAAAAGTTAGTCCAAAAAATATCTTCCCAACATCTAGATGAAAGTTTTTTGGAAATTTACTTAACTAAAATCACTGAGTTAGAAATTAAAGCTAAAGCTATCCAATATACTTCTTTAAGAATATTAAGTTCTTTAGGGAAGGGAGATAGTCCTGGGCCGGAGTCTTCAATGATGAAAACTTTAGTAACAGATCTTGAACAGGAAATATCTGAGCTAACTCTAGAAGTTATAGGGTATTATGGAATTCCTTTTCAAGATACGACTTATGGAAGTAATGAACCACCAATTGGTGATGAGGATTACAGACCTATAGCTGGCAAATATCAGAATCTTAGAGCAACAACTATTTATGGTGGTAGTAATGAGATACAGAGAAATATTATGGCTAAGGCAGTTTTAGGCTTGTAGATATGAAGTTATTAATAAGAGTGATAATCGCTTCATTAATTCTTGGAATTACCTCTTGGGTGATTATCCAATTACCTTCAGTACAAGATAGATTAATAGTAGTGGCATTCACTGCTCTTGGCTCAGCATCGAATAATTTACCTAAAGAGGACGCTTTAAGTGCTGCAGTTTGTGGTTCAAGATCACCGTTACCAAGCCCAGGAAGAGCAGAGACATGTATTTTGATTACCGCTGGAGATGATCTGTTTGTAGTAGATATAGGTGATGGTAGTAACGACAACCTTAGGAGTTGGAATATAAATTTTAGAGATATCGAGGCAGTTTTAATCACGCATTTACATTCAGATCACATTGCTGACTTGCCTGGCCTCCATCAGAACGCGTGGGTTGTAGGTGAACGCAGCTCAAAGTTAAAAGTTTTTGGTCCTGAAGGCATTGATCAGTTTACTCAAGGTATAGAAATGGCTTATGCGCATGATTATGTATTTCGTAATGAGCATCACGGTGACCTAATAGCGCCTTTGCAATTCGCAGGGTTTGACACAAGAGTAATAGACCTCAATAACCCAGTAATATTTGATAATGGTGAATTGAAAATAACAGCATTTAGGGTTATTCATGAACCTATAGAACCTGCATTAGGCTTTAGATTTGAATACAAAGGAAGATCAATAGTAATCTCGGGAGATACTTCTTACACACAAACTGTCATTGACAATTCAATGAATGCTGATGTTTTGTTTCATGAAGCACAAGCTAATCATATGTTGGCTATTATGGAAGAGTCATTAAGGAGTCGCGGTGCGGACCTATTGGCAACAGTATTGGATGACATAACAACTTATCACACTACCTTAGTAGAAGCAGCGGAGATAGCTAATGAAGCCAATGTTAAAAAATTATTTTTTTATCATCTAACACCGGCACCAAGAAATTATATTCAAGAAATTATGTTTGTTAGGGGAGTTGATCAGGTACGAAAAGAGTGGACTCTTGTAGAAGATGGAACCCTAGTAATATTGCCTGTTGGCTCTGAAGAGATAATCGTGACAAACATGTAGTTTGGTAGTTTTAATATAACTTGATTATTGAGTTTCAGTAACCTAACATCATGTTCCCGGTTTTTATAAAAAAGGAGAATATATGCGTAATGCAGTAATTGTTGATAGTGTTAGAACAGGACTTGCGAAGTCATTTCGTGGTGGTTTTAATAACACTCGTGCAGATAATATGACAGCTCATATTGTGAATGCACTTTTAGAAAGGAATCCTAAGGTTGAAGCTTCAATGGTTGAAGACATCATTTTAGGTTGTGGTAGTCCAGAGGGAGCGCAAGGTCATAATATAGCTAGAAATGTTGCTGTACTTTCAAACCTTCCTATTGAAACTGGTGGAGTAACTATTAATCGTTATTGTTCTTCAGGTTTAAATTCAATAGCTATGGCGGCAACTCAAATCCAAAGCGGTTTCTATGATTGCATAATAGCTGGTGGAGTAGAGTCAATAAGCACTACTCAAGGCAAAGGTAATATGCATATGTATGTAAACGAAAAACTGGCTGAAGAAGTTCCGGGTATTTATCACGCTATGGGCACAACGGCAGAAGCCGTGGCAGACAGATATAGTGTCTCTAGAGAAGCACAAGATGAGTATGCTCTGTCTAGTCAACAAAGATGTGCAGCAGCCCAAGATGCTGGACTATACGATGACGAAATTATTCCTATGGATACTACGATGATCCTAAAGAATAAAGAGACTGGAGCAGAGAAAGAGGTTGATGTAACTGTTGATAGAGATGATTGCAATAGACCAGAAACAACTCTTGAAGGCCTTTCAAGTTTAAATCCTGTTTTTAATCCTGAGGGTGGGTCTGTAACTGCAGGAAATTCTTCTCAATTATCTGATGGAGCTTCAGTAACATTAATAATGAGTGAAGAAAAAGCCAATGAATTGGGTCTTAAGCCTTTAGCTTATTTCAGAGGATTTACTACAGTAGGTTGCCAACCAGATGAGATGGGAATAGGGCCAGTATTCTCTATCCCTAAATTACTCGATTCTGCAGGACTAACAATTGATGATATTGACCTATGGGAACTCAACGAAGCATTTGCTTCCCAGGTTGTATACATCAGAGACCAACTAAATCTACCCACCGAAAAACTTAATGTTAATGGCGGCTCTATTGCTATAGGACATCCATTTGGCATGACAGGCTCTAGGCAGGTGGGACACTTAGCAAGAGAACTGAAACGCAGAGGTGGCAAGTATGGAATTGTCACTATGTGCGTTGGCGGTGGAATGGGGGCTACAGGCTTATTTGAGTCTATCCCTGATTAATAAACTATTGTCTAAGGAGTAACCTTGGACGAACATTTATTAATTCAAAAATATTTTTCTAACATTGGCTCGGCCTTTCTGGCCGAGCACAATGTAGAAATTTCGGTAGGGGATGATGCTTCGGTTATTTCCTCAAAGCAAAATACCCAACAAATTAACTCTTTAGATACTTCAATAGAAGGTGTTCATTTTTTAAGTTCAATGTCTTCAGCAGATATAGCCTATAGATCATGCGTGATAGCTTTAAGTGATCTGGCTGCTTGCGGGGCTCGACCAAAATGGTACTCAATAGCTATTACTTTGCCACAAGTAGAGCATAGCTGGCTAAATAGCTTTTCAGTAGGATTACAAAAATTTTCTGATGAGTACAAGATTCCACTTATTGGAGGAGACACAACAAAAGGAAAACTTTCAATTACTGTTCAAGTGATGGGCGAAGTTGATTCTAGTAAAGCCATTCTTCGCTCCACTGCCAAAGAAAATCAATTGATATTCGTCAGTGGAATCATTGGAAATGCTTATTTAGGTTTAAAAGAACTAAGTGACAATTTAGGTACTGATTCTTTCTCCAAAGCTTATCTAAAACCAAAGGCACATATTGATCTTGGCTTGAAACTATCTGATATTGCTAGTGCATGCATAGATATCTCGGATGGTTTATTGCAAGATTTAAATCTAATTTGCCAATCAAGTAATGTAGGCGCTGAAATTTTTCTAGAGAAAATACCGACATCAATTTCAGAAAAATCTCTAGAACTTATCAATTCAGGCGATGACTATGAATTATGTTTTACCGTTGATGAAGATAAGCATGAGGAATTAATGAATGTCTCTAAGATCTTAAATATTCCCATCACATTGATTGGAAAAACAAGTCCTTCAAAAGACCTTATTCTTTATGATGAAGATAATAATAGAGTTGAATTGAATTCTGGTTATAGTCATTTTTAGTATGAATCTGAGAAACCCTCTTTCATGGCTATCATTAGGATTCGGTTCAGGGTTATCACCAATTGCACCAGGGACTATGGGAAGCTTGGTTGCATTGATTTTTTACTATTTTTTCTTCTATAGCTTGGCTGCTTCCTTAATAAATAGCTTCATCTTTCTTATATTCATAATGAATAGTTTTTTAATAGGTATCTACATATACCCAAAAACTGTTGAAAAAGATGATGACCCCGGTAGTTTCGTATGGGATGAATTTGTAGGTATGTGGATAGCTTGCTTGCCGCTTTCATATATTGAAAGTTCTTTTCTATGGTTACTGATTTCATTCTTTCTATTTCGTTTATTTGATATTTGGAAACCTTTAGGTATTAGAACCTTCGATAAAGGACATGGAGCTTTTAATGTAATGATCGATGACGTGATTGCAGGTGTTTATTCAGCTGTTTCAATGATTTTTCTATTTACTTTTTTTAATTACATTTAGGAATTCTCAAGTAAAATAAGTATTCCAAAAATTATGTCTATCGAAAAAAAAGCTGAAGCCAAACTACCAACTCACTGGGGCGATTTTTCTGTTATTGCTTATGAAGATCCTAAACTAGGAGAAGAGCACTTACTTCTTTATCTAGGAGAGCTTCAAAATGATTCTCTGCTGAGAATTCATTCTCAGTGTTTGACCGGAGATGCTTTATATAGCTTAAAGTGTGATTGTGGCTCTCAACTTGCTCAAGCTATGCAGTCAATCGCAAAAGAAGGACATGGAATGATAATTTATATGGCACAAGAAGGTAGAGGCATTGGTCTTGTGAATAAAATTAGAGCTTATGAACTACAAGATAAAGGTTTAAATACAATTGAAGCAAATGAAGCCCTAGGATTTGCCGCTGATGAGAGAGATTATTCATATTGCAAAGAGATACTTTCATCCGTTGGAGTTTCTTCTGTAAAACTAATGACAAACAATCCTGCAAAAATAAAGGGATTAGAGGATGTTGGCATTGAGGTGTCAGAGAGAATATCTATTGAAATTGAACCTAATCAACACAATGAAGATTATCTAAAGATTAAAGCAAAATATATGGGCCATATGCTATCTGATTCAGATTAGTTTCAATTTTTCTTTAATAGACTTTTCTATTCCATTTGCATCTAATCCATTAAGAATCTTTTGTTGTTCCTGATCTCCATGCTCTATAAATTCATCTGGAAGGCCTAAATTGAGTATTTTTGAACTGGAATTTAATTTTATGAGATGCTCGTTGACTGCTGAACCAGCTCCCCCAGCCATTACATTGTCTTCGATGGTGACTATAAGTTTATAATTATTATTGATTTCTTCCAAAAGACTATCATCTAAAGGTTTAATAAATAGCATATCCACTACTCTTGCGTTAATCCTTTTGCCAGCCTCCATGGCAGATTCGAGCAGACTGCCGAAAGAAAGAATAATAACTTCTTTCCCATCAGAATTTATTACTGTAGAACTTTTTCCTATTTCTACAGTTTCTTCGTTCTTAGAATAATCTATTCCTCTACCAGTTCCTCTCGGATATCTAATTGCGACAGGCCCTGAGTGCTCATAACCGGTGTTAAACATTTTCCATGCTAACGACTCATCAGAAGGAGCCATTATTACCATATTTGGAATACATCTCATATAAGACAAATCAAAAGCGCCGTGATGTGTAGCTCCATCTAATCCAACTAAGCCTGCTCTATCTATAGCGAATAGAACATCTAAATTTTGTAACGCTACATCATGTATGAGTTGATCATAAGCTCTTTGTAAGAAAGTGCTATATATTGCAACAACAGGTTTCATTCCTTCGCAAGCTAGCCCTGCAGCAAAACTCACACTATGTTGCTCAGCTATGGCTACATCATAATATCTATCAGGAAACTCTGTGGAGAATTCAATCATTCCTGACCCTTCGCCCATAGCAGGAGTAATAGCAACAAGCCTTTTATCTTTGTTTGCTTTAAAAGATAACCATTCTCCAAATATCTTTGAGTAAGAGGGCTTTTTCGATTGTGCACTTTTATCCTTTACAAGGTCTTCCTGCTTTATTTTATTAATTGCATGAAATCCTATGGGATCATCTTCAGCAGGAGCAAAACCTTTACCTTTAGTTGTAATGACATGAAGGAATTTTGGTCCATTTATATGTTTTAAATCATCTAATATATTAATTAATCCATCGGTATCATGTCCGTCTACTGGTCCAAAGTATTCGAAACCTAATTCTTCAAATAATGAACCAGGAGCGATCATTCCTTTCGCATGTATTTCTGCCTTCCTTGCAAATTCTTTTGCGCGAGGCACATAAGTTAATACATTTTTACCACCTTCTCTGATTCTATTGTAAGTTTTACTTGCCCATATACGAGCGAGGTAATTTCTTAATCCACCTATGTTTTCTGAAATAGACATTTGATTATCATTAAGAATAACTAGCAGATTTTTATCTATAGACCCAGCATGAGCTAAAGCTTCATAAGCCATACCGGCAGTCATTGCCCCATCTCCAATCACCGCTGTGACATATCTTTTTTCATTTTTCTTTTCCGCTCCTGTAATCATTCCAAGGGCTGCGCTAATTGAAGTACTGGAGTGGCCAACTCCAAAAGTGTCATATTCACTTTCGGATCTTACAGGGAAGGGTGCTAATCCATTATTCTGACGCATGCTTTCCATCGCATCTTTTCTTCCGGTTAATATTTTATGAGGATATGTTTGATGTCCAACGTCCCAGACAATCCTATCTTCAGGTGTGTCAAATTTGTAATGTAAGGCTAATGTTAATTCAATAACACCAAGTCCTGCACCAAAATGCCCGCCTGTTTTTCCTACTGTATAAAGGAGGAATTCCCTTAATTCATCTGCTATTTGAGGGATCTGAGATTGATTAAGCTTTCTAAGATCTTTAGGTGAATTAATATTTTTTAGCAGCTCTGAAATAGGCTCATCAGTTGGTATGGAATCGAAAATTTTCACAATTTAAGTTTTTCTTGAAACAATATAGTCAGCTAATTTGCACAGATTATCAGTATTTCTATCTAATAGTTGAAGTTTTTCTTTTGCTTCTTCAGCCAAGTCAAAAGCCCTGACTTTCGAGTTTTCAATACCTACAATAGATGGATAAGTTAGTTTATCTTTTTCAACATCAGAGCCTTGATCTTTTCCACTTAAAGTCGAAGGGGATTCAATATCAATAATGTCATCTTGAATCTGAAATGCTAGACCAATTTTATCCCCATACTCTATGAGAGACTCTATATCTTGCTTTCTCAAGTTAGATAATATTCCAGCAGTCTCAATTGAGGATTGAATTAACCGTCCTGTTTTTTGGGAATGCATTATGTCTAAAGATTCAACATCTTTTATATCATCAGAATGAATATCTTTTATCTGCCCACCTACCATGCCTTGATAGCCACAAGCCTTTGCCAGGCTTTTAATTATGCTTAATTTATCACTATCCGAAATATTTATATTTGTCACTAATTCGAAAGCGAAAGGCTGTAAAGCATCTCCTGCGAGTATTGCAGTCGCTTCATCATATTTTTTGTGGGTAGTTGGCTTACCTCTTCTTAGATCATCATCATCCATAGACGGTAAATCATCATGAATAAGTGAGTAACAATGTATCATTTCAACCGATCCAGCTAATATATCCAATGAACCATTTTCGGCATTTCCCAACTCACCTATCAAGTACACTAGTATTGGCCTGAGCCTTTTTCCACCATCTAAGACTGAATAACGTATAGCTTCTGATAGAATTGAGTCATCAGAAGGCAATAAACTCTCTAATTTGGAATTGATTCTATTTTGATATGAAGTTAAGAGCTTATCAAATTCAGACATCTTTTAATGGAGTAGTTTTTAGTTCTCCATCTTCTTCAATCAA
Organism: uncultured SAR86 cluster bacterium; assembly: GCA_902537425.1. Taxonomy (GTDB): domain Bacteria; phylum Pseudomonadota; class Gammaproteobacteria; order Magnimaribacterales; family Magnimaribacteraceae; genus Magnimaribacter. The sequence goes on along the minus strand of CACBBD010000007.1, from coordinate 43,773 downwards.
TTTTTGAACTTGTAACTCAGCTTGTGACAGCTTCTCTTGACATTGTCTAGCCAGTTTTATTCCTTTCTCAAATGACTTGAGAGAATTCTCTAAACTTAAGTCTCCTGATTCTAAATCTTCGACTATAGATTCAAGTTCTTCGAGCGCTTTTTCAAAATTTATATCTACTTTCTTATTCATTGCGGCCCTTTAAAATGTATATTCTAGACCAATATAGAATTCTCTTGGTAAACCCGGAAAATATCTATCCCCTCCAAAAGCATTAAAATCAGCTCTCTCAGCATAAGCTTTATCAAACATATTCTCGACCCTGATGTAAATTTTGAAAGTATCATTTATTTTTCTGGTAAATCTAGCATGGTACAGGGTGTGCCCCTCATATTCGTGAAGATTTGCTGCATCAGTATAGTAAGAACTCATATACTCAATTTCAAAAGCAAGCGAAGTATCTTCGTTAAAATTTGAATTTAAGATTAAGTTAGCCATCATTTTAGGAGCTGTATCAATCTCATTACCGACTCTTATTTTTTCTCTCATTGAAGTATCGGTTTCAAAGTCATACTTATGATCTCCATATGTAATGTTTGTACTAATAATGTTGTTTGAACTGATAAGCCAATCTAGACTCAATTCAATACCTTTATGATCAGTTTTTCCATTATCTACGATAAAATTTTGCGAATCTCTGAAGATAGAGTTTTTCTTTTTACTTTGATAGAGGCTTAGAGATCCACTCAACGATTGCCAATCATATCTACTGCCTACTTCCAACATAGTTAAAGTTTCCGAGTCGAGATCAGTAACATTCTGCTTTTTTTGTAATCTGTATGCTTCATTAATTTGTGGAGGTCTGAACCCTAAACTAATTTGGGCAAAATAATTGACAGATTCGTAGTTTGTTATGATGCCAATCCTGGCACTTATCTCATTGAAGTCATCTGTTCTATCTGAGGGTCTATTGTAATAACAACCTCCAAATCCACATTTAGTTCCATCTTCTCTGGTATTTCCACTGATCATATTATTTGAGTAGTCATACTCAATAAATTCAGCTCTAGTATCAGCAAATAGGTAAAGATTTTTATTTAGAATGTAGTCTTCTATCCCTGCAAATACTGCAATAACAGTTGAATCCACTTCATAGTCATAATGCTTGCCTTGTGGTCTTGTGGCATTATTAAAAGCAGAGCTGGTAGTTAAAGCATCTTTTTGCGTTTCTGTCAGTTCAACCTTAGCAAAATCTAGCTGTAAGCCTTGTACAAAAGTAAAAGAGTTGTACTCTGAAATTCTTTGCAGATTTATCCCGAGACTTTTATGGTTATTCTCCTCAAGGGGAGTCCCTGGAAGGAAGTGTTGAAAAAACTTCATATCATTACTTCGTATGTATGAGGTAATTGAATTAACAGTATTTTTGTCTTCTTTTGTTAATCTTAAAGATACTCTTTGTGAATTGGCATCTCGATATGCATCAGGATTAAAATTTCTCCTGCTAAACTCTTCATTTTTATAAGAATCTAAACCATTTATATATCCAGCAGTTTCTTGATTTAGATTTGTGAGTGTAGCTTTTAAAGCTGCATCCCATGAAGAGAGTGAAAAAATAGATTGGATTTTAATTTTTTGTTGATCGTAACCTGATTTATCCCTAAAGCCATCATTATTGGCAAAGTGACCATCAAAGCTCCAATTTTCTTGATTACTTGTTCTGATCTTAAAGTTTTTGTAGTTATTTGGACCGAAGTTTGTATAGAACTTATTTTCTGAAGTTATAGGTTTTGAGAGTATATTTACAACACCATGCATTGCATTGGCACCATATCTTGCGCTAGCTGGTCCAGTTATAGTCTCTAAACCTGAAGCCATTTCAAAAAATGTTTCAAATAATCCATTAACATTACAAAATCCAGTTGGCCTTACTGGAAGACCATCCTCTAATACAAGGAAAGAGCCACAAGCCCCTGGTCCAGTTAACACAGGAGATCGTATAGCAGTTAAATGTTCTTGACCTGACCCTCTACTTATCCAGAGTCCGGGAGACCTTCTAAAAATCTGTTTAGGATGCTGTGCATCTAGATCATCAAGTTCTTTTTCACTTATTGAAGTGATGGATTGATTATTCGACCAGCCATTAAGGCTCGATAGCTTCTTTTCTAGAATGACTATCTCTTGAATTTCTTCAGAAAACGCAATTCCTGAAAATAGCGATAATATAAGAGTTATGAGTGTTAATTTTTTAGCCATCAATATTCCTTATTTCAAGAATGACTTAGTGTAAGTCCATTTAAGGCGACATAATAACCTAGATCTAGAAAAAGTAAGGCTGTTTTAGTTATTTCGTTAACCTTTTTGAGAAATTGAGGGTCAAGAATGGTCTTGTAATTAATCTTATCATTCTTGATGGAAATGCTCTGATAGAATCAGAAAAGGCAAGAGCACAAGGAGTAACCACAAGTGTTAGGATAGTTGCTACAGTTAATCCAACTACAAGAGATGCGGCCATTTGTTCCCAAAAACTTGTTATATAGGAACCTGATTTAATTGTTCTGTCTATCAGATCTATGCTGTAACCCAATGCAATGGGCAATAGGCCAGCAATAGTTGTGAATGAAGTTAAAAACACCGGTCTCAATCTCAAAATTGCACTTCTTAAAGCTAAAGACTTTGTAGTCGAACCAGGGTTATTTCTTTTGAGAAGATTAAAAGTATCAATTAAAACAATATTATTGTTAACCACTATGCCTGCCAATGCGACGCAACTTATTCCTGTTTGCAAGGTGCTAAATGATCTATCTAGTATGAGTAGTGAAATGAACACTCCTCCAAAAGACAAGAGGATGGCAGACAAAACGATATTAGCTTGATAAAAACTATTAAACTGGGCAACCAAAACTATCAGCATAACAAAAAGCATAGTGATAAAGCCTAGTACAAGAAAATCAGCAGCTTCTTTGTTATATTTATCGAAACCATCAAAATTTACAGTCACGCCCCTACCCAAATCCTCGGTATCCAGCCAATCTTTAACTTTTTTGATTTGAACTGAAGGTATTGCACCTTCTACGGTATTTGCAGCAATACTATGAACCCTTTTACCACCTTTCCTGGAAATACTTTTTGTTGCAGGTTGAATATTTGTCTCCACAAAGCTACTTACAGGAACTAAACCTTTCATTGTTTGCACATTTAACTTTTCAAGTTGGTCTATATTTCTTTCAGATTTAGGAAATCTCACTCTAATATCAACTTCTCTATCTAGATTAAGCGGTCTATATTCTCCTACCTTGATGCCATTAGTTACCATTTGCACGGAAGCGCCAACATCACTTAAACCTGCTCCATATTGAGCAGCCTTCGTTCTGTTTATTTCTAATTCCCACTCTATTCCTCTAGTGACTGATGTATCTTCTATATCTTTGAAGCTTCCCATACCTTCAAGTTGACTTCTTATTTTTCGAATTGCTGAAATGAGTGCTTGTTCATTATCACCACTAACATTTATTTGAAGAGGTTTGCCTATAGGTGGACCACCTTTTTCTTCCTCAACTTGAACTATGTAACCAGAAGTATCATTTAATCTTTCACGAAGTAGATCCATAATTTCGAAACCATTTAAATCGGACACAGCTTCATCTTCATCATAAAAGTCAATAAACATACCGCCAACTCTATCGGGAGAATTTGAACCACGACCTAGGCCTCTGCTTCCTCCTGAGTTGGACCAAACAGATAATCTTTCAATTTCTTTCACATCAATTATTTTTTGCTCCGCCTCAATAGCAATATCTCTAATTTCATCTACAGCCAAATTGCCTCTTGCAAGAATATCAACTTCAGCGAATTGAGGAGCAACCTGTGGAAAATAAACTATTCCTTTACCATGATGTGACCACAGTCCAATGCATAAAATAATAGCTCCAAGAATGATTGAAATAGTTTGTCCAGGAGTATCTAAGTATTTGTTGATCTTTCTAGCATAGATGCCCGAAGCTCCTGATAAACTCAAAGGATCAGAAGACTCTAAAAGTCTGACATTATTAATTTCTGCTTCGGATTGCTTAGCCAGACCCCCGAACATAGCACCCAAAATAGGAGCAAAAATTAATGAGTAAAGCAGTGATCCTACTAGAACACAGAAAACTGTAATTGGCATATCTCTGATGAAAGCACCAAATCCAGGCATGAACATTAGTGGGGTAAATGCAATTAAAGTAGTCGTTGTGGATGAAAGAACAGGCCAGAACATTCTAGTGGCTGCTGCAGTGTAAGCTTCAATTCTATTCATACCCTCAGCTAATTTCCGGTCTGCGTACTCTGTTACTACAATAGAGCCATCAATCGTCATTCCCATTGAAATCAGCATCCCAAACATGACCATGAAATTGAATTCTTTATCCAAAATCAGAAGCACTAGAAGTGCAAATAAATAAGAAAAAGGTATAGCCATTCCAACGAGCATCGAAGTTCTAAAGCCCAAAGCGGCTAATACAACAATCATTACTAAAGCGATTGAAGTCAAAACATTGCCTTGCAGTTCAGATATCATCTGGAGAGCAAACTTAGAGTCATCACGAACGAAATTCACATCTACACCCTGAGGGAAACTCTCTATTTTGTCTTCGACCATCTTTCGGATATCGGTAACTGTATCGATAATATTTGTTCCGATTCTTTTTTTAATATCAATAGCAAGAGACTGCTGGCCATTAATTCTTGAATACCCGCCCCTATCTTTAAAGGTTAGACTTACATCGGCAACATCTTTTAAGGTAACTACAGAAGTTCCTGATACTTTAATTGGCAATGTTTCTATATCTTCTAGGCTTGAAAATACACTGGGAACATTTACTGCAAATCTTCCTGTCCCAGTATCTTGGAAGCCTGCTGGTATTACACGATTATTATTTGAAACAGCCTGATAAAGCTGATTCATTGATATGCCGTAAGACTCAAGTTTAGTTTTATCAACTATTGCCTCAATTAAGTCTTCGGGCACTCCATTTAATTCAGCTTCGAGGACATTAGGATGTGTTTCGATTAAATCTTGTAGTTCTTGAGTTAAATTTACTAGAACTCTCTGAGGTAGAACTGAACTTGCGACACTTACTGTTAGAACAGGATTATCAGTTGAGGTAAATTCTCTTATGGTTGGTTCCCTAGCATCAAGCGGCAATTCTGCTCTAGCTTCGTCGACTTTAACTCGAACATCATAAAGTGCTTCATCAATATCAACATCTTGATCAAACTCTACAACAACAGCTGCATAGCCAGTTGCTGAAGTTGACCTTATATCTACAACTCCAGATATTGTTCTTAAAGCGTCCTCTAAGGGTTTTGCAAGCAATCTTTCGGAGTCTTCAGGAGATACACCTTCAAAGCCAACACCTACGTAGGCGCCTGGAAAATTTACTTGAGGTTCTGTTGCTTTTGGAAGTGCACTGAGAGCAAATAACCCAGAAAGTCCTAATAAAACTAGGATACTAAGTGAAGTTCTGCTTTTTTTTATGGCTCCTGTAATAAAGCTCTTCATACATCAGGAGAAAATGATTCCTTAACATTTACGGTTTGTCCTTGAAAGACATATTCTTGACCTAAAGTAATGATCCTAGCTTCTTCACCTAAACCAGAAATCCACATACCTGTGTTTGTGTCTTCAAGTATTTTAATTTCTTTAAATTCAACTTTATTTTCAGAGGTAACAGTTCTTACTCCAAGTTTTCCTTGGTCATTTAGAGATAATATAGCTGGTGATATTTTATGGGCAGGCTCTTCTTTTCCTTTTATATAGATCTCTGCTGATACACCATCTCTAATGCTTCTATCATTGTTTTCGACACTAATTTCGACTCTGAATGTTCTCGTATTTTTGTCTGCTGACGAAGCTATAAAAGTGACTTGACCCTTAATAAATCTGCCAGAAATTAATTTGGCTGTTGCTTCTGAGCCTAATTGAATCTGTGCAATATCTTTTTCTGCTATATCAGCAACTACTAGCATTGGATCAGGATCAATCAATGAAGCACAAACGGCTCCAGTATTTAGAAAATCACCCTCATCAACTCTTAAGCTTTCAAGGTACCCTGAAAAGGGTGCAACTATTTTAGGATAAGCTTCTCTGCCTGCAATATAAAGTTGGCAGATTAAGTCTCCTTCATTTACAAAGTCGCCTTGTTGTGCAGGTCGAGCTATTACTCTACCGCTTACTTCGGCCCTGACTTGTACAAATTTATCAGCTTCAGTAAATCCACTTGATTTGAGTATTTGAGACTTACTAGTAGCTTTGCTATTAAGAATAGTCACAGAAGATAAGGTATCTAAAGAAGAGTCTTTTTTTTCAAAAGTCTCCTCTTGTACTAAGCTACCAGAGATCATCCATATGACTAAAAAGGATGCAAGGATAGAAGCGGTCTTGTAAGTTTGTTTGATTTTCATAAGTTTTTAGGTGTTATACATAACTATAACACTAAAATACCTTATGTAAAACTAGATTTGGTGCTTTTCTTTAAGTTTTTTAAAGTTTTCCTGAAGTGTTTCAGCATCTAACTTTTTTGAAGGTTTTGCGGAGCTGCTATCTTGTATCTCCCAACTAGATTCGATCCTCTTATCGATTTGTTTGGATAATTGAGGTGTTTGACCCTTATTTGCTCTTTCCCACTGAAATTTAACGTGCTGAAGAAATTTACTATTCCAAGAGTTTAAAGATTGTCCTGATTCCTTCCAGTACATTATGAACTCTAGCTTTGCATTTTCTGCAAATTCTTTTGGTATATCTGTCATCTCAAGAATATCAAAGAAATCTGAATTAGGGTTCCAATCTGAAGTCATGACTGATGGTGAATTGTCATTTTCTTTAATATTTTTAAATCTTCCCCATTGCCTTCGTACATGTGCAATAAATTTGCTATTCCAAATATCAGATTCTTCCTTACGTTCTGTCCAATACAGTACAAATTCAGCAACCTCGTTATCAATGAAATCTTCATTTATCCCTGAATTTATGAGTATTTCCTTAGCATCCATATCCGGAACCCAATTTTTATCGATGGGCTTAGTTTTCATTTTTTTGTTATCTTCGACTTCCTTATGACGCCATTTTTTGATAACAAATCGTAGAAATTTGATACCCCAGTTAATGTCCTTCTCATTGCGCTCCTGATTAAGTTTTTTGAAATCGTCAATCTGGAGATTTGCAAAATCTTCTGGAATGCCATACTCATTAATTTGATCTATGACATCTTTATCAGGTACCCAGTTATCTCTTTTGTTAATTAATATTTTTTTATTATGTTTTTTTGATGAAAAATGAGGCACTCCATTAACGATCGTCTCGTTGATAAGACCGGTTTTAATAAGTTGAGTAAGGACTTCAAAGATTTTTTCATTTGACCAAAATGAAATATCTGAACAAATTTGTTGCATAGAAACTTGACCATGAAGGCTCTCTTCTTGTTTTAAATGCTCGAGTAAGACGGCTTCTTCCAAGCCTATTGTGTTGGCAATTTCTTTATAGAAGGTTATCTTTGAAGTCATGAATTACAAAGCACTAGATTAATTTATCATCTAGATCTTAACAAGGACAATAAGTCAGTTATTTCTAATTCTTACTGAGTCGGCTAATTTGTGAAGACAATCTTTAGTATCTTGCCAGTTGATACATGCATCAGTAATACTTTTTCCATATGTGAGGTTATCTAGATCATCGGCCTTTTGATTTCCTTCCTCTATATTGCTCTCTATCATGACTCCAGTAATTCTCGTCTCACCTGACTTAATTTGAGAGGCAATGTTATCGCATACATCTATCTGTTTTTTGTGTTGTTTACTGCTGTTTCCATGACTCATATCAACCATGATTGAATCTTCAAGAGAGTTTGATTTTAGAATCTCAGAAGTTTGATCTATAAACTCTTTTTCATAGTTCGGGTTTTTTCCGCCTCTAAGAATTACGTGACAGTCTTTGTTCCCAGAAGAAGAAAATATCGCTGCTTTTCCTTCTTTTGTGACGGACAGAAATTTGTGAGGATGTAGGGCAGATCCTATGGCATCAGCAGCAACTTGAATACCTCCGTTTGTCGCGTTTTTAAAGCCAATGGGACATGAAGAACCAGAGGCAAGTTCCCTATGGATTTGACTCTCCGTAGTTCTAGCTCCTATGGCTCCCCAGGAAATTAAATCAGCTATATATTGTGGCGTTATAACATCTAAAAATTCTGTTCCAGCAGGCATACCTAAATCATTTATATCTCTTAAAAGTTGCCTTGATACCGATAAACCTTTATCAATATTGAAAGAATTATCCAGATCTGGATCATTAATAAGGCCTTTCCATCCAACTGTTGTTCTTGGTTTTTCGAAATATACTCTCATAACAATAAGAAGTTCTTTTTCTAGAGCTTTCTTTTCCTTGAGTAAAAGGTTTGCATATTCTATAGCCGACTCAGTATCATGGATAGAACATGGCCCAACAACGACTGCCAATCTTTTATCTTTTTTACTGAGTATTTCAGAAAATTCTTTTCTTGAATTAAAAACTGTTTGGGAGGATGTTTCTGAAATTGGTTGTTGACCCAATAAGGTGCTGGCAGAAATTACTTCCTGCCTTCCTGAGATTCTTAAATCACTTGTCTTATGCATGCTTAAAATTTAATCGGAGGTGCATTCTACATATATTGTGGTCAGAATAAAGCACGAAAGTGTTAAGATATTAACCAACTAGATGCTTTATCTGCATAAAAATAACTTGAAAATTAACTAAAAATTTAGAAAAAATGGTATCCAAGAAAATTTCTGTAGGCATTATTCAAGAAAATCCTATAGTCGGAGATATAGTTGGAAACTTAGAGCTGGCAAAAAACTCTATTTCTAAACTCTCAAAAGAATCCTCTCCAGATATATTCTTGCTAACGGAGATGTTTATAACTGGCTATCCCCCCGAAGATCTTATTCTAAGAGAGGATTTACTTGATCAAGCTTATGAAGCAATTACTGAGCTTAGTAATTTTAGACCTGAAAGTTTCGTTGTAATTGGTTATCCAAAGAGAGAAGGAGAATCAATTTTTAATTGTGCCGGTGTGCTCAGAAATAATTCGATTATTACCGAATGTAAAAAACAAGAATTACCAAATTATGAGGTATTTGACGAAAAAAGATATTTTGAACCAGGTGATAGTCCAGCAATCTTTGAGGTAAATGGTTTCAGAGTAGGTCTTTCTGTATGTGAAGATATATGGCATCAAAAGGTAATAACGCAATTACATGAGAAAGGAGCTAACTTAGTCTTAAACATCAATGCTTCTCCATTTCATCTAAATAAAATACAAGAAAGAAAGAATTTAATTTCAGGTCATGCATCCAAATTCTCAATACCCATCGTTTATGCTAACCAAGTAGGAGGACAGGATGAATTGGTATTTGATGGCACTTCTATGGCAATGGACAGCACAGGCAAGCAAGTATTGCAACTTGCCAAATTTGAAACAGATCAAGCAGTAGTAAGTTTTTTATCCCAACATGATGGGAATATATTGAGTGATAAAAACGAAGTAATACCTGAGGATTCAGAGCTTGAAGAGGTTTATAAAGCTTTGGTTTTAGGGGCGAAGGATTATATTAATAAAAATAAATTTCCTGGAGTATTGATAGGCTCTTCTGGAGGTATAGATTCCGCTTTAACTGCAGTCATAGCAGCAGATGCAATTGGATCTGAAAATGTAAGAAGCTTTATGATGCCTTTCAAGTTTACTTCCGACATGAGTGTTGAAGATGCAAATAAACTAGCAGAAAACTTAGGCATAAAACATTCTATTATTCCTATAGGAGAAATATATGATTCTTTTCAAAGTAGCCTTGAATGCGAATTCAAAGGTCTTGAACCTGATATTACTGAAGAAAATCTTCAATCAAGGTGCAGGGGGGTCATCTTAATGGCCTTATCAAACAAATCCGGGGAAATAGTCCTAACTACAGGCAACAAAAGTGAAACAGCTGTTGGATATTCTACTCTCTACGGAGATACTGCAGGAGGTTTTGGGGTTTTGAAAGATGTGCCCAAAACTTTAGTTTATGAACTCGCGAGATATAGAAATACAATTTCTAATGTTATACCTGAAAGAATTATTGAGAGGCCACCTAGTGCCGAACTTGCAGCAGATCAAAAAGATAGTGATAGTCTTCCAGATTATGACACTCTAGATAAAATAATAGAGCTTTACGTTGAACAAGATAAAAGTAAAAAAGAAATAGAAGAGTCAGGAATTGAAAGTAGTATTTTAAATAGAGTAATAAGATTAATTGATTTTAGTGAATACAAAAGACGGCAGGCACCGCTTGGAGTAAAGATAACTTCAAGAGGTTTTGGAAAGGACAGAAGATATCCCATTACTAATAAGTTTTTAAAATAAGGCTTATTTCCTCAAAGGCAGATAAGTGGCTATAATATAGGACCAATACATAAGTATTGGAAAAAATGGTTGATACAAAGACCTTAAATCCTCTAAAAAAAGAGGAAAAACGAGCTCATCCCCGTCAAGAGGAACTCTTCTTAGCGACTGTAAAAGGCAAAGAAACTAGCCTCCCTGATGATTTATATGTCCCCCCCAATGCCCTTGAGATTCTATTAGACAGTTTTGCAGGCCCTTTAGATTTTCTTTTATACCTCATAAAGAAACAGAACCTGGATATTTTAGATATAAACGTAGCTAAGATAACTGAACAATATACATCTTACATAGAATTGATGGATGCAATGCAGGTTGAATTGGCAGGAGATTACCTAGTAATGGCTGCTTATTTGGCTGAATTAAAATCTAGAATGTTGCTGCCTAGACCTGAAGAGCAAACAGAAGAAGAGGATCCAAGAGCTGACTTAATTAAACGACTTCAAGAGTATCAAAGGTACAAAGAGGCTGCAGAACGAATAGATAAAATTCCCAGAATAGACAGAGAAATTTTTGCAGCTAATGCAAAATTACCAGAATTTACTACCCAAGCACCTCTCATAGACGTACCTCTAGAAGAGTTAACGATTGCACTTGCTGAAGTTCTAAGAAGAGCCGAACAATCTCATGCTCATTTAATTAATTTCGAAGAACTCTCAACTAGAGAAAGAATGACCCAAATATTAGAAAGAATGAGAACTGAATCTTTCATAGAGTTTACTTCTTTATTCAAACCTAAAGAAGGCAAGATAGGCGTGGTGGTAACATTCTTAGCAATCTTAGAGCTTCTGAAAGACTCATTAATTGAGATTGTGCAATCAGAGGAGTTTGGTCCTATACATATTAAAGGAATTGAAGAGGTACATTAATGGAGAGGAAATTAAGTGAAATTCTTGAAGCATTGCTTTTATCAGCATCAAGACCAATAAGCATTGACGATATCGTTAAAGTTTTTGAGGATCCTAAGCCTTCTAAAGATGAGATTAGAAAAGCCCTGAATCAAATAGATCAGGACTGCCAATCTCGAGGCATTGAACTGAAGAAGATAGCAAGTGGATATCGTTTGCAGGTAAAACAGTCTCTATCTCAATACATTGCGAAACTTTGGGAAGAAAAACCTCAGAAATTTTCCAAGGCTACTTTGGAAACTCTTTCTCTTATTGCGTATAAGCAACCTATAACTAGGGGGGAAATAGAGGAAATAAGAGGAGTATCTGTTGGAACTCAATTAATTAGAGGGCTTATGGAAAGAGGCTGGGTAAAGATCGTTGGTCAAAGAGATGTGCCCGGCAGACCTTCTTTATATTCAACTACCAAAGAATTTCTAGATTATTTTGGATTACAACATCTTAGAGAGCTTCCAGAACTCCCTTCCTTGCCTGACCTAACATCAATTGAGCACGAACTACCGATAGATGAACCTGATGAGTCTATTAGTAGCTCAAAATCTTTGAATTAAATATTGAAGATCAGGATCCACAAGATCCTCGCAGATCATGGTATTGGATCTAGAAGAGGAATAGAATCACTAATAAGGCAAAAAAAGGTTTTGGTAAATGGTCAGTTGGCCATCATTGGTCAGCTGGTATCAGAAAAAGATACATTTGAGGTCGAAGGCAGGACGATAAAGCTTTTAAAGAAAGATCCTACTAAAAGAAGGGTTCTAATATATAACAAGAAGGTAGGAGAAATATCCTCTCGTAATGATCCTGACCATAAGAAAACTATTTTCGATTCTCTTCCTAAATTGAGATCAGGCAGATGGGTTTCCGTTGGCAGGTTAGATATTAATACTTCTGGATTAATTCTATTCACTAACGATGGTTCTTTCGCAAATAATTTAATGCATCCTTCCTCTAACATCGAGAGAGAATATGTCGCTAGAGTACATGGTCATGTGAGTGAAAAAATAGTGAATAATCTTATTAAGGGAGTCGAATTAAAAGATGGTTTTGCAAAATTTTCTGATGTTCAGGCAGGAAGGAAAGGAAAAACAAATCAATGGTTTGCAATGGTTATCATGGAGGGTCGTTCTAGAGAGGTCAGAAGACTGTGGGAGAGTCAAGGTTTAGAAATTTCGCGTCTCAAAAGAGTGCGCTATGGTAACCTTTTTTTACCTGCTACTCTAAAGCAAGGTGCTTTTAAGGAACTCACAAAAAGTGAGATTAATGCGCTTGAGCGTCAATCGATTGACCGCTAATATCTTTGCTCAGATCACTCATCAAATATAGATAAGGATTCATTATCTCAATAGCAGATGGATTATTCTCTGGATTTTCTGCAGGGTATGCCGACTCTCTCATTTTAGTTCTGACAGCTCCAGGATTTATGCAGTTAACTCTAATTAATGTGGTGTTCTGGAGTTCATCAAATAGTATTTGCATCATTGCTTCAGTTGCAAATTTACTAATCGAGTAAGCTCCCCAGTAAGCTCTTCCTTTTCTCCCAACTCCAGATGACGTGAAAATTATCGAGCTACTGCTAGATTCTCTCAAAAGAGGAATCAAATTTTTTGTTAACAAAAAGCTTGCATCAAGATTGACTTTTAGAACATCTTTCCATACCGAGTAACTATATTGCTCAAGAGGTTTTTTTTCACCGAGTATCCCTGCATTATTGACCAGTCCATCGATACGAGAATATTCCTCTTTAATTGCTTCGACAATTTCTCGATAATTTTTTTCATCAGCAGTTTTGTAATCTATAGGCTGGATGATCACACTGCTAGAAGTAATTTGATTTATTTCTTCATAAATTGATTCTAGTTTCTCAATGCTCTTACTTAGAAGAATTAAATCTGCACCAAACTCTGCGTAAGTCCTCGCTATTTGTCTACCTATACCTGAACCTGCTCCAGAGATAACGATAGTCTTACCTTCTAAAAGATTAGAAGGATAATTGAGTTTTTCGAATTCCATTTTCATTATCTGACTAATGTAATTATTTCATTTGCTTTATCGAATATATGATCTGCTTTCCATTCTTTGACATTATCATTGAGAGGAATATATCCATAAGCTGCTGCACCGGTGAGCATATTAGCTCTTTCACCCGCTTTAATATCTATTTGATGATCACCAATGTAGATACTATTTTCTGGTTTTGAAACTGATAATGTCAGGGCATGAAGAAGTCCATCTGGTTCAGGTTTTCGGGCACCTACGTCATCAGGGCATATTAAAAAAGGAGGTTTGAGCTTACCTAATTTATTTTCCACAATACCTTCAGCGAATCTTCTCGGTTTATTAGTAATTATTCCCCACTTAATTTTTTTTTCATTAAGTTCATTTAATACTTCTTCAACCCCATCAAACATTTTGGTATTTGTCAGGCAGCAATCTTCATATATATCTAGTAACTCTTTTCTATGAGATTCAATTATCTGATTTGGCTTGCCTTCTAGGTTAAGTGCATATGCAGCAAGGCTTGCCGCTCCTTGTGAAACCCTTGATCGAACTTGCTCAAAATCTGCTTCACCAAACTTATACTTTTTTCTGAGTAAATTTACCGCATGAAGAAAATCAGGTGCAGTATCGAGAAGAGTTCCATCTAGGTCGAATGCGAAGAGTTCAATTTTCAAATGCTTTCCTTTTTTGCATGGACCATATAGTTAACTTGGATATCTTTACCAAGCCAATAGTTATCAGTTATAGGGTTATAACTTAATCCTATTGTCTCTTTAGAACTTAGGCCTGCATCTCTAATCCATTTTGCTAACTCGGAAGGTTTTATAAATTTTTCGTAATCATGTGTCCCTTTAGGAAGAAGGTTTAATATATATTCCGCTCCTATAACAGCAAAAAGGTAGGATCTAGGGTTTCTATTTATTGTTGAAAAAAAAATGTTTCCATCTTTCTTCAAGAGATTGGAGCAGCTCTTTATAATTTCATAAGGCGAAGGGACATGTTCAAGCATCTCTAAACAAGTTATTACATCAAATCTTTCTTCTGGATATGAAGATATAAAATCCTCAATTGTACTTTGTATGTATTTAACATCGCTTCCTATAGATTTAGAGTGAGTTTTTGCAACACCAATAGTATTTTCTGAAGCGTCTATTCCAGTAACGTTGGCGCCCAATTCGTTGAGAGCTTCAGCAAGAATACCACCGCCACAACCGACATCTAGAACCTTCTTACCTTCCAGTAAGGATCTTTCTTTAATAAAACCTACTCTTAAGGGATTAATTTGATGTAGTGGCTTAAATTCACCATTCTTGTCCCACCATTTAGCTGCAAGTTCATCAAATTTATTTACTTCATCATGATCTAAATTTTTTATGTTCATAGTTAACTTTTTTCATTAAACTGTTCTTCGAAAATTCCAATTCAAAAATAATTATGCAAATATTTTTTCCTAAAGAAGAGGATCACGAGACACGTGCCACTATTTTACCTGAAGTGGCCAAGAAGTTTACTGATTTGGGCATCGAAGTTCTGATTGAATCTGGGCTAGGAGAAAAAATTTTTGTTTCCGATGAATTATATGTTGAAGCAGGTGCTACAATTTGTAATGAAAAAACCAAAGGGCTTGAATCAGCTGATGTAGTTTGTAAAATAAATAAACCCAATCAGGACGAGATTCAATCTCTAAAAAAGAATTCCATATACATTAGCTTTTTAGACCCATTTAACGAAAGACAAATTGTATCTGATTTGGCTGCAGCTGATGTTAGCTCCATAAGCATGGAACTTGTTCCAAGAATAACAAGAGCACAAAAGATGGATGCACTGAGTTCCCAAGCAAATTTGGCAGGATATGCGGCTGTTATAGAAGCCTCAAGAACACTTTCTAAATCTTTTCCAATGATGATGACAGCAGCGGGAACAATCTCTCCTGCCAGAGTATTTGTAGTCGGTGTGGGAGTTGCTGGACTACAAGCTATAGCTACTGCTAAGAGGCTTGGGGCGAGAGTAGAGGCATTTGATACAAGGCCAGTTGTAGAAGAGCAGGTTAAATCTTTGGGAGGAAAATTTGTAAAAATTGATATTGGTGATACAGAGGAGACAGATCAAGGCTATGCTAAAGAATTAACCCCTGAACAAATTAAGATGCAGCAAGATGGTATGAAAAAAATCTGTTCTCAATCAGATGTAATCATAACTACAGCGCAAGTATTCGGTCGACAAGCCCCTAGGATAATAACTCAAGACATGGTTGAAGCTATGCAACCTGGCAGTGTAATTGTGGATATGGCTGTATCTACAGGAGGTAATGTTGAAGGCTCCAAGAATGATGAATACGTTTTCCATAATGGAGTGACAATTATTGGAATGTCGAACTTACCTGGAGAAGTTGCGAAGGATGCCTCTCAAGTCTTTGGTTCTAATTTGTTCAATATGATTGATGAATTTTGGGATAAAGAAAATAACAATATAAATTTTGACTTAGAAGACGAAATACTCAAAGGATGTGTAATTACCCATCAAGGTAGTATTGTTAACGAATCAGTAAAATAATAGTTAAATATGGAAACACAAATCATACTTTTGATATTTGTATTAGTTCTATCAATCTTTTTAGGTGTTGAACTGATTACAAAAGTACCTTCTACTTTGCATACACCTTTGATGTCAGGTGCCAATGCTATTTCTGGCATAACTTTAGTCGGAGCAATCTTGTCTTCAGGATCTTCGGAGATTGTTACTATTATCCTTGGAACTGCTGCAGTTTTTTTTGCATCAATCAATGTTGTAGGTGGATATCTAGTAACAAACAGAATGCTTGGAATGTTTAAAAAGAAATAATAATGGATACTGCAATACTAGTTAATTTATTTTACATAGCTTCTTCAATTTTGTTTATTGTTGGACTCAAGATGTTGGGATCACCTGATACTGCAAGAAGAGGAAATTTACTATCTTCTTCTGGAATGCTTTTGGCAGTGCTCATAACCTTACTTGATCAGAATATAATCGATTATAGATACATAGCTGGGGCACTAATTGCTGGAAGCATAGTGGGGTATTTCGCAGCTACCAAAGTAAAAATGACCTCAATGCCTGAAATGGTTGCAATTTTTAATGGATTTGGCGGTATTGCTAGTCTTTTAGTTGGTTCAGCTGAATATGTATCTGGGACTTTTGACAATTCTGCCTTTTTAGGAGCCATATTTTTAACAGTTTTAATAGGTGGTCTAACTTTTAGTGGCAGTATTATTGCTTATGGAAAGTTATCAGAAGTAATCTCAGGGAAGCCATATCTTTATAAAGGACAACAATTTGTAAATGGAATTTTATTAATAGCCATTTTGCTTGTTGGAATAAACATGCTTTTCATTAAAGGTTTCATTTCCTCCGAAGAAACACTTATCTTACTAATAGTACTTGCTTTCATACTTGGTATATTGTTTGTAATACCTATTGGCGGGGCTGACATGCCGGTTGTAATTGCCTTGCTCAATAGCTTTTCAGGTTTAGCAGCTTGTGCTGCAGGTTTTGTCATTCTTAATAATGTATTGATTGTGGCAGGTGCTCTGGTTGGTGCAAGCGGACTGATACTTACAAATATAATGTGTAAGGCAATGAATAGATCATTAGCAAATGTTCTATTTAGCGGTTTTGGAGCTGCTCCTGACGCTACTTCTGATTCAAGCCAAGAACAAGGTGAAGTCAAACCTATTTCTGCTGATGATGCTTATTTAATACTTGAAGCTGCTTCATCGGTCTTAATAGTTCCTGGTTACGGAATGGCAGTTGCTCAAGCACAACACGCGGTGAGGGAATTGGGAGAGTTATTAGAGGATAACGGGGCAGAAGTTAAGTATGCAATTCACCCAGTAGCAGGAAGAATGCCTGGACATATGAACGTATTACTTGCTGAGGCAAATGTTTCTTATGATGTTCTAGTTGAACCTGATGATGTTAACCCGGTAATGGAAACTGTTGATGTTTGTATTGTTATTGGGGCGAACGACGTAGTAAACCCAGATGCCAAAGATAATGAGGGCAGCCCTATCTACGGCATGCCTATTATTGAGGTGGATAATGCTAAAACGGTCTTTGTATCTAAAAGATCAATGGCATCAGGATTTGCAGGTATTCAGAATCCTTTATTCTTTAAATCTAATACAAGAATGTTGTTTGGAGATGCAAAAGAAACTGTATCCACTTTAGTCTCTGAATTTAAGTCCTAATCACTATTTTTACGATTATTTTTAAGCGATTTTTGTGGTCAATTATGCTAAAATTAGTCCAAGTTGATACTGCGAAAATCATGCCAAAACATTTCTCATTCTTTTGAAGGATCTTCCTGTCATTTCAACAAATTTTTAAATTTTTGGATCTAAATTATGGGTGAAATTGCTGCTAAGGAAATCGTTCCTGTAGACATAGGACAAGAGCTCAAACAATCTTATCTTGATTACGCCATGAGCGTAATTGTAGGCAGAGCCTTGCCTGATGCAAGAGATGGATTAAAACCTGTCCATCGCAGAGTCCTCTATGCAATGCATGTCTTGAATAATGATTTCGGTAGACCGCACAAGAAGTCAGCTAGAATAGTTGGAGATGTCATTGGTAAATATCATCCTCACGGAGACAGTGCAGCTTACGAAACTATTGTAAGAATGGCCCAATGGTGGTCTCTGAGATATCCCTTAGTAGATGGACAAGGAAATTTCGGATCTATGGATGGAGACGGACCAGCCGCTCAAAGATATACAGAAGTAAGAATGGCCAGAATATCTCAGGAGTTATTGGCAGATCTTGAAAAGGAAACAGTAAACTATGTAGAGAATTATGATGGCACTGAAATGATGCCAGAAGTTTTACCCACAAAGATTCCAAATATGCTAGTGAATGGTTCTGCAGGGATCGCTGTCGGGATGGCAACAAATATGGCACCTCATAATTTGAATGAGTCTCTGTCTGCCTGTTTAGCTTATATAGACAACCCAGAAATTTCAGTTCAAGAGCTAATGGAATTCTTACCTGGACCAGATTTCCCTACAGGAGCTATCATTAATGGTAAGGCTGGAATCCTAAGTGCTTACGAAACAGGTAGAGGGCGAGTAAAAATAAGAGCTAAAACTGAATTTGAAGATGAAGAAAAGGACAAGGCAAAAATTATTATTACCGAGATGCCCTATCAAGTAGTAAAAGCTAGATTGATTGAAAAAATAGCTGAGCTTTCGAGGGATAAAAAGTTGGAAGGCATAAGAGATATAAGAGATGAATCTGATAAGGATGGAATTAGGGTGGTCATTGAACTGAAATCAGGTCAAATTCCAGATGTTGTGCTCAATAATCTATATTCTCAAACTCAAATGCAAACTGTTTTTGGCATTAATAATGTTGCTTTGATTGATGGAGAGCCAAAGTTACTAAACCTTAAATCAATACTTTCAGTTTTCTTCAACCATAGAAAAGAGGTTGTTTCTCGAAGAACATTTTTCGATTTAAGAAAAGCAAAAGAGAGAGGACATATCTTAGAAGGTCTCACCATAGCATTGGCTAATATTGATGAGATGATAGATCTTATTAAGAAATCAAAGGAGGGATCCGAAGCAAAGAAGAAATTACTCTCAAAAAAATGGAAACCAGGAAAAATAACTGCAATGCTTGAAAAGGCTGGACCAGATGCTTGTAAAATCGATGTGAGTGATAGTTCTGTTGGTCTAATCGGAAAGACTTATCAATTATCTGAACATCAAGCTCAAGCTATATTGGACATGAGATTGCAGAGGCTTACTGGCCTCGAGCAAGATAAGTTAATTAAAGAATACGAAGAA
Source organism: uncultured SAR86 cluster bacterium (assembly GCA_902537425.1). Classification (GTDB taxonomy): domain Bacteria; phylum Pseudomonadota; class Gammaproteobacteria; order Magnimaribacterales; family Magnimaribacteraceae; genus Magnimaribacter. Next base: position 24,609 of record CACBBD010000007.1, on the reverse strand, counting down.
ATAATAGATCACATAACATATTTGCTTGAAATACTTGGAGACTCCGAAAGATTAATCGAGGTTGTTAAAGAAGAACTTTTGGAAGTTCAAGAGAAATACAAGGATGATAGACGAACTGAAATACAAGATTCAGTTGCAGATCTAACTGAAGCAGATTTGATTACTCCCGAAGATAGAGTGGTAACTATTTCTCATGAAGGTTATGCCAAGACTCAGCCACTAGAAGAATATAGAGCACAGAGAAGAGGAGGAACCGGAAAGACTGCCGCATCAGTTAAAGATGAAGATTTTGTTGAACAGCTATTAGTAGCAAATACACATACAACACTTCTATGCTTTTCTAACTTAGGACAAGTTTACTGGTTGAAAGTATATGAGATTCCTTCTGCTGGACGAGCAGCGAAAGGTCGACCTCTGGTCAATCTGATACAACTCAGTGAGGGTGAGAGAATAACAAGCATGGTGCCCGTGGAGGAATATGATGATCAACATTTCATTCTAATGGCCACTCGTGCTGGGACAGTCAAAAAGACTGTATTAACAGAATTTCAAAATCAAAGAAAAGGAGGTAAAAGAGCAATTACATTAGAAGGTGATGATGAGCTGGTTGGGACCACTGTTACAGATGGTAGCAAATTTGTTATGTTGGTTACTAATGCCGGTAAAGCAGCCCATTTTTCTGAAACAGAAGTAAGATCTATGGGAAGAACTGCTAAAGGAGTTAGAGGGATCAAGCTTGATAAAGAACAGCATGTAATTTCCTTAATAATTCCAGAGGAAGAGGCTAGCATCTTTACAGTAAGCGAGAACGGATATGGAAAACGCTCAAAATCTATTGATTTTAGAAAAACTAGACGAGGAGCCAAGGGAGTTATTGCAATGCAAATTTCTGAAAGAAATGGTCAGTTAATTGGAGCTGCGCAAGTCACTGAAGATGATGAATTAATGCTCATATCTGATAAAGGTATGTTGGTCAGAACTAGAGTGTCGGAGGTGAATATTATTGGAAGAAATACTCAAGGCGTTACTGTGATTAGATTAAAAGATTCAGAAAAGTTAATTAGCATTGCTCCTATAAGTGAAGAGTTCATAGGAGATGAATGATGCCAAGAAAATTTAATTTTGGTGCTGGTCCAGCAACAATGCCGGAATCTGTTTTAACAGAGGTTCAAGAAGAGTTATTAGATTGGAATGGTCTGGGATTGTCGGTAATGGAAATAAGTCACAGAAGTCCAGAGTTCATAGAAATCGCTAAACAAGCCGAATGTGACTTTCGAGATTTACTATCTATTTCTGACGAGTTTGCTGTTTTATTCACTCATGGTGGAGCCACTATGCAAAATGCAATGGTGCCTTTAAATTTAGCATCTCCGGAGGGAAATGTTGATTATGTAAATAGTGGACACTGGGCCAAACGTTCCATCAAAGAGGCCGAAAGATATACAAACGTTAATATCGCTGCCACCTCTGAAGATGAGGATTTTAAATATTTTCCTGCTCAAGATTCTTGGAAATTTTCTGATAATTCATCTTATGTGCATTACACCCCCAATGAAACCATTGGTGGTTTGTGTTTAAGAACATTACATAACTGTGAGATACCTGTTGTTGCTGATTATTCTTCAGGTATTCTTTCTGAACCAATTGATGTGAGTAAATTCTCTTTAATTTATGGAGGAGCTCAAAAAAATATTGGTCCTTCTGGTCTCGGTTTTGTGATTGTGAAGAAAGATTTATTGGGAAAGGCGCAATCTATTACTCCCAATCTTCTAAATTACACTCTAATTAATGAGGGCGAGTCTATGTCTAATACTCCTCCAACTTTTGCTTGGTATGTTGCTGGTAAAGTATTTAAATGGCTTAAATCCATAGGAGGTGTAGAAGCTATTTCTATAATAAATAATAGAAAAGCCAACAAGTTATATGACTATATTGATTCTTCAGATTTCTATTCAAATAATATAAATATAGAAAATAGATCAATTATGAATGTTCCCTTTTTACTAGGGAATGAAGATTTAAATGATAAGTTCCTTGAGGCATCTAAAGAAGCTGGTTTGTTGGCTCTGAAGGGTCACAGATCTGTTGGAGGTATGAGAGCTAGTATATACAACGGTCTTCCTGAAGAAGCAGTAGATGCCTTAATTGAATTTATGGATGTCTTTAAAAAAGAATATAGTTAGTTTGGGATGTCTAAAAATAGCAATCTATCTAAAATCAGAGACAAAATTGATTCTCTTGATAACAAAATACTATCATTACTAAATGATCGTGCAGAACTGGCTATTCAAGCTGGGCAGGCTAAAGAAGATTCAATTAAATATAAACCCGCTAGAGAATCTTCAATTTTAAAGAGGGTAATGGATTTAAATGAAGGACCTTTAGAGTCAGAGCAAATCAAAAACGTTTTTAATGAGATAATTTCGAGTTGCAGATCAACTGAATCAACTTTCACTATCTCTTATTTAGGTCCAGAAGGCACATTTTCAGAATCAGCGCTTCACGGCCAATTTGGTAAATCAGTGGACAAGATTCCTGAAGAGACCATACGCTCGATTTTTGAATCTGTTGATCGTGGAGAATCTGATTTTGGTATTGTACCAATAGAAAACTCTACTGAAGGATCTGTTAACTCCACTTTGGATTGTCTAAGCGAGTTCAATCTTAAAATTTGTGGCGAGATAGAAATGGAAATCCATCACAATATACTGGGACATAACAAACCATTGCCTAAAAATGGATTTGAGATTCACGCTCATGAACAAACCCTTGGACAATGTAGAGAATGGTTAGAGTCTTATTGTCCGGGAGTGAAATTAGTCAGTGTAAGTAGTAATGCGCAAGCAGCATCAAATGTCACAGAAGATAATACAGTCATTGCAATTGCAGGAGAGCTCGCTGCAAAGAAATATGGTTTAGATATCCTTAGTAAAAATATTGAAGACTATTCGAGCAATACAACACGTTTTTTAACTATAGGTAATATAGAATCGGAACAAACTGATTCTGATAAAACATCTATTATGGCTACCACTAAGAATGAAGAGGGTGCTCTTTATTCTTTACTGGAACCTTTTAATAAATTTAATGTTAACTTGTCTCACTTGACTTATAGACCTTCAAAAGTAAACAAGTGGCAGTATTCATTCTTTATAGATTTTGATGGACATAAAGACGAGGATCTCTTAAAAGAATTATTATCAAGCCTAGCCAACAAGGAAATCGAAGTAAAGATTCTTGGTTCTTACCCAAAATCATTAGGTTAATTTATGGATTTAAAAAAATTAGTTAACAAAGGGGTAGATAGTCTCAGTCCTTATGAACCTGGCAAGCCAATTGAAGATCTAGAAAGGGAAATTGGCATTAAGAATGCAATTAAACTAGCCAGTAATGAGAATCCCATTGGCCCCAGTCCAAAGGTTTTGCAGTCAATAGATGCAATATTGAAAGAAACCCATAGATATCCAGATGGGAATGCAACTAGGCTGAAAGATAGTATTGCTAAAAAATTTAATACTTCACCAAATCAAGTGACAATCGGTAATGGATCTAATGACATAATCGAGTTCATTGCCCGCAGTTTTTTAGGGCCTGATGATAGTGCTATTTATTCTGAACATGCATTCGCTGTTTATCCATTAGTCGTAAAAGCTGTTGGAGCAAAAGGCATAGAAGTTCCTGCTAAGGACTTTTCTCATGATTTGGAAGCGATGCTCAGGGCAATAGAAAAAAATACAAAATTAATCTTTATAGCTAATCCCAATAATCCTACTGGTTCTTTTGTTGAGTTTGATGAGTTACTGGATTTTTTAGAAAAAGTGCCCGAAGATATAATAGTATTATTAGACCAAGCTTATTTTGACTACTCTTCGTTCGAAACTAGAGATGCCAATTTTGATATCTTAAAAAAATTTCCTAATCTTGTAATGAGTAGAAGTTTTTCTAAAGCGTATGGGCTTGCTGGATTTAGAGTTGGCTTCTCTGTTTCATCAGAAGATATAGCTAATTACCTTAATAGAGTTAGACAACCATTTAACGCTAATTCCCTTGCTCTATATGCTGCAGAGAAAGCTTTAGAAGATGACGAATATATGAATGAATGCCTTCAACTTAACTCTGAGCAAAAGAGAGTGCTTTATGAGGGCCTTAATTCGCAAGGATATGAATATCTTCCTAGTAGAGCAAATTTTATATCCTTTGACTGCAAGAAAGATTCAAATGACGCCTTTAATAAATTACTTCATGAGGGAGTAATAGTTAGATCCTTGGGCGTATATAAGATGCCTAATTTCTTAAGAGTCTCCATTGGCTTGCCGGAAGAAAATCTTCTTTTTCTAGAGAAATTAAAACTAACTTAGAGTTAGATGGGCAATAAAAAAGAATTTGATAATATCTTAATTATTGGTTTAGGACTTATCGGCGGATCGATTGCAAAGAAAATCAAAGAGATTGATTATTCAGCAAATGTATATGGTTATGAAAAAAATTTAGAAATACTCAGCGAAGCAAATAAAAAAGGTCTCGTGGCCAATCACAAGGAAATTGATCTTAAGAACTCTAAAAACCTATTAGTAATATTTTGTGTTCCAGTTTTGTCCTTTAAACAGGCTTTGAACTCCGTCAAAAAATACTTACCTTCACAAAATATAATATTTACTGACACTATGAGTACAAAAACTGAAATTTTTAATACCCTGTCAGATGAGTTTAGTGACATTTTGGGCAGCTTTGTTTTATCCCATCCAATCGCAGGTTCTGAAAAAAGCAGTTTATACAATTCTAAGAAGGCTCTATTTGAAAAGAAAGTGGTGGTAATTTCACCTCACGAAAAAAATAATCAGAACGATATCGATAAAGTCATTAATTTTTGGAGATTGCTAGGATCATCTTCAAAGATTCTCTCCTACAAAGATCACGACTTCTTGTTCTCTAAAACAAGTCATCTACCACATGTAATATCTTACTCTCTTACCGAGAGCTTATTTAAAAATTTAGGTGATAAAACTTTTGATTTCTCTGGTGGAAGTCTGGAGGATTACACTCGTATTGCATCAAGTGATCCACTTATGTGGAAAGATATTATGATTTCTAATCATCAAAATATTTTGGAATCAATAGAAGCATTTGAAGAAAGCCTTACTAATTTAAAGGGTCTAATTAAGAAAAAAGATGAGAAAGCGCTTATTGATTACTTCAATAGGGTAAAGATATTGAGAGATAATTCAATAAAATCCGATGAACTTTAGAGTTAAGAGAGGAAAGGGCGTGACGGGTGAAATAACAATTCCTGGAGATAAGTCTATATCTCATAGGTCGATAATGTGTGCATCTCTAGCAGAAGGAAAATCAAAAATCTATGGATTTTTAGAAGGAGATGATTGCTTGGCCACAAAACTTGCTTTCCAAGACATGGGTATTAATTTTGAGACAAATAATGATGAAATAGTAGTTCATGGTTCAGGGTTATACGGATTGAAGAAACCAAAAAAACAGATTAATTTGGGCAATTCTGGAACATCTATAAGGCTGTTAAGTGGAATATTAGCTGCCCAGAAGTTTTCTTCAGTTCTTATAGGAGATGAGTCTTTATCAACTAGACCTATGAATAGAATCATAGAACCTCTGTCTCTGATGGGTGCAAACATCAAGTCTCAAAACTTTGGAAGACCGCCTTTAGAAATCAGTAAGTCAGATAAGCTTAATTCAATAAACTATGACCTTCCTATTGCGAGCGCTCAAGTGAAATCATGTATTTTATTTGCAAGTCTATATGCTGAAGGAAAGACTGTTGTTAGAGAGACACAAACAACTCGTGACCACACAGAAATAATGTTTAAGCAATTTGGAGTGCCTTTGAGTGTTAAAGACACACCCTGTGGAAGAGACATAGAAATGTATTCTCCATCAAACTTAAAAAGTACAGAAATAGATATTCCAGGAGACTTTTCCTCAGCGGCTTTCTTTATTTTGGCAGCGTTAATAATCCCTAATTCAAATCTAACTATTAAGAATGTAGGTATGAATGAAACTCGTACAGCATTATTAAAAGCCTTTCAGGAAATGGGTGCTAAAATAGACATTATTAACAAAACTGGAAATTTCGAACCTCGTGCCGATCTAAAAGTTAAATTCTCAAAACTAAAAGGTATAAATCTTGATACCAAGTTTGTACCTAATTTGATAGATGAATTACCGGCCTTCTTTGTCGCCGCGGCAATGTCATCAGGTTCAACTACTGTAAGAAATGCAGAAGAATTAAGGTATAAAGAATCTGATAGATTAGAGGCTATGGGAGATGTTCTGAGATCTCTAGGTGTTGATTTCAATATGTATCATGATGGAATGGATATAAATGGTCTTGATGATAATATTGGTCTCAGTTCTTACACAGGAGGGATAATCGAATCTTTCGGTGATCACAGAATAGCAATGTCTTCAGCAATTGCATGCAGTCTTTTCGATCAGGAGTCACTAGTCCTAAATACTGATAATGTAAATACCTCATTTCCAACTTTTTTGAAGATTGCAGATCAAGTAGGCCTAAATATTAGTTTAGAGGAAAGTTCATGATACCAGTTATAACAATAGATGGTCCAAGTGGTGCTGGTAAGGGAACAATTGCCCAGATGCTTGCACTTGAACTGAACTGGAATATTTTAGATAGCGGAGCTTTATACCGAACATTGGCTTATTTTATGAAGGAAAATACTATTAATTTGGAAAATTTCGAAGAAAATCAAAATATACTAAAAGAGAGATTTAAAGTGTCATTTGATCCAGGAATACCGGGTGAGCCCGTGAAAGTCATGTTTGAAAACGAAGATATTACATCGATAGTAAGAACAGAGGAGATGGCTAAATTAACTTCTACTTTAGCTGCAGAACCGGTAATAAGAGAGTTTATTAAACCCTGTCAAAGAGATTTTATGAAGTTACCTGGTTTGATTGCAGATGGAAGAGACATGGGTACTGTTATATTTTCTGATGCAAAATATAAAATCTATCTGACTGCTTCAGTAGAAGAAAGAGCTAAAAGAAGACAAACACAGTTGAAAAGACAGGGTTTGGAGGTTAACATGCGTTCCCTTTTACGAGAGTTAGAGGATAGGGACCGTAAAGATATGGAGAGAGAACATTCACCTTTAATTCCCGCCGAAGACTCTGTGTTAATTGATACAAGCAATTTAAACCCTAAAGGAGTGGTGGAGGAAATAAAAACTTACCTTTAAATAAAATTATGGCAGCAAGCTTTGAACAACTATTAGATGAGAATTTAAGTACAGTAATTATGAAACAGGGCAGTCTAGTGACTGGAATTGTTATAGATATATTAGATAACCATGTAGTTGTTCATGTGGGATTAAAATCTGAAGCAGTTGTGCAAGTATCTGAATTTTATAATGAATCAGGAGAGCTAGAACTCAACATAGGAGATGAAGTGCAATTAACCCTTGAGGCAATTGAAGATGGGCATGGAAATACTCGTGTTTCAAGAGAAAAAGCCATCAAGCAAGAGGTTTGGAAGAGAATAGAAGACTGCTTAGCAAAAGAATCCACCCTTAAGGGCCTCATCACTGGTTCTGTAAAAGGAGGGATGACTGTAGATGTTCAAGGTATTAAGGCTTTTTTACCAGGATCTTTAGCTGAAGTTATCCCCACAAAAGATTTAGAGCACCTTGTTGGTAATTACGAAGAATTTAAGGTTATCAAATTAGACAAAGATAAAAATAATGTTGTTCTCTCTAGAAAGGCAGTTCTGCAAGAAGCCAACTCTGAAGAAAGAGAGAAACTGCTTGCAACTTTAGCTGAAGGTCAAGTGATTAAAGGAATTGTCAAGAACTTAACAGATTATGGAGCCTTTGTTGACTTGGGTGGAATAGATGGACTTCTGCACATTACAGATATTTCATGGAGTAGAATCAATCATCCATCCGAGGCAATCAAGATTGGAGAAAAGCTGGATGTAAAAATAATCAAATACGATGCTGAACAGAAGAAGGTTTCTCTCGGTATGAAGCAATTAATAGATGATCCTTGGATTGGCATAGAATCTAAGTTCCCAATAAATACTTCTGTGATGGCTAATGTAACAAACCTTACTGACTACGGTTTCTTCGCAGAGATAGAGCAAGGAGTCGAGGGACTGGTTCATGTTTCAGAAATAGATTGGACTAACAAAAATATACATCCTTCCAAAGTTGTTCAATTGAAAGACCAGGTAGAGGTAATGATTCTAGAGGTTGACGAAGAAAAGAGAAGAATCTCATTGGGATTAAAGCAGTTAAGTGAAAATCCATGGCAAGTTTTTGAACATACTCATGTAGAAGGCGACAGAATTTCAGGTTCAATTAAATCTATTACAGACTTTGGAGTCTTCATTGAACTCGATGGTGGAATAGATGGTTTAGTTCATCTTTCTGATATCTCTTGGGATGAAAGTGAAGAATCAGTTAGGTCCCTAAATAAGGGAGATATAGTTGAGGCAATAGTTCTTTCTATAGAAGCTGACAGAGAAAGAATATCTCTAGGAATGAAACAATTAATATCTGATAGTTTTGGAGATTATGCGGATACTAATAAAAAAGGTTCAAGAGTAAATGCCAAGATTATCGGAACTACAGAAGATAGGGTGGATCTTGAGCTTAGTGAAGGCGTTAGAGGTTACTTGCCTATGAAAGACTATATAAATTCTATGTCTGAAATACCATTAGAAGAGGGTGCTGAAATTGATGTTGTCATAGCCAATATCAATAGAAAGGAGAGAGAAATTATACTTTCTTTAAGGGCCTTGGAAAAACAAGAAGAAAAGAGTGCGCTGAAAGATAATGCTCTTAAAAACAAGGAGATAGAAGAAGCCACGAAGTCTAATATTGGAGATCTTATTAAGGCTGAAATGCAAGACTCCGGTAAAGATAATGAATAAATCTAATTTAATAAAAAAAATATCAGATAGACAAGATTATCTCAATGAAGACGACATTCGTCAGACTACAAATATAATAGTAAGTTTGATTTCTAATATTCTTTCTGTTGGAAATAGGGTGGAAATAAGAAATTTTGGTACTTTTTCGGTCAGGTCAAGAGAACAGAGAATATCAAGAAATCCTAAAACTGGAACTACAGTTCAAGTTAATCCGAAACATCATCCTTACTTCAGGGCTTCTAAGCATCTAAAGGAATCTTTAAACAAATAAAAAAGAAGCGATGTATAGTATCCTGAACTGGAGTGGGATAAATGTCAGAGGGTATTAAAAATAAAATAGTTCAAACTTTTCAAGGATCTATATCTGTAAAACAGCAGATTATTGACAATGGATTGTATGAAGTTTTGATAGAGGCTGGAGATATCATTACTGAATCAATCTCTAATGGAGGCAAATTGCTTTTATGCGGTAACGGTGGATCAGCTGCAGATGCTCAACATTTAGCAGCAGAGTTCTTAGTAAGATTAACATCCGATGTTAACAGACAAAGTATTCCTGCCCTCTCTTTAGTGCAAGATACCTCTACGCTAACTGCATGTATAAATGATTATGGTCCTGACGACATTTTTAAAAGGGTTTTTTCTTCTCTCTCTTCCACAGACGACATACTTTTAGCAATTTCAACATCAGGCAATTCAAAAAATATTATTGAAACTCTTAAGTTAGCTAGAGAGAGAGGTATTTTTTCTTTAGGTTTTCTAGGAAATGGAGGAGGCGAGGCACTCTCTTATTGTGACTTGGCCTTCGTTGCTCCCAGTAAAATAACAGCCCGAATTCAAGAAAGTCATATAACTGCAGGGCACGCCTTACTTCAATATATTGAAGATTCTTTATTAGAGAAAGGTTGGTTGACTAAAGAATAAGAAATGGGCTTTTCTATTATTCTATTACTAATTGTTATCACTATATTGGCAACCTACTCTCTCGTGCTTCTCAATCTTAATAACTCTGTCGTAAATTTTGATCTTTTTTTCATTGAAATAGATTTTCATTTAGGAAGCTTAGTTTTATATGCCTTATGTTTTGGAATGATCATCACTATTATTCTGGAGTTGATATATTTTTCCTCCAAGAAAAAACATAAAGATGAATGAGATTAGGAAAGATATCCACACCAAATTATTGACTCTTAGTAAGGATATCAAAAATGTTCATATCTCTGAGTTACATAATCGTAATGAGCTTGTTGAAATGAACGTCAAACATGATTTATTAGATTTTGATTTTTCGAAACAACGAATATCTAATCATATTTTTGATTATCTGTTTAAGATACCAGATCAGATAAATTTAAGCGATTCACTCAAGGCATTATTTGATGGTCAGTTTAACAATCCATCTGAAGATAGATTAGTGTCTCATACTCATTATAGAAATAAGACTCCAGCTGAGAATTTCCAACTGATAACTTTTGAAAGAGAGAAAATCAAAAAATTTTTGAAACAAAAAAAAATTCATTCAAAATTCAAGAATTTAGTTTGCCTAAGTATAGGAGGATCTAGATTAGGTCCAGAGTTGTTAAGTGAATTTCAATCTCTTGACGGGCCAGTAAATATCTTCTACTGCTCCAGTTATGATCTTTTAGAGATAAATGCTGTTCTAAGAAATTGTAGACAACATGAAACTTTGGTTTTTGTATCTTCAAAATCTTTTGAAACCCCTGAAATTATAAAAAATTTAGAACACCTCAAATCTTGGTTTGAAGAAAATCCTGACATTGAGTTCCAAGATCATCTTTATGGCATATCAGCTAATGCTCATGCAATGAATTCATTTGGCATAAAAGAAAGCAATCAATTTTTATTATTGGATTCTTTAGGAGGAAGATTTTCTATCTGGTCATCTATAAGCCTACCAGCTTTTATAAATTCTAACTTTAGTTCCTATCTTGATTTGCTTGAAGGGGCACGTCTTGCTGATAGGCATACAAATTCAACTTCATGGGACTCTAATATCCCAGTAATAATGGCACTTTTGAGTGTATGGAATACAAGTGCACTAAACATAAATAATCATGGTATTTTCACCTACAACTTCAGATTACGATCACTATCAAACTATATCGCCCAAATGTCCATGGAGAGTAATGGAAAATCTATAAATTTCCAATCACAAGAATCTCCTTTCTCAACTTCTCCCTTAATTTGGGGAGGCTATGGTATTGAATCTCAACATTCAACTTTTCAGTGGCTTATGCAAGGCAAGACTGAAACTTCTTGTGATTTTATTGGGTTAGATGATGGAGAAAAAGTGACTCTAGATTCATACGAAATGCTACTATCTCAAGTACTAGCCATGAGTTATGGCAAGGAAGACAAGCAACAACCTTACAAATCAGTAAAAGGAAATAATCCTTGTTCTGTTTTAAAGCTAAACTCTCTAGATCTTAAGAGCTTAGGATTTTTGTTGGCTATTTATGAACACAAAGTTTTTATAGAAGCTTCTATTCTCGGAATAGACCCATTTGATCAATGGGGTGTACAACTAGGAAAGAAATTAGCTTTGGAAGCGAAAAGCAATAAAGAGTTTTTGAAAGATTATTTTTCTCAAATTTTTCTTCCCAAATCCTAGTTTATAATCTGTATATGGAACATAAGATTACTTCTATATCTCCCTATCTGATACCCGTCCTTGAAAGGGAAATAAAAGATTTTATTAAAGAGGTGCCAAAATCTCCTGGTGTTTATAAATTTTTAGACAAATACAACAATCCTATTTATATAGGAAAAGCTAAAGTACTAAAAAATAGAGTTGCGTCATACTTCAGACAATCTTCAAGAACAAAAAAGATAATAAAACTACTTGAGCAGGCAAAATTTATTGATTTTGTTTTAACGAATACTGAGCTAGAGTCGCTACTCCATGAACAATTTTTAATAAAAGAATTTAAACCCAAATTTAATGTTCAATTCAAGGACGATAAAGGATATCCATGGATAAAAATTGAATCAAAAAAAAAGTTTCCTGCTGCTAAATCCTTCTTAGGAAAAAAGTTAGAGAATGGAAAGTTTTTTGGTCCTTTTCCGAATTCTTATGCGGTAAGGGATGCTCTGAAGCTTGTCCAAAAAACTTTTAAATTGAGAAATTGTTCTGATGCATACTTTAAAAACCGAACTAGACCTTGCCTTCAGTACGAAATAGGAAGATGTTCGGCCCCTTGTATAGGCCTTATAGGTAAAGATGAGTATTTGTTAGAGGTTAAAAGAGCAGAATTATTATTGGAAGGAAAATCTGAAGATTTAGTTAATAATTTCTATATCTCTATGGATAAATTTTCTCAAGCTAAAGATTATGAAAAAGCAGCAATATACAGGGATAGAATTTCTTCTTTAAGAGATATACAAAGATCTCAGAGCATTGCTGGCTTTAACAAAAGCAGAGATGCTATTTATGTTTCTTCTTCTTCAAATCAAATAAAAGTTGGCGTAACTTCAGTTAATCAAGGATGGGTTACAGGGCATAAAAATTATTTACAAATAGAAGGTTTTGATGAAACAGATACCTTAGGAAATTTCATTACCCATAGATATTTAAATAATAATGATTGTCCAGATTTTCTTGTTATAAACCAAAAATTAGAGAATAAAGTGCTATTAGAGAAGGCTTTATCTTCAGAGTTTTCGCGCAAAATCTCGATCATTACCAAGCCTGGAAAGAAAGATAAAGGTCTCTTGGATGCCTGTAAGGCGAATACTGAATATGTTTTAAGAAAAAATAGGTTTGATAAAGGTATAGATGTCAAATTCAAAGAATTAAAAGAGGGCCTGCAATTACAAAACGATTTAGCGCTAATAGAATCCTATGATATTAGCCATCATGCAGGTAAGAATGCAGTGGCAGGTTGTGTTGTGTACACGGCACGCGGGAAGGCCCGTAATTTATATAGAACATACAATATCAGTAAGCCTAATTGGGGAAACGATATCGGATCTATGACAGAATTAATTGAGAGGAGGTTTTCTGGAGTTAAAACAAAAGAGTTACCTGGACTTATTATCATTGACGGCGGTAAGACACACCTCAAACAGGTTGTACAAGTTTTTCATGCTTATGATATTCATGAAGTCAATGTCATTTCAATTTCAAAAGGCGTTAGAAGAAAAGCGAATTTTGATACTATACACCTTTCGAATGGTAAAAGTATAAAGGTTAAAGAGGCCGCTATTTTTCATCAGTTCATTCAAGAAATTAGAGATGAGACCCATAGATATGCATTATTAAATCAGAAGAAAAAAATGAGAAAAACTGCAATCCATTCTTCTCTAGATGAGTTATCAGGCGTAGGAAGTGTTAGAAAGAAGGTACTATTACGCTACTTTGGATCCCTAGAGCAGATTAAAAGAGCAAGCGTAGAGGATTTATCTGAAGTAGAGGGAATCGGCAAGAATACTGCTGAGTCAATATTTAGACAATTGCACAACCAATAAGAATGGCAAATTACATAACAATCTTGAGAATAGTTCTTATATTTCCAGTTTTAATTTTAGTATCACCTACATCAGAACTATCAAATTGGATAGCTTTATTTATATTTATTGTTGCAGGCTTGACAGATCATTTAGATGGATATTTGGCTAGAAAAACAGGAACTACAAGTGATTTGGGGGGGCTATTGGATTTAATTGCAGACAAGTTACTGATATGCATTACTATACTATTTCTAATGTCATTTGGTGACCGAGATGCTTTGATAATACCCTCCATAATTATTATTGCCAGAGAATTAATTATTTCTTCATTTAGACAATTTGTTGCAGAAAATTCTAATTTTTCTAATTTTAAAGTTAGTTTAATAGGTAAATTCAAGACCACAAGCCAGATAACAGCCTTGTCTTTCTTGATTGTATCACCAAATTTTTTGGATACCTTCTACTCTATTACTGTCTTCCTGTTTTGGCTGGCTTCCTTTCTATCTGTTTATAGTTTATTTGATTATTTGAGGTCTTACTCTAACAAAATTTAGCTCACTCTGCGCTTTTTTAAATTTTATTAATATCCAATACAACTAACAAAGGAAGATTGTTTAATTTTGTCTTATAATACAATTTTCAATTTTTGTAAGTTAAAAATTTCTGAAAATATATAATATATGAATTTTAAGACATATGGTTGCGGTTGACAAAATATCAAGTTTTTTTAAACATAAAAAAGGAGAAATCATCCATGCTTGGGATATAACTAGCGCTTATAATTCCATAAAAGATTATAAATTCAGCAAGAAAACCTTTGAACGCAAAATCTTATCTTCTAAATTTTTGCCAAATTACATAGACAAAAATTTAACCTCTCTAACTATTATTAGCCATGTAAAAGAATACTGGGATAATTTAGCGAAAAAGAAAAGATTTACCTCCTTGAATGGGACTTTGTATCATTTAGAGGATTCAAAGATTATCTATCTACAAGATAAACGAGGAAAAAGGTACTGGATACCAATTCACCCTTCTCCCTCATCAGAGGAATGGCTTTTAGCTATAAAGGCTTTAAGCAAGCTTATAGGAAATAATTTATTAATTTGGCCTAATCTCGAGCTTTATTTAATTTTCAAAGAAATTTTGACTTTATATAAAAGTGAACAGATCGTGCTAGATAAACACATTATAGTCTTACCCTGCGGAGCTTTTCTAAATCCAAAAACTCTTAAAACCGAACCCTCAGTCCAAAAAAAAGAAAATAATAATCTTATGATAAAAAATAATTTAAGCCATTTAGACCTTTTAGAATCAGAGTCAATTCATTTATTTCGGGAGGTATTTGCAGAAGCTTCAAATCCAGCTATGTTGTATTCAATGGGTAAAGATAGTGCAGTAATGCTTCATTTGGCGAGAAAGGCTTTCTATCCATCAAAAGTACCTTTTCCAATACTACATGTAGATACTGGCTGGAAGTTTCAGGAAATGTATGAATACCGAAATTGGGTTCAAGAGACTTTCGACTTGGATCTTCTTGTTTATAAGAATGAAGAAGGTGTTGAGAAAGGTATCAATCCTTTTGATCACGGAAGTAAAATCCATACAGAAATTATGAAGACTGAGGCACTCAAGCAAGCTCTAGATCATTATAAGTTTGATTTTATTTTTGGTGGCGCAAGACGGGATGAAGAAAAGAGCAGAGCTAAAGAAAGAGTTCTATCATTTAGATCTAGAAATCATATATGGGATCCAAAGAGCCAAAAACCTGAGTTATGGCACCTTTATAATTGTAAAAAAATGCAAGAGGAAAGTGCTAGGGTATTCCCTTTATCAAATTGGACTGAGCTAGATATATGGCAATATATATATAGAGAAGATATAGATATCGTACCTTTATATTTTTCGTCGGTCCGACCAGTTGTAAAAAGAGAGGATTGTTTCCTAATGGTTGATGACGATCGTTTTCAATTGTTAGAGGGAGAAGAGCTTGAAATGAAAGAAATTAGATTTAGAACGTTAGGCTGTTATCCTTTAACTGCTGCTATCGAGTCCTCCGCCAAAGACCTGCCTGCAATTTTATTAGAACTAATAGAATCAAATACCACAGAGAGGAGTGGGAGATTAATTGATCAAGATGAAGATAGTTCAATGGAACAAAAGAAAAAGGAAGGTTATTTCTAAAGGTTTAGACATGAAAAAAAGCAAAGAAATGAATAAAAACCTCCTTCCCTTAGATCAATACTTACAACATCAAGAAGCGCTTCCCACGTTGAAATTTATAACTTGCGGAAGTGTTGATGATGGTAAAAGTACCTTAATTGGAAGAATGCTATACGAAGCTCAAGCCTTGCTCGAAGAACAGTTACTTAATCTACAAAATGAATCAAAGAAATATGGTACTCAAGGTCAAAACATTGATTATGCTCTTCTTGTTGATGGCTTATCTGCTGAAAGAGAACAGGGTATAACCATCGATGTAGCTTATAGATTTTTCTCTACAGAAAATAAAAGGTTCATTGTCGCAGACGCACCCGGACATGAAGAGTATACAAAAAACATGATTACTGGAGCCTCTAATGCTGATCTTGCAATCATATTGGTCGATGCCAGGAAGGGTATATTGGAGCAAACAAAAAGGCATTCTTTCTTAGCCTCTCTTCTAGGAATTAACGATATAGTTTTAGCTATCAACAAGATGGACCTTATTCAATATAGCCAAGAAAAGTTTGATCAGATAGTAGACCAGTACAAACTGGTTCTTGACTCTCTAAATTTTAATAGCGTGAGTTACATACCCATATCCGCGCTGAATGGAGAGAATATCAAGCTTAATAGCAGCAATTTAGCATGGTATAAAGGGCCTTCTCTTCTAAATTTTCTTGAAATTTTTGAAATAGAATCAGATGACATGAAATCTTTAAGAATGCCTGTGCAAAATATATTGCGCCCTAATCAAGATTTTAGAGGAATTTGCGGAATGATTCAGGCCGGGCATTTGAGGAAAGGGCAGCATATAAAAATTGCTTCTTCTAACTCTATATCCAAAGTCAAGTCTATTAATATCGGTGATAAAGAAATATCTAAAGCAATCAAAGGACAATCTATAAGTATTGAACTTGAGAAGGATCTAGATGTTTCCAGAGGAGATCTAATAGTCAGTCAAGAAGATAAATTCTCAATATCAAATTTATTTGAAGTTAATTTAGCCTGGCTTTCCGAAGACAAATGCTTTAAGGGAAGGAAGTACCTTTTCAAAATAGGCACTAGGTACATAAAAGGAAAAATCTTAGATATTAAGCATAAATATAATGTAAATAATTTTGAAAAGTTAAAATCAAACTCATTAAGATTAAATGACATAGCTTGTGCAGTAATCCAGTTAGACGAAGATATACCTTTTGATACATATCGAGAAAATAGAGAAACAGGCTCTTTGATACTTATAGACCCAGTAGACTATCAAACAAAAGGTGCTGCAACTATCTTACACTCAGTTAGAAGGGCAACTAACATACATAAGCAGAAAACAAATATCAACAGAGAAAATAGAGAATCACTTAATGGTCATAAGGGCAAGTTAATTTGGTTTACAGGTTTAAGTGGTTCTGGAAAGTCTACAATAGCTAATGCTTTAGAAATAGATTTACACTACAAAGATATTAAGACCTATCTTTTAGATGGAGATAACTTAAGGTTGGGGCTTAATCAAGATCTGGGATTCAAAGAGGAAGATAGAGTAGAAAATATTCGACGAGTTGGAGAGGTTGCAAAATTAATGGTTGATGCCGGTCTTTATGTATTGGCTTCTTTTATTTCTCCATATGAGAAAGATAGACAGATGGTAAGAGATCTATTCAAAGACGAAGATTATGTCGAGGTATTTGTAAGCACAAGCCTTGAAGTTTCAGAAAAAAGAGACCCAAAGGGCTTATATAAAAAAGCAAGAGAAGGAACGCTGCCAAATTTTACAGGCATCAACAGTCCTTATGAGAAACCAAAGAATTCAGATATCGTAATCGACACTGATGAGGTATCAGTTAAAAGGTCTGTACAGATGATTAACTCTTATCTTGGTTTATAGGCGTGGATCCTATTCTTTTACCTTTTGTTGGTTTTCTAGTCGGTATCTTAATAGGGCTCACCGGTGTAGGGGGAGGAGCAACTCTTGCTCCTCTGCTTTTGATATTTTTTCAGTTGGAGTTGATTGTTGTTGTCGCTATAGATTTAGCTTTTTCTTGTATTACTAAATCAATTGGCATCATTTTTCACTTTAGGAAAAAAACTATAGATTGGAAAGTTTCCAAGAGACTCTGGGCGGGAAGTATCCCTGCATCTTTGATTATCCTTTTGTTTATAAATACAAACCCCATCTTTTTTTCCGAAATTATGATGAATGTTTTATGTATTTTAATCTTCATTTCTGGAATGATTATGATCTTTAGAGATTCAATTAATACGTCTACCTACAAGTATCTAAATTTATTTAAGTTAAAAGAAACTAAGAACAGTTTTGTAACTACTATCTTTGGCTCTTTGATAGGGGCTTCAGTCTCTGCAACATCAGTTGGCGCTGGAGCAATAGGAGCAGCTGTTTTAAATATTCTGTACCCCAAAAGACTTAATCCCTACAGTTTAGTAGGTACTGACATCGTTCACGCTATTCCTGTTACTTTTTTAGCAGGTTTTACTTACTTTGCTTTTGGAAATTTAGACTTATCAATTTTAGGGTTGCTCTTAACCGGTTCTGTGCCTGGTGTAATTATTGCAAGTAATTCAATATTCAATTCTCCACAAAATCTTATAAGGATTATAATAGGAATAAATTTAATTGCCTCATCAGTGTTTCTTTTTTATTTTGACTAAAATAATGTTGTACTGTAAATCTTCCTTTCGAAAATGGCTGAGTAGCAAAATGGTTATGCAGAGGATTGCAAATCCTTAGACGCCGGTTCGATTCCGGCCTCAGCCTCCATTCTTTTCTCTACTAAACTTTAGTAATAAAGTACAATGCCAAAATGCCCGGGTGGTGGAATTGGTAGACACAAGGGACTTAAAATCCCTCGAAGGAAACTTCGTGCCGGTTCGAGTCCGGCCCCGGGCACCAATTTGAGTGCATAATCTTTAAACAAGGGGAAAATAAACTTAACCATGAAAATCGCAGTTATAAGTGGTGGCTTTGATCCAATACACAGCGGTCACATTTCATATATTGAGCATGCTTCTCGTTTAGGTTCCAAGCTAGTTATTTTATTGAACAGCGACGACTGGTTGATAAAGAAAAAAGAAAGGTTCTTTATGCCTTTTCAAGAAAGAAAGACTATTTTGACAAACCTTAAGTTTGTAGACGAAGTCATAGGATTTGAAGACGACCATTTAGGAAGTTGTATAAAAGGATTAATGGATTTGAAAGCTAAGTATCCAGATGACGAGATAGTTTTTTGTAATGGAGGAGATAGAGATAAAGAAAATATTCCAGAAATGTCTCTGCCGGGAATCTCTTTTGAATTTTCAGTTGGTGGAAGCGATAAACAAAATTCAAGTAGTTGGATATTAAAGAATTGGGCATACCCCATGGAGAAGAGAGTTTGGGGAGAATTTTATGACTTGTTTGTCGACAAAAATGTAAAAGTAAAAGAACTCGTTGTTGATCCATTTAAGGGCATGAGCTTTCAGAGGCATCAAAAAAGAAATGAATTTTGGTTAGTTACGCATGGTGCTTGTAAAGTACGTCACTCAAAAGGAGAATCAGAAAAATATGAAGAAAAGATATTACACAAACATGATTCACTATTTATCCTTGAACAGGAGTGGCATCAAATATTTAATCCGTATGATGAAAAATGCCATATTGTTGAAATACAGTTTGGTAAAGAAACTTCTGAAGAAGATATTGAAAGGCTCTACTATTATGATGAAAATTCATGATTATTCCTAACTTGCTGAGGCTCTAATCTCTCAGCTTATATTCTATATACTAAGTAACACTATCTAGAGGTATAATTCGTAAAGGAGAGGACTTAAAGCAAAAAATTTTAGGATATGAATGATATTAGTACCCAAGACTTACTATCTTTTCTCATAAAGAAAATCTACGTCATAGGTTTCATTACTTTTTTAATTGCTTCAGTTACAAGTATAGTCGCATTAAACTTACAAGAAATTTATCGAAGTGAAGCTCTTTTGCAAATTTCAGATAGCAGTTTATCCTCGTCTTCTTCTTCAGCTTCAATATCCTCTAACGCTATGGGCCTGGCTTCTCTAGCGGGCTTAAATTTAGATACTTCATCGGGCTCATTTAATTCAAAAAATCCGGCCTACGTGACCGCCAAAATCACTTCTCGATCTTTCTTCGATCATCTAGCTTCTTTTCCAGGAGTTCTTGAAAATGTTTTTGCTCATGAATCATTTGACTTTGATTCTAAAAGCATAATTTATGATGATAATATATTTGATTCAAAAACTAATGAATGGGTTCGAATTCCAGCTGGCTTAAGAAAATCTAAACCTTCATCTTTAGAAGCTCATGAGGTTTTCTTATCTGATCTTACTATATCAGTTGATAAAAAGACTCAATTCATATACTTGTCTTACGATCACTCCTCACCTTTCTTCGCTAAACAAATTTTAGAGCTAATTTTCCGAGAAATAAATTCTCTTCAAAAAGAACAAGATTTAATTCAATCCACAAAGGAACTTGACTATCTGACTAATCTTCAATCTACCAATAAACTGCTTTATGTGGAACAATCTCTATCGAATTTAATCTTAAAAATTATCAATGAACAGATGTTGGCCAGTGTTAATGATGAATATCTAGTTGAGTATATCGATGAACCATTTATTGCCGAATCCAGGATATTTCCTCGAAGGACATCTCTTGTGCTATCAGTCACAGCTGTTGGCTTTGTTATAACAATATTAAGTATGCTTATCTTTAATTTTGGTTTTAGGAGTACTCAAAGAAATTCTTAGAAGAAATGCAATTTTATAGTAATTATCTCAAACAACTTTCAGATTATATTCAGAGCATAAATCATGATGATCTTAACTCAGCCACCTTATTAGTTGAGAATACAAAAAAGAACAAAGGCAAAGTAATTGTTGTTGGTAACGGTGGGAGTGCTGCAATGGCTAGCCATGTTTCTGTTGATTTTACTAAGGCGGCTAAGACTAGATCAATAAATTTTAATGAAGCTGACTTAATTACTTGTTTTGCAAATGACTATGGATATGAAAATTGGGTCGTAGAAGCACTTAGGGCTTATGCCGATCCTGAGGATCTTATTATCTTGATTAGTAGCAGTGGTCAGTCTGATAACATTGTTAACGCCGCTAAACTGACTCAATCTATGGGAATGAAATTGATCACTCTCTCGGGTTTTTCCGAATCTAATCCATTAAGGAGGCTTGGTGATGTTAATTTATGGATAGATAGCGAGAACTATAATTTTATAGAAATGACTCACCATATCTGGCTTCTTGCGATTGTTGATCATGTTATTTCAAGACAAGAAGATTAAGTGTCAACTAAAGCATTATTGTTGTCAGGGGGCTACGGCACTAGGTTAAGTCCATTATCCGATATTTGGCCAAAGTGCTTAATGCCTATTAAGGACAAAGCTCTTTTAGAGTATTGGATAGATACCCTTCATGATTCTGGCATTCACGATATATTGATTAATCTTCACTATCTTTCAGATGAAGTAAAAAAATTTCTTGAAAGAGATAAATTCAAAGGTTTGATTACTTGGGTTTATGAAGATAAGTTATTAGGTACAGCTGGTACTCTGATAAAAAATCATGAATTCTTTAGAGGAGGGGACATATTGCTTGCTCACGCCGACAATTTTTGTAGTGCTAACTTTTCTGAATTTATTAATGCTCATCATGAGAAACCAAAATCTTCTATTGCAACCATGATGACATTTACCACCAATCAACCTGAATCTTGTGGGATTGTAACAACAGATACAAATGGCATATTAATTGACTTTCATGAAAAAGTTTCAAGCCCACCTTCAAACATAGCGAATGGAGCAATTTATATGTTGAATGAAGAATTTCTAGATTGGATAACTGAACAAAGTGAAATCACTGATTTTAGTTTAGACGTAATACCAAGACTTTTAGGAAAAATTAGTGTTTGGCATAACGAAGGAATTCACATCGATATAGGAAGTATTGAAAACCTTTTAAAGTGTCAAACTTTAGAAAGAAAAAACAATGAAGTTCATAGAGATGAATGGCATTATTTATTTATGAAACATCCTATTCATAAATTAATAAACCAAGCTCGAGAAAGGTATGAAGAAAAATCCAAATAATTATTATTTAGTAATTGGTTCTAATTCTTTTACGGGAACACATTTTATTTCTCACCTTCTATCTAAAGACATTCAATGTGTAGGCATAAGTCGATCCGCTGAACTAGATAAACCTTTTTTAGCACATAAATGGAGGGACTACAAAGAAGGCTTATACGAATATTTCAATTATGATTTAAATAATGACTTATCAAAAATTGTCGAATTAGTGAATGCACGACGCTTTACGCATATTATCAATTTTGCTGCTCAAAGTATGGTTGGACAAAGCTGGAATTCTCCTGAGGACTGGTACCAAACAAATATAGTTTCCTTATCCAAATTGATTAATGCTATTAAAGATTTCTCTTTTATAGAGAAATACGTAAGCATCACGACGCCTGAGGTATATGGTTCTACAGAAGGTTGGATCAAGGAGAATTTTAATTTTAATCCTTCCACACCGTATGCAATATCAAGGGCTGCTCAAGATTTACATCTAAAAGCTTATCATGAAACTTTCAACTTCCCTGTGCTTTTTACAAGGGCAGCAAATGTTTATGGGCCCGGACAGAGTCTATATCGAATAATACCTAGGGCAATTATTGAAGCCTTGACGGCAGGCAAATTTAAACTTGATGGAGGTGGAAAATCTACTAGATCTTTTATACATGTAGAAGATGTTTGCAGTGCAACACTAAAAATTGCTGAAGATGGCAAAATTGGTACCTCTTACCATATATCTGGAACCGAGAGTATTATGATTAAAGATTTAGTTCAGCAGATATCTGATCTTTGCTGTGTCAAACTAGAAGATTTTGTAGAACAAGGCCCGGATCGACCTGGAAAAGATTCTGCTTATTTATTAGATTCATCTCGTATAAGAGAAGAACTTAACTGGGAAGATAAGATAAAGCTTTCAGAAGGTTTGAACCAAACTTTTGATTGGGTGAAAGAGAATCTTGAATTTTTAAATAATCATACCAAGGAGTACTCTCATAAAAAATGAAAAAAATACTTGTTACTGGTGGATGCGGATTTGTAGGCAGCGCATTAGTTTCTAAACTCATCGCTCAAGGCTATAGAGTCATTGTAGTTGATACTGAATGGTTTGGTAATTTTCTTACACCCCATGAGAACCTGACCTGTATAAAAGCAGATATAAGAAATATAGAAGACATTCCTTTTGAAGGTGTCGAGACAATAATTCATCTGGCTAATATTGCAAATGATCCAAGTGTTGAATTAAATCCCTCACTGTCTTGGGAAGTAAATGTCCTTGCCACGCAACAAATGGCAAGTGAAGCTAGGAAACATAGTGTTAAACAGTTTATCTATGCAAGTAGTGGAAGTGTTTATGGAATTAAAAAAGAGGAACGTGTTACAGAAGAATTAGATCTCGTGCCCATATCTATTTACAACAAAACCAAAATGGTTTCTGAAAGGGTATTAATGAGTTATCAAGATGACTTTAAAATTCATTGCGTAAGGCCTGCAACTGTTTGTGGCTGGTCTCCAAGAATGAGATTGGATGTAAGTGTAAATATGTTCACTTGGCAGGCTCTAAGAAATAATGAAATGACAGTTTTTGGAGGAGATCAAGTAAGGCCTAATATACACATACAAGACATGGTGAATGTGTATGAACATTTCTTAAAAAATATAGAAATAGAATCTGGTTGCTACAATGCAGGCTTTGAAAATATCTCTATTATTGACATAGCTAACCTTATAGGAAAGAAACTCCAAGGAACCAAAATTTCAGTTACTGAAAGTAATGATCCTAGATCTTACAGACAAGATTCACAAAAGTTACTTGATACAGGTTTTGTAAAGAAATACTCTGTAAGCGATGCTATAGACGATATCATTGATTCTTTCGAAGCCGGTGAATTGCAAGAAGGAGATAATTGCTTTACTGTCAAGTGGATGAGACATCTCAACCTAGATCAGTAGCTTAAGGTATTACGAATGAAATTGTTGGAAAAAATACAAAATCAAGAGGCAGTAGTTTCTATCATTGGGTTAGGATATGTTGGTTTACCTTTGGCAATAGCATTTCTAGAAAAAGGCTATCAAGTAATTGGATTGGATATAGATAAAAATAAGATAGAAACTTTAAGAGAGGGCAATTCTTATTTAAATCACATTTCAAAGGACCTATTTGCTAAATTCTTACCCTCTAAAGCTTTCATTCCTTCAGATAATTTTAAAGAACTAAAAAAGGCTGATGCTATAGTCATATGTGTTCCTACCCCTTTGAATAAATTTAGAGAGCCCAATCTTAAGCCTGTCATGGATTCTGTAAAATTCATCAAAGATAACTTAAAAAAGGGTCAATTAATTATTCTTGAATCTAGCACTTATCCTGGAACAACAGATGATCTGATATTGAATGAACTTGAATTTTCTGGATTGAAGGCAAATAAAGATTTTTATCTAGCTTATTCACCTGAGAGAGAAGATCCAGGCAATGAACAATTTTCAACATCTACTATACCTAAAATTATCGGAGCAGATACTCCTAAATCACGAATGCTCGCAAAAAAATTGTATGAAAATATAATCACTGAAGTTATTACTGTTTCTAGCTCTAGAACTGCTGAAGCCACTAAATTGACTGAAAATATATTTAGAAGTGTGAATATAGCACTTGTAAATGAACTCAAGCTAATTTACGACGTTATGGGAATTGATATTTGGGAAGTTATTGATGCAGCTTCTACAAAACCATTCGGTTATATGCCCTTTTACCCAGGTCCAGGTCTAGGAGGACATTGCATTCCAATTGATCCGTTCTACCTCACCTACAAGGCAAGAGAATACGATGTACCAACTAAATTCATAGAATTAGCTGGAGAGATAAATACCAGCATGCCTCATTTCGTATTGAAAAAGATTATTGACAGT
>CACBBD010000006.1 GCA_902537425.1 uncultured SAR86 cluster bacterium | reverse complement strand
CGGAGGAATGGGCTCTGAATTAAGATTCAGAGGAGTCGAGGTGCCTTCTCATGTTGAGTCAATCTGGTCTGCTTTAGCTCTTATTGATAATCCAGAAGTTATAAAACAAATACATTTAGATTATATTGAAGCAGGAGCTGAATACATTACTGTTAATAATTATGCAGTAACTCAACCAATCTTAGAACGAGCAGGAATGTCAGATCAACTGGAGGAATTAACACTTCTTTCAATTTCTCTTGCTAAAGATGCCATCAAAGAATCGGGTAAGAATATAATGGTTGCCGCTTCATTGCCTCCTCTGGAAACTAGTTATAGGGCTGATCTTATTCAAGATACCTCGAAAATGGCTGATCAATATGGTGAGCTGGCTGAAATCTTAGAAGGACAAGTAGATATAATGCTATGCGAAACAATGGCAAATAGTGATGAAGGTAGAGTTGCCCTCTCGTCAATTCAAGATTCTAAAGCTAAAAGATGGTTAAGTTGGACTTTACATGGTAACAGACTAAATATGTTACCTAGTGGCGAAACAGTAGTTCAAGCTTTTGAAGCGGTTACAGATTTGGCTTGCGATGCTTATTTGATTAATTGTTGTGGAGCTAATCTTGTCACCGAATCATTAAAAGAATTAAATAAACTCACTGACAAACCTATAGGAGGATTTGCTAACTCAGAGATGATAGAGGCAATTCAAAATGATTCGTCAAACATCAGTGCTGAAAATGACCATTGGTCTTCAGCATCTGTCATAGATGAGAAAACTTATACTGACGAAGTTTCTAAATGGATTGATGAAGGTGCAACAATACTGGCCGGGTGTTGTCGTACAAGACCATCTCATATAGAAGAGATGACAAAAAGGTTAGGTAAGAAGAAAGAAATTAGTCCTGTTGTTCAGCAGAATCGATAATTGTTTGAAGGTCCCCTGCTTCATGCAACTCAGAAATAATATCACAGCCTCCAATTAACTCTCCATTCACAAATAGTTGAGGAAATGTTGGCCAGTTTGAGAATTGCGGTAAATTGGCTCTTATTTCCGGATTTGAAAGAATATCCACATATGAAAAAGGTTTTCCACATGCAATTAATATCTGCGACGCTTTTGATGAAAACCCACATTGAGGTGCTTCTGGTGAACCTTTCATATACAAGAGTATTGGGTTATCTTTAACTTGATTCTCTAGTTCTTCAATTATTGTCATTACTTTATTTTACATTATTTACATAAATCTAGGAATTGCTTAGTTACAACTTCTAGACCATTGATAAGAGCATCTGAAATCAAAGCATGACCTATCGATACTTCATCGGCAGGTACTTTTGATAGAAATAATCGTAAATTATTTAAGTCTAGGTCATGACCTGCATTAACATCTAATCCAAGTCTCTTCGCGTGATTAAATGCATTTTCATATCGAGAAACTACTTCAAGAGTTGGATTTACAGCATATGGACCCGTATAAAGCTCAATCCTATCAGCTCCAGTCAACTTTATCTGATCTATGTGCAATATATCTGGGTCAACAAAGAAACTTATTCTAGTTTTAGTGGTTTTAAGTGTATCAACTATTTCTTTGATATTTTCAAGATCATTATCTTTAATCTGCCATCCATGGTCAGAAGTAATCTGTTCAGGAGAATCTGGTACTAATGTGCATTGATCAGGTTCAATTTCTTTGACCAAATTTATAAAACCAGGATAAATCTCTGTAGGCTCTGAATATGGATTTCCCTCAATATTAAATTCAACATTTGACTCTATACAGAGTGAAGAAATATCATAAACGTCATCTGGTGTAATATGTCTCAAGTCAGGTCTAGGATGAACAGTTAAACCTTGAATTCCACAATCAATTAAGATTTTTGATAATTCAATAATATCAGGCCTACCTTCGCCTCTAGCATTTCTTAACCATGCAATTTTATTTATATTAACACTTAAATTTGTCATCTTTTATGTTCAATTATTACTTTGCCGCAGACGTGTCCGGTTGCTGCTTTCCTATGAGCTTGTCCTATATCCTCTATTCTAAAAACTGAATCAATAATGGGCTTTATTGTCCCATCCTGAACTAATTCTGTCAGTTGCTCTAGACCAGATAAGCTTGGTCTGTATATAGACCAGTGAATATTGATTGGACGAAATTTTCTTTTCTGCATTTGTCTTAAATACAAAGCATGAGGAGCACCTAGAAGAATGCCTTTGTTATCCATAGTTCTTACGAATGGATGAGTTAGTGTTATGTAATGTGAGTCTGCAGTTTTCTTTAGGATAGAACAGCATTTTTCTACTGCATGATCTGATACATGATCTCCCAGGAGATCATAGGCAATATCAAAATCACTCAATACCTCTTCAAAATTTGAGATGTTGTAATCTATTACATGATCAGCACCTAAAGATTTAACCAGTTCCATATTTTTTTCACTACAGGTTGTAGCTACCTCACAACCCATACTTTTGAATAACTGTATGGAAAAACACCCCACACCCCCTGCACCACCTTGTATGAAGACTTTTTTTTCTGCTAAATCCTGAGGCCGAAGTCCTGCCCACCTAATAATTGCCGACCAAGTAGTTTGTGCTACATAAGGCAAAGATGCTGCTTGCAAGTGATCTAAACTACTTGGTTTATGAGTTATTTCATCTAAATCAATACAAACAAATTCAGCATGAGTGCCAGAGTTTGCATTCGAGCTACAACCCCAAACCTCATCTCCTATTTTAAATTTATTAATATTAGTTCCAATTTCAGCTACTATGCCTGAGAAATCTGATCCTATAATCCAAGGGAAAATAAGTTTTCTTTGCTTCTCAAATATAGACTTCCCATAACCTTCTCTCTTCATTAGATCTAGGGGATTAACCGAAGATGCAGAAACTTTAACTAAGATCTGGTTTGGTTTCGGTTCAGGCACTGTTAAGCCATCTTCTAACTTTAGCTTAGTTTCATCTCCATATTCTCGTAAAGTTATTCCGTACATTTATATTCCGTCACTCAGCAATTTTAAGCCTATTATCAATAAACAAAAATAAGTAATTCCATAAAATTTATCTCCATCCAATTTATGCGTTAATTTGAAGCCTATGTAGAACCCTATGGGAGCAAAAGGTAATAAAAATAATGCAGTCGTTATATTTTCAATCCTCAATTGGTCTAACAAATAGTATGGATAAAGTTTTATCAAATTAACTAAACCAAAAAAAATAGCTGCCGTGCCTACATAGACTCTATGATCTAGTTTCTGCGGAAGCATATAAATATTAAATGGCAATCCTCCAGCATGAATACCAAAGCTCGTAAATCCAGAAATTGTTCCCCAAAAAGATCCTTTTGTGACTGACACGTTAGTCATTTTTGAATCTTTAGAAAAAAAGAAATAATTAAGCGAAAAAATAATCGCGAGAAGACCTAAAAATATTCTGATATTGTCTTCTGAAAGTAAACTAAACCATAAATAACCAAATACTATCCCTACAGTAGCTGCTGGTAATAAAATGAATAAGTTCTTTAAATGAAAACTTTTACGATAACTATATATACTGATCATATCTTGAACACATAGTATTGGTAGCAATATTGCAGCTGCCTGAAGAGGCGAAATAACTAATGACATTAAGGGTACGCCCAAAATAGCTAATGGACCTGCGAAGCCGCCTTTAGCAATTCCATATAAAAACACAGCAGGTATTGAAACTGCATAAAATACAGGGTCGTAAATCAACACGGGACTAAAAGGTGTGGTAGAACTTTAAGAACTGGCTACAGCACCTCCATCACATGTAATTGTTTCGCCTACCGTATATGCACCTGCTCTTGAACATAGAAATATAGCTAAACCTGCAATGTCTTCTGGGGTTCCAACTCTACCTCTAGGATTGGCATTTCCAACTTCAGACCAATTGATATCAAGGTTACCACCTCCACCAACTCCAGTACTTAACATCCATGTCGGGAAAGGTCCGGGCGCAATAGCATTTACAATAATATTTTCTTTAACAAGAGATGCTGCTAAAACTCGTGTTAAATGGTGCAATGCTGCTTTGGAGGGTCCATAAGAAAATGCATCAAAAGTGCCTGTTTTGATTCCATCTATACTTCCAATATTTATAACTCTGGCAGGATCTTCTGCATTGCCTGATTCTCTTAGCTTAGGCAATAATTGTTGAGTTAAGAAGAAAACACCTTTCACGTTAGTATCCATCACTTTATCCCATCCCTTTTCAGAATATTGATCAATCGGTTCTCCCCATGAAGCACCTGCATTATTAACCAAAATATCTAGTGCTTCGTCTGCTGGTAACATGTCTCTGAGAGCATTTATACCGTCTAAATTTGATAAATCTCCCGGGAGAGAAATACATTCCCCGCCATATTCATCTTGAAGTCTTTTAGCTGTAGCGTCACACACTTCCGCTTTTCTAGAGCTGATATAGACTTTAGCTCCATTAGCTAAAAAACCAGCTGCTATCATTTCACCTATTCCTCTTGAGCCACCAGTTACAAGAGCTACTTTGCCTTCTATAGAAAATAAATTTTTCATACTTCTCCTTGATTAATTAAAAATAAACCCCATATAAGTAGTGTAAGTGCCTTAGGGGCTTACGTAAATTATTTAATAACTTGCTTAATAAAGGAGAAAAAAATGATAAATAATACATTTGACCTACTATGGAGAGATATATCTCCATTCACAATAGGATTTGATAGAACTTTCGATACTTTATCGCTTCTAGCCAATTCCAAACAACAATCTTCAAACTACCCACCCTACAACATAAGGAAGGTAAGTGAAGATAAATACACCATCGAACTTGCTCTAGCTGGTTTTGAAGAAAAAGAAATCGATATAGAGGCAGCAGGTGAAAATCTAACCATCAAAGGATCTAAAGCGAAAGATGCTTCGGAGGGACTAGTTCATCAAGGACTAGCAGCCAGGGATTTTACAAAAACCTTTGTTCTCTCTGATGATATGATAATCAAAGGCGCTGCTCTGAGTAACGGTATGCTTTATATAGGAATTGAAAGAGTCATACCTGATGAAAAGAAACCAAGAAAAATTGATTTTACTTCCAAAAGTAAACTCTTAGGATAATGAAGAAAAGGAGGGTTTAACCCTCCTTTTTTATATGCGGTAATTTTTAATAAGTCATTTATAAAACATTATAATTATCCACCATGAGTCTGATTTCCATCGTCGATCAATTAAAAAAATTATCTGCCCATAAAAGAGTACACTTTGTTATTCAAAGCCTTAATGGTTTTGAAGTGCATAAACAGCTTCTTAAAGAGGATTCGCTGGAAATTTGTAATATCTTTGAAAAGGATCTTAAATTTCATAAAGAAAAAAAAATCATAAAAAATGACTATATAGTTCTATTGACTATTCCAGAAATTCTCACATCCAAAGAAATGTCTTTTCAGGATGTAGAATTATTCGGTCTAGATCACAAATTTAAAATACTCAGAACCTGCAAACATAAGAACAACATAGTCAATCTTTTTAAGATTGAGTAGGCTTCTTAAGTAAGAGTGTCATGCGATCACTCTCCCCTATTTCGGTGTATTTGTCTCTATCTTGATCTTTTAATCTATAGTTAGGGGGCAGTGTCCATACACCCTTTGGGTGATTAGCAGTATCTTTAGGATTTGCATTAACTTCAGATGTTGCAACTAGCTCAAAACCGTGTTTTTTTGCCACTTCTAAGGCATGTTCTTCGGTTACGTAGCCGCTCTTTTTCATCATCTCCATTGATGTGCCAGGTTTAGCCCTATGCTCAACAATGCCAAAAATTCCACCTGGTTTTAAAGCTTTGAAAGTGTTTTCAAAAATTCTATCCATGTTTGGTCCTAACCAATTGTGTAAGTTTCTGAATGTAAGCACAGCATCCACAGAATTTGCATCAGCCAAAGGAGAATAAAGGTCGACGATCTCTACTCTGCCATACATTGGGTCCTCTGAGATTTTCTTTTCAAAATTTGCTCTCCCTCTTCTAAAGTAAGCAACTTCTGAATCTTTGCTCCAATGTGCGGCAATCAAAGTACCAGGGTAATGAATATAATTTGCTAATATTTCTGTATACCAGCCACCACCAGGTGACAATTCTACAACTGTCATATCTGATTCGATACCAAAGAATGATAGGGTCTCAACAGGATTTCTAAATTGGTCTCTTAGCATATTTTTTGGCGTACGATCATCACTCGCAACTGCTCCCTTCAAATCATGAGCAGATACAGGAATAAGAGACAAGGCTAGAACTAGAATTAAGAAGATTTTATTAAAGTATTTCATAAAAAAATAATATATCTAAATCGCTGTTTTGAGAAGTGTTGATACTACTCTTTCAAGTTGATCTATGTTCCCGCATTGAAAGACTTTTGTGCAATATGCGGAGTATTTTGTCATCACTGAGTCTCCTGTATCCCATCTATATTTACCTTCGGGATTTAACCAGAAAACTTGTTTTGATCTCTCTTTAATGGTTTTCAATAGATGAGCCTTTTCTGGACCAAAATTATTTCTTGCATCACCTAGTATTACGACCGTTGTCTTATTATCGATTTCGTCCACACATAAACTCACAAAATCAGTCAAAGCTTGACCGTAGTCAGTTGAGCCCCCACCATGCTTTTGTAATGCTTTTTCGATAGCCTCATCTAATTTTGCATCCTTAAAGTCGTTTGTTACTTCTCCAAGATTAGAAGAAAAAACAAATGCTCTTAGCTTGGATACAACTTCAGTAAGACTAAAAAGGAACATCAACATAAATCTTGCGTAAGCACCTACAGATCCGCTTACATCACAAATTACATAGATTTTAGGTCTATCAACTTTTTTATAAGCCCAGCTTAGATTGAATAGTATTCCTTGATTGACCCAGTTATCTCTAATTGTCTTTCTGATATCCAGCTTGCCCTTTTTAAAGTTTTTCTTTCTGCGAGAGTGAAGATTGGCTAATTTTTTTGCCATCTTTCTCACCAAAGAATGTACTTCATTCAGATAAGATCTATCAATCTGAGCCATATTCATGGACTTAAATACTTGTTCTCTTAGCTGTTCTCCAGAAACATCTCCATGCAGAAGAAACTGCTGCTGAACATAATCTGATACTCTTTCTCTCAAGTTTGTTAGTTGATTTCTTAGTTCTTGTTCAAAATCTGAAGGTAATTCATCTTCTCTAGACGAACCTAATTGCATCAATTCATCTTCCAGTTTCCCTACTCCCATTTTTTCCAAGATACGTCTAGTAAAGACAGATCTTTGGGTGAAATATCTTATCTCTCTAATTTCGGCTTCCTCAGCAGCATCAGCAATAGACAACATCAATTCTCCTTGAGATCCTTCTAAGAGTTTTTTTGCCAAATCTGAATCTACATCTTTGATATCGGATAGTTGATCAATATCTACAGAAACTTGCTGTTTTATTTCATCGGAAAAGAAATCATCGAAACAAGCATTGAACTTTTCTTTTTCGTCCGGTGTTTTAGATAGAACTATTGACAGTGTTCTTTTCAGTAACTCTTTATCTTCGTAACCAACAGAATCGATTACTGATACAGCATCTATGGTCTCAGCCGGAGATACTCTAACATTAGAGTTTCTAAGTGCTTTTACAAAATCAGTTAAGACTTTTTCCATCTGATGTTTCAGTAGCTGATGACACCAAAGCAGGAATCTCTTTTTTCACCACATCTATATCTTGTTGATGTTTGAGAAGCACATTGAGTGTGTCTTCTGCTAATTTGGCATCTAACTCCTCAGAATTAAGAAGAATAACTGTCTTCGCCCAGTCTATTGTTTCACTAATTGCTGGCAATTTCTTTAAGTCTAATTCTCGTATTCCCTGTACAAAGTTCACTAACTGTATTTGCATAGACTCTGTTATTTCAGGAACTCTTGCTTGAACGATTTGTCTTTCTAGCTTGGCATCAGGAAAAGGAATATATAAATGAAGGCATCTTCTTTTAAGGGCATCCCCTATTTCTCTACTATTATTACTTGTTAAAACCACAAGCGGTCTAACATCTGCCTTCCGTACGCCCAATTCCGGGATAGAAATTTGAAACTCCGATAGGATCTCTAAGAGTAAAGCTTCGAATTCCTCATCGGATTTATCTACCTCATCGATAAGTAATACAGATCCTTTTTCAGAGGTTAAAGCTTCTAATAGAGGACGTGTTTCCAAAAATTCCTCTGAGAAGAAAATATCCTCAAACTTCATTAACCTATCAAGCGATTCTTTCAAGCCTTTAGCGCCTTCTAAGACTTCTTGCATCTGTTCTTTTAAAATTTGGGTATACAGAAGCTGTTTTCCATATCTCCACTCATAAAGCGCTTTCGATTCATCCAAACCTTCATAGCACTGCAATCTGATCATTTCTTTCTTAAAATACAAAGCGGCAGTGTTAGCTAGTTCAGTCTTCCCAACTCCTGGAGGCCCTTCGATGAGAATAGGTTTTTCTAATTCAGAAGCTAGATATACAGCAGTAGCAATTTGCTCACTACAAATGTATCCATGCTTTGCAAATCCTTTGGTAATATCTTTTATGATTTTTTTAGGTCCATCTGTCATCAATCTTCTCCTATCACTTTTTTTAGAGCATCGATAACACTCAGTGGATCATCGACGAATAGGTGGTGCATAGTCCCTGGAATTCCTATTACTCTCTCATTTGGAATATTCCCTACATAAAGGGTGTAATCCAAAATATCTTGTGTAAAAATTTGGCTCATTAAACCATAAACAATATTAATTGGGCATTTTATGGCCATAAGAATATCGGTAAGATCTTTTGATTTATAGGTTTTCATAATCTTTCCGTCCGATTTTAAAACCCATCCATCATCTCTCTCCTTGAAGGAATTGGAAGCGATGTGATTGAGCAGATAATCATTTCTGCATGGCTGAGGTGGGATTAATCTAAAACTATCGATTGCAGCTTCTTTATCATCATAAATAAAATCAGCCCTAATCATGGATTTGCTGGAAGAAAATCCTCTAGCTTTATCGGGTGGAAGTACGACTATTGAATCTAATAGCGTTAATGATTTGAATATTTCAGGATAGATAGATGTTGCATTAAGAGATATGGAGCCTCCCATGCTATGAGCTATGAAGTCTGCCTGACTCCACTTCATATCATCGCATACAGCTTTTATTTCATCTGCAAAAATTTCTTGGCTATACTGTTCTCGATGGTCACTATCTCCAGATCCTGATAAATCAATTGCAACTGCACAAAAATTATCCAAAAATGCAGGAGCTACAAAATCCCACCAGTGAGCATGAGCGCTATAACCATGGATGAAAAATATCCCTGGCTTACTTTCATCGCCCCATACCAAGTAATGAATATTCTTATCTTGAACTTGAACGTATTTAGAAACAGGTTCAACTAGAAGTGATTCATTGAACCAGTCTGAATTAGACATGGATCTAGCTGACTGAGGTTATAGCAGCTTTAAGAGCATCAGCAATCGTATCTAAGTGTTCCTTCTCAACTATGAGTGATGGGGATAACACCAAGAATTCACCTGAATACCTAACTAAAACATTGTTGTCATAGCAATGTTGAAAAACTTTTGCTGCAAATTCTGTTGCTGGAAGTCCATCAGAACCAAAATGAATTGCACCCATTAAACCAATATTTCTAATATCAATGACTTGATTCAAACCCTTAAGAGAGTGAATGGCTTCTTGAAAGTGAGGTTCCATTTCTTTTGCTCTATCAAACAAACCTTCTTCTTCGTATACATCCAAGGCAGCTATACCTGCTGCACATGCTACTGGATGACCTGAATATGTATAGCCATGAAATAGTTCAATCATTGCTTCTGGACCTTCCATAAGTTGGTCATAGATGGAATTATCGAAAGCAACAGCACTCATAGGTATCATTGCGCTAGTTAAACCTTTTGCCATAGTAATCATGTCAGGCCTGACGTCGAATCTATTAGCAGCAAAACAACAGCCTAATCTTCCAAAACCAGTTATCACTTCATCGAAAATTAAAAGCACATTATGTTTTGTGCATATTTCTCTAATTCGTTCCAAGTAACCAACTGGTGGGACTATAACGCCACCTGATCCTGTGACTGGCTCAATAATTACCGCAGCTACTGTAGAGGGATCTTGAAGAATAAGAATTTTTTCAAGTTCATCAGCTAAATGAAGTCCCCATTCCGGCTGGCCTTTAGAGAAGGCCATATGTTCTGTATCCCACGTATGAGGCATATGATCAATACCAGGTAATAAAGGTCCGAAAGATTTTCTATTCGGAGTAAGTCCACCAACAGAAACTCCTCCAAAATTTACACCGTGGTAACCTTTTTCTCTTCCAACAAACTTAGTTTTTTGACCATCACCTTTTGATGCATGATAAGCAAGAGCAACTTTCATAGCTGTTTCAACCGCCTCGGATCCAGAATTTCCATAAAAAATTCTATCGAGACCTTTAGGAGTTAATGATGATACTTTCTCGGCTAATTCAAATGCTTTTGGATGAGACATATTAAAAGCTGTCGCATAATCCAGTTCAGCTGCTTGATTTTGTACAGCTGCGACTATCTTTGGATGGCAATGACCAGCATTTGTGCACCACAAGCCCGCTATGCCATCTAACACTTCCCTACCATCATCACTCTTATAAAACATCCCTTTAGCAGAGGTTAAAAGTCGTGGATTAGCCTTAAACTTTTTATTGGGCGTAAAAGGAAGCCAATAATTATCTAAATTTAGATTCTCTTGTGATCTCATGTCTATAATTATACTTTATCAATGGGTTCGAGGTCTTTTTTTGTACTGAATATACAGGTCATTGCAACAATAAGGAATAAGATTAAGTAAGGATATATAACAGTCATTTCGTTCTCCAGCATGATCCAACCAAAAACTGCGGGTGCTAAAGATGCGCTAAGTAGAATGCAAGCATTTAACCAAGCTCCAAGTCTTCCTGTAGGATCAATATCAGCTGCAGCCGCCAAGATGAGAATGACCATAATGACAAAAACTATATTCCAAGTGATGTTGCCATAATAAAAAGTATCATAAGAAGGGATTCCAAAGATTGCATAAACGCAAATTGAGGAAACCAATAGACATAATAAAATTGTTTCTTTTCTTCTTATTTTATTTCCAAATATACCTATAAATACAGGTCCAAGAAGACTCAGAATAATAGCTAGAGATATAACACTCCCAACTTCAGCCACTCCCATATCAATATATTCCACTCCAAATCTTTCCATAAACGCCCACATACCACTGGAAGGAATCTCATAAAACAGAACCGCCGTAATAAGTAAGAAATAAAGCCACTTCTGAGCAATAGGTTCTCTAACTAAATTAACATCGTTTGTGTTTGATGTTTTGGCAAAGAAAAAGAGCAAGGTTAATGCTATGTAGACATAAATAAAATTAAAGAAATAATAACTATGTCCTCCGTCCTCTATCCATGTACTAGAGATGTATATTAGAAACGCAGCAGTAAGTGATGCGAAAAGAGTAAACAGTGCATAAGATCTATTGGGATCTTGTGATGAGGCCAATATTGAATGACCAGAAGCTATAAGCATACCGCAACCTATTCCCGAAAAAGCTTTTATAAAAGTAATTTGATTAACATCACTGGATACAGAACATAAGTAATAACAAACCATAACGATAAGACTGCCAATCAAGCCAAGTACCCTGCCCTTATAAGCTGCGTTACCAAAATATAAGGAGCTAATGGCAGCAAAGAAAAGTTCAAGCGTAACAACCAATCCAGCTTCTTGTGAATTAGCATTCAGACCTACAGAGACAGCACTAACGTTAAATGGTGCCAAAGAAGAAGCAAGATTTCCCAGTTCCAACATAGCCATGCCGGCCAATAGGTGAAAATAAGTTCTGTATTGCATTTATCTTTTTTATATAAAGCTTAATATATAAGCTCAGTGTATACATAAAGAAAACTAATTGTGCCAATTACCAAAAATCCAAGTTTCATTAAGCCAAAACAAGAGCGCAGTCAGAAGAGGTTCGATGAGGTTATCAAAACTGCTGAATTTATCTATATGAGCGATGATTACGATCTAACAGTTCAAGATGTAGCTAAAATATCTGGATTAAAGAGACCTTCGATCTATAAATTCTTTCCTAGCAATGAATCCCTTCTGGAGGCTATTTCAGTGAAGCACACAAATAAATTATTGCTTTTAATTAAAAAAAACTTCAAATCAGTAAACTATAAAAATACTTCTGAGCTTATAAAAATATTAATAGATGTTATTGCCATATATCTCACCAATAACTCCCCTTTATCAAATTTAATTTTTACCGATCATTCAAAAAAGCTTATAAAGGATGAGCTGTTTGAACAGTTGAATTCTGTGTCAAACTACAATGAACTCAAAATCAGATATAGTTTAAATATATTAATATCTTGTTTGGAAGAAGCGTTCATGCAAAGCGGAAATCTTTCTCCACAACAAATTGCAGAAACAAAAAAAGCCTGTCTTCATTATTTGGTTAATTAAAGTTGAGTAAGAAACCTAATTAAAAAAACTAGGCTTCTTGACTCATGGATATTTGTGGTAAATATCTTATTGCTAGTCTGGGGAGAACTAACACATCATAATAATATAAAAATATTGTGCCTTTTGTATTTCTATGAAGTATCTATTGTGTTAATTAATATTTATTTAAATCTAAATAGAAATAAAGCTTAGTCTTATGATGCCGCTTTCCCAAGAAAGTATCATGTCTACTTTTTTATATAAACTTAAAGATTTTGTCTTTATTTGTTCAAAATTATTAGAACTAAGAAAATAATGCTTGATAAAGCAATACCTGTACCAAGAGGTATCCTCTCACCGTGAATTGTTCTGGTAAAGAAATGTAATCCTATAGAAATGATTGAACTTGATAATAAGATAATTCCTAAAGAACTTGAACCGAAAACACCTCCCACTGCTCCAAGTAAAAAATAATCACCCGAACCGATTCCATCAATACCTTTAATTTTTTTATAAATATAATTTATTAACCACAAGCTACAATAGCCTAAAATCAATCCAGACAAACTATCAATAATTGATGTGAAGAAGTGTAAATAATTAAGGGCAAATCCTAATAAACCAATAATTGCGCTTAGATGAGTTGATAAAGATAATATTTTAAAGTCAATTACTGCTTGAACGTATAGACACAAAATTAATGCAATTGTTAACCATCCATTTATAGAATATGGTCCAGCATAATATGTAGTTATTGCGACCATTGCTGTAATAAAAATTTCATTTACAGGATAGAGTCTACTAATTTTTGAACTACAAAAAGCACAATTTCCTCTTAAGAAGGCATAGCTAAAGATCGGTACTAAATGTATAGCTCTGAGCTTATTATTGCAACAGGGACAATGGGATCCAGGTACTAGTAAATTTATATTTCTAGGAATTCTGTAGATCAGAACAGAGGCGAAGCTTCCAAGGCACATTCCAATGGAAATGCAAAAAATTAACTCAGTAATACTCAATTATACTTTCAACCAAGTTACTGTGTATCACCATACACATAAATAATTTTAATTTGATAATCCTTACTATCGGGTTTGATATAAATATTTTTGACTTGAATAAAACTTTCGTTGGAAAAAATATTAATTAGGTTTTCAAGCTTTTGCAGATCATCAATATCAAACTTTATTACATTTTGCATATTCTCATCGTGGATTTGAAAATTTAACAAATCGTACTTCTTTGCTATGTTATTCAACAAAGAATTTATACTCTCTGAATTATTGATAAGCTGATTAAGACTAATCTTATTTGCAATAAGGTTGAATTTTTCTTCTACATAAGCGTGGTCGCTTTTTGCATTTATTAGAAGCTTTCTATTGTCTTGAATTTTAGATAGTTGAAATAGCAAAAGGATAACTAAAATTAGTAAAGATAAAATCATAGCTATCTGATGATATTTATCTTTATTCCTTATAAACTTCAAAATATCATTAATGTAACTATTCATATAAAAAAACCTTAATTGAACCTTTTAACTTATTTTGAGCCTCAGCAAAATTTTCTTCGGTAGACAGGCCAGAAGAATTAAGAAGATTTATTAGGATTATCAATTTTTCTGAGCTAAGCCCATCTAGGTATAGAGTAGTAAATTGCTCATCAAGATTTACTTCAATACTTTCTAGTTCATCTAATTGATAGTTATTTAGAAAATCTAAAATTTCAAAATCAAATTTACTTTTGTTGTCTGTTATTTGTAATTCGCTAACTAGTTGATCTATTTGTGCCTTTGGATTGATTAATCTTACCGATTGATTTCCTAGGTTTGAAAAGAGCTGTTTGGTTTCTTTGGAAACTAATTTATTTTGAGATTCGATTGTGATGTTTATTGAGATGGATAACAAAAAAGTAGTTAAAAGAGGGATGGCAAAATTTCGGAATTCACCCACACTAATTACATCTAGATATAATAACCCATTGAAATTGAAAGGGGTTTTAAGAATATTTAACTGTGATGAATGATTTGTATGAAAGTTATAAACTTGGGAACTTAAATCAAACTTATTTAACGAATGCTCTAAATTTTGCAGGCACTCCAATTCCTTAGGCGATACATCCAAGACATCTAAATCATTTAAAATTTGAATATTTGATTCTAAGAGTGCATTAATCTTTTGTTGACGGCCGCTGTATCCCCTTCCATCTTCAAGCCTTAAGGAATAATGAGATCCTAGATTTGCTACAACATTTTTTTGTTCAAAGAATAGTAAGTAATCGGGTATAAAAAAACTTTTTCGTAAGTTTAAAGTTTTGTTTTTAAGCTCATCTAGGTAACAAGATTCTCCCCAAATTCCAATGTTATCAATGGATGAAGAAAAAAAACTTAGTTCAGATGGATTAAGAAGTAATTGATCAACATGAGAAGAAAAAAACTTTGCTTTTAATAATTTATCATTGTCAGATTTATTATATTCATTCAGTGAACATGAGTTTAGAAACTCTGAATTAAAAAAAATAATATTCTTTCTTATGGACTTGTCTTCGTTTATCTCTTGAAGATCAGAAATCATTGTTTCATGTATTTCATCACTTTCCACTACAAAGGAGTTATAAATGGTCTCAAGACTGGAGTCAGTAAATATATATCTTGTTTTCATTTATAACCTATCAAGAATTCTATAATTAAATTCGTTTTCTTGTTTAATAAGAGTTTTAAAATTATACGAAAAACCTTGGTATTTTAATGTGCCATTAAAGAGAAACATATCTGAAGAAGTATCAAGAGGAATTATCAAATCTGTTTCTTGTAAATTAAATTTCTGTAAGAATTCTTCAATGGTAGAAAAGCCTTCAGAAGGTGTTTCTTTAATTATCAAAGCTATTTCATTCAAATTAGGTTGACTAATTGCGCTAGAAAGTAAATGTTTATCCTCGTCTTGTAGGCTATTGATATTGATATAGAAAATAGAACTCATGGGGATGATGCAAAGGTCTCGCCATATAGCTGTATTTTTTATCTTATTGATACTTGGTATAGCCAGCAATTCAGACTTATTAATAAATAACCTTTTAGAGGTATATTCTCTGGGATAGTGCAATGGGCTTGAATAATAATAGTTTTCTGCCCCGTTGTTCCTAGGAATATCATCATCATCCATCCAATCAAGAATTTGGTCTATAATTTGGTCAGCATCTATATAACTGACCTCATATTGTGAAAGCAAATCTTCAAAATATTTTATAGCTTTTAAGTTATCTTTTGATTGCCCTCCCTTGAATGTAATTAAATGATTAATATTG
The DNA here is from genome assembly GCA_902537425.1 of uncultured SAR86 cluster bacterium. Lineage (GTDB taxonomy): Bacteria > Pseudomonadota > Gammaproteobacteria > Magnimaribacterales > Magnimaribacteraceae > Magnimaribacter. The sequence goes on along the minus strand of CACBBD010000006.1, from coordinate 56,148 downwards.
AAGCAATTTGAATGGTCAGATAGTGAGCCCTCAAGTGAGAAATCATCAAATTGGAAAACTAGACTCTCATTGAAAATTGGATTTTGTTTATTAACGTTTGGATTTTTATTTAATTCGCGCTTAATAAAATTTAATAAAAACTTTTCAGATTCTATTCTTTTGCTAAAAGCAATTGCATCAAATGAGAGATATCCTTCCTTTCGTAAATCTAAAAAGAAAGCTTTACTCATTTCAGAAGCAATTATAGAAAGCATCAAAACAATAAGCATTGTAGATACGAGAACAAATCCTTTTCTTTTTCTAAAAAACATTATCATTATCAGTTGCTAAGATTATTTCAAAGACATCCTTTTGACGCTGAGAAATGCTTAAAGAAACTGCGTGTGGCAATCTTCTTTTAGAAACTTCGTCGTAAGGCCATATATTTAGCCAGCGCTGCTTATTATGTGCTTTAAGTTGAATATCAGTAACCTCCTCAAGGATTAACGTATCAAGATAATCACTAAAATCTGCAGGATTTATGCTTTTATATTGCCTACGATAGAGTTGCCCATTTTCAATAAAATACAAGACTCTTATATTTTTTAACTCAAGATCAGTGTTTGAAAAACTTTTAGTAATGAAGCTAAGTTGTTTCTCATCATCATTCAAAAGAAGTGTTTTGAATGAACTTGCACCATCAGCATTTAACATGTCGACGTTTTGGATAAATCTAAAATCATCCCTAAAAATTCCAAAAAAACTATTATAGTTTTCCAAATTGTTTGAATTTTCTATGTAGAGATTTCTCTGGATGATTGAATTTTGTAAAATAGAAGTTGTTATGATGGTTATAAAAGATAACAGCGTTATTGAAATTACCAGTTCAATTAAAGTAAATCCTTTTTGAAGTTTATTCATTTCCAGCAAGAGTTATATATTCGGTGATTACCTCATCATCAAGACTGACACGAATAGAGAATTGCTTTTTATTTATTCCAGTGACACTCATTTCTTCAAAAACTAAAAAATTGTAAGGACCAAATACATAATCAAAAGATCGAGATGAATTAATTCGTATTGGATCTATAAATTCATACGAAGAAATTCGATTGATAATTATTTGTCTTGCAAAAGCCTTTTTTTTAATTGAATCAAGATTGGAGTTATTAAATGAAATTGATTGAAAGATGGTAAGCAGCGCAATACTTAAGATTAAAATTGATACACCTACCTCTAAAAGACTAAAGCCTTTATCAAGTCTCATTTAATTCACCAAATATATCGTAATAAATTTTTTGATTTTGATCTAAAACTCTAAACTCAAGACCAGAGTTTCTTCCGTTAGGATAAAAAATGATTAAAAATGACCTATCTCTATTTTCTAAAAACTCATTGTTTAGATCATTGAAAATATAATTTTTTAAGATCAGATTTAAATCAAAATCTAAAATATCATAATTTTTCCATGAGTTGTCTTCATAGGACACTAAATAGTAATTCTCATTATTTTTTTCAATTGCTATAGGCTTTCTTATAAGCTGACTTTCTTTCTTTAAAGAATTTAAGAGCTGGTTGATTTGAGTTACTCCTCCTTCTTGGTATGAGCTCAAGAAAGATGAATTGATAATAGGGATCAGAGAAATAATTCCTATTATTAGCAGAACTAACAGAAGCTCCATCAATGTAAAACCGTTATTTCGAGTTGACATTCCAGTTGCCAATGTCAGCATCTTCACCCACGCCACCTTCAAGTCCATCAGCACCTAGAGTGTAAATATCATAATAAATTTTATTGATGCCGGGAGACATATATAAATAATCATTCCCCCAAGGGTCTTTGGGAATATCACTTATATATCCTTCTGCAGGGTATAAAAAAGGTCGATTAAGGTCTTTAGGAGGTTGTTTTAAAGAAACGAGACCCTGATCAGTGGACGGGTATCTAAGTTCATTAAATTTGTACAACTCGAGACCTTTCTCTATTTGAGAAATATCAGCTCTAATTTTTTCAAAGTTTGCTCTTTGAAGAATCGGAGATACATTTATAGCTACAACGGTTGCAAGAATACCCAGGATGACAATTACTGCTAAGAGTTCAATTAAAGTAAAGCCTTTTTTCATTAGGATAAAATAGAGTTATTCATTTGCATGATTGGTAAGAGGATTGCCAGAATTATCAATGTAATTATACCGCCCATGACTATTAATATTAATGGCTCAATAATGGATAGTAATGATGATCTAGAGTTATCTATTTCGTCTTTAAAATAAAATGCTAACTTTTCAAACATTTCTGATAATGATCCAGATTGGAAACCACTTGAAAGTAATTGTATAAATATTTCCGGAAAAATTTTTGATTGCTTAATTTCATATAGAAAATCTTTGCCTTCGATAATATCTTCTGTAGCATCTTCAACGATTTTTCTTATATATCTATTACCAATTAATTTATTTGCATGATTTAAAGATTGATCAAGGTTGATACCTGATTTAAGCATTAAAAACATAATTCGACTGAACTTTTCTAAGTCCCTAGTTAACAGAAACCTTCCAACAAAAGGGATTTTTAATAATATTCTATGGATATTTGATTCACTAGAAGTTCCCAAAATATTTTTCTTGTAATGAACGTAAAACGCTGTGATTGTTAGAAGATTTATCCCAATAAATACCAAAATATTATTTGAGATAAAAATCATCAAAGAAGTTAAAAAAGGGAGTTCAATGTTTGACTTAACAAACTGTTCTGTTACTTGGGGTAAAACAAAGATTAGAAGAGCAATTACTACTAATATAGAAAAACTAATGACAAGTACCGGGTAAGCAAGAGCCGAAAAAATTTTTTGTTTTATTGAAATTTCATCTTCTAAATATTCAGATAGATTTTTATAGGCTTCAATCAAGTTACCTGAAATTTCTCCAGCAGATACAAGCGAAATATAAGTCTGATCGAAGCTGCCAGGGTAATCAGACAAAATTAAATGTAGCTGCCTACCTTGTTGTAGCTCGTTACCTATGTCATTAAATAAATCGCCAACTTTTGAGTTAGAGTTTTTTCCAATTGACTGCAAGGCCTTGTCAAGCGGTATACCTGAGCTTATTAATGAAGATATTTGTCTGGTTGCAACAGCTATGTCTCTACGTGCTATTTTTTTACCTTTAGTTTGTTTTGACGTTTCTTTGATACTAAGAAGAAGTAAGTTTTTTGATTTTATTTCTTGCCTAGCAGATCTCTCGCTATCAGAGAGCAAAATTCCCTTTAAGGATTTACCTTCTTCATTTTGAGCAATATATTGAAAGTTAGGCATCTGATATGTTTTGCAATCTCACTATTTCACTAATGCTAGTTATTCCGTTTTCTAGATTTAATTTAATTGATTCTTGAATGGATTGATTATTTTGGAAAGCATAATCATTCATCACTTTTTCTGATGCTTCGTCATGGATCATTTGCTTGAGATTTTCATCTATCTCGACTAACTCAGCAATCGCAAGTCTTCCAGAGTAGCCTGTAAATGAACAGTGCTGACATCCGCTTGGTTCGTAATATATGCTTTCAGAACATAAATTAAATTTCTTTAATAAATTTACATTTTCACTAGAAGGTTTTTTACAGTGATTACAAAGCCTTCTAACAAGTCTTTGTGCTAACACTATCTTAATACTAGAAGCTAATAAGTAGGACTCAACCCCCATATCTCTTAGTCTGGCTATAGCTCCTATTGCGCTGTTGGTATGGATTGTGGATAACACTAAATGCCCGGTTAAGCTAGCTTGAATGGCAATACTGGCAGTTTCAGAATCTCGTATTTCACCAACCATTACAATGTCGGGATCTTGTCGAAGAATTGATCTTAGTCCACTTGCAAAAGTGTAGCCTGCCTTTGAATTCACTTGGGTTTGCCCAATTCCTGCGAGTGTGTATTCAATGGGATCTTCTACAGTTAAAATGTTTTGCGAATTATCATTAATCTCTCGTAAGCCTGCATATAGAGTTGTAGTTTTTCCAGATCCAGTAGGACCAGTAACAAGAATAATTCCTTCATTAGATTTCAGTGCCTTTTGATATTTAGAGTTAACGTAGTCAGAAAATCCAAGATAATTTAGATCTATCTCTGCAGAATCTTTATCAAGTAACCTAAGAACTACTCTTTCACCATATGAGGACGGTAAAGTTGATACTCTTACATCAATGGATTGAGCTCCAAGTGAGAGCGACACCCTTCCATCTTGAGGTTTTCTTCTTTCTGCGATGTCTAACTTGGACATTATCTTTAATCTTGAAACAATTGGAGGTGATAGTCTTGAATCTTGTGAAATGAGTTCTCGCATTACTCCATCTATTCGTAGTCTTACAATAAAAGTATCCTCAAAAGGTTCAAAGTGAATATCTGATGCTTTAGCTTTAATAGCTTGACTTAGAATGCCATTAATCAGCTTGATAATAGGAGCATCATTGTTGCCCTGCAATAGATCCTCCGAAGGAGTTATGGTCTTTGCATAGGATTCAAGATCAAATGATTCCGATAGCTCATCTCCTATTGTTTCTTGAAACTTATCTTGAGAATAAAGTTTAGTTAATCCCTTTTCAAATTCATTAGGACTGCATAATGTGGTGATAAATTTCTTTGTTGGATATGTTGAGTATAATTCCTGTATGGACAATGAGCTCAGTGCATTTTCAGAAAAAATAAATATTTCACCATTAATTTCAACTCCTAAAATTCTTTGAGATTTAGAATATTCGTAAGGAAATAATGGTTTATGCTCTTTTGTTATTATCTGTTCCATTATGGTTTTCTAGTTAAATCAATAATGTCAGACTTTTCACCATCCAGCATTCTTAGCGCCTCTATATAATTATATTTCTCATTTGAAAGCTCCATTACGTCATTGGGATCAAAAAGAATTGTTGGCCTAATGAAAACTAATAAATTTCGCTTAACTCTTGATTGAGATGATGACTTAAAGAGATTACCAACAACAGGTATGGCTCCTAAGATAGGAACTCTTGATTCAGAACTTTGAACATCATCATCAATTAATCCACCAAGTACTATTACTTGGTTATTATCAACTAACACTGTTGTTTCAATACTTCTTTTATTTGTAATAAGATCGGCGGTTCCCGTTAATGGGCCTACAACTCCAGAAACTTCTTGATTGATATTTAGAATTACACTGTTTCCTTCATTGATCTGGGGAACGATAGAGAGCTTGATGCCTACTTCTTGCCTTGAGGTTGTTCTGAATGGATTAGCATTATTTGCTCCGAGACTTTCGCCTGTGGTGATGGGTATTTCTTGACCTATTACAAGATTGGCTTCCTCATTGTCCATTGCAATGACCGATGGTGTAGATAATATGTTCGAATCTTGATCGCTTACAATTGCACTGATAATTGCTGCAAAGCTATCACCATTTGATTCAATGCTTCCTAAGCCTGCAATGAGTCCTTGGGTATTAAGTAACGATGAAGCACCAATATTTCTAAGAGTTACATCATCTCCCGACTCAGCAGCTGAACCAGCTAAAGCTAATAAGTCAGGTGAATTTGAATCTTGAAACCGAGTGATGCCCAAGGGTACATCACCGTCCTCACCTCCAGCAAAAACAGTTTCTACTCCTAATGATTTTGCAGCGGTCTCAGATAATTCTACAATAATCGCCTCAACCAATACCTGTGCTCTTCTAATATCAAGTTTAGATATGAGATTACGTATTACATCTAAATTAGCTTGCTCGGTTGATACAATAATGGAATTAGTTTTCTCGTGGAAAGTAACTACAGGTTTTTCAGAAGATTCTGAGTTAGTAAAACGTGATGAAACAGTATTTAGTATTGCAGAAACTTCGTCAGCTTTAGCAAATTTTAAATAGATAACTGCAACAGAACTATCGTTCAAAGCATCTTTATCTAGTGCCTGTAAAGTTTTAGTTATATTAGTTGTTACAAAGTTATTTGCTGAAAGAATCACTGAATTGGAAGTCGGAAATGGCACAGCGATAAAATTATTAATGGTTGGATTTTCTTGTAATTTTAGGCGCTCTAAAATTCTTACTGCTTCAATTGAAGATAAATTATCAAGTTTAATAATAGAGATTTGAGCAGAATTATCTTTATCTAATTGATTTACCAAGGTTTCAATTCTCTGCACATTCGATAATTTATCAACAATCAATATGGAATTGACAGAGGGAATACTGGATAAATATGATTGCCTACCAGTAATTGGTTTGAGCATTGGCAAAATACCCCCTGCAGATCGATTAACTAATGGAATAATTTTTGTAGAAAAGTCGCCATCATTAGATATATCAGTTTCATCACGAGTAGCGTCATTTTCAGACACAATTCGGACAATATTACCGTCGGAGACTGCAGAGAAACCACTAACCTGAATAGTTCTTAAATACACCTCCCAAACTTGTTGAGATGTAAGAATAGTGTCTGAAAAGATAGAAACTCTTCCCTTCACTTTTGGATCAAGAATTAATGTCTTATTTGAAAAACTTGCTACATCTTGTGTAACTTTTTTTATATCAACGTCATCATAATTAAGAATATAAGTTTCTTCTGCGCCAATAAAAAATGGGATCAGTAAAATAAAGATTATTAATTTTTTAGTCATTTTTGAATAAACGACATTCTGAGATGAACTAGTGACAATCGTGCTGTCACTTTGTGAAATTTATGTTACAAATTTGTGTTTTTACTATATCAGGAGTAAATAGCTGGAAAATAAAAAAGGGTATTCTTAATCTATTTTGATATACAACTGTTTTCCTGCTCTATCAAATACTATCTCTTCTTTACTAACAGAAATTAGTCTGTAGGTGTTATCAATCAAGTCACCTTGTTGAACAACATAATCGACATCAGCTTTTCTAAGTACAACTGAACTATTTTTCTCTCCCGCCCTATAACCAACTACTTTATAGGAAAATTCATCATTGGTTAGCTGAGTTGCAGTTTGATTAATATAATTTGAGGTTAAATTAGTATTAACTGTAGCTGAAATATTTATGGGAGATGTTTCTTTAAAGTTTGGTGCATTAAATATTAAAAAAAGTTGATATATCAATGCAACTAAAACAGAGCAAATTAAACCATAAAAAATTATTTTCTTAGCTATGTTTAAATTATCCATAATAATAAAATGGGCTCCGTAGAGCCCATTCTAAAGTAAAAATAGAATTAGAACTGATATTTTAATCCCAATGAGAAGGATCTACCTAAATCATACTGATCATAGAAAATATTATCAGCAACAGTAGCTTCATAGGACTCATCTAAAATATTTCGAATCTCCAATGATAGTTTTAAAGGGTTCTCTAGGTCATCACGGTCAAAATTTCGTGAGTAAACAAAATCAAGAGTTGTTGGTACTTCCTCTATGATATCTGGTAAAACATCTATTCCTCTTGCCCTAACCCTATCATCAACATAATTAAAAATTAGGGTACCTTGAGAATTTGCAATGAAATCATTGAAACCAATTTGAAAGTTAAGAATATTATCAGATTGACCCTGTAATCTAGAGTCCCTGCCGTTGGCTAACAAGCTTGAAGCTAATTCGGTCACACCTACCAAATTAACAAACGTATCACCTTCTCCGATAACAATTTCAGAGTCAGTGAAAGTGTAGTTTACTTTGATTAAGAGTTCTTTACTTGCAAGCCAGGATGATTCAAAACCGTCAAAAATTCTCTCAAATTCAAATTCGAAACCGCTTATTTCAGCTAACGGTACGTTTTGGTATGAAGTAATTACCAGGTCTCCAATCTCTGTAACTGATTCTTCAATTGGTTTGTCAATCTCTTTATAAAAAGCACCAAGCGTTAAAAATTGATTTTGATCAAAATAATATTCAAATCTGAGGTCAAAATTTTCTATCTCTGAATTTTCAAGATATAAAGATCCAGCTATCACCCTATCAGTATCTACATCGACAAATAATGTAGGTGACAATTCCCTGAATGTTGGCCTAGCAATAGTTTCAGAGTAACCAAATCTGATTTGAAGATTTTCGTAACTCTCTGGTAGATATGTAAGTGTTAGGCTAGGAAGAATATAATCCTCATCAATTGTTTTATCAATTGAGTTATCTTTACCAGTAAAAAGATCATAGGTATTAATTTCCTGTGTTCCGTCTTCGTATCTAGCACCAGCAGAAATCCTAAATTGATCAGAGATCAACGCTTCCACGGATGCATAATAGGCATCAATTTCAAGCTCACCCTCGTATCCAGCAGGTGATGAAGAACCAGTATTTTCAATCACATAAAGTCTGTTTGGATCAAGGTTCTGGTCAGCAAATATATAATCAACTCTTTTTCCAAGTAAATCATCGGGGAGAGGTCCACCAGCAGCTAAAAATCTGTAGCTTCTAACTTCGGCTTCCCTATCATTCACTTTCTGATCTAATCCAATTTTAAAGATTAAATCAGCGGTATCAGTTTCGATGGGAAACGTAAGATCTAATCCTATATTAAAAACATCATCATCTACGGTACTGAACTGAGTTTGGTTTCTTCCTGTATTAACATCGTATAAAAATATACCGTCATTATCACTATCTTCATAAAAAACTGATCTTTCATAAGGTGCATTACGAGTTGCCGTTCCGAAAGACACTCTTCCGTTCAAAGTAATTTCATTTTGAAAAATCTTATCAAAACTTAGTTGATTATTACGTAAAGTTCTTTCAAAAAATTCAGTGTAATCTTCTCGTACATCAGCAGCATCACTTGGATCATATCCAGTTATGGATCTTGCTTCTTTAGTACCTTTATGAATGTATAAGGAGGTCAATTTTACCTCTGTAGAATCCGATTCAACTCCAAAAACACCCATTCCATAAGTAGTAGCATCATTAGACGTAGACATAAATGTCTTATCTTCGGCCTTGATTACAGATACGGTTCCGTCTGAATTAGCTTGCAAGTCTCCAGTTTGCCTCAGACCTTCTTGAGTTTGCCAAGAAGATTTAACTCCAGCTGTTAATAGAAATCCAGATGAAAGGTCATTACCAAGATCCCAATCAAGTTCATTGCCATAGGTAACATTGAATGAACCATTGGCAGGAACATTGCCCTTTTGAATCACCCATAGTTTAGAGTTTTCAAATTCTCTAGCTATATTAGCTAGTTGGTATGGTTCAAAGTTAGATCGGTCAATTTTGGTACCAGCAGCAATTGCACTTGCAACTGAAGCTGGATAATCTCTGATACCATCATCATAGCCCCAGTCATCATCTCCACCTCCATCATAAAGAAGACCATCTTCTCTATGATTTGTGTTGTAGCCTGTGGATAATGATAGAGATGCAATTCTTTCGTTAGGAACTGCTTTTGTTTTAATTGCAATCATACCGCCACCAAATTCACCATTCAATTCTGCAGAGTATGTTTTTTGAACAATAGCGGATTCAATTGCCTCAGTTGGAAAAAGATCTAATGGAACAACCCTTTTAAGGGGTTCAGGACTTGGTAGAACACCTCCATTGAGTGTAGCAGCAGAATATCTTTCCCCTAGACCTCTAACGTAGACATATTTACCCCTTACTAAGCTCAAACCAGTGAGTCTAGTTAATGCAACAGCTATATTGTCATCGCCAGTCCTTTCTATTGCAGTACTATCTAAAACTACATTTATTTCTGAAGTATCTCTTTTTTCGTCTGGAATGAAGTATCCGCTGACTACCACCTCATCAACTTCATCTGAAGAAATTGAAGAGGTTAGTAGTAACAAGGGCAATAGAGTCGTTAAGCCAAACTTTTTACTTGAAAATATTTTCATTAGTAACTCCTATTTTTACCCTTGATTAATTTAAGCTTCCAGCAACAGTCCAATCTTTATACCAAGTATCAGTAGAATCTTTAACAGCCCCTACGTAATCAGTAGTTGTAAAGAATGAATCGGCTGATTTATCAGCAACCGTCATTGCATTTTCAGCTGTACCATTAATTACCCCTGAAACTGTTGGGACATATGAGCCCCCACCAGAATCTGCAGAGTAAAGGTTATTGCTTCCTACGGTTATTAAAGCTTCAGCCTGAGCAAGTGTTCCTGCGTCATCACCCAGTGCTGCAAGCGCCTTACAATCAAACGCTACAGAGTTAAATGTAACCTTTGGCGTTGTTGCGGCATCTTGGAAAGTTTCAGCTTTAGTGGTTTCTATACAAGCCTTACTATTAGATGCATCTATTACAATACCATTTGTATAAATCCCTGAAACACCTTCTTTGAGCTTGATAACATCATCTTTACCATTACTGATAAAAGTAAAGTTTGAAATAATTGGTTGAGATCTAGGCTCTGTTAAATAACCAACAGATGCATCGGCATTGGTGTTATCAGATTCTACAATGTGATCACCCGCATCAGATGATTGTTTAACAATTACAAATTGTAGCTTCCCTTGGTAACCCCAATCAATATCAAGGTTATCGTCTCCAGCACCTGTGCAAATCAAGTATTTGACATTAACCGTACCTCCGAAGAATTCTACACAATCATCTTGATTATTATGAACCTGGACGTATTCAACAGTAGTTCCTGAACCTACACCACCAAAAGTGATTCCATTTAATTCGTTACCTGGAAATATTTCATATCCAGCATACTGAACTCTTAAGTATTTTAGTGATCCACTTGAGTCGTCAGAAGTATTTCCGCCCATAAGTGCATCGGATGAACCTTCAACTACTTTTTCACAAGCAGCGGTGCCTCGGACATCATTAGAGCATTTGTTTATTGGAGCTTGGCCAAGTAAAACTAACCCACCCCATAAACCTCTTGAAAACTGAGTAGCTTGGCCAGTAACATCATCTCTACCAGTCATGATAATTGGTGCAGATTTTGTACCGTTAGCCATTAATTGAGAACCTCTCATTACGATTAAGTAATCAGATCCTGATTCACCAAAAACAGTAACTCCCGGCTCTATAGTTAAAGTAGCACTGACTCCACCATCTTTTGTTCCATCACCACCCATGTCTTCACCAACTTGTACTTTTCCTACAAGCTTGTAAAAGTTGCCTCTTGTTAAGGTGACATCACTTGTTATGGTTCCCTGAACACTGCAGACTTTTTTGCCTTCTAGCTGTTCGGATTCAAAAGTTCCGGCTGGACATTCTGGTGCAGTAAAAAGACCTTTAGTCCATCCTGCTGCCCAGTTGTTGTCTTCATCAGATCCTGGAGCGAAAGCACCAATATAGTTTGTTTTAGCGAAGAAACCATCAATTTGAGTTGCATCACTTGGACACAAGGTAGAAGTTCCACTTGCATGAGATCCAACTGCACAAACAGCTGTTTGATTGGTAAATGCCGAAACAACACCAGATTCATTAGTACCTAGGAACATTTGACCAACTAATGTATTAGTTTGATCAGTAACTAGGTTAGTAGCTCTAGATTCAATGGAAGCTTGTAATTCTGCAACTGTAGCAGAATCGTCTCCAGCATTATAAACACCACCAGTTCCACAATCCATGAAGACTGAATGATGAGCAATTTTGTCATAACCAGGTGCGTCTTGGAGTGTTTCTGCCTTGGTATGTTCAATACAACCTTTATCTCCAGAACTGACAACCACACCATTCATATACATACCGGATACACCTTCTTTATACTTAAGAGCTTCGTCTCTACCAGTTGAAAGGAAAGTAAAGTTTGCAATTTTTGGTTGAGATCTTGGAGTAGTTAAATATCCGACTGATGCATCAGCATTCGTATTATCTGATTCAACAATGTGGTCTCCAGCTCCTCTAGATTGTTTAACTACAACGTACTGCATCTTGCCTGTATAACCCCAATCAATATCAAGGTTATCATCTCCAGCTCCTGTACAAACCAAATGAGTAACGTTTACAGTGCCGCCAAAAAACTCTACACAATCATCCTGATTATTATGAACTTGAACATAATCAACAGTAGTCCCTGAACCTACACCACCAAAAGTGATTCCATTTAATTCGTTACCTGGAAATATTTCATAACCTGCATATTCGACTCTAACAAATCTTAATGTTCCTGAATTATCATTTGGAGTTGCTCCACCCATGAGAGCATCTGTTGCTCCTTCGACGAGTTTTTCACAGCTTGCTGTACCTCGAACATCATTAGAACATTTATTAATAGGTGCTTTACCTAAGATTACCAATCCACCCCAGAGACCACTAGCTGTATCTGGATTTGAAAGTGAACCATCTAAAACAGAAGAGTGAGTGAAGACAATTGGTTTTGATGCTGTTCCTTTAGCTTCAATCTTTGAACCTCTCTGAACAACAAGATAATCAGCAGAAGTTTTTGAAACAATGGTTACTCCCGCAGGAATATTCAAAACACCAGCTGAACCTCCAGCTTTTGTTCCATCTCCTCCCATGTCAGCACCCACATTAACTGTGCCGCTTAATCTATAAATTACATCATCAGTTAACGTAAGATCACCTGTTATGGTGCCTGATATTGCACAGACAGTGTTACCGCCAATACTGTCATCAACATCAATGTTTGATGAGCTAGGACAAGTTCCTGTCAGTACAGAACCACCAACTACAACTTGTTGGTCAGCAGCTGTTGGTGCCGAAACCTGACCAAGTTCTCCTGGAGAATCTATTGAGGTATCACCACCTCCTCCACAAGAAACAATTAAAAACAAACTGAATATAGATGAAAAGCGTAGTAGCATTATGAACTCCTCCTAAATGATTTCGGATATTAGGCCTGAGTGAATTGACAATTACTTTTCTAGAATGTGAAATAAATGTGTCTTATGAAAAAAAATTTTTTAATTACAGGACAACGTATCATGAAGCTAAATCCTTTTCTTTAAGGTATCTAAATTTAGATTCCCAAATTCAATTCTATTCAGTGTTTTAAAGTGCTTTTCTAGGTTTATTTAACTTCGTCATGCTGTACAAAACTCATAAAAAGCATTGCTAAACAAGCACCAATAATCTGAAAGATTATGAAAAATAAAATAAACTCTGGATGGATACCAGTAAAGGTATCGCTGAATCCTCTGGCAAAGGTTACTGCAGGATTTGCAAAAGAAGTTGAAGATGTAAACCAATAACCTGCTGAGATATATAATCCTACTGCTGGTGCAATAGCAAGAGTACTTAATTTTCTTACACCGAGAATAGTAATGATGAGGCCAAATGTAGCTACCAATTCACTAAAATATATATTTAATCCACTTCTTGAGTTTTCTGAAATCTGCAATGGATCCATTCCGAACATAATATTGCTTAAAATTACACCTATAAATCCTCCGACAAACTGGGCGCAACTGAAACAAGAAAACTCCTTTAATGTTAACTCTTTGTTTAAAAGCATTATTAAACTAACCGCAGGATTGAAGTGAGCTCCTGAAATTGAGATGAATATCCAAATTAATGCAGTCAGTCCTGCTCCAGTTGCTATGGTATTTGCCAGAAGAATACTTAACTGATCAGTTGATAAGCCCTGAGCCATTATCCCAGAACCAACGACAATCATTACTAGGAAGCATGTTCCTACAAATTCGGCCAAAAGTTTCTTGATTAATGTTTTATTCATTCCCGCACTTTACGCAGGCCATATAGTTACTTGATTTATAACATTAGTAAAGGTTATTTGATTAGAGGTTTACCTTAAAGCCTAGGACATATCTTGAGCCATAACTTTCAACTTGATTTGGCAGATCGCCTAAATTTCTAATATCAACAAAGTCAGTTAAATTATTAAAGTCAGCATAGACAATTGCCTTGTAACCTAAAATTTCTTCAAGGTCATACCTCAATGATAATTCCAGTCTTTCTTGCTCTTCCCAATAATAAGCACTACCAATAACATCAGACTCTGTGGAATCTAACCACCCATCTCGATATCTGAAAGCTAATCTTGCAGATAAACCATAATCTTCATAGAAAACAGATGCGTTGTAAGTAAAATCTGATGTACCCGGTAAATCGTAACTCACACCATTTGGAGCAGTAAAACTTGAATCGACAGAGGCTAAATTCAATTCATAACCAAAACCTGAGAAAAAACCTTCTAAGAATCTATCAAAACGATCAATGAGATTTATTTCAAATCCCTTCAATTCTCCATCGCTTCCGTTATCGCTTCCGCTCAAAGTCCATGATTCTCCTTGTGGAGCCACATCGGAATACAATGAGCCATCAACGGTTGAATTAGAATCTACGATGACATTATCTATTTCTCTATAAAAAATGTTTACTGCAAAAATACTTGCTTCTGAGAAATACCACTCATAAGCAGTATCAAGCCCCCAAGACTCTTCAGGATCTAAACCAGGATTACCTCCACTTATAGATCTAGTTGTTGGATCAATAGTAGCTGAAGCCCTTGCTTCCGTATAAGTTGGTCTGCTGACACCAGTAGTAGCCGAAAGGCGTAATTTTCTGTCGTCATCTAAGTTGTAGTTTAAATGAAAACTAGGTAAAAAATTTGAATAAGATTTAGTAAGAATTTGAGGGACCATATTCCCTTCAGCATCTAATCTTGATCCAGAAGTTTCAAACTCAGTATCTTCATATCTAGCGCCAAAAATAATATTTCCATAATCTGTATCTATGGTTTGCATTGCATAAACACTGTGCATGGTTTCCTCTATGGTTTCTAGAAGATTGGAAGGTAAATCAGCTATGCCAGGTCGTTTGAGGCCTGCATCAATCAGAGCTTTTTTTAGCCCTTTATTGTCTGTATAAAAACCTCCGATATCATTTCTTTGATCACCATGCATCCAGAGATTTGTAGGTTGGTCATATGAAGATGTATCTACTGCTGCTGCAGATGCGAAATCTAAATCATTTGCATTCCCTCCCAAAGCATCTCTAACATCATATTTATAACCTGTTTTAAATACCCCCGCATTATTGACTCTCTCTAAATCAAATTTAAATTGATCATTGTCAGTCTCTCTTTCACCATAGATGTTGAAAATGAAAATTGCATCAATCTCAAGTGAACTCAATGGTTCAGTCAAGGTAAATCTAGGGTCAAAAGGATTAGTAACATCGTAAGATGCAACTGTTGATCCAGCTCCGTAAGGGATTGGTAGCCAGTATTTTGATTGCATTGAAATTTGGCTATATCTTGCGTCCAACATCCAATCCCCTATAGACCAGTCCAATCCTATAGTGTCAATCTCAGTAGAATTATCATAAGTACCATCCTCTACTAATCGAAACACTAAAGCTAAACTAGTGCCTGTACCTGGCGTAAGCTCTGTACCAGCTGCATCAGCGCCTCTTCCGAAATTTAAATACCAAGAATTTCTCTGTTGGCTTTCCTCAAATTCTGTTCTGATTGATCTAAGGAATAGTTTGTTTCCATCATCGAAATAATACTCAAGTGAGCCGCCATTTGCCTTATTTTCATAATCTACCAAATAGTTATTAAATCTAATTCCAAGACTACCGCTTGATGTAGGAGTGTATCCAGAATCAGTAAGCGTAAAATCCATATCGTCAAGGTTCGTTGTGATTTGCTCGTTATAGGCACTAGAGTTGTATAGCAATATTCCAAACTTTTCATTGGAGAAAGAAATACGTAAATTTTCTCTTTCAGTATCTCCATCTCCTAAATCTTGTTCTCCCCGACCATAATCGAATGCAGCTGAAAAACCTTCTATGTCAGAAGGTGAAAAAGTTTTAATATCAATATAACCAGAGACAGCTTCTCCAGTCATATCCGGAGTAATTGCTTTGTTAGCAAAAATTTGCGATGTTACAACTGCAGGATAAGCATCAAATCTAGGAATTCTTCCATTTTCTGTACCTGGAATGTCAATACCATCAAAAGCTATGGCTGTATAACGAGGAGGTGCTCCTCTAAAATTAAGAAATCTTGATCTGCCTTGATCTCGCTCAATAGAGACTCCAGGCACTCGCCCAAGAGCATCTGCAATATTTTGATCAGGAAAACGACCGATATCATCTGAGGAGATTACTTCCACTATATTATCTGAGATTTTTTTAGCTTGTATTGACTCCATCTGACTGGTTTTTATTGGCTTTCCAACAATTACAATTTCTTCTAGTATCTCTTCTGAATCCTCTGCATTGAGGTAATTAAAAAAAATAAGTTGGAAGGATGTTAAAAAAACTAATAGTGAATTCCTTTTCATTACGTCTCCTTTAAAAGAAAACGATGTTAAATATTTTTATTGTCGGTTCTGTGTATTAAGTTACAAACAGGTTTCTAAAATATAAATATTAAGAAACTTTTATTTAAAATTTATGAAAATTCAATAAGGCAAAATATTAAATATAACTAGCTTACGGGAAATACACACTTGGGATCATCACTGAATGGATTATTTACATGTGTCGAAACAGGATGAGTTTTGATTGCTTTTGAAGAAAAAATATCTGAACAGTCAATATTATCTCCGCTTAACCAATCTTGAAAGTGTTGTCTTGAAATAATCAAAGGCATTCTCTGATGAATATTTTTTAAAGACTCAACTGCATCTTTAGTGACTATAGCGCATCCCACCTTCCCTCTGTATCCTCCAAAGACTCCACCAAAGAAAAAGATATCTCCATTTAGATGATGAAAATATGGTGTTTTGACTTCGTCTTCTAGCTTCCACTCATACCAACCATCTGAGGGGATAAGACATCTATTGGAATTAGTAAAAGATGGTTTCTCAAATAGAGTTTCTATTCTTGCATTTATCAAATTGAATGGCTTTTCAGCCCAATAAGGCGAGAAGCCCCATTCCATTGTTTGGAATTTATCGGTAAGAGCTAATATTTTTTGACCAGGAGCAACATTATAACTAGGTCTAAAATCCGTTTCTCCATACCTGGTCTTGAGATCATCTAAGTTTCTAAGTGTGAATCTTCCGCACATTTTTCCTGTTCAAATTTTACACTATTTTTAGCCTTATCTTTGAGTTAGTATCATGACTTTTATTATCTATTTAATAAAAGGATCTATAGCATCTTTCAGAGAAGAAAATTTGAAATTTTGATTTATTGGTTCACCGTATTGATCAAGGTTTACATCATCTTGAGCAATAAAAATTCCTAAAGGAAATTGAGGACTTAATGGCCCGTAAAAGGCCTCTATACCATCTGTTTCGCTTGTTCCATCTATAGTTGAAGTTGCAATAGTAAATTTACCAAGGTACTGATTTTCCATGCCGGTTGTATAAATTAGATACTCATTAGAATCTTGAGATGATGAAATTAATAATGTTTGATCAGGTAATTTAACTAAAGCTAACCCTTCGGAATCACCGGTTATATTCCCAGATGGTTTAATTAAATCTATCGTTTCAATATTTCCACCTTCTGGCATAGCTGTTGTCTTGAAGATTCCAGATTTTTCGTCTTCTTGGGAAAAATAAAGAATTTTTAACTCATCATCTACTACACAACCCTCAGATACAGATTGAGTAGGTATTGTTCTGACTAATTTTGCAGACATAGGATCATAGGATTGAATCTCATACTGGTATATTGCAAGACTTTTCTCATCAGTAACAAATATGAAAGTTTTAGAGTTATCTGTATCTTTAAACATACAGAGACCATAAACAGAGGTTAGTTCAGTCTGATAAGAGTTATCATAATACTCAACAACACTGCCATTTGATCCAATCAACAGAAAATCAACTCTATTAAGATCTCGATTTGTACCGGCCAATAACGAGACTGTTCTGTCTTGAATTATATAATCAGATCTTAAATCAATATTATTTATCCTTCCCATGGGAAAATAATTTAATGTTTTACCGGACAAGTCGTAAGTGTAAATACCTGATTTCTTATCTGTTCCAAAAACAATACTTTTTTCAGGATTTGTTTTGTTAAACCAAAATGCAGGGTCATCGGCAGCATCACCCGATGTTTTTACTGCTTCAGTTTCATAAATAGGATAAATTTTATGATCTTCTATGGCAGCACTCATAGTAAATGATACGAAGAAAAGGAAAAAATTTATATTTTTCATATTAAGGTTTTTTTGAGCTTTAAAAAAGAAACTCCTCAAAGAGAGGAGTTTCATGTTAAAGAAAGTTGCCTATTGATTCAAGATATACCTAAATCCAACTCCATAAGTAGCTCCATACTCGTCATATTGCGAGAGTCTTGAAGGATTACCAAAGTAATAATACTCAGGTTCATCATTTAAATTAATAGCTTCAAACGTTATTCTTAAAGAATCATTAACTTTATATTTTGCAGTTAAATCAACTTGCATATGATCATCTGTATAACGATCATTAAGAGGCTTAGATCCTACTTCATCAAGGTAATTGTCTCTGTATGTTGCGGCCAATCTAATATCCCATGGACCATCGTCGTAGCCTAGAGAAAGATTCCATGTATTTTCTACTTGTTTAAAATATGGAATAGTCCTTTGTCCTGCAGCAGCATCAGCAGGTAAGTCAGTTTCACCGTCTGCATATGTATAATTTGCAACTAAAATGAAGCCGTTATCAAAAGCTGTTTGATATGAAAACTCTAAGCCATTGATGCTGCTATCATCGGCATTGATATAAGTTTCCGCTTTATCCCATATTGATCCTCGCATTGCAAAACTACGAGATTCAACCTCTACAATCGCATCCTCTATATTTTTATAGAAAGCACCCATTCCTAAGAAAGTATTCTCATCAATATAGTATTCAAAAGAAATATCGATATTGGTGGCTTTGGTAGGATCTAAATTAGGATTTCCACCTTCTATTTCATTATCGTCAACATTGATAATTGCACCAGCTCTTGATTCTTTAAACCCAGGTCTTACAAGTGATCTAAATGCACCAAATCTAAGAACCATATCATCTGAGATGTCATATTTAATATTTAAAGAGGGTGCTGCAAAGGTGTAATTATTTTCAAATTCATTATCTCCAAGATAAGTATCATTCCAGTTTTTACCTTTGTAGGTAGTTTCAGTGTCTTCAAACCTTATGCCATAAACCCAAGTGGAGTTTTCATACAAAGTCGTACCCATAAAATATAAGGCTAGGATGTCTTCTTCTGTTGTCCAGTCTGCTGGAATAGATTCTTCTTCTTCATCACCACCCATACCTCTAAAGAAAGTACCCGGTCCAGGACAGGTAGTACCGTCTGAGAATGTAACTGTTCCAGAAGTATTATTGGTTACTATTGATTTGACTTGTTCAAAAGTTGGAGCAGGTCCGTGTGTATTTGCCAAATACTTTCCTATTGTCTGATAATCATAATCTGCCAATGTAGTACCTTTTGGCATATCGTACTCACAGAATTGATAATTATTTATCTTTTCTCTTTGTCTATACTTTAGTCCAGTCTGCACAACTGTTTCACCGATCATATACGTGTAATCAATTTTGAAGCCCTGTTCTTCATCCTCAGTAAGAGCATATTCTTGTTCTGCAGCCTTTCCTGGGAAAGTAGAGGCATCATAGAATTCAGAAGGAAGTCCCAAAACTGGTTTCTGAGGATTGGCAGTATCCAAAGTAGTAACACCGTCTTTCTCTTTACTTCTAAATATTAAATTATATCTATCCGTATCATCCTGTTCTGCTTCAGATCTAAACACTTGAACTTCTAAAAAGCTTCCATTTGAAAGTTGTGTCTCATGACCAATAGCTAAATTATCGATAGATCGAATTTCAGTTCTATTTTTCCCTTCAGTATCCATTCTAGAAGCTCCATATGTCGCTACAGTTCCAGATATAGTTGGTGTGTACTCTTCCATTACATCTCTAACTTCCCACTTTGCCCTATATTCAACATCTTCATATTCGTTATGGAAAAGATGTAAATAAGTTTTACTTCCCGAATTTGATACATAATCTAGATTAAGAACTATTCCGTCTCTTTCTCTTGTGAGATCGTAGTAACGCATTTCATAGTCATCATCTACATAAGTAGATCCCCAACCACCAGTTTCATTATTTTCTGCCTTGATGCGTCTTTCTTGGGAGCTGATGACAAATGCGATTCCAAGATCACCGCTCTCTTGTGGAATAACTGTGGTGTATGTACCAGATAATTTAGGATTACTGCTGTCTTTGGTAAGATCATTTCTAGAAGTTTCTGCTTTAAATTTTACAAAATTAGATCCGTAAGAAAATGCTGAAATTGTTTCTAAATCTATAGCTCCTCCAATTGTATCTGCATCTAAGTTTGGAGTAAGAGTCTTATAAACTGTCATAGAGTCTAAAAGATCTGTAGGGACACCGTCTAATATCACACCTCTTCTATCTTCAGGAGAAGCTGTACTGACTCCATTGATAGTCATTGCGTTTAAATCAGTGTTCATACCTCTTACAGTTACGTATCTTCCTTCACCTTGATCATTTTCAACCGAAATACCAGAAATTCTCCTCAAAGATTCTGCTACATTTATATCAGCAAAATTACCTAAGGCATCAGAATCAATGACACCAACATTTTTATCAGAATCTCTTTTTTTATTGAGAGCACTTCTTAAGCTAGCAAGGGAGCCTACAACTACAACTTCTTCATCGGCTTGCGATGAATCTTCGTCTGCAAATGCAAAGTTGGGTACAAAAAGGGAAAGAGATAAAGAAAAAATCGACAAAAAACTTAGACGTCTCATAAACTACTCCATAATAGTAATATATATTTTCTGAAATCTTGGTGACAATTATGCTGTCACTTTGTGACAATTTGGTTACGATTAGATCTGGAATAAGTACCTAAATAGTGTTAGAAAAATCATTGAGAGAATTGCTCCTGCTGGAACGGTAGTCAACCAAGAGGCTACTATCTTGCCAACTACTTTGAAATCTAGGTCTTTAACAGACATCGCTAAGCCGACACCAAACACCGCTCCGACTAAAGTATGCGTCGTTGAAATGGGCATGGCATTACCAGATGCGATAACAACCGTAGTAGCAGCTGCCAGTTCTGCAGCAAAACCGCTCGTTGGGGTTAGTTTAGTAATTTCTTTTCCTATAGTTTGAATAACTCTATAGCCCCACATTGCCAAACCAAGAACTATCCCTATTCCGCCTCCAAGCAGAAGCCAAACTGATACTGCCGCTTCTTTAGATACGCCTTCATTCATAACAGTTGAAAATACTGCCGCTACGGGCCCAACCGCATTAGCTGTATCATTAGAACCGTGGGCGAACGCCATAACGCAAGCTGTGAATACCATTAGTATTCCGAAAATTTGATCTATAGAACTATTTCTTAGTCTTGATAAAAATACAAAACCTAAGAAAGTTATAAATAAACCAAAGATAAATGAATAGATTATGCTATCTACGTAATCTAAACCTAGACCAATATGCTTAAGACCTTTGGTAAAAGTCACCATACTGACAATAAAGGCAACAAAGAAAAGATATATTGGGCCATATCTTTGTGCCATTTGAATTGGGTTGTTATTTCCTAAAATTAATTTGTCTATAGATAGATATATGAAGAAAGATATAGTCCCTGATATGAGGGGAGAGAGCAGCCAGCTTAAAGCTATATCTGACATCGTGTCCCAATCTATTGCTGAAAATGATAATCCCAATATTCCAAAACCAACTATACCTCCTACTATGGTGTGGGTAGTTGAAACAGGCCATCCAAAATAGGTAGCAACCACAAGCCATGTTCCAGCAGCTAGCAGTGCTGATATCATTCCAAATACAAACAGGTCAGGATTATCTTGAAATAATAAGGGATCTAGAATACCTTTTCTAACCGTAGAGGTTACTTCTCCACCAGCTAAAAAGGCTCCCGAGAATTCAAATATACAGGCTATTAAGATAGCGGTCGAAAGGGTAATAGCGCCGGATCCTACCGATGTTCCCATGGCGTTGGCAACATCATTTGCACCAATTCCCCAGGCCATTATCAAGCCGGCTAGCGCTGTAAGAATTAAAATTGGAAGAGCGAATTCAATGATCATTTTATGGCATCACACTCCAGAAATTTATTAGTGTCAAATTATATTATGTGAAATATAACTTATCACCTTTATTTATTACATACCCTACTTTAATATTCACACAATTTTATTATGATCAACTACGACGTTTCCGAATACAACAGACTCAATCCCGACCTTTATAGAAAAGAAAAAAGAAGTCTACAAATTGAGTTTCTTAAGCTTCAAAATTGGGCAATTAAAGAAGGGAAAAAAATAGCCGTTGTTTTTGAAGGTAGGGACGCCGCTGGGAAAACTGACACAATCAATCTATTAGCCAAACATCTGATTCCTGATCATTTTAGGTATGTGCATTTAGGAATACCAACTGAAAATGAATCAAAAAAATGGTTTAAACGTTATGAAAAACATATGCCTAAAAAAGGCGAAATAGTTTTTTTTGATAGATCTTGGTACACAAGAGCCACGGTCGAGATAACTATGGGTTATTGCTCTAAAAGGCAATACACTCATTTTATGAACAAAGTCATAAGATGGGAAAAATCATATATTGAAGACAACCTTATTTTGATCAAGTTCTATTTGTCCATTGAAAAAAGACAACAAAGCAAACGGTTCAACGAAAGACAAACTGACCCTTTGAAACTCTGGAAACTAAGTACTAATGATTTAAGAATGGCAGATAAATGGGAGATTTTTTCTTTTTTTAAAGAACAAATGTTCTCAAACACATCTTATGAGCAAAGTCCTTGGATAGTGATTAATGCAAATAATAAAATGGTCGCTCGCTTAACAGCCTTAAGGTATCTCTTAAATGAGATTGACTACGAAGGAAAAAAACTTAGCAAACCCAAAACATGGGATGCAGGCATAAATAACCACAAACTAGAATATAAAGGTGTTGAGTTTTCTGGGCTCACATATCAGCAGTTTAAAATGTTACAAAAACTTATACAAAATCAATCCAGTTGAAATCAAAGAAAATTTTCCAACGAATTGCTGCCGTTGATATTGGATCAAATGCAATTAAGTTCAAGCAATTTAGGATTAGGACCTCGAAGAATCTCTTCCCATTAGAGTTAGATACCTTTAAAAGAATTGATCTTAGGCTTGGACAAGATGTATTTGAAACAAATAGGATCTCAGAAGAATCAGAAAAAAGACTTATTCAAGAACTTAAAAATCTTACTAATAAAGTTCGAAAAAGGAAAATAGAGTGGGCTGGAATATGCGCAACATCGGCTACTAGGAATGCGGTAAATGGAAATGAAGTATGTAGCAAGATTGAAGAAGCCTGTCAGACACCTGTTAATATATTAAGCGGTAAACAAGAGGCCTATTACCTTAAAGGTGCCAATACAAGAAAAATTGAAAACCTGAATCGCCCTATCTATGTTGATGTTGGAGGAGGCAGTACAGAAATTTACATGCGCAATAGTTCCGAAGAGTTTTATGAATCATTTGATCTTGGTGCTGTGAGAATTATGAAGGGTAAAGACAGCATAAAAGAATGGGAAAAGTTAAAAGCCTTTTTGAATGTAGTTAAAGAAAATAATGCAGACGCTTTAGTGGGTATCGGTGGCAATATAAGGAGAATTTTTAAGATTCTTGAAATACAAAAATATAGTCCTTTAGAACTTAAGGAATTTGAAGAAATCAGAAAAAATTTATCTAAAATGCCAATTGTTGATCGAATAAATAAATATAGTCTTGCGGAAGATAGAGCAGATGTAATTGTACCCGCTTCAGATATTTTTTCTTATATTTTAGAGCACTCAAATATAAATAAGCTTTTCGCTATAGATTGGGGAATTTGTGATGCCTTGGCCTTTGAATATCTTAACGAAAATTTAAGTTGATTTATTTAACTCTATCCAAAAACTTGCTCCTTTTGGCTCAAGATTTTCTACCCCAACTGTACAAGAAAGAGTTGAAGCTAAATTTTTGACTATGGATAACCCAAGCCCAGTACCACCCTGGTTCAGAGACCTCCCTTTATCAACTCTAAAAAATCTTTCAAAAACTCTATCTTTATAATTTTCAGGTATTCCCTCTCCCTCATCCTTAACAGATAACTTTATCTTTTTATCTACCTCTTCTGCAGTAATTAAGATTTTTGAATTATTTGGAGAATAAGCAAGTGCATTATTTAAATAGTTAGAGATGATAATATCCAAGGAAATAAAGTCCGATAGTACTTCAATCCTTTTATCGACCAGAGATTCAATTTTTATACTTTTCTTTAGTGCTTCTTGTTCTAAATTTAATATAGTTGATTCAACTATGTGATCAAGATTTATCTTCTCGATAGTCATATTAAGACTGCCACCCTCTATACGCGATAAGTGCAGAAGATCATCAACTAAATTTTTAAGTCTTTCGGAATTTCGGTGTATAGCTTTAATAAACTGTTTTAGATCTTTTTCTTTTTTTATGTCGGTATTAAGAATAGTCTCTGATGAAGCTAAAAGTACCGAAATGGGTGTTCTAAGTTCATGAGAGACATTACCTATAAAGTCACTTCTGGCAGATTCAAGTTTTTTTATTCTAGTAATATCTGAAAATACGAGTAAAGACTCTTCCGTTTCTGGATTGAAACTGGCACTTGCAATAAAAGCTCTATAAAAGGGATGGTGTATTTCTATCTCATCTAATCCGGGTTCTGAAGAAGTAGTTTCCTTTATTAGGTCTTGTAACCCAGATATTGAGACCTTTTCCATAAAAGAATCTCCTATAGATAGCTTATCTAGACCTAACAGTTTACTGGCAGCTGGGTTGGTTAATTCTATTATTCCATTTTTATTAATCGAAATTACACCCTGTCCCATTTCTTCAAGTGCATTTCCAAACTGGTTTCTTTCATTGGCAATAGCAGTAAACTCGTTCTTAAGTGCTCCCTGGATTTCAATCAAATTAGAACTTATTTGCTCTACTGCAGCTCTTTTCGACCCCTTCATGCCACTTGTTTTTGCTAATTTTCTAGCACTTGATATCAATTCAATATACTCAAGCGTTAGAAATCTAGACAATAAATAACTTAAAAGCACAGCAATTAATAGGGATACAAATAAAAAACCGTATATAGAATTTTGCAGGACAAGTAATGTGGCATCTATTTCTGATAAAGGAACGGCGAATCTAACAAAGTTTATGTCTCCTGCTTTATTTGATGCTAAAGCAAGATACCTCATATCTGTTTTTAAGGTATTACTGTAACGAGTCGCTTTACCAATATTATTAATAATAGCTGCCTGAATTTCAGGTCTATTGTAATGATTGTCCAGTTTCCTAAGGTCTTCATCTTCGACATCTGAATCGCCTACCACTTCACCATTTGATTTGATGAGAGAAACTCTAAAACCATATGAATCTGAGAGTTGTCGTGAAAGTGTTTGGTAACTGGAAATTTTATAATCTGGATTAGAGAGTATAAAAATCGCACCTTTTGCTTCAGAAGTTAGCTCCGAGTCTAATTGTTCTAATAAATAATCACCTGTTCTTTCTAAGAGTAAATATCCTAGACTGAGAACAGTCATCGATGTAAGCAAAAAAGTAGACCAGAAGATCCTCCATCTAATATCCATTCATAGATTATACGACGTAATTAAAGCGGTAACCTACACCTCTGACGGTTTCTATTTTTGATCCCACATCACCGATTTTAGATCTAAGTCTTTTGATATGAGTATCCACAGTTCTGGTAGTTACTGAATTGTTATAATCCCACACTTGTTCCAGTAATACTTCTCTTGTTTGAATTCTTCCATTGCGTTCCGCCAGATATTTAAGTAATTCAAATTCTTTTGCAGTAAGTTCAATTTCGAGACCACTTATAAAAACCCTATGTGACGCTAAATTAATTTCAACATCACCAATAGAAATTTGTTCTTTATTAGTATTTGTCTCTGATCCTCTTTTTAGGATAGATGAAATTCGCAACATAAGCTCTCTAACACTGAAAGGTTTAACTACGTAGTCATCAGCACCTAGTTCAAATCCCACAACTCTATCTACTTCTTCTCCCTTTGCAGTCAACATGATGATAGATACTTGGTCACTAAAAGACTCATTTCTAATTTTTTTACAAATTTCAAGTCCCGACATATCAGGTAGCATTAAATCAAGAAGCACAAGATCAGGTACTTTTTTTCCAAATTCTTTAATTGCGGCTTCGCCATCCGCAGCAGATTTAACTTTATATCCTTCAGATTTTAAATTAAATTCAAGGGTTGTTCTTAGATCAGGTTCGTCTTCTACAACTAAAATGTGTTTTGCCATAGACTTATTATAATGTCACAAAGTGTCAGGTCTGTTAATTATAAATGAAAGCTTTGTGACTTAGTCTGAACTAGATTGCTTGTCAGCTACCCTTTTTCTCAATTCAGAACTGGAAAAGGTATGAGGTCGCTTATTGAAATAGCATTTTTCAAGGTACTTTTCTCGACCTGTAAAGTCTTTATCCTGGTATTCATCACCTAAGATTCTGACATCCCATTCAACAGTGTCTAGAATTTCTAGCAAATCTGATTCAGTGTCATAAATAAGAACTTCATCTACATATTTACAAGCTGTAACCTGAATTTGTCTTTCTACTATTGACTGAACTGGAGCATTTTTAGATTTTCTGTCAATGCTTGGATCGGTTTGTATACAAACAATCAAATAGTCACATACGGTTCTAGCTTCTTGAAGCATGAGAATGTGACCTGCATGAAATAAATCAAATGCACCAAAAGTTATCCCCTTCTTTGAATTCATAATTAATGTCTATTTTAACGAATCTTTCCCTTTGCATGAAATGAAAAAATTTAAGTAGTTATAAACTTACGCCTTATCGGAATCAAAGTGCTTAAAAAAGTGTTTGCTACTTTGCCCCAGGACAAGGATTCGATTGACTCTTCGCAAAATTTAGAATTTATATTCTCAGCAAATGAAACAGCCGTAAGCAGATCGTGATGAAGGTATCCATTAATCTCATTAATGACGATATCCTTGGGTCCTGTTACAGGATAGGCAGCTACAGGTGTTCCACAAGCCAATGCCTCAATCATAACTATTCCATATGTATCTGTTTTGGATGGAAAAACAAAAACAGAGGCGTCAGAATAATATTGCGCAAGTTCGTTTCCAAATTTAGGGCCAACAAATTCTACAGTTCTATATTTCTTTTTATATTCATTTAGCATAGGGCCAGATCCAACCACGATTTTTTGATTACTTGTCTCTAGATTTAAAAAATCTTCAAGATTTTTTTCTTTCGAGATTCTACCAACATATAGTAAATAACCATTGTTAGACGACTTTTTTCTAGGATAAAAAATATTTCTATCAATCGCCCTACTCCACTTAGCTAAATTTTTAAATCCTATTGAAGAAAGTTCTTCAATCTGAGAATTAGTGTTTGCTAGTGTTTTGTGTGCTTCTCCGTGAAACCATCTCAAATATCCATAAGTTAAGGACAATGGAATTAAAAGAATTTTCTTTAGGTATTCAGGAAATTTGGTATGTATAGCCGTAGTAAATTGAATATTATTTTGAATTGCAAAATTTCTTGCAAATAAACCTAAAGGACCTTCTGTTGCAATATGTAAATAGTCCATATCTTCGGATAGGTAGTTTTTTACTTTCCAAGGGTTCATTGCTAATGAAATTTCAGGATAAACAGAAAATGAAGAAGTTTTAAATAGACTTGGATGGATAATATCTACTCGGTAACTTTTCTTTTCCAATTCCTTTTTAAGACAATCTAGTGTTGTTACAACGCCATTTACTTGTGGAAACCATGCATCTGTAACAATTACAATCTTCATGCAACCTTATTAGCTATATCAAGAATATTTTTATTTGTTGATTCTCCATATTGAATTATTTCAATGATACCATTCTCGTTTTCAACTAGTGCTGTGCAGGACTCGACCCAATCACCACAATTCATATAATCTATTCCTTGAATTTTTCTTATTTCTGCATGGTGAATGTGACCTGCGATCACCCCCTGGTATCCTTTCTTCTTGCAAGCTATTGCAAGTGTCTCTTCAAAATCGCTTATAAAATTAACCGCTGATTTGACTTTGTGTTTAACAAAGGCAGAGAGGGACCAATAATTTTTATAGCCTAATATTTTTCTAAGTGCATTCCACAAGCGATTGAAAGTCATGAGAAGTTCGTAACCAATAGATCCTAAAACCGCAAGCCATCTGCTATATTTTGTTACGACATCATATTCATCACCGTGAATAATGAGGATTTCTCGACCGTCTTCAGTACTATGCACATCTTCATCAAGTATTTTTATGTTTCCTAAATTTAGAGGAGAGAAGGATCTAAGAAATTCATCATGATTTCCAGTAATAAAAAAGATCTCTGTTCCTTGTTTTGAAAAGGAAAGCAATCTTCTTACAATATTGGAGTGAGATTGAGGCCAGTAAAAATTTTGGCTTAATCTCCATCCATCAATTATGTCCCCTACCAAATAAAGTTTATCGCAAGAATATTCGTACAGGAAATCTAATAGTTTTTCAGCTTGGCAACCTTTTGTTCCTAGGTGTATATCGCTGAGCCAAATGGTTTTATAATGAGTAACTTGTTTATCTAAAATTTTCATAAATCTACAACATATTGTGGTTTTAAGAACTTTTAAAACAATATATTGTGTAAATCTTAAACTTACACGTTTACAAACATGTGAAAGTTAAGTTTCTAATTTGAAAAAAAAAGAGGGACTAAGTCCCTCTTTTTTCTCCCCAAGAAATTTATTTTGATGCTAAAAGAATTTCCATCTCTTTATGTGAAATAGTTTTCCTTCCGCAAGCAGTAGCTTTATAGATCTTGGCTTTATTTACCTTAAATGAGCTTAAAAGATAGTTTACTTGAGCATTACAACTCTTTAAATAATCTATATTTTTATTTGCATTAAATTGTAAATAATCAGACATAAGACCAACTAATGTAGCATTAATTAAGTCTACTTGAAGTCCTGCTTGAATATATATGTTTGAAGGTTTATCAGACCTAAAGCAAGCAATCATTTCATTTGAGCATAATTCTCCTATCTCATCATTGCTTGAAAATATTATATTAGGAGCAGTTCCTTCGATTTCTAGCATATTTTCTGCAAATGCGAAAAGAGATCCGTGATTGGACTCCGAATATGTATAAGAAGAAATCATTATTAGACTTAAACTAATTATTTTGATGATTAATTTCATGTTTACTCCTTTTATGTCACATAAATGTCACATATGTGTCTTTTATATGACATTTGTGTGACGTTGTAAAGGGTCTTATTGTGACTTTAATTCCTTTGGAGTAATTAATTTATTTAACTGTAGGGAATTATTTTGGTTAGACAATAAAGCTACTGAGCACGTTGGGACTTTCAAAGAAATATCTTTATGGAGATTACTTAAGAAGTCTGCTATACCAGGGTTATGCCCTAAAAGCATATATGTTCCATCTGTGTCTAAAGTAGTAATTTCCTTTCTTATAGTCTCTGCTGAAGCATGATATAAGTTAGATAGGTAATTAATTTGATCTACTTTATGGATATAGTTTAAGAAAATCTCTAGCGTCTCAGAGGTTCTTTTTGATGTGCTACACAATATAGTTTTATAAGTATATTCATAAGTAGCCAGATATTTAGCTATAAGCTTTGCATCTTCCCTTCCCCTTCTACTCAAAGGGCGGTCATGATCAGTAAGATTCAAATTATCCCAACTAGATTTAGCGTGTCTTGTTAAAACAAGGTTCATATTTATAAATTATTGCCTGTTTCTGATAACCTAACCTAAATTATGTTAAAAGTAATTAAAAAAGACGAGGCACTGGGTGCTTACATAGAAGATATTAATCTATCTAATATTTCTGAAAAAACATCAATTGGATTACTTTCTTGTTTAGCTGAAAATGAAGTTCTTTTCTTCAGAAATCAAAACATAAGTCCAAGAGATCATAAGAGATTTGCTTCTTTTTTTGGAAACTTACAGACGCATCCAGCATACCCAACAGTAGAAGGTTTTCCAGAAATTACCATCCTTGAAAATGATGAAGAAAATCCTTCCAAAATTGAGGAATGGCATACTGATATGACGTTTAAAAAAAATCCTCCTTTGGGAAGTATCTTGATTGGAAGAATTATTCCTGAATCTGGAGGTGATACTATGTTCTCAAGCTTATCAAAAGCCTATGATGATCTTTCGCAAGAATGGAAGGAAAGGCTTGAAGAGATGAATGCTATTCATAGCTTTGAATTTGGTTTTAAAGAAAGTCTTGAAGAAGAAGGTGGCCGTGAAAGATTAGCTGATGCACTTAAAGAAAATCCACCCGTTTCCCATCCTGTAATCAAACAACATCCTGTTACTGGACGAAAGGTAATTTACGTTAATAGACTCTTCACTTCGCACATAGAAGGAGATGATGCTGATGGTTCAATTTTAAATTTCTTGTTTGATCACATTCATCAAGAGAAGTATCAATGTAGATTTTCATGGGAAAATAACTCTATAGCTTTTTGGGACAACAGATCTGTACTACATAAACCCGTTAATGATTATTGGCCTCAACTCAGAAGAATGGAGAGAATTACTATTGAGTCTTGAACTGATATCTAAAGAAATCGATCCACCAATGAGTCACTTCAAGATAATTGGATTGTTCATTCAATAAACTCTTTTCAGCAGATTGAAAACTTTTTTCTCCTAGAATTTCTCTTCTTTTACAAACGACATCATAAGCATACTCATTTGTGAATTCAGGATGTCCTTGTATAGACATTATATGATCGCCTATAAAATACATCGCATAAGGAACAGAGTCATTAGAGGCTACTAAAGTCGTTCCCATAGGAAGATTTATAACTTGATCTTGATGCGAGTGGATAAGCTTTATATCTTTATTGGGATTTTCAAGCCAAGGAAAATGATTATGAAATGTATATTCTTGAAGTCCTAGTACCCACCCTACTTCAGCCTTCTTAACTTCTCCACCGAGAGCTTTTGCTATGAGTTGATGACCAAAGCAAACGCCCAGTAAAGGTTTCTTCTTATCATTGAGGAGACAAATAAAACTTTCTAGGTCTCTAATCCATTTAACATCATCATAAACGCTCAACTTAGAGCCCGTTATCAAATATCCATCGCACTCATGCATATCCTGAGGATATACATCTTCAGTTACGTCATAAATCTTAAGTCTTATATTTGGGTCTGCTTCAGTGAAGATTTTGTTATAAAAGTCATTTTGATCTCCATGTTTAACTTGAAGATCCTCTAAAACATGATCTGTCAAAAGTATACCTATTGTTAATTCACTCACTAGTGTGAATCTTAACTTATAAAACATGACTGATCATTCAATGCCTGATATTCTTTATCAAAAACTTAAGGGAGATATTATGAAAACTGATTACGAATTTCTTACAACGGAAGTAAACGGACATATTCTAGAAGTCACTATAAATAGACCTGATGTAATGAATTCATTACATCCTCCTTCTCATAGAGAGTTCGATGAGGTTTGGAGTGAATTTACAAACGATGAAGATCTTTGGGTGGGTATTATTACAGGTGCCGGTGATAGAGCATTTTCTGCAGGTAATGACTTGAAGTATCAAGCCTCTGGTGGAGATAGGTCTGGAATGCCAGAAACTGGTTTTGCCGGTCTAACCAGTCGTTTTAATTTGAACAAACCAATTATTGCAGCAGTAAATGGTGTCGCTATGGGAGGAGGAATGGAAATTGCTCTTGCATGTGATCTCATTATTGCTTCTTCTAATGCAAGGTTTGCTCTACCGGAACCAAAAGTTGGATTAGCTGCTCTAGCTGGTGGCATGCAAAGATTACCCAGACAGATAGGAATGAAAAATGCTATGGGAATGATGCTTACCGGTAGACATGTAGAAGCTGCGGAAGCAAAGGAGCTTGGTATCGTAAATGAAGTTGTTGAGTCTCAGGCTGATTTGATGGATAGAGCCAGAGACTGGGCAAAACAAATAGAAGCCTGTTCACCAATGTCTATTAGAGCCACAAAACAAGTTGCTTATGAAAGCTTAAATGAAGCAAATTTGGAGAACTCGATGAAAGGACAATATACTGCTGTACACGATTTATTCACGAGCGAAGATTTTATCGAGGGTCCGGTAGCATTTGCTGAAAAACGTGCTCCCAACTGGAAAGGTAAGTAAGTTTAATCCTCATCAATATTTTTTATAATCAACGAATATCGGTGAGGACCAAGCTCTCTCTTGTTCTTCAAAGAGACAGTCATCCTCATATGGGGTAAGCATTGAACTACCACTGCAAATATTCACAGATTTGCAGTTGCCAAACTCATCGTATTCGCATCTAAGATTACCGGCATTGATAATTTTAGAAGTTTCTTCAATAGCTTTTACATAATAAACAGCATCTCTTTCTGACCGATCAAACTCATTATCGACAAATGTAAATTCGCAAGCTTCGCTATCATTACATTTGTGAACTTTCCATGGATCTTGAATAAGGTCTGATACCTCTTCATTTTCATTTAATTGAGAAAGAATCCTTACAACTTCTATTCGATCTATCTTCTTTCTTTGATCTGAAGGGTTGTAGCATTCGTTTCTACACAGATCATTGATCCTCTCTTTGCCGAGCGAACTTATTGCATATTCTGGACAACCTGGTTTTTGTTTGAATGATCCAGCTGCTCTAACGATAAATCTTGGATTAGTTTTCATTTTTGTTTCGGAGCCCATAGGAATGATACCCTCACTAGAATTCAATAAATCAAACCACAGTAAAATTCGTGTTCCGCTCGTCGCATAAACTTCTTTTGTTTTAAGTGAGTTCCATATTGATTCTCTAGATTTGTCTTGAGAGTGAGTTGCAACTAAGCCACCGGTATAAAAAAAAGATGAAGTTCTCTCCATCTCTATTGGTCCAGGTGGAAGAGTTTGTCTAGTCCAATTTCTTCTAACTGACTCTCCATAGGGACCATCACCTTCTCTGAAACCTAAAAGGTAACCAGTTGGATCAGCAGGACCAGCGGCTTCCGTCATTTCTCGTCGATTTATTTCTTTGTATCCAGTTCCAGGTCTAGCATTATGACTATCTCCAGAGGCAACCAAACCAAACCTAAACTTACTTACTCGGTCGTCTTTATTAAAATTTTGTAATGCCAACAAGTATTGAACTGAACCTTTAGGTTTATGACTAAAAGGTGGCAGAAAACAATCTTGGCATTGATTTGAATCCAACCATTCAGAAGGATCTTCTCCTACTATGACAGACTGACCTGCAAAGCTCTCCAGAGCATAATTTAACTTCGCTTCTTCCGAACGTTTTTTACATATTCGAGTGGATTCCCCTTCTGCCTCACATCTCTCTTTTATTATTTGTCCAGCTTGCCAGCAACCTGGAGTAAAACTCTTTGTTGGATCTGGGCAAGAAACATTTCCATCATTATCAAAAATTACGCTTCTCCATGACCTATACTCTTCTGTATTTCCATGACCAGAATAAATTTCAACAAGATTTTGTAAATTTGGGTCATGAAAGTCGTCATTTAATTGATCTTTCCAATCCGATTCATCAGGTGTATACGTTCCCCAAGATGTGCCATGGGGAATGACGATGACTTCATGTCCCCAATCATTTAGCTTATCAAATAGGATGCCAGGATCTTCTGCATATTCCTTACAATTCAGAGGTAAGTCTCTGACTGGAACATCACTGGGACATGGTATCGTTTGACCATCTTTTATAAATCTCATTAGGTCATGTATTCTGGTATCTAAGGACCGCATGCCTGATAGTCCCAATCTTACCGACTGGGGCATATCCATAAAACCACCAGAGGTTGATGCTATTGGTCTAGCAGGAATCTCATCATCAAAAAGACTCTTCAAAATAACATTTCGATGTCCATAATGTGGTATACCAAAGCCTTCATTTTGTGACCATTCCCATCCTAAAAAAGCTATGGTGTCTGGAGATTCATTGTCGCCAGAAATTAAATTACATTGCCGAACTGCATCTTTAGTTTCCTGCCAGTCTATATGAGTTAAATCTTCAGCATGATCTGTATTCGCATAGAAATCTAAGCTAGAGCAAAACCTTGCAAAATCGCATGCGTCAGATGGAGGCATAGAGCCCTCACCCGACAGCATGGGAAGACTTAAAAGAAAAGCATCAGACGAATAGGTTGTATGAACATGTAAATCACCAAACAAGATAACCTTTCCATTACTAATATTTAGATCACCTTTGGCTTCCAATTGATTTTGAGTCTTTTCAATTAGGAATTCTGGTGATTGAGGAGTAGTGTTAATTGGTCTATTCGTTTCATAGGTGCCAAGAAGACCTTCTGAAATTAGGTATACAAAAAATGCAAATATAAGAAAGAGAAATAAAACGAAGTAAATAGCTTTTCTTATCATTGAAGTATTCTATCAAACGAAATGATTAATTTATCTATAGTAATTTTTACCAATTAATTCTAAAGTATTCCCTTCTTAAATAGGGAGAGTTATGTTTGATTTAACAGGAAAAACAGCAATTATTACTGGTTCATCTAAAGGAATAGGTAAATCAATTGCTATGCAGATGGCACTGCACGGTGCCAAAGTTGTCGTATCAAGTAGAAAAGCAGATGCTTGTCAGGTTGTTGCTGACGAAATTAATGAAGCTTGTTCAGATTCTGAAGGTGGAGCAATAGTTATACCTTGTAACATATCAGACAAAGTCGCATTACAGATGCTTGTTGATGAAACGAGACTGCAACTTGGGAAGATTGATATCTTAGTTTGTAACGCAGCCTCTAATCCTTTTTTTGGTTCGATGATGGATATTCCAGAAGATGCTTTTGATAAAGTAATGAACAACAATATTAAAAGTAATCATTTGCTATGTCAGATGGTCATACCCGAGATGACTGAGAGAAAGGATGGAAGCATAATAATTGTATCTTCTATCGGCGGACTAAAATCTAGTACAGTCATAGGAACTTACAATATTTCAAAAGCAGCAGACATCATGTTAGTCAAAAACCTTGCTGCTGAATTTGGTCCACAAAATGTCAGAACTAATGCCATAGCTCCAGGATTATTTAAAACAGACTTTGCTAGAGCACTCTGGGAAAATCCAGAAATTCTCAAGCAATCAACTGCAACTTGCCCTCTCAGAAGGATTGGTGAACCAGATGAAATAGGAGGAGCAGCTGTTTTTCTAGCATCAGATGCTGGAACATTTGTTAATGGTCACACCCTTGTTATAGATGGCGGATCGACAGCCTAAAAGGAGAATAATATGAATAATGCAGTTCTTTATGAAGTTAAAGATGGTGTAGCGACAGTTACCTTAAACAGACCTGAAAGACTCAATGCTGTGAATGATGAGATTAGAGCAGGATTAAGAGAGAAATTAGATGATGCTGCAAAAGATTCTGATGTAAAAGTGATTATTGTCACTGGTGCAGGAAGAGGTTTTTGTGCAGGAGCAGATATGGAAGGACTTGCAGCAACAAGTCAAGGTGAGACACAAGCCTCCCAGGTCGAAGCTGAAGAAAGAGAATATGCTACCAATGAAGTAAAGGGCTTTGATGGAGGATTTAGTTATTTTCCAACAGTTCCTAAGCCAATTATCGCAGCCATTAATGGACCTGCTGCGGGAGTAGGTTTCATTATGGCTCTTTATGCTGACATAAGATTTGCTAAAGATGGTGCCGTTTTTTCCAGTGCCTTCTCTAAGAGAGGACTTATAGCCGAATGGGGTGTTGGATGGATTCTTCCCAGATTAGTGGGTATTGCTAGAGCAAATGATATTTTGTTTTCATCAAGAAAGTTTACTGCTGAAGAGGCTGAACAAATGGGTATAGTGAATAAAACCTTTTCTGAGGACCAATTCGATCGCGAAGTTTTCAATTATGCAGCTGATCTAGCCAAAAATGTTTCACCTCGATCCCTTCGAATTATGAAGCAACAAATTTATAACGCTCAAGGTGAAACAATTAAAGAGAATCTAGACAGTTCAATGCAAGCAATGCTTGATAGTTTTAAATCTGAAGATTTCAAAGAAGGCGTTTCACATTTTGTAGAAAAAAGAGAGGCAAAATTTACGGGGAAATAAAATTATGGATATTAAGGAATTTTTAAAAAAAGAAGGTCGAGAAAGTTTAACCAAAGAATTTACAAAGGAAGGATTGTTCGAACTCAAAGAAGAGACTATAAGAGGTAATAAATACCATGTTTTTGCCAATTTACCTCAAACATTAAGAGACTATTTTCAATTTCCTCTTATACACGGGGAGTGGGATTTTTTGGCATATGAAGATGAAACATATAGTTATCAAGAGGTTCTTAACACTTCTGCCGGACTCGCTCACACCCTTATGGACAAGTACGGTATACAAAAAGGAGATAAGGTTGCTTTTTCAATGAGAAATTATCCGGAATGGATATACAGCTATATCGCTGTTACTTCAATCGGAGCTATAGCAGTTCCCTTAAACTCATGGTGGCAAGGTGAGGAACTTGATTATGGTTTAACTCATAGTGAATCATCAATATTTATAGCTGATGAAGAAAGACTTCAGAGATTAGAAGGTTATGTAGAAGAAATGCCCCGTATAGCCGTGCGATGTGATGCGAGTAAATTTACCAATACAGCTGCTTTTGATGAAGTTGTAACACCAATGGAAGCTTTTCCAGAGGTTGAAATTGATCCTGAAGATGATGCAAGCATTATGTATACGTCCGGTAGTACAGGATACCCAAAAGGGGTTGTTTCTACTCATAGAGCAGTAGTTTCTGCCCCAATTACCTGGGCACTCATGGGTCAACTAGCCACGCAAATTGAAGTTGATGGAGAACCTTTGCCTTCTCCAATTTCAGGTGAAAATCCTTGCACAATTGCTGCGGTACCCTTATTCCATGTAACAGGTTCTCACGCTGTCTTTTTATTATCTTTAGTGACGGCAAGAAAAATCGTTTTTATGTATAAATGGGATGCCGTAGAAGCTTTACGTCTTATTGAAAAACATAAAGTAACTGATATGACTGGCGTACCAACGATGTCTGCTGAGGTTCTACAAGCACATAAAGACAATCCAGAGATAGACATTTCCAGTCTAAAAGGATTAGGTTCTGGCGGTGCAGCAAGACCTCCTGAGCAAATTAAGGCTCAAGAGAAAGAACATCCTGATAAAATTGCAACCGTAGGCTATGGCCTTACAGAGACTAATGCACATGCGACGAATGCAAGTGGAACAACTTTGTATGAACGACCCAGTACTGCTGGTTACCCTACTCCTTTCTTAAATCTCATAAAAATTATGGATGAAGAAGGTAATGAGTTGGGACCCAATGAGCTTGGAGAAGTTGCAATTAAATCGACATGTAATTTCAGATGTTATCTGAAGAACGAAGAAGCGACTAATGAAGTGTTAGATAGTGAAGGTTGGTTCAGAAGTGGTGATGTAGGTATTATTGATGAAGATGGATTCCTATACATCAAAGACAGAATCAAAGACATCGTCATCAGAGGTGGAGAAAACATAGCTTGTTTAGAGATAGAAGCAGCAATTTATGAACATCCCTCTGTTAGAGAAGCATCAGTCTTTGGTGTTCCAGATGAAAGATTAGGTGAAAAACTTGCCACGAGAATATCTCTAAATCCTGGAGCTGAACTTTCAGAGGAAGATCTTTCTTCGTTTTTAGCAGCAAAAATAGCTAAATTTAAAATTCCTGAATACACGTGGTTTCAAGCTGAAGAATTACCAAAAGTAGCAGCTGGAAAAATTGCAAAAAAACAAATGCGAGAAGATGCTATTAAAGAATTGGGGCTAGATTAATGCAAATACAAGATAAAAGAATTGTAGTCACAGGGGCTGCTAGTGGAATAGGTAAAGCCTTATGTGAAGCTTTTAATAAAGCTGGCGCAAAATCAATTGTTTGTGTTGATATGAATATAGAAGGTGCGACTGAAACTGCCAATGATATCAATGGCTTAGCGGTCCAAGCTAATGTTGGAAAAGAAGAAGACATTATCAATGTAATAGATAAAGCAAATGAATATTCAGGTGGAATAGATATTTTTTGTTCTAATGCAGGGATTGGTGGAGTACATGGATTTTTTGAAGTAGAGACTAGCGATTGGCAAAATATCTGGGAAGTAAATGTACAATCTCATATCTTTGCAGCCAAGCATGTTCTGCCTCAAATGTTAGAGAGAGGCGAAGGTTATTTAATGAATACTTCATCGGCTGCAGGTTTACTCACTCAGATAGGTTCTGCAGGATATTCTGTAACTAAAGCAGCTGCAGTGAGTTTTGCTGAGTGGATAAAAATTACTTATGGAAGTAAAGGAATTGGTGTCTCATGTCTTTGTCCTCAAGCTGTAAGAACAGCTATGACAGCACAAGGTGCTGGAGTAGCTGGAGTTGATGGGATGATTGAAGCTGATGAGGCAGCTGCCGATGTACTTGATGCCATTGAAAATGAAAGATTTCTTGTGACTCCACATGCAGAAGTCTTGGAATATGTATCTAGAAAAGGAAATGATAGAGATCGCTGGATAACTGGCATGCAAAGACTTCAAGATAGATTTGAAGACTGGAAACCAGGAGACAGTTAGTTTTGGATATTCATCACTTACCTGCCTATGAATTGGCTGACAAAATAAAAAATAAAGAGATAAGTTCACTAGAGCTCACCCAACATTTCATAGATAGAATAGAGAAATATGATGACAAGATAAATGCCGTTGTAGTAAGAACTTTTGAAGATGCTATAGACGCTGCTAAAAAAGCAGACGAAGCTATTTCGAAGCAAGATTCTTTAGGTCCACTGCATGGCATACCGATGACTATAAAAGAGTCTTACAATATACAAGGTCAATGTACAAGTTGGGGTATACCTGACTACAAAGGAAATATAGCCAAAGAGGATGGATTGGCTGTTAAGAGATTAAAAAAAGCTGGAGCTCATTTCTTAGGTAAAACTAATGTTCCTATGAATTTAGCTGACTTTCAAAGCTATAACGATATCTATGGAATTACAGGGAATCCTTGGGATCTGAAAAAGACTCCAGGAGGTTCATCAGGAGGAAGTGCTGCTGCACTCGCAGCTGGGTTTTGTTCATTGGAGGCTGGATCCGACATCGGTGGTTCAATAAGAAATCCTGCGCATTATTGCGGAGTTTTTGGACATAAGCCAAGTCACGGCATCATACCTTCATCAGGTCATGAATTAATTCCTAATGTTCCTGAACCTGATCTATCGGTCTGTGGTCCTTTAGCTAGAAGTGCAAAAGACTTAGAAATAGCATTAGATGCAATGGCAGGTCCTATGGAAAGAAGATCTAAGGGATGGCAACTCAATCTGGCAGAATGTAATAAAACTTCTCTGAAAGATTTTAAAGTGGCTATTTGGAGTAATGATGAATTGGCTCCAGTTTCAAAGGAAATAGCTCAAAGATGTGAAGAAGTCGGCAATCAACTAAATTCTGTTGGAGCAACAGTATCCTTTGTAGCAAAACCTGAACATGACTTCATGAAAGCTGAAATTAATTATCAATTACTTTTACAATCCGTCATGCAAAGTGGGTTACCTGAAGATGAGTATCAAAAAATAGAAGAATTGGCTTCAAGTTTAGATAAAAATGATTTATCGGTAGACGCAATCTTAGCCAAAGGTACTGTGTTATCCCACAGAAATTGGATAAGACAGAACTATGCTAGAGAACAAATTAAAATATCTTGGTCAAAGTTTTTTGAAGAATGGGATGTTTTGATTTGTCCGCAGCTCGCCACAACCGCTATTGAGCATGATCACAAAAAGATTTCGGAGAGAACTGTCATGGTAGATAATCAAGAACAAAGATATTTTCAACAGATCTTCTGGCCAGGTCTTGCGGTAAATGCTCATTTACCAAGTACAGTCTTTCCAACAGGTCTATCAAGTGATGGTATGCCAATTGGACTACAAGTCATTGGTGGAGCTTACGAAGACAAGACAACAATTAAATTTGCGGAACTCTACGAAGAAGAATTCAAGACCTTTGTGGTTCCTAATTTAGATTAACTGATATGAAATATACAAAAAAATATAAAGATATAAAGAACAGTAAAATGGCTTTCATTGATGAAGGCAGTGGAGATACTTTTTTATTTCTTCACGGCAATCCAACATCATCTTTTCTTTGGAGAAATATTGCACCCCATGTAGAAGACATTGGAAGAATAGTCATCCCAGATTTAATTGGTATGGGTGATTCAGATAAACTTGAAGGAGTGGATAATCCTGGCTATGAGTATCATGGTCAATATAGTTATTTAACAGCTCTCATGGATAAGCTAGATTTAGGAAATAATATCCATCTCATTATTCATGATTGGGGTTCGGCAATGGGTTTCCAATTTGCTAGAGAAAACAAAGATAGAATTAAGTCCATAACGTATATGGAAGCTATCGTTATGCCACTAACTTGGGATCAATGGCCCGATCCTGCTACTAAAATTTTCGGATTATTTAGGTCAGAGGCTGGAGAAGAACTTGTGCTTGAAAAGAACTTTTTTGTTGAAAGAATACTACTAGCAGATTCTTCGACTGGCTACACAGAAGAAGAAAAATCTGAGTACATAAGACCTTTTATTAATCCAGGAGAAGACAGACGCCCTACTCTTACGTGGCCAAGACAAATTCCTTTGGATGGGGAACCTAGCGAGGTTGTTGAAGAAGTGAGACTTAATGCTGAATTTCATAAAGAATCGGATATCCCTAAATTGTTTATCAATGCTGATCCGGGATCAATTCTAATTGGTGATCAGAGAGAATTCGTTAGAAGTTGGAACAATCAGACAGAGATTACTGTGAAAGGAAATCACTTCATACAGGAAGATTCTTCAGAAGAAATAGGCGCTGCTTTGAGAAAATTCGTAGAGAGTCTTTAATTATTTTCCAAGTAAGATTCCAAATCTTTGATAATTGAGTCGGTATATTCCATAGGGAGAAAATGGGAAGCTTCTTTATAATAATTAGATTTCCAATTTGGACCGATTTTAAATAATGCGCTTCTTGCTTGAGATGAAAAAGTCGATCCAATGTTTCCATAGACTACCTTAACATTCATTTTTATTTTTTTGAGGTATCTCCAACTATTCATAGAGGATGATCTAAAGGTTGCTGCTTCCCAACTAGGAGAGCATGATAATTCAATACCTGAATCAGTTTTTTGAGTTCCGCCCTTTAAATAATTTTCTATCCATTCTTGTGACCAAGTGGTAAAAGCGCCTCTTCCAGTATAAGAAGTGACTGCCTCATCAATCGAAGAAAAGTTTCTTCTTCTTTTTGCAGCACCACCAGCTATAGCCAACTCTCGATTGATACGAAGCAGTGTCTTTAATCTAAATTTTAAAGACTCCATTGGCCCATATAAAACTGGCTCTATCATAAATAAATGTGAGACTTTGCTTGGGTTTAAAGAAGCTATCTTTGCGGCAATGATAGATCCCATAGAATGTCCCGATAGGATCACAGATCCGCTTATATTCTCAATAAATTCCTCGCCATCACGGACAAAAACATCCCAGGTCTTTAACTCATCAGGATTCGATTTTGCAGCAGATAATCCATGCCCTCTCTGGTCTAAAGCATAAATATTGATTTCGTTGTCATAATGAGATGACAGTTTGTCGAAAAGAATCTTATAAGTTTCCGAGTTAAAACCTGTTGCGTGAAAGAAAACAAAATTCTTACTATTGCTCTCAGATTGATGAACCAAGTAAGAGAAGTCTTCACCTTCTTTATTTGTAAAAGTTTTCCTTTCCATCAATTTTTATCGGTATATAAAGCTTATAAAATATTAAGAAATGCCTATAATCAATTTATTTAAAGATAGGAGATCTCATGGCATTTAAATTAGCCAACATATCTGGCAAAGCAGCTCTTGTAAAAGGTGAACATTATTATGATCTGAAAGTAATATCAAATAATACTTTCGATGAAGATACACTCAATGCCTTGAATCGTTTGGACGAACTGCATGAATTGTATGGTACTTTAGATGAAAAAACTCCTACTGGTTTATTAGAAGAAGCTAAGATAGATGCTCCTATTTCTTCACCAAAAAATTGTTATGCAGTAGGGTTAAATTATAGAAATCATGCCGAAGAGGCTGGTATGGAAATACCTAGTGTGCCCATGATATTTACAAAGCATACCAGCTGCCTAGTTGGGCCACATGCAGAGATTGAAATGAGAAGTGATCATGTTGATTATGAAGCTGAATTAGTAGCTGTTATTGGTAAGTCTGGAAAGGATATAAGTGTAGATGATGCCTGGGATCATGTTGCTGGATTATGTATAGGTCAAGATATCTCAGATCGAGTCGTTCAATTTGCTGCCAAACCACCTCAATTTAATCTAGGTAAATCGTTTGATACTTTTGGACCCATGGGTCCTTACCTTGTCTCGTTAGATGCTTTGGAAAATAAGGAAAAACTCAATATAAAATGTAAGGTCAATGATGAAATAAGGCAAAATGACAACACAAATGATCTTATATTCGATATTCCTTCCATTATTAAATATCTATCTGAGATAGTTACTCTTAATGTTGGCGATGTAATTTTTACAGGAACACCTGGGGGCGTTGGTGTAATGGAAGGTAAATTCCTAAAGGAAGGCGATGTTCTCACGACAAGTATTGAAGGTCTTGGTTCATTAGAAAATGTATGCAAAAGAATTACAAATCATTCGGGGGTTGAGTAAGACAAGCTTGCTTAGATAGAATAAATAGATAATCAAATTGGTGAAGAGATGAAACTAGGATGGTCACACACAGTACTTAATATTAAAGATAAAGAAAAAATATTAGATTTTTATATAAATACTTTGGGCTTTAAAGTTAGTGACAGTGGCCCAATCTTTGAAAATGGTCCTGAAATAATCTTTATTAGTTATGATCCAGATGAACATCATCAATTAGCATTTGTACTAGGTAGAGAAGATATAGGAACTCCAACTGCTTTGAATCACATTTCATTTAGAGTTGAAACATATTCAGAATTGAAAGAGTTCAAAAAGAAATTTGATGCTATCAATCATGAATACATGCCTTTATGTCATGGAAATGCGCTATCCTTTTATTTCAATGATCCTGAAAATAATGGGATGGAGATATTTTTAGATACTCCCTGGGATGTAGAACAACCCCAAGGTGAGCCATGGAATCCAGAGTTAGACGAAAAAGATGCCTTAAAATGGGTAGAAAATACATTCAAAGATAAACCCGGTTTTGTACTTAAAGAAGAAAGTACAAAAGAGTTTGTGAATAGATAATTGATGGGATTTAAATATGGCTAATGCAACATCCAATAAAGTAGCAATAATAACTGGTGGAAGTAGAGGCGTTGGAGCAGCTACAGCAAAATTGCTCGCCTCAAAGGGGTGGAATGTAACAATAACATGTACAAGCTCTATTCAAGATGCAAATGTTATAGTCCAAGAATGTGAGGGATTAGGAGTCGAAGCTCTAGCCATAAAGGCAGATGTTTCTGAGAATGATGATTGCGTAGAAACAGTCCATCAAACGATCGAAAAATGGGGAAGAATCGACGCTCTTGTAAATAATGCTGGAACAACAAAATTTGTATTTAATCATGCCGATCTAGATGGTTTAGATGCTGATGATTTCTTACATATTTACAAAGTTAATGTTGTGGGACCCTTCCAGATGGTAAAGGCTTGTAAAGAAATGCTAATGAACAGTGAAAATCCAAGTGTTGTGAATATCTCTTCAATTGCAGGGATAAAAGGCATTGGTAGCTCTCTTGCCTATGCATCATCAAAAGGTGCGCTAAATACAATGACGAAATCTATGGCCAGAAATCTCGGTCCTATAAGAGTCAATGCAATTTGCCCTGGTTTTATTCAAGGAGATTGGCTAAGAAAAGGCATGGGTGATGATCTTTATCATGCAGCTAAAGAGAATTTATCTTCGACTACTCCACTAAAACTTACTGTTACTCCAGAACAGGTTGCTGAAGGTATATATAACTTTATTGAAATATCAAAAGTAGTAACGGGTGAGACAATTCTCATGGATGGTGGACATCACCTTATTGTCTAATAGTTTGCTCTAAAACAAATGCAAAGGATGCAAGTAGGCCTTCAAGATTACCTAGTTGAGCAAACCTCAGCTGAATGGACCCTTTATCATAATGATTTTTCACTGTGTTCCAGGAAAGTTAGAATTTGTCTTCACGAGGTAGGTTTCAAATATGATTCAAAACATATAGATTTGATTGAAACAGGAAAATATGAAGTAGCCTCAAAATCATTTTTAAAAATAAATCCAGGAGCAACCGTTCCTGTCTTGCTCAATAAAGGTAGGCCTATATACGAATCACATGAACAAATTAAATTCATATTCAATAGTAAGGAAAACTTAAATACGCTTGAAGACCGTGATGTTAAATCAATAAATTATTGGACAGATAAAGCGTCGATGGTCG
Organism: uncultured SAR86 cluster bacterium; assembly: GCA_902537425.1. Taxonomy (GTDB): domain Bacteria; phylum Pseudomonadota; class Gammaproteobacteria; order Magnimaribacterales; family Magnimaribacteraceae; genus Magnimaribacter. The sequence goes on along the minus strand of CACBBD010000006.1, from coordinate 11,804 downwards.
GTAATCCAGTAAAAGGTCATGAAAAATATGCCGGTAATACGATTGGACCCCTTACCTTTCCACTTTTTACAACTATGTTAAAAAACGTCTCTATCCTAGAAGTTATGAAAGGATTAATTTCTCATCCAATGAAACAGAGAGTATTTATTTTTTTGCTGCTAAAAATATTTGGGTTTACTTTCATAAAATTACCACCGATTCAAAATCTCATTAAATCTGCCTTTAAAGAACTGAATAACCATCTATGTGAGTTAGAAACTGAACTGTCATCAAGTAAAAAAGATTGGCTTGCATCTAACAATTTCTCTCTTGCAGATATAAGTTGGTCCGTTATCCTTCATCGCCTTGATGAGTGCGGTTGGAGCGGTCTTTTGCTTGAAAAAAAACCATTCATCAATGCTTACTATGAAAAAATCAAACAAAGAGATAGTTTCATAAAAGGAATAGTAGATCAAAACAATCCTAACCTTCAAAAAGGTATAAAAGCTCTCAAATATGCCATTCAAAATAATCCATTTCTTAAATCCTTTCATAAGGAACTAAGTGCATTAAATTAGTGAATCATTTTGATGTAGCCATCATAGGTATAGGACCTGCCGGAAGTATGGCCGCACTTCTCTTAGAATCATACGGCATGAGAGTCCTGTGCATCGATAAAGAAAAAGATATTTACAATCTTCCAAGAGCAGTAACCGTTAGCGATCAAGGTTTTAGAATGTCTCAATTAGCTGGAATTGAAGACATTTACCTAAAAAATAGCACTATTCTTGGAGGTGCTTACTTTTCTGACAAGAATTTGGAAATTATTGACGGTTCTATTGATTTAAAAGGTTTTGTATCAGCAAATGGTTGGCCGGCATCAAGTTTATTTCATCAGCCCTATACAGATCGTGATATAAGAAAAAAATTAGAAAATTCTAATGTTGAAATTATGTTAGAACATGAATTCATAAGTCTTGATCAAAATAAAGAATCTGTAAGTTTTAAAACTATCAATTTAAATAATCAAGAAGAGAAAGATTTTACTTCTAGATATTTAATAGGTTCTGATGGAGGATCAAGTATTGTAAGAAAACAGCTAGGCATCTCTCAAGAGGACTTAAATTATAATCGTGATTGGGTTGTTATTGATGTTGAACTTAATGAGCCTGATAAACTTGGTGATAAGTTAATACAAGTTTGTGATAAAGAAAGGCTTGCAACTTTTGTTCCTTCTCACTTACCTTTTCGAAGATGGGAATTCATTATTCATGAGCACGAGGATAAGGAGAGCTTCTTGGATGATAAAACCATTCATGAGCTAATAGATAAATGGTTGAAACCAGAAGAATATAAAATCATAAGAAAGGCTGTTTATCAGTTCCATTCGGTAATTGCTAAAAATTTTCAGAAAGGTAACTGCTTTTTAATAGGCGATGCAGCGCATCAAGCTCCTCCATTTATGGGAGAAGGTATGATGTCTGGTTATAGAGATGCAGTGAACTTATCCTGGAAAATCGCGGCATCAATTAAAAATAAGTTAAATACAAATTTAGTTGATAGCTACGAGATAGAGAGAATTCCGCATTCTAGATTTGTTGTGAAAAATTCTGCGGGTATTGGAGAATTAATGGAAGCTTATGCTGAGGCAGAAACTCCAGAGGAGGTATCACAGGATTTAGTTCAGAAGGGTTATGGATCTTTTATATTACCAAATCTTACGAAGGGTCTTTTTTTTGGTGGGAAGGCTGATAAGTCAATGAATGCTGGAGAGATTTTTCCCCAACCCGTAGAGTATTATAATAAAGAAGTTGTAAAGAGAATGGATCATATTCTAGGGAAAAACTTTTCTTTGATATCAAAATCTCCTTTGGAAATCTCTGAAGATCATTATGAATTTCTTGATTTAATAGAATGTAAGTTAGTCATTCTTGAAAAGAAATATATTGAAAAAAATCCTTGGATGAAATCTTTTATGGAAAAGGATAGAGCCTTCCTAGTTAGACCTGATAGATATATTTTTGGATCTACAAATTCAAATATTTCTATTGATATGCTTATCGATGATTTAAAAATGAGAATAATGAATTAATAGGCTAAATTTAGTTGGACTTTAATCAATTCTTCCAAAATTTAATCATATTCAATGTGGTCAAATCTTTAGCAATGAAATGATGGTACATAGAAGCAAAAATATGAATAGCAATAAAGGCTATTATTAAATTTGTAAAAACCTCATGAAAAAATCTAATTAAGTTATAAATTTGTAGATCTCCATTGCCCGTCGTTAGATTTAACGTATTAAAAGCAAGGATCGGGTCAGTTGCATACCTTGCTGTTAACAAACCAGTAACTATCAATCCACCCATTAAGAAGTAAAGTCCGTAATGACCAACTTTAGCTGAGATTACTTGCCATCTAGGCATCGAGTCGGGATAACCTGGAGATCCATATCTATATCTTAAGAAGACTCTCAATAAGAAAAGAAATGTTATGAATAATCCAACACTAGTGTGGTCAATCCTTGATTCCAGCCTATCCAAAATGTCCATTTCTCCTCCAAATTTTTGTGCGATATTGAGATCCAGCATAATAGTGATAGCCATTATCCAATGAATTATTTTTTGGGATTTTAAAAAATCAGATTTCATCTATTAGATAGGCTTACAATCAAGAGCGAACAAGTAACTTTGGATATTGCTTTCATCAATCTCACCCCATACTCTACAAAAGCTTCTTCCGTCCTCTCTTTTTCCAAGCTCTAATTCTTCAACTTTTAAACGGAACAGGACTTCATCAGTATTTTTTTTAGTGACTTCGTAGAAACCATCAAGAAAAACTTTTTGTCCTGTGACATTAACCGAATAAATCATTTCCATTTTTTCTTTTGTAACATGCATGAAATTAAGTGGGCCACTCCATTCAACACCATTTGGTTGAGTTGAATTCGAACAGGAGCTTAATATGTAACTGACAAAAATAATCAGTATTTTATGTTTTATTTTTTGTCCTATAGTCACCAAAGTCTTTGTCTCTATTATCCAATGCTTCTTTTAATCCTGATGAAAGCTCTTTGAGATGTTCTTTAGTGGAATTACTGTGCATGGCAAGAGCTTGTAATTCTGTACCGGCCCTTATGCCATCTCTCATACCCATAATCTCCATCTGTCTATGTATTGATCTTTTATTGATCGCCTGTATGTCCGAAGGCACTTTTGCTACTTTACTTGCAATTTTCTCGACCTCTTTCGACAAAATGTCAGCAGAGAAAGACTTATTTGCAAACCCATTTTCTGCTGCTTGTTTTCCTGTTATTGTTTCTCCAGTAAGCATCATCTCCATTGCGTTTCTCATTCCCAACAACCAAGGAAAGAATTGATTATCTGGAGGGCTCATTGATCGAACTACTGGATACCCTATTTCAGCATCATCTGAACAATAAACAAGATCACATGAAGCTGCGAGTTCTGTTCCTCCTGCCAAACAATAGCCATGCACTTCTGCAATGACGGGTGTTGAAAGATCCCATATCTTAAAGGCTCCTTCAACAACATGGCGTGGCCAAAACCCATCTGTCTTACTGGCATGGTATGGTAAATCTTTGCTGTTATCATATGAAAGATCGTATCCTGCGCAGAAACATGACCCCTTACCAGATATGATGATAACTTTTACTTTAGAGTCATTATCTAAAGCCTCTAAACAATTGAAAAGTTCTTTTCTTAATGGGTTGCAAAGAGCATTTCTTTTATTAGGCCTATTTAAGAAAATACGCCACATTGAAGGCTCGATTTCAATACAGTCAATAAATTCATAATCCATATAACTAATATTACTCTGAAAAACTTTTTTTAACACTAATAGAAGTACCCTCAATTTGTACTTCAAAAGTTTCTAGATCTTCGAAGGCTGGAGGTGACTGTACAGATCCATCAGTTAGATCAAATACAGCTCCATGAACAGGACAAGTTATGAAATTATCTATAATTTGTCCTCCACAAAGAGGAATATCTGCATGGCTGCATTTATCCTCTACTGCAAATATTCCCTTGGTTGTATGACAAATTAATACAGCTTTTCCTTCTAATTCTACAGATTGAGATTGATTAATTTCTATATCAGTTATGTCTGCAACGTTAATAAATTCATCACTCATCATTAACTGCCTTATTTACTTGGAAACCCATGTAAGAGATAAATAACGCAAAAGGTAATGCGGCCCATGTGACGGATAATACCGCTATTCCAGTTCCAACTAAACCTCTTACAAACCATCCTCCGATAACATCGCCAGATCTTGCAAGAAAGGTATCTATGAAAACCGTTGATTTATATCTATCTTGTTGTTTTAGCTTTGTGTAAATTGACTCTCTAGTAGGCTTATTTAGTCCATATTCAAATATTCTCAGACTTATCACAACCATCATCACAGTTGTAATAGTTGGATAAAAAGCATAAGCCATGAAAGCAATGGCAAACAAGACACCGTAAATAGATAGCACAGCTAAGGAACCTACTCTTCGTAAGATATAGGAAGCAAGGAAGAGCTGCATTAAAAGAGTTAAAGGAGTAACAATTTGCTCTATTCTTGCAAAAAAGCCAGTCCTTTCGCATGGATCTTTTGACCATTCCTCAACAATTCCTAAAGAAATCATCCAAGAGGTTGTCATTAACATAGTGAATAAGATGACATAAAGGCCTATATTCCTTATAGCGGGATCTTTGATAATATTTTGAATTGCTTCAAAGCTAGAACCACCTAACTCTTTTGGGGAATTGTTCATATCTAACGCTCTAGGCTTGAATGTCCTAGAAAAAAATATTGCGAAAAGAAGTGAAAAAATGGAAAAAACTATCAAGCTCATAGGCCCTAAATCAGAAATAGAGGTATTGCCACAAATTTCAGTTGAAAAGTATCTTGCAACAGTAGATCCAAAAAAAGCCCCTAATGAACCTCCTGCGCTGATAATACCAAAGAATTTTTTTGAGTCTGTATGCGAAAAGAAATTAATCATAGTTACCCAAAAAATGGATACAACAAAAAATGAGTATACATTTGCCCAGATATAGAAAGCTCTGCCTGTCCAGATACGACCGTCTTCTCCTGTAAATGTCCACATTGTTAAAAATAGGATTAAATTCAGAATGAAGAAAGAGTAGATATAGAGAATTAAACGATTTTGATTTATACGAGAAACCAACCAGGAATAGATAGGATTGATAATGAGCATAGCCAGCATAACTCCCATCAATAACCAAGGAAGATTATAAATTCCTCCTTGAACTGCTAATTCATTTCTAACGGGTCGTAATGCATACCAAGAAGCCAAAACGAAAAAGAAAAATAAGAAAGCTCTTAACAAAATTATCTTTTCGTTTTTCTCTATTACAGGCAAAAAACTAATTAAATTTTTTTCCATATTGTCATTATATTGTTGAAATTCTTAACTACCATACAGGTAAATTTATTTTATACTTAATTAATGGATGCGCAGCCTTTTGAGATCTTTGGGGAGTCTCACTTAGTTACATTACTATTGATATTAGCTTTAGCATTCTTACTGCCTCTTTTTATAAAAAATAGCTATCTAAGTAGTAAAGCATTAATTGCTAAAGTCTTGGGATTCTCTGCTATCACTTTGGAGTTAATTAAACCTTTTATCTGGCACTATTGGATGGATTTTCCCTGGATAAAACTGATACCTATTCACATGTGCAATTTATCTACATTATTTATTGGGATATTTTTGCTTACGGAAAAAAGAATATTTTTTGAGGTATCTTTTTTCTGGGGGATCGGAGGCGGAATTAACGCATTAGTCACCCCTGATATTCCTAAAACTTTTCCAGATCCACAATTTATCTTATTTTTCATAGGACATGGGCTCTTAATAATTGCAATAGCCTATGCCTGCATAGCTTTAAAAAATCGGCCCACTCTCAGTTCTGTTAAAAATGGGATTTATGTATCTTTGTCGATTCTACCGATCATATATGTTGTAAATATGCTTTTAGGACCTCCAGCAAACTATTGGTATCTTGGTACAAAACCAATTGGTGAGAGTATTCTAGACTTTTTTCCAGAACCACCTTTGCATATACCTCTTTTGATCATCATTGGAGCAGTTTTATTTTTTATAATTTATTCACCCTATTGGATATACGATAAATTTAAGAGGAAAGATGTTGGATAAGTAAAGTTGGTATGTTGTAGACATCTGATTTTACAGTTGCAACTAAAGTATTAGGCTTTCTACCTTTTTTTACTGGTGTTATTTCAAACCCTTCATTACAAAGTCTTGAGTGAGTTTTTTTGATATCTTCCACATCCCATGCAAGACCCCATAATTTGTCTTCTATTTTATTTTCATCCTTTTTTGCTATGACTTCTATGGTAGTTTTATTGAGTCTAAAAAAGAGCATTCTACCGCCCCATTTTTCCACGGTCTGATCCAATGCAAGTCTTATTCCATATATGTCTTGATAGACCTCGATAAATCCATCAGGATCATTTGTGTTGATAACAACATGATCAAGTTTATTGACGGAAGAATCAGGAAATTCATTAGGTAAGGGCAAATGTCCTTCGGTGTGTTCTATTAAAAAGGCAAACAAACCGCGTGTGAGCTCATTAGGAAGAAACAAACTTTTCCATCTTCTTATTTCACCTTTATCAGAATCCATTCCTTCTCCAATTGAGATAGGAGAAGATTTAAAATGTTTTTTTGAGATTTGATTTTCGCAATCTTTTAGATTATCGCTGCCCAGCACCAGACCAGTTAATCCTTCACCCTTTTCTTGTATGGATTGTTTTACGAGTTCTGCACCTATTCCATTTCCCTTTGCCGCTAAGATCTCGAAGTAAGTGTTACTAAAATTATAGATAGCATTTATAGTTCCTAGTTCAGAGTGTTCGCCCCTCCAAACAGGTTCTGTGCCAAAAAACTTAGTAAAATTTTCTTCAGCAGCAGAAATGTCTTTAACAGAGACAATTAAGTGGTCGAGTCTATCTATCATTTTTTTTCCTCAAGAATTTATTTTTAATGTATATGAAAAATTCTTTAATCTTCGCAACAAGTTCAGGCCCAGCCAAATAAATACCCAGAATGACAAATACCCAGCTAATTAAATATACTAAAGATGGATAGATTATTCTTTCAAGAGCTGACAAGCTAGAGTCAGCTGCAATTTTTACCATTAATCCGTAGCAAAGATAGTTTAGAACTAAAAATATTATTCCTACAAAACGTTTCAATAAAGAAAAAATAAATGCGGGATTCTTCATAATTCTTATACCCTAAAATATTTATTCACAATAAAAGATATTTAAGTAATATTACCTTATGTTAAAGAAGCACGTTCCTTTTCTTTTGCTTTTAATTTTTAGTTGTACATATAAGGATAATTCTATGAACCCCTTTCTAAACGAATACGAGACCCCTTTTCAAATTCCTCCTTTTGAGTCTATTAAATTTTCTCACTATGAACCCGCCTTTAATCAAGGGATGAAAGAGCACTTAGAAGAAATAGATGTTATCGCTAATAATACTGAGGCACCTACCTTTGAAAATACAATAGAAGCTTTAGAGCGCTCAGGTAAAACATTAGACAAAGTGAGTAGCGTCTTTTTTAATCTTCAGGGATCTAATACAGATGATGATATGGATTCTCTTCAGAGAACAGTAAGTCCAAAATTGTCTTCACATAATGATTCAATTCTTTTGAATAAAAAACTCTTCATGAGGATTAAGGAAATTTATGAAAATAGACAATCGCTTAGTCTCTCTGTAGAGCAAGCTAGATTAGTTGCAGAGACTTATAAAAGATTCATTAGATCAGGAGCAAATCTTGATCAAAATTCAATGGATAGGTTAACTGAAATTAATAGTTCTTTATCTTCTTTATCTGTTCAATTCGATCAAAATGTTCTCAAAGAAACAAATTCTTATAGCATGGTTATTGATAATGAAGACGATCTGGATGGTCTGCCTGAAGAAGAAATAAGACAGGCTGCTCTTTTAGCTGAATCTGAAGGAGAAATAGGTAAATGGGTATTCAAGCCAACTCGAGTCAGTATGTACCCTTTCCTTACCTATTCTACCCAAAGAGATCTTCGAGAAGAGCTTTACAATTCTTATATACAACGCGGAGATAATGACAACGAATTTGATAATAAAAAAATTATTGCTGAAATGATTGCGCTAAGGCAAGAGAAAGCTTCAATGCTTGGTTATGACAGTCATGCTGACTATGTCTTAGACAATAGCATGGCAAAGACTCCAGAAAATGTTAACAAACTTCTTCAAACAGTTTGGGAACCAGGTATCGAAAAAGCTAAGGGAGAAGTTCAGGCAATGCAGGAGTTAATTTCTAAAGAAGGTGCTAACTTTCAGTTAGCAGCATGGGACTGGTGGCACTACTCAGAAAAATTAAGACAAGAGCAATTTGATTTTAAAGAGGAAGAGGTAAAGCCATACTTTAGTGAAGAAAAGGTCTTAGAGGGTGCCTTTGATGTTGCGAATAAATTGTTTGGTATAACCTTTACTGAAAGAGATGACTTGCCAAAATACCGCGATAATATTCGTTCATTTGTTGTAGAGGACTCTGACAACAAAGTGATAGGTATTTTTTATACAGACTTTACATTGAGGCCAAACAAAGGTGGTGGTGCATGGATGAGTACTTTTAGAAGTCAAAGTAAGTTTGACGGAGATGTAATACCCATTGTTATAAATGTGTGTAATTTTCCTCCAGAAAATGCTGATGGCGTTTCCCTTCTATCCTTTGAGCAAGTCGAGACTTTATTTCATGAATTTGGTCACGGGCTACATGGCCTACTATCAAATGTTCAATATCCAAGTCTATCCGGAACTTCCGTAACGAGAGACTATGTCGAATTTCCATCCCAAATGATGGAAAACTGGGCAAGAGAACCAGAAGTAATAAAAACTTTTGCTAAACACTATCAAACAGGTGAGGTCATTTCTGATGAATTGCTAGACAAGATATCCGATGCTGGAACATTCAATGAAGGTTTCGCAACAACAGAATATGTGGCTGCAGCTCATTTGGACATGGCTTACCACACTGATAAAAATCCAATCACAAATATAGATAAATTTGAAGATCAGACTTTAGAAGATCTTGGATTAATCTCTGAAATTGAAGCGAGATATAGAAGCACTTATTTTGGTCACATATTTGCCGGTGGATATTCATCAGGATATTACAGTTACTTATGGACAGAGGTACTTGAGGCTGACGCTTTTGAAGCTTTTAAAGACAAAGGACTATTTGATAAAGAAACTGCTGATAAACTTAAAAAATACGTCTATTCAGCAGGTAATACAGATGATCTGATGACTCAGTATGTGAGGTTTAGAGGTAAAGAACCTGAAATAGAACCTCTTCTTAAAAAAAGAGGTTTGAATTAATCTTGAACGATCTTATCCACCTGCCCTTCAAAGATGGAAAAGGTGGGGTTGATATTGGTTTAAGACCAATTGAAGAAAGTTCTTGGTTAGAAATAGATCATCTTTTTTCAGAAGAAATTGCTCTTAAAGAAAAATTATATTTAGAGAAGAAAGATCAAGTTCTACTAACTTCTCCAAATTCGCAAGATATTCAAAAAGAGGTTTTAAAACTCGTATTAGAAAATCTTAAAAATCATCATAATGATGCATATGAACTAAAGACGTATACCATTGAGTCAAAAAGAAATAATCGACTTTATTATTATGACGATTTTCAAGACCCTTTAGAATTGGCGTCACTTCTTATTCAAGAAGATCTGATCATCATGAAACCAAAAGAAAATATCTTTTATCTTGATTCAGCTTCACTTTGTGCGCCGACTAGATGGTCACTAAGAGAAAAATTTCAACAATCTCTTTCAGAACTTCACCGATCTGTTCCTGGTTACAAAGATAAAATAGATTCAAGAGTAAATACCATATTTACTAACTTGCCAGATGAGAAAATCTTTGAAAGGTACAATTGGTCTATATTTGATAGTCCTGAACTTTTTCAACCAGTAGGTAATAAGAGTTTAGTAGAAATCAAAAACACTCAACCTGAAAAACTTTTCATTAGAGTTGAAAGGCAAACGATTAGACGGTTAGATTATTCAAGAGCAGTTTTATTTGCAGTAAGAGTTCATGTTAACCCTATAACTGACATAATTAATAATAAAAAAGCTATTTCTGATCTAATTCAAGCAATTCAAAATCTTGAGCAAGATATGAAAACATATAAAGTTATCGAACCATTTGAAGAGAATCTTATAAACTGGCTGAAATCAAAAAATGAATGAATGGTGGAAAAACGCAATTATCTATCAAATTTATCCAAGGTCATATTTTGATACTTCTAATAATGGGGTCGGTGACCTCAAAGGCATAACAAAAAAAATTAATTATATTTCAAGTCTAGGTATCGATGCTATCTGGCTATCACCTTTTTTTATGTCCCCTATGAAGGATATGGGATATGACGTCAGTAACTATGTTCAAGTAGATCCTTTGTTTGGTGATATGGATGACTTTGATGAATTACTTGAAGAGGCACATAAAAAAAATATAAGAGTCATCATTGATCAAGTTCTTTCACATAGCTCAGACAAGCATGAAGCTTTTATAGATAGTAAAAGCAGTAAATCTTCTAGAAAATCAGACTGGTATGTATGGGCTGATGCAAATGATGATGGATCTCCGCCTAATAATTGGTTATCTGTCTTTGGTGGCTCTGCATGGGAATGGGAACCTCTTAGAGGACAATACTATCTTCATAACTTCCTGCCTAGCCAACCTGACTTTAATTTTCACAATGAAGAGGTTCAAGATTTCTTATTAGGAGAAGTTGAATTTTGGCTAAAAAAAGGTGTAGATGGTTTTAGGCTTGATACAGTTAATTATTACTTTCATGATCAGGAATTGAGGAATAATCCGAAGAGTCCTTTGTCTTTCAAGAGCCCACCGGTTAATCCTTACTATATGCAAAATCAATTGTTTGCTATTAATCAAGATGAGAACTTAGTATTTTTAAATAAATTTAGAAATTTATTAAATTGTTATCCAGAGAAAACTTCTATTGGTGAGATTGGCGATTCACATAGAGCGATCAAATTAATGAAGGAATATACCAAGGAGTCAAGGATTCATATGGCTTACAGTTTTAAGCTTCTTGGTAAAGAGTTTTCAGCTCCATTCTTTAGAGACACCATCAAAGAATTTTATAATGAGGGTTCTGACAGTTGGCCTTGTTGGAGTTTTTCAAATCATGACGTCATAAGACATCTTTCTAGATGGGATAAAAATGAAAGTGATAGTTTTGCAAAGTTAAGTTGTGCCCTGCTCCTTTCACTGCCGGGAACTCCATGTTTATATCAGGGTGAGGAACTCGGTCAAATAGAGACAGAATTAGAATTTGATGAATTAACTGATCCTCCAGGAATCAGATTTTGGCCAAAAAATAAAGGGAGGGACGGGTGCAGAACACCAATGACATGGGATCACCAAAAGATCAATGCAGGTTTTAGTATTAAGTCACCCTGGTTACCAGTAAAAGAAAAACAGAAAAATAGATCGGTAAGTCTTCAAGAAAATGAATCAAATTCAATCTTAAATTTTTATAAACAATTTATTTTTTTCAGAAAATCCGACCCAGCTTTATTAGCAGGAAAGCATAATTTCTTGAATGAACACGAGGACTTACTTATATTCAATAGAGAGAATCAAGATACAAAAACACTTTGTATATTTAATTTGAGTGAGAATGCTTATCTAATTGATAAAGGTGACATAAGTGCTGATAGTAATATTTCATCG
>CACBBD010000005.1 GCA_902537425.1 uncultured SAR86 cluster bacterium | reverse complement strand
ATAAAACCATGATGTTCAGCGACGTACCAAACTTAATAGCAACCTTTGGGTACACGACTGCTTCTTGGACATTAGGCGCGGATCTAATATCGGAATATGCATGTAAATTGATTAACTTACTAGACAAAAAAGGTTTGGATTATTTTTGTCCTGAGATAGGCGAAGATGTAGTGTCTGAAAAAGAATATCTTGATTTAAACTCTGGATATATTGAGAGAGTAAGAGATCAACTGCCTAAGCAAGGCTCAAGAGATCCTTGGATTAATAGCCAAAATTATTTAAGAGATATAACTCAGATTCGTTTCAAAAGTGTAGAAGATGATGACCTTAAATTTAAGAAAGCAGGTTAGGAATCACCTTTCGCAGATTTATTAAAGTCGTCAAAATAATAGTAATTAACACCCTCTCCATATCCGGATAAATTAACCATCGCCTTGGCTAGAATGTCACCCTTTATACTTCGGTACTTTCTCATTCCTCCCAATAAGAAAGGATCTAAAATATATGGAAAAATCTTTTGTCCAATGAACTCACCTAACCTCATTTCATTTCTAGCGCCTATTAATAAACCAGGTCTATGAATAGATATAGAATCAAAATCTATCTTAGTTATCTTATCTTCTATCATTCCTTTACTTTTTAAATAAAAGTTTGCAGCGTTAGAATCCGATCCCAGAGAAGTAACAATAGATAAATTTTTAACTCCACTAGCTTGCGCTTGCTTAGCAATTTCGTAACAGTAAGTTATATCAACCTTCTGAAAAGCGTCTTTAGATCCAGCTTTTTTGATAGTGGTACCTAAGCAAATAAATATATCTTTAATATCTGAAAAGACCTCATCTGAAAGTTGAAGATCATCAAAATCTATCTTGTAGTAATTTAACAAAGAGTTATTACTTACTTGATCATTTCTTACAAGAGCTAACACCGAAATATCTTTTTCAATTAGATGATTTACTACAGATTTACCAACCAAGCCGGTTGAACCAACTACCATAGATTTATTTCTAAGCATCTCTAGGGCCAGTATTTATCTTTAAGTAGTCTTTTATATAATTTTCCTGTTGGATGTCTAGGCAGTTCCTCTTCGAAATCTATAGTTCTAGGACTTTTAATTGAGGACATATTCTCTTTACAAAAAGCGATGAGTTCTGCTTCTAAGTCAGGTCCAGCATCACTTAAATTTGCTGGTTGTACAACAGCCTTTACTTCCTCCCCCATTTCTTCATTCGGAACACCAAAAACCGCCACATCTGCAACTTTAGGATGCATTACTAAAAGGTCTTCAGTTTCTTTTGGATAAATATTCACTCCTCCAGAGATAATCATGAAAGATTTTCTATCGGTAAGATAAAGAAAACCATCCTGATCGACATAACCCACATCACCAAGAGAGCTATAACCTTTATCGGTCATTGCGCTTTTAGTTTTCTCTTCATCATTATGATATTCAAATGTCGTTGCTGTCTCACCTCCAAAGTAAACTCCTCCTACTTCGCCTGTTGGCAATTCTTCACCATCATCATCAAGGATATGTAATGAGCCAAATAAAGGTCTGCCTACGCTACCTTTATGTTCTAGCCATTCAGCAGAATTAATCATAGTTATTCCGTTGTATTCAGTGCCCGCATAGTATTCGTGAATTATAGGGCCCCACCAATCTATCATCTCTTCTTTCACAGCTACTGGACAAGGCGCAGCTGCATGAATAGCAACTTGATGGCTTGATAAGTCATATTGCGATCTAATTGATGGGTCTTTCTTTAAAAATCTAACAAACATTGTCGGCACCCATTGGGAATGAGTGACCTTATATTTTTCTATTGACTCTAAAGCGGTCTCTTCATCAAATTTTTCGAGAATGATTGAAGTTGCGCCTGAAGCTAAAAAACCAGTATTAAAATTGAGCGGAGCTGCATGATAAAGAGGTGCTGGAGATAAATACACACTGTCCTCTCCTGCTCCATACAGCATTAGCACTCGACCTAAACCCGGATCTTCTTCATCTGGCTCATAGGGTAATGGAGTTAATGGCAATTCTCTTTTCACTCCTTTTGGTTTGCCTGTAGTTCCTGAAGAATACAGCATAGATCCTCCTTGACATTCATCTTCAATCGAATCAATTGGCATATCTTGAATACCATCTTCATAAGAAAGATACCCAGATGTTGTGCCGTCCAACATATATAGATGAACACCTCCTAGAGCAGCTTTGAGATCGCCTGCTGTTTGTTCTAAAAACTTAGAAGTGATTAATACTTTGGCATCACAATCTTTAACGATGTACTCCACTTCAGATGGTTGAAGTCTCCAACTTATCGTTGTGTACCTAAGACCACTTCTCCAAGCAGCAAATACGATTGGAAAAAATAAATGGTGATTTTCCATCATGATAGCAATGGAGTCACCTGATTTTAGTCCCAGAGATCTAAATAAATGAGCACCTTGATTAGATAGTTCGTTTAATTGACCATGTGTGACTACCTTACCGCTACCTGCCATTATTACAGCTGGCTTTTCTGGAAACTTTTTCCCATTAACTCCCGGATGCATAACTTCTCCCGTATTATATACTTTAAAACTTATGTGAATATTGCCATACAATATAAAAATCTGTAAGACTAAAATAATTTAATCATATGACTTCAAAATCTCTTACATTAATAACCGGCTTCGGAGGAATAAATTCAGCAGGGAGAAGTTCATCTTACCTTGCATACAAAAATATGGTCTTCGATTCTCTTTCAAGTAAAGAACAACTTGAGGTTCTTCAAGACTTGGCCGTTCTACAGGGGAAAATCGAGCCTGTTGGTAGATCTTGGGAAACTAATTCAGGTGATACTATTGATCTTAAAAAATACTTACTTGATAACAGTTCAGAAATTAGGTCTGACTCAATGGTAAGAGAAATAGATAGGGATTTATATGACCAAGATGGAATTATTCTTGATCAAATAGGTGCGAGTGCAGCTGGGCAATTACCGAAAGGATTTGATCCTTCGAGCTTATACCCAGCAAGACAGCATCCTAGAGCACTTCAGATGACCATATTTGGTATGGGTGATGCTCTCGGACAGCTAGGAGTAGACTGGAAAGTCATCCAAGAAAAAATAGCGCCAGATGAAGTAGCAGTTTTTAGTGGAGCAGCAATAGGCCAATTAGATAGTTTCGGGTTTGGTGGATTAATGCAATCACGATTGAAAGGATCTAGAGCAAGTTCCAAGAATTTAGCTTTAGGTTTAGTAGAAATGTCTGCCGACTTCATAAATGCCTATATTCTAGGAAGCGTGGGACGTACCGGTCATGTTGTTGGTGCTTGTGCAACTTTTTTGTATAACCTGCAAATGGCGAAAGAAGCCATTGAGTCTGGATCTGCTAGATTTGTGGTTGTAGGCGGTGCAGAAGCTCCTATTACTCCTGAGATTGTTGATGGGTTTTATGCAATGAGCGCACTATCAGATGATAAAAGAATGATGGAAATGCAAGCGCAGCATAATGAAAACTTAACAGAAGGTCCAATCCAAAATAAGGCATGTAGACCTTTTGGACAAAATGTAGGGATGGTGCTTGGTGAGTCAGCTCAGTTCGTTATATTAATGGATGATGCTTTAGCTATAGAGTTAGGAGCTCAAGTTTATGGATGTGTATCTGCTGTTTCATCTCATTCAGATGGATTCAAAAGTTCAATAAGTGGACCAGGTGTTGGTAATTATATAACTATGGCCAAGTGTGCTTCAGAGGCAGAAAAAATTATTGGGTTAAAAAAACTGAGAAATAGAACCTTTGTGCATGCTCACGGAACAGGAACGCCAGCAAACAGAACCACTGAGTCTCATATTCTTAATGAAGTAGCACAAACCTATGGAATAAGATCCCTTCCAGTTTCAGGTATAAAATCTTATTTAGGTCATAGTATGGCGCCTGCATCTGGTGATCAACTTACAGCTACTCTAGGAACATGGGATAAAGGTATAGTTCCAGGTATTCATTCAACAGATTTTATCGCTGAGGATGTTCATCAGAAGAACTTAGATATTCTTCTTGATAATAAGAAAGAGGATAAAGATTATTTCAGTGCAGCTTTTTTAAATGCAAAAGGTTTTGGTGGTAATAATGCCTCAGCTTTGATCTTATCACCTGCAGAAGCAATGACCTTATTATCAAAAAAATACTCATCTTCTAAGATTAAGAAATACCTGTCTTTAAATGAAGGCGTAAGCGCAAAGGCATCAAAACATAACAAACAATGTTTGAGAGGAAATTACAATATTATCTACAAATTCAATGAAAATGTTCTTCAGGGAGAGGATGACGTAGTTATGGAAAAAAGTAAAGTAAGTCTTAAGGGATTTAAGCAATCAATAAATCTAAAAAAATAAAATGGGGAAAGAAATGGAAAGAAACTGGAAAGAGGTAAGATCAGAAGTAAAACGGTTTGTTGAGGAAGAAGTTTACCCTGCCGAACCCGTTCTTCATAAAGGAAACGAGGAATCTAAAGAGAAACTTTCTGAACTGATGCAAAAAGCAAAAGATAATTCTTTATGGGCACTTGGGCATCCTAAAGACATTGGAGGTCAAGGTATGCCTTTCATGGAATATGTCTACATAAATGAAGTTGTTGGAAGATCTTCTAGCGCGATGGTTGCTTTAGGAACGCATTCACTTCAAGACTCAATAATGCTCAGAGAATTTGCTCCTAAAAAATGGAGAGATGAATATCTTGAGCCTTTGGTCCAAGGTGAAGTTTTTCCAAGCTTTGCAATGACCGAACCAGATATTTCTAGTTCTGATCCAACTCAATTACAAACTACTGCTATTCTTGAAGGTGATGAATGGGTTATAAATGGAACTAAATGGTTTACAACAGGAGCTGCCAGAGCTTCTTACACAACTGTTATGTGTCGTACCGAGTTGGATGTTCCTAGTCATGGAGCTTTTAGTATGATTATTGTTCCAACTGATAATCCCGGCTACAAGATAGTGAGAGAAACGCCAGTTCTGGGCATAAATGGTGGTCATTATGAAGTTAATTATGACAATGTCAGAGTGCCCAAAGAAAATCTTCTTGGTCCTAGAGGACAAGGTTTTTTAATAGCTCAAAGAAGGTTAGGCCCTGGTAGAATCTTTCACTGCATGAGGTGGCTTGGCCAAGCTCAAAGAGCGTTTGATTTAATGTGTGAAAGATTACATTCAAGAGAGACTTTTGGGACTCCCTTAGCTGACAAACAGTTAATGCAAAAATTTGTCTTTGATAGTGCTTGTGAAATTCAAGCCAGCAGACACCTTACACTCGATGCTGCTAAAAGGATTGATCAAGGAGATGATGCAAGGATAGAGATAGGAATGATAAAAGTTGTAGGTGCTGAAATGGTTCACAATGTAATTGATAGAGCCATTCAGGTACATGGGGCTAAAGGTCTTACTGATGATACCCCTTTGAGCTTAATGTACAGACACGCAAGAGAAGCAAGAATTTATGATGGCCCAGATGAGGTTCATGTTCGATCTGTTGCCAGAAGAATCTTAAAAAATTATCAAAATAATGGCGTAGGTTGGGATTTTGGTGAAAGAGACGCAAGCTTAGATAGCTAAATGAACCAAGAGTTAGGAAGTCTTTTATCAAAGAAACTGGAAAGTGAGTCCATTAATGGTGAGATCATAAATCTTGAGCCTTTAACTGGTGGAGCATCAAAAGAAATTTGGAAATTTGAAGTAAAACTCAAAGATAAATCTGAAAAATATATTCTTAGGAGAGGTTCAGGAATTGAAGGACCTCTTGCAATCAAAACTTCAGATGAAGCCCAAATACAAAAAACGGTTAGAAAATTAGGTGCATTAGTACCCGAAATCATTTCTGTATCATCTCTTAGCGAACCTCTTGGAGATTCATACATTATGAAATTTGTTGAAGGTGAAACTATTGCAAGAAAAATCTTAAGAGATTCGGAATATAAAAATGCAATTCAAAATCTAGCTTTTGAATGTGGTGAATCCATAGCAAAAATTCATCAAACAGATACAGCAGAATTAAGTTTTCTTCCAAAAAAGACTGTCAACGAGCAACTGAATGATTTATATGAAACCTATACTGTATTTAATCAGGCTTCTCCTGTGTTTGAGTACACCTATCTTTGGCTAAAGAAACAGAACTTTGGTGAAATTGATGATGCTCTTGTGCATGGTGATTTTAGGCTTGGAAATATAATTGTTAGTCAAGATGGATTGCAATCAATTATAGATTGGGAACTTGCTCATGTAGGGAACCCTTTACAAGATCTTGGATGGATTTGCGGGAATTCTTGGAGGTTTGGCAATACGGATAAAGTTGTAGGTGGTTTTGGTGATTTAAAAGACCTTCTGGACGGATACAACTCCATTAGTGAATATCAGGTTGATCAGGAAACAGTTAGGGCATGGCAAGTTTTTGGAACTTTCAGGTGGGGAGTTATTTGCCTCATACAAGCATCAGCCCATTTAAATGGGGCAATCAATTCTGTAGAAAAGGCAGCAATTGGTAGAAGAGTATCTGAAACGGAAATTGATATAGTGGACTTACTTTTTTTAGGAGGTAGATGATGATCTTTGATAAACCTGATAGTGTTGAGTTGTTGGATGCGGTGAATCATTTTTTAAATGAAAAAATCAAAGATGAGGTTCCTCCTCACTTAGCATTTAAATTGAGGATTGTCGAAAATGTATTAAACATAGTTAGCAGAGAAATAACTCTCGGAGAAAAACTATCTAATGAAGTAATAAAGGATTTAAGAGAACTAATCGAAAAAGATACTGCAAATATTAAAGATCTTGCGTTATTGATAAAGGAAGAAAAGTTAGATCTACAAAACGAAGATTTAAAGAACTTACTTGTCAAATTATCAAAGAATAAAATTTCTATTGATAATCCTAACTACTCTACTTTTAAAAAATTAATCGACTGACTTTAATGCCTTCTTGTCTCTGAAAATCATCAGAAATGGCATGAAAAAAGCCCAAGTCTTATGATAGTGTTTAGGAAATAATCTTTGTGAAAGATCTAATAATTTAGCATCTAAACCAATAAAGATTCTACTTTTCTTCTTTCTTACACCATTAAGTATAATTTGTGCGGCTTTACTTGGGTGCATACCTCCTTCCCTAAAAAGATCTCCCATTTCTTGTTGAGATTTTGGAGCATTTCTTGTGAAAATAGAGCTTCTAGCTCCATCATCTCTGTTGAAGTCTTCATCACTCATTCTTGCAGTCGCCGCAATATTTGTCCCAATATGACCAGGATGGACACAATGAATTTGCAGATTTGGATTTGTTGCTTTCATCTCAAGAGCTAAGCTTTCGGTAAATCCTCTTACAGCAAACTTTGTAGCGTGATATACGGTTTGTCCAGGGACAGCAACCATACCAAATATAGATGATGTGTTAACGATAGCCGCTTCAGGACTTTCAATCATATGAGGTATAAATGCTCTGGTGCTGTTGATGACACCATCAAAATTAATCCCCATAACCCAATCCCAGTTCTTCTCATCCATATCCTTGAAGTGAGAACCGGTTGTAACACCAGCATTGTTGAATACCAAGTCAACCTTGCCATGTTGATCGATCACTTTCTGAGGTAAGGCTTCTATAGATTCCTTATTGGATACATCCAAAACATGCGAAGAGACAGAAATATTATACTTTCTTAACATTTCGACTGTTTCATTCAATGTCTCTTCGTTCACATCCGTTACGCAGACATCAGCACCATCTTGTGCAAGCAATATTGCCAGATATCTTCCCATCCCTGATCCCGCTCCTGTAATTACGGCGACTTTATCATTGAATGTTTGCATCTATTCTCCCCTTCTTTCCCCATTAAAATTTATATTATATGCATCCTCTGGCGATTTTCGGACCCAGCCATCAATTGCCTTTGCATCTTCTCCAACAAGTACTCTCCATTCCTTTCGTTTTACAGCAGAAAGAATTATTTCTGCAGCTTCAGCTGAGGACGTAGGAGCATTATTTTTAAAAGACTCAGCATTTTCTCTAATTTGATCTTTAATTTGTTCAATCGAAAAGTTGTGAACTGGAAGTCCCATTTTTATCATATCTTGTTTTGTCTTTTCGTAGTCTTCATCTGATCTTTCCCCACCTAAAATCTTCCCTGTATTTTCAGCTATAGAAGTCCCGATATGCCCTGGCATGACAACTGAAACCCCAACATGTGGAGCATTTACTTTAAAATCATCAATTAATGCCTCGCTGAAACCTTTTACAGCGAATTTAGCGGCAGAATAGGAGGTATGAGGTACTCCATTTAAAGTAGCCCAGAAACCATTAACACTGCTTGTGTTAATGATATGTCCTTCGTCGCTAGCCACAATGTAGTCCATAAAAGCTCTACTGCAATAATAAACACCATACCAACAAACTGCGAAGCATCTCTCCCATTCTTCTCTTGAACCTTCAACGAAGCTTCCCCCGCCTCCAATACCGGCATTATTAAAAAGAAGATTTATTACTGAAGTTTCATGTTGATCTATCACTTCATCTCTAAATTTGAGGACCTGCTCCTCATCGCTGACGTCACAAATATGCTTAGTAACTTTAATATTTGGGCACTCCTTAGAAACAATTTCAAATGTTTCGTCCATATTCTCCTGTATTACATCACACATAGCGACATGACAGCCTTCTGCAGCTAACTGTCTAACTAGCTCTCTACCCATACCGGTACCGCCACCTGTGACAACTGCTATTTTATTCTTAAAGTTTTCCATCCTGAGACATCCTTTTATTTAAAAAGTTATATTAATCTTCGCTAGTATCTTGAGATTTAGGAAAATCGCTAAATGGGAAAGGCTTTTCACCACTTTGATAAGTTAAGTAATCGATAATTTGAACCATATAATCTCTAAAACCTAGAGAAACTTTAGAAATATTTTCACTTCTTTTATCCGTAATTAAAACGAAAAGAAACTGAATGAATACAATTAACCATAGGAAGGTCATAGACAGATAATATGCAAACGAAAAGGCTAACATCCAAAAAAGCCTTATCCATTTTCCCTGTTTTAGGAAGTTATCTTTCCACTCTTCGCTGTCGATGATTTCCTCATTACCTACATCAATGACTTTATCTTGTTCTTTTTCTGACATATATTTATTTTACAAATTCAACATCTTTTATCATGTCTTGACCCAAGACATTTTGAATTGTTCCATCAAGACTATCACCTTTATAGATTATTTTGTAAAGAGAATCCACAATTGGCATCTCAACTTGATTTTTATCTGATATGTTCTTCACAACCCTCAAGGTTTTTAATCCTTCAATGGTTTGGCCAATTTTTAATTTAGCTTCATCAACTGATAGACCTTCACCAATAAATTTTCCAAATTGATGATTTCTACTCAAAGGTGATGCACAAGTTGTAATAAGATCTCCTACCCCAGCCAAACCTAGAAAAGTTTGAGGATTAGCGCCTAAATCAGCCGCCAAACGTCCCATTTCGCCTAACCCTCTTGTCATAATCATGCCAATAGTATTTTCTCCTGAATTTAATCCAGCGGCTATACCGCATGCAATTGCATATATGTTCTTTAATGCACCACCCATTTCTACACCATAAGGATCATCATTCTCATAAACTTTAAAATAATCTGTTGATAAATCTTCAATAGTCTCTCTTCTCAGATCTTTATCTTTGCTAGCTATAACCGTTCCAGATAAGTGATGATTGGCTATTTCTTCCGCTAGATTAGGTCCACTTAAGATACCTATAGGATTCTTAGGATAATATTCCTCAAGAATATTGCTCATCAAACTAAATCCATCTTTTTCGACACCTTTAGTGGCGGTAATCAGATAAGAACTTTCTTGAATAAAGTTTGCTGCTAGAGACGATACCTCCCTAAAAGCGTCGCTTGGTATACAAAAAATTATTGTGTCTGAATCAGATACTTCCTCAATATGAGGGGTTGCTATGAGATTTGATTCTAGATTTAAGCTCGGCAGATATCGTTGATTAATGTGAGTTTGATTAATTTCTTTTGCAATTTCTTCATCTCGCATCCACAGAGTTACTTTATTTCCATTCAATGAAGCAAGGTGAGCTAAGACTGTGCCCCAACTTCCCCCTCCTAGGACAGAAATAGTTTTTCTATTCATTAATTTTCAACAATTATATTTATGAAGTTACAATCAAATAGAAATTCTAACAGTTTGTATTTTTTTAAGCTAAAACCATCAGGAAGGAAACATGAAGATTAGAAAATTAAAATCAGCAGAGGATGTAAAAAAATTTTTAGATTCTTCTAAAACAGATTATGTCAAAGTTGGACTAACAGATATAGATGGCATTCTGAGAGGAAAATATATGCATGTAGATAAATTCATCAAATCTTCTAAAAAAGGTTTTGGATTTTGCGATGTAATATTTGGTTGGGATAGCAGTGATGAATTATATAAACTAAAGAATGAATCAGTGGATGATCTTTACACAGGATGGCACTCAGGATTTCCCGATGCCAAAGTAAATATTATTCCTGAATCCGGAAGGATCAATCCATTTGAAGAGAATATTCCATTCTTTCTAGCAGAATTATCCGAAGACGAAGTATGCCCCAGAGGTTTACTGTATAAACTTATTAAAAAAATGGAAGATGTAGGGATAAGATCAAGGTCTGCTTTTGAATATGAATTTTTTCTTTTCAATGAAACACCTCATTCTATAAGGAGTAAAAATTATTCTAACCTTGCTAATTTCACTCCTGGAATGTTTGGATATTCAATACTAAGGAGCTCTGTTGAGTCTCAACTTTACAATGACTTATTGAATTTATGTTTAGACATGGACATGCATCTCGAGGGTCTCCATACTGAAACAGGACCAGGAGTAATAGAGGCAGCTATTACTGTAGATGATTCGCTAAATGCCTCCGATAAAGCAACTTTATTTAAGACTTTTTCTAAAGTTCTGTTCCAGAAAAATGACCTTATGGCAAATTTTATGGCGAAATGGTCAGATAGGTATCCTGGACAATCTGGTCATATTCACACCTCTCTTCAAGATCTAGAAGGAAAATCGCTATTCGCATCTAGCCAAAAGGATCTACCAGAACATCTAAAATATTTTATAGGAGGTTTACAAAAATATATGAGAGAGTTTTCTTTAATGATTGCCCCGACTGTAAATTCCTATAAAAGACTATGTCCTGGCGCATGGGCTCCGATCAATATGACTTGGGGAATTGAAAATAGAACAACAGCATTTAGAGTCATAAAAGGTGATTCAACTAGCCAAAGGATAGAAAATAGACTGCCGGGTGCAGATTCCAATCCATACCTTGCGCTTGCTGCAACATTAGGAGCAGGATTTCTTGGGATTCAAGAAAAAATCGACCCCACCAAAGAGACTTTAGGTGGCGCATATGATTTAAGGCTAGAGCGAAAATATCAAGTACCTTCTAATTTAGGTGAAGCAGCAAATCTTTTCAAGAATTCAGAATCAGCCAAAAATCTTTTCGGGGAGACTTTTGTCAAGCATTTTGCAAACACTAGGATTTGGGAATTTAATGAATTCCAGAAAAATAAAAACTTTTTTGACTCTGATGAAATTTCTTTATGGGAGTTAGATAGGTACTTTGAAATAATATAAAAATGAAAACAGGCATAGTATTTCACGAGCTTTATCTTTGGCATGACACAGGAAATCATGCTGATTATGTGCCCTATGGCTTTCCAGTTGAACCTTTTCAACATTCAGAGAATCCTGATGCAAAAAGGAGAATCAAAAACTTAATGGAAGTTTCAGGGCTTTATGAAAAACTTTTTCAAATAACTCCTAGAAAGGCAACTAAAGATGAAATTTTACTTTTTCACACTGAAGATCATTTTGAACATATTAAATCACTGAATAACTCGATAACTATTGATGCGGGCATCACAACACCGACTGGAATTGGCAGTTTTGATATTGCACTTCTTTCTGCCGGAGGAGTCATTGAAGCCATTGATCACGTTATAGAAGAAAAGGTTAATAATGCATATGCTTTGGTTAGACCTCCCGGTCACCATGCTATGCCCAATAAAGCTATGGGATTTTGTATTTTTGGAAATGCCGCTATTGCCGGCAAGCATGCTCTCAAAAATAAAGATCTTCACAAAATAGCTTTTATTGACTGGGATGTGCATCACGGAAACGGAACACAAGCAGCTTTTTATAATGACTCTAATGCTTTAACAATTTCTATACATCAAGATAGAAATTTCCCGACCAACTCTGGTCTTGTCTCAGAGAATGGGGAAGAAAAAGGAGCTGGTTACAATATCAATATTCCTCTACCTCCCGGTTCTGGTGTTGGAGCTTATGAAGCTGCATTCGATCGAGTAGTAATTCCGGCGATTGAAAAATACAAACCTGAATTAATCATTGTGCCTTCAGGTTTTGATGGAGGTGCAGGTGATCCTATTGGTAGACAAATGATGACTGGTGAAGGATTTAAATCTCTGACAGAGAAGCTAATGAAAATAGCTGACGAAGTTTGTAATGGAAAAATTCTAATGACCCATGAAGGTGGTTACAGTCCAGCCACTGTGCCCTTCTTTGCACACTCTGTAATCGAGACTCTAGCTAAAGAAAATATGGGCATTGTAGACCCATTTCAAAAAATCATCGGAAACCTAGGTCAGCAAGAACTTCAACCTCATCAAGATATCTTAATAAAAGAAGTGGAGAAATTACTAAAAAATATAAAATAATTATGAAAGATATATTTAATTTAGATGGTAAAACTGCAATTGTTACTGGCGCATCCTCAGGTCTTGGTAAACACTTTGCAAAAACACTATCTGCTGCTGGCGCTAATTTGGTTATCTGCGCAAGAAGAATGCAAAACCTAGAAAAACTCAAGGATGAAATTGATGGTGAAGTGCTTGTCCTGCCATTAGATGTAACTTCTGAAGAAAGTGTCTTAAATTTCTTTTCAAAAGTAGAGTCTTCAATTGGCTCTGCAGATATATTAGTTAACAATGCTGGGACATCTGATCCGAAGAGGTTTAAAGATTTAGATGAGGAAAGTTGGAACTATGTTCTTGAAACAAATTTGAGTGGCGCATATAGAGTTGCAAAGAACTTCACAGATCTTTTAATTAAGGATAATAAAGGGGGCAGTATTATTAATATTGCTTCAATTCTTGGTCTAAGAGTAGGAATCAATCTTGCGAGTTATGCAACCGCTAAGGCAGGTTTAGTTCAGTTAACGAAAAGTATGGCTCTAGAGTTAGCGAGATCGAATATTAGGGTAAATGCAATTGCTCCAGGTTATATTTTAACTGAAATAAATGATGATTTTTTTGCAACGACTGATGGACAAAACTATATCAAAAATATACCTATGAATAGATTGGGCCTAGAATCAGATCTTGATGGGGTGCTGTTACTTTTATCAAGTGAGGCTTCATCTTTTATGACAGGTTCAATAATCCCTGTAGATGGCGGTCACCTGATAAATCCTCTTTAATTCATTGAACTATCTTAATTAATCTTCCAGCTTTAAGAGTTTTGTCAGGATAATCGCCATTGATGAGTCGCAACTGATCTTCCGCATTAATATTTATACTGCTTTTTGAAGCAAGAGATTTATAACTATCTCCTTCCTTAACTTTATAAATTTTCAGTCTTAGCGGCTTAGATAGAACTCGTTCTTCTTCTTTTAGATTCCTAAAAGAGTTAATGATATTTAGAAATTCGGAATCATATTGTGAGATATTAGAATAATCATTTTTTGCGTAACCTAATAATTGGTAAACTTGATCATCTTTAAAAATAACTGCCATCCTTGTTTCTTTTCCGTTCCTATAAGTCTTGACAGTGAATCCTTCAAATCCATTAACATTTAAACTCGTATCGTCATATGTATTTGAGACGAAACGTCTCAAATAACTTTCTGGTGATTCTTTAAAATTTAGATCTTCAAGAGTCATCTGCAAAACTGCTTCGCCAAAAGGAGACATGAAAATTAGTTGATTGGGTGTATTGATAATTTCCCAAGATTCAGGAGAGGACATGAAAAGATTTAAAGGACCGTGATAAAACTTATTACCTCTCCTAATGCCGGATTGTTCTGAATCACCAAATACCATACCTTCTATCTTCTCGAGATAGATGTCTTTTGTTTTTTCATTTCCTTTTTGATAAGTATTGCTCACATTATCTAAAACCTCTTGAAGGCGAAGATCATTTGATGGATGACTTGCAAAAACTCCATGATAACTTCTTGGTTCTTGTCCTCTTTGCTCAGCTATTTTCTTAGAGTAAGTTTCTTGATCTTTGAGAACCGATAGCACGTCGTACATACCTTGCGGAGAATATCCATCCTGATAGATATATTGAGCCCCTAAATCGTCAGCTTCTAGTTCCATCTCTCTTCCATAACCAGAAAGCAGAGCTCCTGATGCCAAGTTCGCTATATTGCCTGCCGTTCTACCAGAGTTAATCTCAATAGCTGCTGAAAGAATACCCATTAATTGAGATTGTGAATATTGTCTGACACTATGCCTTGCCGTGACATGACCGATTTCATGACCTAAAACAGCTGCCAATTCTTCTTCACTTGAAAAGTAACTCATCAATCCACGATTGATATATATGTAACCACCCGGCAATGCAAAAGCATTGATGTCAGGACTGTCCAGTATAGTGAATCTATAAATAAGGTTTGGTCTATGACTCTTTAAGGCGAGAGATTCTCCTATTGATTGAACATATTCCTGAAGCTCTTGATTTTCATAAACTGGATTCATTTTAAGTATTTGGGAATTATATTCTCTACCCATCTGAATCTCTTGTTCCTCACTAATCATCACAAAATCTTGCTTACCTGTTACAGGATTCACTGCACAACTTACCAGAGAAACGATAAACAATAATATGAGAAAATGTATTTTCATGAGGTAAGCAAGTTCAATGCCTTTGTTCCAAACTCTTCCCACCAAGATTCCCCCATTTCGACTATTTTTTTAATATTCCCTTCTCTTTTATCATCTAATCTTCTATTAACCGTTCCCAGAGGAGAATTTACTCTTAAATAATTTTCGCCAATCAAATCTCCTGCTAGCTCATGGTCAAGGCTACTTTCAACCATTAGACCAAATAAATCATGCATCATCCATCCAACAACTCCCCAATTTTGGGAAGCCTCACCTTTTAAAGGTCTTTTACTAAGACCTGTGCCTACACTTAAAACTTTCAATTCGGTATTAGGAAATAATTTTACAGCTTCTGCATAACCATGAAGTACCGGATTATTAGCTACAATAGCTCCATCTATTAAGTACCTATCTTCTACCTTTGCTGTTGGGAAATAAATTGGAGCAGCACTGGTAGCATTTGCTGCATCGATAATTTTAATATTACTATCAACTTCAGAATATGACCTTATGAGGACAGGTTTTCGTTTTTCTATGTCATAGCTCGTTACTGCTACAGGTTTTTTTGCATCCTTCATGACACTCTTGCCGAAATATTTCTTTAGGACAAAAAGCTTACCAACATTATCGTACTTTGGCCTTCCTTGAAGTAAACCAAATTTACTTTCCCAGGAAGAGTTGCTCATAGTTCTGTTTATATTTCTCGGTGCCCAAATATCTTCTAGGTCTATAATTTTTGCTGCATTAACAGCTAACGCTAAACATGAAACAGCACCAGCAGATGTCCCGATGAAGTAATCAAACTTATCTGCAATTCTAGTTTGTAATGCAATCTCAAGCCTTTTTAAAAAGGTTATAGAAGCTAAAGTTCTTACACCTCCTCCATCCATGGATAATATGTATTTCTTTTCCATAACTTATAAATTTAATTCTATACAACTTTTAGTGACTTTTGAGTGTAGTTTTATTAAATTACGGATGCGTTCAGTCTATTTTGGGGAAAAATATGAAAAAAATTACTCTAATCGCGTTATTAGGGCTACTAAATAACTTTGGATTACTAGTAGCTGAAGAAGAAGTTGAAGAAGTCGTAGTAACTGGCTCGCAGATAAAAGGTGCCAAGATTACAGGTGTTTTGCCTGTAACTATTCTTTCTTCTGAAGATATTGATGCAATAGGTCCAGAAGATGGAACAGAGCTCATGGAAAATATAGCAGAGCAAGGACTAAACTACTTTACTGAAGCTGAATCTGATTCTGGAGGAGTGAATTCTGCTAGAGGAGATGTAGGTGCATACAATCTGAGAAATATGGGTGTTGGAAACACTTTAGTTTTGCTTAATGGAAGGCGTTTAGTAAATAATGCTGGATATCAAACAGAACTTCTAGGCGGTGATTTTGTGCCTACTATGTCGGTAAACTCCAATTTGATTCCAGCAAATGGATTAGACAGAGTGGAATTACTGAAAGACGGTGCATCAGCAATTTATGGTGCAGATGCTGTTGCTGGTGTCGTAAATAATGTTCTAGATACAGACTTTACTGGATTTGAAGTTTCCTATAGGGGAAATGGTTACGATCACTTTGCAGCAAATGACGACAGGATACAAATAAAATATGGTGCTGACCTTAACGAGGGTAGAACTAATATATCCATTATGTTTGATTACTACGACAGAGATGCCATTGCTGCCGCAGAAGACCCAAGATGGGGTGATTCAGATCACAGAAAATGGATTCCAGCTGATTCTTTATGGGCAAATGACAGGTCTTTCAACAATAGATATTCAGGTAAATGGGCCCAAATAGATCTAAGAGGCAGAACAGATTACTCTGATTCATCTGGTGAAATACAGATAATGCCTTCTTCAGACCCTAGGTGTTCAAGAAGCGATTCTTTAGATACTGGTTACGGGACATGTTTAGGTGTAGATACAACCTCTCTAGCTAATGGAGAATATTATATAAATCCAGGACAATTCAGAGACTATAGAGGTGAACTCGAGAGAGATAACATATTTATTTTTATAAACCATGAATTAGATGGTGGACAAGAGCTTTTTGCTGAATTGGGACAGTACAATTCTGACTACAGAAGATTAAAAGAGCCTGCTGGAGACTTCTCAACAGCACTTTTAAATATAGGACCGAATTACTACTATACTGATTTACTAGGAATAAATGCTGACAATAGTAGTTCAAATAAAAATATTAGAATTGATAATTGGAGACCAGATATAGGCCCAAGAATTATTAATGTTGATAAAGAAACTTCAAGATATCTTGTTGGCCTTCGTGGTACAACTGAATCAGGATGGGACTGGGAGACAGCCTTATTAAAGTCTAAGGCAGAGTCTGAAGACTTCACCCAAAATAGATTATCCAATAGTCTTTTAGAAGCGGGACTTGCCGACTCAACTTCAAACGCAATCAATATCTTTTCTTCAGATGTTAAAACAGCCTTAGCTCCAGCCATAATTGATGTTTACAGAAATGATACAAGTGAGCTTAGCTCGTTTGACTTCAAGGCATCTAATCCGGAAATATTCAGTATGCCGGCAGGCCCAGCAGCACTATTGATAGGGTTTGAGTATAGAGAGGAAGAATACACCGATGATCGTGATCCTCGCTTAGACGGAACAATTAGGTTTACTTCAACCATAACCGGTTTAACTTTCCCTTTTGTAGGAGACGTGCTTGGATCTAGTCCTACCTCTGATACTACAGGAGAAAGAGAAACAACCTCTGTATTTGCCGAGCTGATTCTGCCTTTAATGGATAATGTGGAATCTCAAATAGCTGTGAGACATGAGGATCCAGACGATACTGAATCATCTACAGTTGGAAAACTAGCTTTAGGATGGGACGTTAATCA
Source organism: uncultured SAR86 cluster bacterium (assembly GCA_902537425.1). GTDB lineage: Bacteria > Pseudomonadota > Gammaproteobacteria > Magnimaribacterales > Magnimaribacteraceae > Magnimaribacter. The sequence goes on along the minus strand of CACBBD010000005.1, from coordinate 59,950 downwards.
AAACTTTTCCCTGAGAGGATCGTTTTCAACTTCTTTTAGAGTTCCTAATCTCATACAACAAAATCAGTTATATGTAACAAGGAGTAATAATGTTGATGATGCCGTTGGGGAATTTTTAGGTGGAAATCCTCTTGATGATCGTTATCAAATTGGAAGTTATAGATTAGGAAATCCCGAGTTAAAACCAGAGGAATCAGAGAATACGTCAATTGGTTTTGTTTGGACTCCAGAAATTATGGAGGGTCTCACTATCACTTATGATTCTTGGGAAATAGAAAAAGAAAATACTATTGTACTGTTAGGACGTCAAAATAGGTTAGTTGAAGATTTAGTAAATTTACTTGATTATGGAACAGCTAACTGTTCTAGTTACAGTAATCCAAATGTCCTAAGAGATCCAGAGCCTGGTTACTCTGCAGCTGATGTAGCAGTATTCACTTCAGCTGGAATTTGTCCTGTAGGAGAGGCTTTTTTGGTGACTGATCCTTACGCAAATGCTGCTACAAGGACAATATCTGGTGATGATATAGGGCTTTATTACGATATAGAGACTGATTTAGGTAGCTTTAAGCTTTCTATAAACTATTCTGAAACTGACGAGTTTACTCAAGAGCCGACAGCTGAATATGCCAAACTGGTTGCTGCTCAAGAAAGTGGTCGTATACCTTTTGATGTTACTTTGGCTGGATTTGGTGATCTGGCTGGCTTAGACGGAAACTATACTGAAAAGACAAGTATGAAACTTAATTATAGGTACGGCGATTGGGGGGCTCAATTGACCAGTCTAAAAAAAGGTGAGTTTTATCAGAATAGCGAAACAAGATCTGATGGAACAAGGTTCATAATTCCGTCAATGAGAACGGTTAATGCATCGGTTTACTATAACTTCACTATTGGTGATAGTGATGCGAGAATTAAGTTAGCTGTTAAAAATATAGATGACGAAAGAGCACCTCTTGCAGATAGGTTTTATGGTTTTTTCGCTGATGCTCATCAAGATTATGGTAGGAATTATTACTTAGACTTTAGATTAAGGATGTAATTCCAATATAAATAAAAAAGGGAGTTACTACTCCCTTTTTTATTTACAATAAAGATATGAATTTCATATTCACAAATAAAGGTTTTTTTCTAGGAATCTTAATAGCACTTATTGTGCTTATTTTGCCAAGTCCTGATGGCTTATCCTACGAAGCACAAAAAACAGCAGCTTTGTTTCTTCTTATGGGAACTTGGTGGGCGACTGAAGCGGTTCCAGTTGCAGTAACCGCATTGGTGCCATTAGCTTTCTTCCCTCTTCTGGGTATTGTAGACATACAGTCAGCAGCAAACCCATATGCTAATAAAATTGTTTATTTATTTCTTGGAGGCTTCTTAATAGCAACTGCTATTCAAAAATGGGATCTTCATAAACGAATAGCTTTATTTGTATTAAATAATGCGGGGTCGAATGGTGCATCCTTAATACTTGGTTTTATGACAACTGCAGCAATCATAAGTATGTGGGTGATGAACACTGCAACTACTATTATGTTGCTTCCTATTGGTCTTGCCGTAATAACTGTCGTGAAAGAGACTGTAAAGGGACTGAGTGAGAGAGAAGTTGAATCATTTCAGCTTGCTTTACTTCTAGGCATTGCCTACGGAGCGACGATAGGAGGTATGTCAACTCTAATAGGAACAGGACCGAACGGAATGCTTGCTGCTTTTATGGCTGATAATTATGACTTAGACATCAGTTTCACTGACTGGATGAAAGTTGGTGTACCGCTGAGTGCAGTAATGTTGCCCTGCAGCTGGCTCATTCTGACGAAAGTTATTTTTAAAGTTAATTTTGAAACTTCAAGAGAAACTATTACTTTATTAGCTGAAATGAAAGAGGAATTGGGAATTCTTAAGGGAGCTGAATATAAAGTTCTTCTTGTTTTCATCTTAACTGCTGCTGCATGGATGTTCAGAACTTTACTAGATGATATATGGTTTTTAAACGGACTGTCTGATGCTGGCATAGCTATGATTGCCTCATTAGCTCTATTTCTCATTCCGAGCGGTGATCAAATAAAAAAAGGTCCACTCTTAGAATGGAAGGACGCCCAAGAGAATGTTCCATGGGGTTTATTGGTACTATTTGGTGGAGGACTTAGTCTAGCAAACGCAGTTCAGACGACCGGTCTAGCCATATGGATGGGGAACCTGCTCCCGGAGAGTATCAATTTAGTGTTGCTTGTTGTACTGGTGGTAACAATGATTTTATTTTTAACAGAACTTACTTCCAACTTGGCTACGACAGCTACTTTTCTTCCGGTGGTGGCGGCTGTAGCAATTCAATCTAATTTTAATCCTATTTTATTGACTGCGGCTGTTGGTTTAGCTGCAAGTTGTGCCTTTATGTTACCTGTCGCCACGCCTCCTAACGCAATTGTGTTTGGATCAGGTTTAATAAGAGTTCCCCAAATGGCTAAAGCAGGGTTTCTGATAAATATTTTAGGAATAATTATCGTGTCTTTTATTGCGGTTGTTTCTGTGCCCTACTTTCTTCTTTAATTACCTTTTGCAAGTGCACCTGGTCTTCTGGTATCAGCCACTCCAAATATTTTTCCTTGGTCTAAAAAGATAGCTTGCACACTGCCCATGGTATTAGAGCTTTCAACTTCGTGCCCTCTGTCGATAAGCAAACTTATAGTATCGGGACTAAAACCGGTCTCTAATTGAAGATTACCCTCCAATCTTTGATTTATCCTAGGAGCTATCACCGCTTCAGTAAAACTCATCTCATGGTCAATTACATTGCTGATAACTTGAGTAATTATATTAGGAATACGACCACCGCCTGGAGAGCCTAAAATCATAAAAAGATCGCCATTAGGATTGAAAACAAGCGTAGGTGCTTGAGTGCTGATCATTCTCTTGCCTGGCTCAAGCTTATTCGCCTCACTTGTACCGAATTGCATATCATCTCTTCCGTAAAAATGAGAGAAGTTTCTCATTTGATTATTCATTAAAAATCCGCCTTTTTTAATGGTTACCCCAGAACCAAAAGAAGAACCTAAGGTGTAGGTATTTGAAACAGCATTCCCTTTGGAATCTATAACCGAGAAGTGAGTGGTATCTGGACTCTCATCATATTGCTTTAAATCACCCTCATAAATTTGCCCATCAGGAGTTCTCATTCCACTAATTTGGTTAGATAAATCTTTAGAATATTGTTTACTTAGTATCTGCTTAATTGGCACATCATAAAAATCAGGATCACCGTGATACTCTGCTCTATCAGCATAAGCTCTTTGCATTGCTTCAGAAAGAATATGAATTGTTTTAGCTGAATTATGTCCTGAATCTCTTAAATTGAAATTTTCTAAAATATTTAAAGTTTGAAGTAAAACTAAGCCACCACTGGCTGCAGGAGCCATAGAAACTACTGTATGACCTCTATAGACGGTCTTTATAGGATCCCTGTATTTAGCTTCGTAAGATGCCATATCCTCTAAAGTTATTAATCCTCCATTGGATAAGGATTCTTCAGAAATCCATTTAGCTATTTCACCTTTATAAAATACATCAGCACCCTTCTTACTGATCATAAACAAAGTTTTAGCTAAATTAGGCTGCTTAAAAATACTCTTGATCTCTAGAGGCTCTTCATTCGCGCTATAGAATTTGTTATTGGAAGCCGCATTAGTGAGCAAAGACTCTTTTCCCCACTCTAATACGTAATTTAAATCGTGAGAAACTTCAAAGCCATCTCTTGCCAATCTTATGGAAGGCAACAGCAAGTCAGAGAGTGGCAAAGTCCCATGATCCTGATGAGCTTTAAGTAGGCCAGCTACAGATCCAGGTACTGCATTTACCAGGTGACCAAATCTTACAATACTATCTTCCTTGACAAATAAATCGCTTGTTGCTGATTTTGGAGCTGCAGAACGATAATCTATGGAAGATACTTCGTTTTCCTCTTTGTCGTATATTAAGACGAATCCTCCACCTCCTAGGTTTCCTGCTCTAGGAAGAGTAACCGCCAAAGCAAAGCCTACAGCAACTGAAGCATCTACTGCATTTCCTCCTTTCTTAAGTATTTCGTAACCTGCCTCAGTAGCATGACTATTTTGTGACACAACCATGAAGCTATTAGATATCTCAGGATGGATTCTATTTTGATAATCTAGAGTTGTTTGAGTTCTTGTTTGCGATAGGCCTTCGAAAGAAATAAATAATAAAAGAAGATAAGGAAAATAACTCTTTATCATGAAGTTATTTTAAGGAGTTGCGACTCCAGAACCAGGTCTTCTAGGATCAGCCACACCATAGAAATAATTACCCTCTTTCATAATGGCTTGAACACTGCCCATTGTTGATGAGGGATATAATTTATAACCTTTTTTCTTTAAAAGCGTTTCAGTATCAGCACCAAATCCTTTTTCTATCATCAATACTTCAGGCAACCATTGATGGTGAATTCGTGGGCTATGAACTGCTTGAGCTATATTCATATCATGATCCATCACATTCAAAGCAACTTGAAGCACTGTTGTAATAATCCTACTACCACCCGGGCTCCCTAAAATTACATAAGGTTCATCATTTTTAAAAATAATTGTTGGAGTCATAGACGAAAGAGGTCTTTTATTCCCTTCTATTGCATTAGCCTCGGATCCGAGTAATCCATATCCATTAGGCGTCCCTGGCTTGGATGAGAAATCATCCATCTCATTATTAATCAGCATGCCCGTGCCTGGAATCATCTTTCCTGAGCCGTAAGAGAAATTAATGGTGTATGTATTAGAAACAGCATTTCCATAAGCGTCCATAACAGAAAAATGAGTTGTGTCAGGGCTTTCATAGGGATAAGGATCGCCTGGAGAAATTTCACTTGAGGGTGTTATTTTGTCTTTCGAAATATCTAGATTTAAAGATTTTGCATATTCCTTACTTGTAAGGCTTGAAGGCACTTCGTAAAAATCACTATCACCTAAATACTTACTTCTATCAGCATATGCTCTTTTCATTATCTCAGCGAGAATGTGAATACCTTCTGAGCTTCCAAAGCCCATTTCTTTGATGGGAAACTCTTCAAGCATATTTAGCATTTGGACTAAGTGTGTTCCTCCTGAGCTGCTAGGGGGCATAGAAACAATTTTAAAATCCCTATAAGTTCCATTGAGTGGTTGCCTTTCAACTATGTTGTAATTATCCAAATCTTCAAGAGTGATCAAGCCACCATTTGTTTCCATCTCCTTTACAATAAGCTTGGCTATATCTCCACGATAAAAAGCATCAGGGCCGTATTTGCTAATTTGTTTAAGAGTAGATGCAAGATCTGTTTGTATAAGAATTTCTCCAGCCTCATAGAGACTGCCATCTGATTTAAAAAAGACCTTAGATGCTGCAGGATCTGAAGATAATCTTTCTCTGTAACGTTTTGAAGCTAGTGTATTTGCCAAATCATGGGGGATTTCAAAACCTTCTTCTGCCAATTTAATAGATGGTTCCATTATTTCCTGCCATGTAAGAGTGCCGTATTTAGTTAAAGCATGATAGAAACCAGCTACAGAACCAGGAACACCGGCTGATAGAAGAGAAAACTGAGCTTTATTTCTATCGTAATCTCCATTTTCATCTAGAAATAAATCTCTAGAAGCAGCAGCTGGTGCTTTTTCTCTATAATCTATGGTCAAACTCTTATCTTGATCTTTGAGGTGTATAACCATAAAACCGCCACCTCCAATATTTCCTGCTCTAGGTAACACAACCGCTAAGGCTAGACCTGTTGCTACTGCTGCATCTACAGCATTACCACCTCGTCTCAAAATAGAAGCTCCTACTTCACTTGCGATCATTCTTTGAGAGACAACCATCCCCTCATCGCCTATAACCGGATGATTAATAGATTGATATTCAATAATCGGCAGTTCATTAGCAAATATAGTGCTAATAAATGAAATATTTAAAATTAAAATGAGAAAAACCTTCTTCATTTTTAATCGACTATTGATTGATATACAAGGGCATTAAAGGTTTCTCTAAGGGGCCATGGATTAGCAAGCAATTGCGTCATCACTACTGCAACTAATTCCTCTTTAGGATCTACCCAAAAAAACGTCGACGCAGCACCTCCCCAAAAATACATTCCCTCAGAACCATATTGTCCTATTAGTCCAGGATCTTCAATTACTCCGACTGTGATACCAAAGCCAGCACCCTGAATATAGTCATCCGACCCTTTAATATTATCTGGTAGAAGATTAGATGACATAAGTTCTACAGATTTTCTACTCAATATTCTCTCTCCAGCAAGTTCGCCGCCATTCAGCAACATTTGGGCAAATTTTAAATAGTCTTCTGTTGAAGAGACCAACCCGGAACCACCATCGAACAATGTTGCAGGTTTAAGATAAGGACTAAAAGAACGATCATCAATTTTTATCATTAAAAGATCATCTGGTATTTTACCTTCCATTTCAGGTATCAAACGACCTAAATCTCCAGGATACGCATAAAGAGATGTGAATCTATCTACTTTTGAAGCCGGAACAGAAAAAGAAGTATCGTTCATTTGAAGAGGTTTAAAGATTTTTTCCTCTAAAAAAGTATCAAATTTCATACCAGATGCTCTTTCGATAACACAACCCAAAACATCCATTCCCATAGAATATGTATATTTAACACCGGGTTGATGCATCAAGGGAGCTTTAGACGCCAATGCAGATGAGAATGTACAAATATCGGGAAAAGACTTTCCTGAACTAACCACGGTATTGCCATTTATTTGAAGAGCTTCAAAATTATCGATAAAAAAATAAGGAGACAGTCTCTCCTTCGCGTAAATCTTCCGTAATTGAGGTGTTGCTGTGAAGCTATAAGCAATTCCGGAAGTATGAGTAGCTAAATGTCTGATTGTTACTTCTCTTTTAAGTTTTTCCAGAGTTGTAGTGCCATCCTCATTAACAATCATTACCTCTGTGTTGGCAAACTCAGGTATGTAGAGAGAAACAGGATCATTCAATCTTACTTTACCTTCTTCTAATAAAATCATTAGTGCAACTCCAGTAATTGGTTTGCTCATTGAATAAATCCTAAATAGTGAATCCTTTTGGAGAGGTATTTGTTTTTCTAAATCCGAATATCCTTGAGTATCAAAATGAACAACTTTGCCTTTTCTTGCAACACCTGAGATGAAACCAGGAAATCTGCCTGCTTTTATATTTTCTTCCAGAACACGAGAGATTTTATCTAGTCTTTCTTTAGAGACACCAACTTGACTGGCTTCATATGAGCTTGGGAATAGAGATAAACTCAATGCTGAAAATAATAAAAAGAAAATCCACTTTGATTTGATCATTGATGCCCCATAAATTTTTCAAAGCTAATGATACTGGATTATTTGATTAATATAAGGCTTATCTGTAAATTTTGAGTATGAATTTAAATCTAGAAAATAAGAATGCAGTCGTTTGTGCATCCAGCCAAGGATTAGGTAAGGCAGCAGCTATAGATCTTGCAAAGGAAGGTGTGAATCTGGCCATTTGTTCTAGAGATCAAGAAAAAATAGACAAAGCTAAAGAAGAAATACTTCAGAAAACAGAACACAATATCAAGGTTATAGCATTAAAAGCTGATCTTGATTCTTTAGAGGATATACAAATATTTTTGCAAGAAGTTGAACAAAGCTTGGGTGAAGTTGATATTTTAGTAAATAATACTGGCGGCCCACCACCAAGTACATTCGAGCAAATTTCTGATGAAGATTGGCAAAATGCTTTTAATTCAACAATGATGTCAGCTATTCGACTTTCAAGAGCCTTGGTGCCCAACATGAAAAAAAAGGAATGGGGCCGCATTATAAATATCTCCTCAGTATCAGTAAAAACTCCTGTAAATGGATTATTTCTATCTAACAGTCTAAGAATGGGTGTACTGGGATGGGCAAAAGCACTGGCAGATGAAGTTGCTGCTCATGGTATAACTGTTAATACAGTATGTCCTGGTTATACCAGGACAGAAAGAGTCGAGGCTATCTTAGAATCTCAATCTTCTTCTTCTGGTTTGAGTAAAGAAGAAATAGAAAAAACCATTGCCGATAATATTCCAATGAAGAGAGTTGGCGAAGCTGAAGATTTAGCAGGATTGATAACTTTCTTGGCTTCTGAAAAAGCAAACTATATGACCGGTTTAGCTGTGCAAGTAGATGGAGGGTCTGCTAGAACTTTCTATTAATCTTTGAAAAATTTGTTAAGTCGTCTGACTTGCCTAGGAGGCTTTCGCATAAGAACATAACAGATAGATGAAATAAATCCTGAAATGAAAAGAGGTGTCGACAAATAACCTACATAAAAATAAATAGACGCGTTTGGTGGTATATCTCCTCCATAAGTCTGCATAAAAAATAAAATTAATGCGATTACTAAAAATAAGGCTACTATTTTTTTTCTATACGCTTGATGTCTAGAAGCTTCTTCAATGAGTTCTTGCAAAGTAAACTGCTGATCGACCTCATCTGAGCTGACATTAAGCTTTCCGTTCGTATAGGACCATTTCATGCAATTCTCCCTAAGACTATTATAGATGGCTTAGATTGCCATAACAATTTTAAGATAAATTAGTTTTTTAGCTTTCTCCAATTCCAGGGTTCTAGTGGATTTTTATCCTGCCATAGACCTTTTTTTAGATTCCTCGCTTTGAATTGATTTGCGTAAAAGGAATTATCTGTGACGTATTGATCATAAACCCAAGCATAGCCTGCCGATACAAGCTCACGATTTATATCCATGCCTTGCCAATATAGTCTTCCTAGTTTTCTTCCGTATCTATCTGTCCCGGAGATATCTACGTCAACTCTTCCTTCGTTCAAAAGACCTTTTAAATATTCGGTTGAATTGCTCCCATAAGGCTGATCTCTTTCAGGTGCATCGATCTCTGTGAGTCGGATCTTATAAACTTCATCTTGATAAAAGACATGCACAGTATCTCCATCGACTACTTTCTTTATTTTGAGACCCTCTAAGTATTCTGCATTGGAAACTTGAGAAATTAATAACGCACCAATGAGAGATAAAATTTTCATATCATCATTCTAATGATTATTCATTTGTGTGTTAACCCTGAATGAAAAATGGCGGACCGGACGAGACTCGAACTCGCGACCTCCGCCGTGACAGGGCGGCGTTCTAACCAAACTGAACTACCGGTCCATAGAACTCAGGCATTCTAACAGGAGTTATATAATTTTGAGAGATTACTTTTTAGTTTTTTTGGGCCTTTAAAGAAAGAGATTCAAATGCCACTTCTGATACTTTCCCCTGGACGAGTGAAACTAGATAAGACTGTTTTTGTTTGCCGAAATCAACGGATAAATAATCATTATTATCTTTAATGTGAAGGGCTGCATTACCTTCGGAGGCATAACACGCATTTATAATATCCTTTTCGAGAAAAGACTTAACTGAAGGTCGTCTCTGAGGTTCTTCATCATAATGCGGACAAAAATTTCCTTTCACAAACCCCATACAATCGATTACTTTGAGTTCATCCTCCCAAGAATCAACGACAGCTCTTTCAAACCAACAGTTAGCACCAGCACTGACTCCACTCATGACCACTCCAGCCTCGTAAGCTTTTTTAAGCAAGCTATCCAATCCCCAATCTTTCCAGACGGCCAACATACTCTTAGTATTGCCACCTCCTACAAAGATAGCATCTTGTTCACCTATTAACTTTTCTAGATCCGGAGTTCTTTTAAAGAAATCTAAATGAACTGGATTACAGTGTAACTTTGAGAAAGTACTATAATAATTAACTTTGTAAGCTTCATTGTCTCCTGTTGCAGTTGGAATAAAGCATATATTCGGCAGATTCTTGCCCGTCTGATCCAGAATATATTGTTCTATTAGACCTTCACCTGGATTCCTTCCAAAACCCCCACCGCCAATCGCGATAATATGTTTCATGAAATATTATAATATTTTATACCGCGTTTTATCCTAGGCCTGTTGTTCTCTCTGCGCCATTTATTAGTATCTCTCAAGCTATAAACGCAACCGCAATATTCTTGTTGGTAAAACTCCTCTCTTTTAGAGATTTCAATCATTCTTGAGGAACCTCCTTGCTTTCTCCAATTAAAATCCCAATAACTGACTTGGTCATACCTTTCTGCAGCTCTATGACCGGAATCATTTATTTGTTTCATATCTTTCCACCTTGAGATACCTAGTGTTGTGGCATAAACAGCATAATCATTTTCACTGGCATATAGGGCAGATCTTTCGAACCTCATATCAAAGCATTTTGTGCATCTTTCCCCTCTTTCGGGTTCATTCTCAAGACCTTTTATTCGCTCGAACCAATTTTCTTTATCATAATCAGCGTCGATAAATTTAAACCCTAAGGCATCACAAAATCTTTTATTTTCATCTTTTCTTATTTCATATTCCTCAACGGGATGAATATTAGGATTATAAAAATAGACTGTAGTTTCAATATCCGATGCTGCGACGGCTTCCATTATTTCCCCTGCGCAAGGTGCGCAACAACTATGTAGAAGCAGCTTAGAGTTTTTTTTTGGTAGTTCTAATTTGGGTCTCGAAAAATTATCAAGAGAATATTTATTGTCCATACTTTTAAATTCTTTAACCGTGGGAAAACATTAAAGCCGAAACAAATATAACACCTGTTGTTAAAACTCCAAAAATGGAAATAAACAGACAAGCTAAGAAGATTCTTGCAAACTGGATTTTGTTAGTTATTTGTGTTGAATTATTTTTGAAATACCAATGAAGTATAAGCAACCAATTAAACAGAAAAGTAATACCGCCTAAGCAAAATATAAGTGTGATGGTATTGGAGCTCATTTATTCTTCTGCTACTGGTCTGTTTTTAGAAGAAGCAAGTCTCCAAAGCGACAAGAGTATCACCAAGGCCTCTGCAATCATGGCAATCATAATTGAATTATCCATCTGACCGGTGAGAAGGTAATTAGCAAGCCTTCCTAGAAAAATACAACCAAACATAAATGAAAAAAGGATATAGGTTTGCCTTGCGAGCTTATGAAAGAAAATTGCCAAAAAGGCCATAAGTCCCAATCCTGAAATTAAAGTGTAGTAAGCCCTTATCTCAGAATAAGCAAATTTACTATTCAGTGCATAGCCAGTTAGTTCAGCTATACCTTCTGGAGAATAAAAGCCATAGATGCCAAATCCTAGATGCTCAATTGCTAGTATTAGTAATATAATTTTATCTACTCTTAACATTTCCCCTCTCTTTTGCATCTTTTACTACAAAACCTTACCTCTTCCCAATTCCTTTCCCATTTTTTTCTCCATGAAAAAGGTCTTTTGCAGTTTGCACAAATTTTTGTTTCTAGTGTAAGTTTACTATGAGCCATTTTTTAAAGCTTCATTTACCTTTTCAAAACTAAAACCTCGCATAATAATTTCTTCTGGTGATAGACCCTCTTCAGTAAGCTCTTGAATCCTTTCTGTAACAGGTAAATCAACTCTTTCATCAAATCCTTCCATTGATGCCTTACCTTCATCAAAAGTTGCTATTCCTTGATAGTTAGAGTGCTTAATCAATCTTAGGATTCTTTCCCATGAAGTTACTACCTCTTCTTTAGTTTTAGATTGGCGCCAAACTCTCCCCCAAAAGAGTATTTCTGATGCTGTTCGCACTTCAATATCTTTTGTTTCGTCATGCATAATCTCTGAGACTGCTTTGAAAGAATTAGGTAAATTCTTTGCTGTCAAAGTAGCTAAAGCTTGGGCTTCCCATGAATTTAATAATTTTCGTGGATTCTTGTAGTTAACACTATGGAACAATTTTTTTTCCTTCTTAAAGAGATTGATGAGTTATATCTATTTTAACTCTTTTAAAACGATATTTTTAAAATATGAATGATTATCTGGCTACTTCTTTCCAAACAAAGAATCTTATTGAAATAAAAAAAGCAATCATTACCCAGATGACTAGTCCTATTGTTGAGGTGCTAAAAGAGAAAAGACTTGCACCATCATTAGCAATTTCTCTTAAAGAGGAAACAACTGAACTTAGCGGTAAAGAGTAAACAATCGGTTGAACTATTTCAGGCATTGAGCTGATAGGGAAAAATACTCCAGATAGAATAACTTGGGGAAATGTAACTAAACCTACAACGGGCCTGATGCCTTCTTGAGTCTTTGCAAGGCTTCCAAGTGCAAAGCCTATACATAAAAAAATGAGAGTCCCTAGAATCACAGCAGAATAAAACGAAATATAACTACCAACAATATTTATATCTAATAAAAATAACGCTATAGATAAAACAACAGAAAGTTGAACGAGAACGATGGCCATTCTGGCTAAAACAATACCAATCATAAAGTCTCTAGGTCTGATTGGCGTTACAAATAATCGCTTAAGTATTCCTCTTCTTCTATATTCCACAATATTGAATCCTGATCCAGCTATGCTCAAATTCATGATCATAAAAGCTAATAATCCAGGAAGTAAGAAATCTATATATCGTTGATTTCTTGATTTCACATCTTCCAATTCAACAGTAAATAAAGGAGACATATTTCTTATATTCCTTTCTATAGAAACAAGCGATCTGTCTATAGCCTGTTTGATAATACTAGCTTGTCTGGCTTGAGAAGCATCCACATAAAATTTCAATGCATCTAAATTTTCAATTTCCTCAAAATTCTCAGGAATCACAATAAATCCATCTATCGCGCCCTCTTCCAGAGATAGTTTGAGGTTTTCAAAATCTCCATTGATCAAAGTAAATAAATCTTCTTTTTCTAAGTTTTCTATAAATTTAGTAGAAAAAGGTGAATTGGATTTATCTTCTACTCCGATGAGAAATGGTTGAGGTTCGCTACCCGAAAAAGAAAAGGCTCCGATGAATATGAGTGGGAAAAAAAGACTGAATAATATAGCTTGTCTATTTCTTAAAAATATCTTTAAAAAAATCTTGGAGAGATGCAACTGCAAGGAAGTAATCATTTAATCTCTAAGCTCTTTGCCAGTTAATGACAAAAAAACATTTTCAAGATTCCCGTCCTCTTGATCATATTTATGTATTAAATCTTTGGGATTTCCTTCAATTAAAATCCTACCTTTATCCATAATCGCTACTTTGTGGCAAAGGTTTTCTGCCTCTTCCATATTATGAGTTGTAAGAATAATTGTCATTCCAGAAAGATTTAAATCTTTGATTAGCTCCCAGAGGTTATGTTTGGCTTGTGGATCTAAGCCGGTAGTTGGCTCATCGAGAAAAAGAACTTTAGGTTCATTAACTAAAGCACATGCAATGGAAAATCTCTGTTTCTGACCACCTGAGAGTTCTTCAGGTTTTGAGTTTATCTTTTCTAAAAGGTCCACTTTGTTAAGGAGATCTTTGGGATCAACATGATTTTGGTAAAGCTTACCGAAAAGGATCAGTAATTCTTTAAGGCTTAAGGAATCAAAATATTCGTTTGATTGAAGTTGCACTCCTATGATCTCTTTAACTGCATAAGGGTTATCCGCAACATTTATACCATTCACAGCAGCATAACCTTTGTCTATGTCCGTTAAGCCCTCTATCATTTCTAATGTTGTCGTTTTCCCTGCCCCATTAGGCCCTAATATTCCATAAATTTGGACTTCCTCGAGTGTAAAAGAAATGCCGTCGACAGCTTTTAAGTTTTTATCAGACTCGGGGTCAGGATAAGACTTCTCTAAGCCTCTTACTTCGAGAATATTCACTCTCTAAGCTTTTTCTAGTGGTAAAGATTGAAGGCCTAAAGCCTCACGATATGTATTGTGATAATGATGAAGAGCAGGCTCATTTTTACCGAATGTTAAATAATCGATATTCCCTGATTTCAGACCTTTGTGAGATGAGGCTGCTGCAACATAATCTTCATCTCTAATTACTGAGGCAAATCCATTGTATTGTTGTTGAAGCAGTTCCTTTCCATTAATACCTTGCTTCTCAAGCTGTTTTACATGTTCTAAAACATGAGGATAAAAATAAAATGAAATTTTAGAAACACTCTTATGGGGTGAATTTTCTAGGGGGTACTCTTGAACTAAGAAGGCGCCTTCTTGTGTTGGCATAAAAATAATATTTGGAAATAAATAATATACCGGTAGTGTGCCAGCACAGATATTCCAATCAGATTCTGGCAATTTTCTCATTTCATCTATAGCTCTTCTGCACAATATTAACCTTCCATTACGATTAAAGTTATCGAACATTTGACAGTTCCCATGGAATACTTCATGTAAAGAATCTTTGTGTAGAACAGAAAAATGATAGGTTTCGCCAAATGTATCAATCGCTAATTTCCAGTTCATATCAGTGACATATTCTTCTTGGTGTTCGAAAACTAAACTCTCAAAATTCCATGATTCAAATTCTTTAACTAAATCTTCTCCGAGTAATTCTTCAAAATTAATCGTTCCATCTCTTGAAGGATGGACCCAGAGAAACCCAAATTTTTCAGTAGCTGGCAACTCTTTAAGTCCGTAACATGCTTTATCTATTTCTCCGAATTGATCTTTTTTTGGATAACCTACGAGCTCCCCATCATTATTGAAAGTCCAACCGTGAAAAGGACAAGAAAATCTCTTTTTTTCACCTCTTTTGTTAGCCTCGACAGTTACACCTCTATGAGCACAGACATTAGCATAAGCCTTAAATTTACCATTACTATCTCTCACAGCTAAGACTGGTACGCCAAAATCCTCAGTTGTTAAAAAAGTATCAGGTCCAGGTAGATCTCCTGACATGCCTACTATTTGAGGATAATCTTGAAAAAAAGTATTCCACTCCATATCGAATCTTTCTTCCGATGTATAAGTATCAGCTGGAGTTCGTATTATGCCACCTGCATCGATATTAGTTTTATTGTCTAAATGATGGATCAATCCTTTTAGAAGGCGTATCTGTTCTTTTTTATGCATTAAGTAATTGGTAATGTTTACAACATATTATCATAGGTTGTTATTTCAAAAAAATTCCATGGAAGTAAAATTCTTGTATAAATAATTTGAAGAACAATTTATAATCAGTTTACACATTCTGTGTTGCTCGCCGCTCAATTTAATTATCTGCTTTGCTAATTTCTACGAAACGTCAGGGCACTTACGTTTTCGGTTACGGAATTAGACGCTCAGGACAAATATAAGGAAATATTTATGAAATACTTATTTATATTATTGTTCTCAATAACTTCAAATCTGGCTCTTGCTAGCTACCATGGAGGAAGTGAAGATCCTTCTTCAGGTGATGATGGCGGTGGATACGGTGGAAGTAGTTCTGCTGCAGGCGCAATTGTTGCAGTGGGATTAATTGCCTACTTCGTCATGAATAGTGGTGATGATTCTGAAGAAACTGATTTCATCAATGAAACAGCTGAAAGGAAATTTACTATAGATTTCTTGAAACAGCCTGCTCAAGACGATTTTGTCGAAAATCAAAATTTTGAACAAAATAATGAATTTCAAATAAACTTCAAATACCGTTTGAATTAATTTGAAAACTTTTGCGCCCAACATTTTGCTATGACTTCCAAGAACGGTAGAAATCTTTTTTTAGTTCTAGGCAATCAACTTTTCAATCCAGACGAGTTATTAGAAAAAGGTTGCACAGATGTATATATGTCTGAGGATTTCGGTTTGTGCACATACCAAAAGCATCACAAACTAAAGCTCTATCTATTTTTGACGGCTATGAGGGAATACAAGGATACTTTAATGGCTAAAGGCATAAATGTTCATTACAGCAAACTAGAAAACCTAAAAGTCTCAAAAAGTTACTTTGATAATTTTGACTCTTTTCTTATAGATAAAGATTTTAATAAAATTTTTATGTATCAGATAGAAGATAAGCCCTTTGAAGAGGAATCTATCAATTATTTTAAGAGGATTGAGAAAGAAATAGAATTTATCAAGTCACCTATGTTTCTCTTTTCAAGAGAAGAATTAAGAGAATTCCAAGGAGACAGCAGTAAATACAGGATGGCTAGTTTCTATAAAAAATCTCGATTAAATTTAAATCTCCTTGTAGACGAAGAAGGAAATCCAGAGGGAGGCAAGTGGTCTTTTGATGAGGAAAATAGAAAAAAATTTCCGAAGAACATAGAGCTTCCTACTCAGCCCGCCTATAAGAAATCAAAGCATCACGATGATATTATCCATATCATTGAAAAATATTTCTCTGATCACCCAGGATTATTAGATAATTTTTGGTTTCCAGTTACTAGAGAACAAGCTAAGAATCATTTTGATAATTTTTTAAAAGTAAAATTCAATAACTTTGGTTTATACGAAGATGCAATGTTGAATGAAGAAAATTTTCTTTTTCATAGTTGTATTAGTTCTTCTTTGAACCTGGGACTTATAACTCCAAAGGAAATTTTAAAATCTATTAATAAACATGTAAGTAAATCTGAAGTACCTCTAAATTCTCTAGAAGGATTCCTAAGGCAGTTAATAGGATGGAGAGAATTTATAAGAGGTATATATCAAGATCAAAGTGAATTCCAACTTCAAAGTAACTATTGGAATCACACCAACAAACTCTCCAAAAGTTGGTATGACGGAACGACTGGTATTGTTCCTCTTGATGATTGCATAAAAAGTGTTCTTAAAGACGGCTACAATCATCACATACCAAGACTGATGATTATCAGCAATCTAATGAATATGTGCGAAATTCACCCTGATGAAATCTATAAATGGTTTATGGAAATGTACATTGATTCATCAGACTGGGTAATGGTCCCTAATGTATATGGAATGGCAACCTTTGCAGATGGTGGATTGATGTCTACTAAACCTTATACATGCGGTTCCAACTATATGATGAAAATGAGCAATTATAAAAAAGGAGAATGGAATGATACCGTTGATGGACTCTACTGGAGATTTACAGAGAAACATAGAAACTTCTTTGAAAAGAACGCCAGAATGAGCTTTCTCACCAGAACTTTAGACAGATTGGATCCTGTGAGAAAGAAGAATATATTTGCAAATGCTGAAAAATTTATAAAAGAAAATACTAGGTAAAAATATGAAAAAAAAATTAATTTGTGCAATTTTACTCGTAAGCTTCAATATCTTATTAACAGAGGAAAAAACAATTAGTGACTTAACAGTCGAGGAGTTAACTGAGATCGTTAGAGAAATTATTCAAGAAAGTCTTGAGAAATGTCTAGTTTCTGGATCTATGGAAGGTCGCGCAAAAGTAAACTTGGCTGTTGTTGGATCAGTTGAAGCTAAAATGATCTGTGACTTTGAAGAGAAATTAGACTAAATTTCTAACGCACTCTCGAAACGAGTAGCCACAAATATCTAAGAGACAAGAAACTCGTAAGTGCACCAATTACATAAGTGAAAGCAGCTGCTTTCAGCACATTGCTACAATTAGCATGATATTGTTCAGGTATCTTTTCTCTGATGATAGGCATAGCTCGTCTGAAGCTTGCATCAATCTCTACATCTAAGGTAATTAAGTGAATCAAAACTCCAAGTAGAACTGAGCATATAACAAAAATAAGGCAAACTTTGATAAGACCAAAGGAACCAGTCGCTAATATGAGTGGCAGACCACTGTAGAGGATTATTCCTCCAAGTTTTGAAATCCACTGAGTTTTTTCTACTATATTTGTTCTGCGAACTAAAGGACCATACTCTTCATTGTGTTGTATTGCATGCCCTATTTCATGACATACTATAGTTAATGAAGTTAAACTTTTTTTTGATAATCTACCTTCTTGAACTCTTACAGTCTTATCATTTAAATCATAATGATCTACCATTGAAGATTCTTCGATCTTTACGTCTTTTAAATTATTTTCTTCAAGAATAAGTCTCCCAAATTCCTCGGCATTGAATGGCATATTTGTGAGTTCTTTGTCATTACTTTTCATTGAATACGAAAGCCAAAATTTGGGAATAACAAAGACTATTAGAAAAAATAAGATTCCTACTATCATTAGTTACATTTTAAAACATATTAAAAAAAAACTTTATAACAATAATCAATATCTTTTGAGATAATGTTCGCAATATGAGTACAGATCAAAAAGATAATATTCTTGATATTGAAAATATATCAAATGCAGACATAAAAGCTAAGTGGGGATTACCGGACGATATTGATCCTTACTCTGTTGATATCGATAAAATCAATCCTGCTAATAATGATTGGTTTGGAAAGAATCTTGATATTGATGTATTTAAAAGATTAAGAGAGGAGAGTCCTGTTCACTTCACTGAGGATAGTCAAGCAGGTCCTTATTGGTCTATCTCAGGATATGAAGATGTAAAAGCTATTGATATGAATCATAAAACATTTTCATCTGACATTATGAATGGTGGCATTAGGCTCGGTGGACAGCCAATGTCCGAGCCACCAGACGCAATATTTCATCTACCTATGTTCATAATGCAAGATCAGCCTATACATACTGACCAAAGACAGGTAGTTGCGCCAATGTTTACTCCGGGTCATTTAGGAAATTTTGAGCAGTTAATAAGAGAAAGGACCGAAAGCATTCTTGATCAACTTCCTGATGGAGAGACCTTTAATTGGGTTGATAAAGTATCCATAGAACTTACTAGCCGAATGTTAGCTACGTTGTTTGATGTTCCGCAAGAAGATAGATTAAAACTGATACATTGGTCAGATACGGTTGAGAGAATAACGGATCCAGATTTTTTTGAAACTCCCGAAGAAGGTTTTCAAGAACTTTGGAAATGTTTTGAATACTTCAATTCAATATGGGAAGAAAGGAAGGCTAACGGTAGTGATGGAAATGATCTTATTTCAATGCTCGCTCGAGGTGAAAATACCAAAAATATGACGCCCAATGAATTTTTAGGAAATGTAATTCTTCTGATAGTAGCAGGAAACGATACTACTCGAAATTCGATGAGTGGTGGCATTAAAGCTTTTAATCAATTCCCGGAGCAACTAGCCAAAGTTCAAGCTAACAATGATTTAATAAGCAATATGGTGTCTGAGATAATCAGATGGCAAAGTCCTGTTGGACATATGTGTCGAACTGCAATGGAAGATGTTGAAATTGGTGGAAAGAAAATTAAAAAATGGGATAAGGTTGCAATTTGGTACACTTCGGCAAATAGAGATATAAATAAATTTGAGAACCCTGATGAACTTAATGTCGAAAGAGAAGATGCAAGGCAGCATATCTCTTTTGGTTTTGGAATCCATAGATGCCTTGGCAATAGACTTGCCGATCTTCAACTGAAGATTCTTTGGGAAGAAATTCTAAAAAGATTTTCATTTATTGAAACTGTTGGAGAAACTAAGTATCTCAACTCAAGTTTTATTAGAGGTATTACAGAACTGCCAGTAATCGTTCATAGAAAGTAAATTCTATTTGAGAATCATTCTCAATAAAGTAAAATCCTGCTTATGAAGAAAATTCTAATGATTTTGCTTTCTTCCTTTTTTATTAACCTAGTCTTTGCTGATGAAGTAAATGTGTATACTTCTCGTCACTATGATTCCGATGATGCACTTTATGAAGAATTTACAGAAGAGACCGGTATAAAAGTCAATATCATCTCTGGAAAAGGCAGTGCCCTATTGCAAAGACTCAAGGTGGAAGGAAGGAACTCACCTGCTGACATCTTTTTCACCGTAGATGCAGGAAATCTTTGGAAAGTTCAAAAAGAAGGTTTGTTTCAAAGCATTCAGTCTGAAAAAGTACTCACTGAGGTTCCTGAAAATCTCAGAGGTCCAAATGATGAATGGACGGCTATAGCTAAAAGAGCCAGGGTTATATTTTATAATCCGGAGAATGTTTCTGATGAGCTAGTAGAGAATTTTAATTACGAGGACTTAGCGGATCAAAAATGGAATAAAAGAGTAGTTATTAGGAGTTCTAATAATATGTATAACCAGTCTTTGGTTGCATCACTGATAAAGAATATAGGAGAAGAAGCAACTGAAAAATGGGCCAAAAAATTAGTTGGTAACTTTGCAAGAAAGCCTCAAGGTAATGACAGATCACAAATTATAGCAGTAGCAAATGGAGAGGCCGACTTAGCCGTGGCAAATAGCTATTACATAGGGATAATGCTTTCCGGATCTGCTGGACAAGAACAACTGGAAGCTGCAAAAAAAGTAAAAATGATTTTTCCAAATCAAAAAAATAGAGGAGCCCATATTAATATAAGTGGTGCTGGTATATTAAAAAATGCACCAAATAAAGATAATGCTAATTCTTTCATTGAGTTTTTAATTTCGAAAAGAGTTCAAAAATATATGATTGATAAGTCATATGAATATTCAGTCCTTGAAGATGTTGCACCCAGCGCTGAAATAGCAGGTTTTGGAACAAACTTCAAAGAAGATCAAACTTCTGTAAGAAGTTTTGGTGAACTTAATCCTAATGCAGTAAAACTTATGGATAGGTCTGGTTGGAAATAGCTTATTTCTAGTTTAAGCTTAATTGCAAACGTTTTTAAATTTAAATTGAACACAGTATCTTCCTGGAGACTTCTCCCCTTTGCAGTCCTGATTATCTTTACTGCTCCTCTAGTAATAGTTTTATCAAGTTTATTTGGAAATTATTCTGACAATTGGTCTCATCTTTACGAATTTGTTCTTTTAGACTATATAAATTCGTCACTGATATTAGTAATCGGAGTTGCGGTCTTAGTATTCATCATTGGAACAGTGACTGCCTGGACGGTTACAAACTACAACTTTATAGGTAAAAACATATTTGAGTGGGCTTTGATTCTTCCATTGTCTATACCGCCATATATTTTGGCCTATACTTTTACCGGACTGTTTGATCCTTATGGAGATGCTAATAATTTAATTAGATATTTGTTTGATCTCGATGATGATTTTGTTTTCTTCCCAAATGTGAGAAGTATGTATGGTGCAATAATAGTATTTGCCTTTACTTTATATCCTTATGTTTACCTGGTGTCTAGAAGTGCTCTTATCAATCAATCAAAATCAATGAAAGAGGCCTCACGGTTACTAGGTCTCAATGAAGTGCAAGTTTTTTATAAGCTTGGTTTGCCGATAATAAGGCCGGCTGTTATAGCTGGTGTTATGTTAGTGATCATGGAAACTTTATCTGACTTTGGTGCTGTGGATCACTTTGCAATAGAGACTTTTACCACCGGGATATTTAGAACTTGGTATGGCTTGTATGATCTACAAACTGCCATGCAACTAGCTTCTTTATTACTTATTATTATTGGTGTATTTTATCTAATCGAAAAAATTACTCGAGGCGGGTCAATCTATACATCTAATAATTCAAACTTCTCGCCCAATCTTGTGGATAATCTGCAAGGTTTTAAGGGATTAATAGCATTTTTAATTTGTTTTATACCAATTTTTATTGGCTTTATCATTCCAATAGTTGAACTTAGTCTTTGGGCATACGAAGTAAACCTAGGCTTTTTCAATGACAGATTTATTAGTAATTCAATGAACACGCTGAGCCTGTCTTTAGGAACAGGTATAATTTGTGCCGGATTAGCTCTATTAATTAACTTTTCAGTCAGATTTAAACCTAATAAATTAGTTGAGAAATTAAGTTCACTATTGTCTTTAGGATATGCTGTACCAGGTTTGATACTTGCTGTAGGTATGGTACAGCTAATGGTATATCTTGATACTTTTTTATTTTCCAATGTAGATATTGTATTGACTGGCTCAATCTTTGGATTAATGATTGCCTACGTCATAAAAACTTATGCACTTGCAAATTCCTCTTTAGAATCCGGCTACCAAAGAGTTAGTAATTCTATAGATGAATCATCACGATTGCTCGGAATCTCGGGTTGGCGCATGTTGATTAATGTTCATTCTCCGCTAATGAAAACCGCTTTATTAACTTCCGTTTTACTCGTGATGTCTGATGTAGTGAAAGAATTACCTGCGACTCTCATACTTAGACCCTTTAATTTTGAAACATTGGCGGTTTCAACATATACCTATGCCTCTGAAGAAAGAATGTTGCAGGCAGCTGCACCTGCTATCGCGATAGTCATTATTGGATTGATTCCCATAATATTTCTATCAAAAATGATAAGATCATCTAGACCCAATTAAGTAAATGGATAACCTAATCTTAGAAATTAAAGACTTGAATCATTCTTATGGGAAGTCTGACTTAACAATAAAAGATCTTAATTTAAATATTTCAATCGGAGAAAGAGTTTCAATATTAGGTCCTTCGGGATGTGGAAAAAGTACTTTATTACGACTTATTGCTGGTTTGGAAAAACCAAATAATGGTGAGATTATTAAGAAAGCCGAAGTTATGACCAGTGACAAAATATTCATTCCTCCTGAAAAACGAAATGTTGGTCTAGTTGTCCAAGAGAAAGCTCTTTTTCCTCATTTGTCTGTTTATGCAAATATTTGCTTTGGTATTCAGAGAAACAAAGATAAAAACAAAATTGTATCGGATCTTCTAGAGCTCTTAAAAATAGATTCTCTTAAGAATAAGTACCCTCATGAAATATCTGGAGGCGAACAACAAAGAGTTGCTCTTGCTCGATCTCTTGCTCCTAATCCAGATTTACTAATGTTAGATGAACCTTTTAGCGCACTAGATGAAGAGCTTAGAAAAAGTCTATATAAGGAAGTATCGAATGTTTTTTCTGATAGGAATTCTAGTATTCTTTTAGTAACTCATGATGCTTATGAAGCTGAGGTCATGACTGATAAACAGTTAAGAATGGAAAAAGGTAATTTAATTTAGACGTTATTCATTCAAGTCTGATTTATAGGTTTCAGTTAAAAAATAAACAGATATTAAGGACAATATAGAAGCAAACGCTATATAGACCGACACCCAAAAGATATCATAATTTTTCCAAAGAAGTGTTGCAATTGTAGGAGCAAAAGAACCTCCAATAATTGCTCCAATTTGATAGCCAAGCGAAGCACCGGAGTATCGAACTTCTGTTGAAAATAATTCAGCAAAAAAGGCTGCTTGCGGACCATACATCATACCTAAAAAGGCTAATCCTCCAGTCACACCTAGTATAACTAAGTAAAAATTTCCTGTATCTATAAGAGGGAAAAGAGCAAAGGACCATAACGCTGTTAAGGCAGCTCCGGTCATAAAGATTCCTTTTCTTCCGTTTTTATCAGAGTAATCTGAAAACATAAATTGCGTCGGCACCATTAATGCAGATCCTATCAAAACAGCCATTAGTAAATCATTTCTAGATAAGTCAGTAGTCTGAACACCATAGGCAAGGATGAATGCCACTAATATATAGAAAGTTACTTGTACTGAAAGAAAAGCCCCCGCTGCCAGTGAAATCCTTCTAGGATATCTTCTTAAAGCTTCCAAAATTGGAGATGATTTTACAACTTTTGGACTACTATCGTCAGATGATTTCATTGCCTCAAGATCTTTAAAAGCTTTTGTGTCCTCTAGATTTAGTTGTATATACATACTGATAATTACTAGAACAAAACTTATAAGAAATGGGATTCTCCAACCCCACGATAAGAAGTTTTCTTCCGATGTAAGCATGCTTACTGAAATAAAGGCTATATTCGCAAGAATTACTCCA
Organism: uncultured SAR86 cluster bacterium; assembly: GCA_902537425.1. Lineage (GTDB taxonomy): Bacteria > Pseudomonadota > Gammaproteobacteria > Magnimaribacterales > Magnimaribacteraceae > Magnimaribacter. Next base: position 36,397 of record CACBBD010000005.1, on the reverse strand, counting down.
ACAGGAGCTCCAGCTTGAGCGTAAGCTCCATAGTAGCCTCTCCTATTACTGGGAGCACTCTCAGTAACTAGTAACATAGCTCCGCCCCACTGCCCTCCTATTGCAATACCCTGACAAAATCTTAAGGCAGTAAGTAATAATGGAGCAACTATTCCAATAGTGTCATAGGTAGGCAATAACCCGATAAGAGTCGAAGAAATACCCATAAGCATTAGAGCAATCACTAGAGTCTTTTTTCTTCCTATCAAGTCTCCAAAATGACCGAATACAATTCCACCTATAGGCCTAGCTATAAATCCTGCAGCAAAAGTCATAAAAGATAAAACTAATGCAGTAGTTGGATCAACTTCTCCAAAAAATAGTTTTGGAAATACTAAACCTGCTGCTGCACCGTATAAAAAGAAGTCATACCACTCGATACTTGTGCCAGACAAAGATGTCAAAGCTACTTTTTTTATATTAGATTCTTTTAGCGAATTACTCATTACATAATAATAGACTGAAAATTAAGTATGTATAGAGATTAGAGCAAGAACTCGTTAATAATAAACACGCCAACAGAAAGTCCACAGATAATAGATATAATCTCAGTGATTCTTTGGTTTGTAATCAAACTAGATAAAAGCTTATTTACGATGTACCAGGTTAATCCGCCAAAGATAATCATGATAATAAAAATTATTAAGTCATGAATGGTGCCTTCGATATATTGCATTTTTTAGATGTAGATACTTCAATTCTCTATGTTGTTAGTTTAATCTAAAAATCATATATGAACTCTTTCTTTTTACTAGCTTAGCTGTCGATATTGTTTCTAATTTCAGCAATTGGAAGATAATAGTTGCTACAATCCGCAAGCAGATTTTATGCTCTCATTTAATAACCTATCCCTTAGAAGGGGTTCAAAACTTTTATTTGAAAATGTGAGTTTTACTGTGCATAAAAATAATAAAGTTGGACTAGTTGGTACTAATGGAACTGGAAAAACGAGTCTTTTTAAAATGATTCTAGGAGAATTTGAATCAGATCAGGGGCAATGTAATTATCCTCCAGACTTAAAAATAGCTTGCATGGCTCAAGAAATTCCTGGCACTGATGAAAAGGCTTTAGATTATGTTATCAGTGGTGACGAAAAGCTCGTAGAGATTCAAAAAGCAATTTCAGATGCTGAGTCTAATGGAGAGTATGATTCTCTAGGGGAGCTTCATTCACAACTTGAGGATCTGGATGGGTTTACTGCTAAATCTAGAGCAGAGAAACTGCTTGTAGGTTTGGGATTTTCTGAAGAAGAATTCTCTAAAACCCTTAAAGAATTTTCAGGGGGTTGGCGGGTAAGGCTAAATCTCGCTAAAACGCTCATGCAACCCTCAGATCTGCTGCTTTTAGATGAACCAACAAACCATTTAGATTTAGACGCAATCATTTGGCTTAGTAATTGGATTAAATCTTTTAAAGGCGCTATGTTACTCATATCACACGACAGAGAATTTTTAGACGAGTGCGTTAACTTTATTGCTCACATTCATAATGAGACTATTGAGATCTATAAAGGTAACTACTCTCAATTTGAAGAACGAAAGGCAGCAAGACTTGCCGAGATAGAAAGTAATTATTCTAAGCAACAAAAAGAAATATCTCACATGCAAGAATTTGTGAAACGATTTAAAGCAAAAGCAACGAAAGCCAGACAAGCTCAAAGTCGTATAAAGGCGCTAGAAAGAATGGAGCTAATAGCCCCAGCACACATCGATTCTCCATTTAAGTTCAAAATACCTGAAACAAGTAAGATTTCAAATCCACTAATAACTCTTGAAGATGCTCATCTTGGATATGAGACTTCTATCATAAGTAATGTGAAAATATCGCTACGTCCAGGAGATAGAATTGGATTATTAGGAGTAAATGGTGCGGGAAAATCTACTTTTGTAAAAAGTCTTAAAGGTGAATTGCCTCTTTTAAAGGGTTACAAATATGAGGGGAAAAATTTAAAAGTTGGATATTTTTCACAACACCAAGTTGATGATCTCAATCCTGAGCAGAGTCCCATAGATCATCTTATCAAGGTAAATGAGGATGCATCAGAGTCAGAAATAAGAAGTTTTTTAGGTGGTTTTAATTTTACTGGTGATAAGACCAAAAATACGATAAAAAACTTTTCTGGGGGGGAGAAAGCTAGATTAGCACTATCAATTATTGCTTTTCAAAAGCCAAATCTATTACTAATGGATGAGCCCACCAACCATCTGGATATGGATATGCGACAAGCTTTAACAGTTGCTCTTCAAGGATTCGGAGGTGCAATACTTTTAATTTCTCACGATAGACATCTGTTGGCGAACACCGTAGATGAGTTTCTAATTATAAATAATGGTATTTTGGATAATTTTAAAGGAGATCTGGAAGATTACAGAAAATCAGTCTTGAAAAATTCTTCGCCTAAAAGAGAAAAGAACCATAAAAAAGAAAAAGGACTTACTCAAATAGACCAAAAACAAATTAAGAAAGAAATAATTGCTGTAGAAAAAATATTGAAACGCCTGAATAGGAAATTAAAAGAAGTTGAGAAAAGTCTTAATAATCCGAAATCTTATAAAAAGGATGAAGAATTAGATTTTCATGCACTATTAAGGGATCAAGTCAGTTTAAAAAATGAGATAGAACTATCTGAGGAGCAGTGGTTTGATTTAAATCAAAAATTAGAACAAGGTTAGATCTGCAATCAGTTCTTCAAGTTTTAAATGATAAAGATAATGATTAAATATAAAGTATTAACCGATATCTAAATTCAAGGTTTATTGAGGTAACATAGATGAGAAAATTTATTTTTTTAATATCAACTTTAGCGATAGTTGGTTGCACTGATACACAGGACAATAGTGATATTTCTCTCAATGATGAGAAATTAGTACCGAATGAAAATAACATCACTTCACATTCTATTGTCCAACCTGGAGCACCAGGAGAAGATTCAAAAACTTTAGATCCAGTTGAGGCAACCAATATAGCCACTACTTCATACGTACAAGCTGATGTGGACTTTTTACAGGGAATGATAGTTCATCATCAACAGGCAATTCTCATGTCAGAATTGGCAGAAGAAAGAACTAATAATCAAACTATATTAGATCTGGCAGACAGAATTGACATTTCGCAAGAGGATGAAATCGATTTTATGCGAAATTGGCTTGAATCAAGAGGAGAAAATAAAAATCATTCTGGTCATAAGCATATGAAAATGGCAGGCATGGCATCTAGTGAGGAACTGAAAGAGCTAAAAGAGTCTAAGAGTACGTCCTTCGATAAAATATTTTTAAAGTTAATGATCAATCATCATGACGGAGCTTTGGAAATGGTCAAAACACTAAAAGAATTTCCAGGTAACTCTTATGATTCATCTTTAGATGAATTTATTTCTGAATTGATCAATGATCAAGGCGTTGAAATAGAAAGAATGAACGGCATTTTAGTGAATCTCTCTGAAGACCCTAGATCTAATCTTAAGCCAGGTTTGTATGATGCTGGTGAGTCTATCCAAAATCTTAAATTGGTTACGTCTCTAAAAAAACCCGTTGGCTTCTTTGATCCAGATAATCCTGAAGGTAAAGGGATAAAAAGAGAAGAGAAAGACGACAAAAAAGAAGAAAAAGTAAGAACTATCGAAGAAATGTCGAGTTCTCTTAGATGGCCAATTCTTAGTTTTGCAAGCACTGATATGGCTTTTAGAGACAATATTTTGGTAGCTGGCAGCTATCATGGTTTCAATATTTATGAAATCCAAACTGACGGAATACCAAATCTTATATCGTCTGTAGTTTGTCCAGGAGGACAAGGAGATGTCTCTATAGTCGGAGATATTCTCATAATGTCAGTTGAACAAACTAGAAGTCGATTAGATTGTGGTCTTGAAGGCGTTTCTAAAGAAGCGAGTCCCGAGAGATTTAGAGGATTAAGAATTTTCGATATATCGAATTTAGAAAGACCAAAACAAGTAGGTGCTGTCCAGACTTGTAGAGGATCTCATACGCATTCTGTTGTATCTGGTCCAGATGAAGATGGAAAAATAATTGTCTACAACTCAGGAACAGCTGGCGTAAGAGATGAAGAGGAAATGGAAGAATGTATTGGCAACATAGCTGGTGATAATAGAACTGCTTTGTTTAGAATTGATGTAATCGAGATTCCTGTATCAAATCCTTCTGAGTCTAAAATTGTAAGTAGTCCTGCTGTTTTTGCTGATCCTGAAACAGGTGCACTAGGCGGATTATGGACTGGAGGTGATCATGGTGATGAAACACAAAAAACGAGACGTACAGATCAATGTCATGATATTACTGTTTATCCAACTGCCAATATAGCGGCAGGTGCCTGCTCTGGTAATGGCATTCTTTTTGATATTACCGATCCATATAATCCTCAGAGAATTGATGTCGTAACAGATACTGGCTTTGCTTACTGGCATTCAGCCACATTTAATAATGATGGAACAAAAGTAATTTTTACAGATGAATGGGGAGGTGGAGGAAGAGCTAGGTGTAGAGCATGGGATCCTCTAGATTGGGGTGCGAACGCCATTTACGATATTGTAGATAAAAAATTAGAATTTCGAAGTCACTTCAAAATGCCTGCTCCGCAACTAGAAACTGAAAACTGTGTAGCACATAATGGCTCTCTTATACCTATACCGGATAGAGATATATTTGTGCAGGCCTGGTATCAGGGAGGTATATCATTGATGGACTTCACTGAATCATCAAATCCTAAAGAAATTGCATTCTTTGATAGAGGTCCAATAGATGATGAGCTTTTAGTAATGGGAGGTTACTGGTCCGCTTACTATTACGATGGCTTCATTTATGCAACAGAGATTAAACGAGGTTTAGATGTATTTGAATTACTACCAAGTGATTACTTAAGTGAACAAGAGATCTATGATGCTTCAAGAGCTTATCCCCTCTCGGGAGCAAAAGTTTTTAATCCACAACAACAGATTCCTTTTGGGTGGTCAGTATTAGAGCCCTGATAATATTATTTACCCTATATAGGATGTAGCATCATAGTCCTCAATTGCTGAAAACATTCTATCTGCTATAACTTCAAATAACTTTTTGCTTCTCTGATTTTCTAAATCAAAGTTTGCACCTCCGTTTACTGGAATAATAGTTTGAGCCATTAATGAATACATCATATTTTTATGGAGTTCATCTTGTGAGAGATTTAAGTTTCTATCTTTAAGACCAGAAAGGTATGCATTGCAACAATCTTCGAATATGTTTCTTCTCAAATATATGTCTGTATTGCTAAAGAGAAGATATGCAAGATCATAACCTGGCAAATTCTTCATTACTAACTGCCAATCTATGACAGCTAGTCTTTTCATGTCGCTACTAAAAAATATATTCTCAACTCTGTAATCAAAATGAGTTAACGTAAGCGGTTCTTGAGATAATATTTCACAAAGGGTCGGATAAAACTCGGAGATTTTTCTAAGGTCTTCTTCTCTAGAAGAATCCATAATATGTTTGTGCCTTTTTAAGAATTCAGGTTGATGAGTAATTATGTCATCCTTTGCTTTATACATGTAGTCATCCAACATATCGGGAAGCCATTCCACTTTACTTGTTTCGCCCCAAAAACTACTGTTAATTGATATGAGGCCTTCAATTGCCTTAAATATTTCTTCCTCTGAAGCACCAGAAATTTGGTCTGGAGTATGCCATCCATCCATAAATTCGAGCAGGAGGATGACCTTATTTTCTTTTTCATTGAACTCTACATAATATGGATAAGGTGTCCTGACATCTACTTTCGAAGCTAAGTCTTTATAGAATTTAACCTCCCTAGCGTAGACTAGATAATCCCTTGCTAAATCGTCCATATCTTCATTTGGTGTTTGAGCTTTTGCGAAGATATTTGTAACCTTTCCAGATTCTCTTAGTAATTTTAAAAGGGCGAATTGACCTAACTGTCCGATGCCCTCTCCCATTGCATTCACTTTGAGTTCTTTTACAGGGTCATTTTCAAATTCATCGATACCCTCTATAGCAGAATTTAGCCAATCAATATTAATGTCCTCAATGGTATCTATAGTCTTAGTCAAAATTAGCTCCTTCTAAAATTTGCTAGGGATTCTAGATTAGACTAATAGATAATTTTCGCAAGTTGTATAGAGGATATTACGGGACTTGTACCTAAAATTTATCCAGTTAAAGTGGCACTTTGTCTACTAAAACAACATAAAGTGCTGCAAAAGAAGAAGGCAATAAAGACCTAAAAAAGTGAATTAAGGGCAATAACAATAACAAGGCAATATCAATCTTGTTCATGAACGAAGTGTTTGAAATATTAATCATTAAGACTGTTCCCAATACATTACCTCAATGAACCTTTAACTGAACTTTTTAAAGATTCATTGCTTCGTTTTGTAATCAGACATATCCCATTTAGGATATCTCAATTTAGCCAGAGATATTGTCTCTTCCGTCCAAAAGGGATCTCCGGGCAAAGGAACTCCGAAACAGTTAAGTTGTTCAGGTGTAGCATGTTCAAAAACCTTATGCCATGGTTTATTGAAATGCCATGGCCAAGCCGTATAGCCAATTGCATCATTACCTGCTTTTTTAAAACAAGAAGTCATTGCATATCTGTATCCATTTGGTTCGGTAAGGTTCGTGCCTTGATGTAATACATCAATGCCATAAGCCAAAAGAGTACCTGCTGGTCCAGCTGCACTTCGCTCAAACTTCATTAACTCTTTTTGATATTCATGATCTTCACGTTTTTTAAGAAAACGTTTCACGCCACCGCAATTATCACTGTCTGTTCGATTCACATAGTGTGTGGGTCCATGAGCTTCAGTGACATCACTGAAGAAAATAATAAAAGTAATAGAGTTCAAACATTCATCGCGAGAAGGCACCGTCAGTGTATGGTTTCCAAAATCGCAATGAAATGCTTGATCAAAATCTGCTTCACCGGTGAATTTTGCCCAAGCCTGGGCTTGATATAGCCTTACTTCATCTGTCTTTAAAGCTTGTCTTGCAAATTCTATTAAATCTGGATGAACAGGGATTAGATTTAAAGAACTAGAACATTCGAAGGGTATATTTTCAAAATTTTTGAATTGTTCCAGTGTTGTTTTTCCCACATCACCTTTTTCTTTATTATCAATCGGTCTTGCTGCCGTTTGTCGATCGGGAAAAATAATTTGAAAGTCTTCTACTACAGCATCTATTTCTTTTCTTTTAAAGAATTCAGGAACCACAACGGCCCCTTCTTTTCTCCATAACTCGATATGCTCTTCTTTTATCCTTTCTGTCATAATTAAAGGCTTTTTATCTTCATGCTCCAACTATACCTTTCAATTAAAATTATGGAAACTTGATGGATTTTGGATGGTGGGCGATACAGGACTTGAACCTGTAACTTCCACCGTGTAAAGGTGGCACTCTACCAATTGAGTTAATCGCCCAGAAGATCGAGAATTATATTATTCTACAGTTTCTAAAGCACGCCTTTTATTTGCCTCGGCTATAAAGGGTGAAATCCATTCGGGTAGTGTTCTTTGTATTTTTTTTGATAATTCATTTGCAGATTTCCAACTTTCAGATGCCTGACACCAATGTTTAAGGTTATAAGCAGAAATTCCAAAATTTATATAGGCTTGTAAGAATCTTGGTGAATCCATATTTTGATTCCGAGCTATCCTTATGACCGAGGCACTTTGAAATGCCGCTTCATTCCATCTAGATTGCTCCATATACAATTGCCCAAGTAAAATTCCGTTAAAAGTATGAAGCTTTGACTCATTATTCCCCATCAATACAATATTTTTATCTTCAAAGTTTCCGGTCTCATAGGTATAGGTCTGAAAATAATTTTTTTGGGAATCTTCTAAAATTGATATTACCTTCTCAACTTTTGCTCCTCTTTTGTAAAGTACTAAGCCTTTAAAATAAAGATATATAGCCCTTTGTATCTTTGATAAATCTTTCCCACTTAATAACTTTTCAACTTCAATGAGGAACTTTTCAGGGTCATCTCTCATCATTCTCCGCAGACTATTAAATTTTCTTGTTTGAGATCCTAAATTTAAAGTTTCCTCTAGTCCTTCTATTGTAAATACAATGACGGCATACGATTTAGAGGCAATTTTGTCACCATATTCATTAATTTTAGGTTGATAGATGAAACGTTTTGAAGCCTCAATCGAATTCTTATCAAAGATATTCTCGTATTTAGGATTATCGGAAGAAGACCAAATTACCTCGGAGCTTAAAACCTTTCCTTCATCTGATATATTCAATTTAACTAAGACTGTGCCTTGTACACCCTGCTCAAGAGCTCTTCTTGGATATCTTGGTGGATATTGACGAATTGGCCGTATTTCAAGTGGATCTTTTAATTTCGTGCAAGCAGGAAATAAATCAATTTCATTTGGTTCTGCAAAAAAGAGATCTGTAGAATTTTTTTCAGAAATAATCTCTCCAGAAAAAAACATTAATGATATGAATAATATTTTCTGAAAATCACGCACAAGATTAATGCTTAACCTTCATCTCTATATTCAATGAAGAAATCAAATATTTTTTTTATGTTGTCTTTATTTTTGGAAATAAAGAGAGAGTGGTCGGCTCCGACTATTTCATCATAAATATAATCCATTTCTAATCTTTTCATTTCAGCTACCCACTCTCTTGTAGGATAAACTAATCTATCTTTAGTGCCTTGAAGAATTAGAATTGGTTTATTTTTAATAATCTTTAAGTCTTTTATATTTCTGACTTGAGGAGGTGCTGGGGCGGCCAGTGCCAGAGCCTTCCAAAGTTCAGGATACTTCATACCTAGATGATACGTCCCTGCCCCTCCCATGCTGTGCCCCCAAAGGAATATATTTTTGGCATCAATAGAATAGTTTTTTTTGATGAGTGCCAATACGTTCATCACATCCTTTTCACTATATCGACCTTCCTTTTCTAAGGACCTTCTGTCCAAACCCCTAGTCCAAGACCCATACCAACCTTTTCTTGTATAACCTAAAGGAGTGACTATCATAAAGTTATTATCTTCTGCTAAATCTAATAATCCCTCATATCCCATTAACCAATCGTAGGTGCGTGTAAGACCATGCAATGATACCATCAGCGCAATATCCTTCCCTTTCTCGTAAGAGGAAGGAATAAATAGTGCATAAGGTATTGTTTCTCCAGTTTCTTCAAAAATATAACTTAAATGTTGTACTCTTGGATCCATAATAGATTTTTCATCATCCCATTCTGTTCTAAGAGATTGCGTCTCATATGCAAAAAATTTAAAGACCATAAGTGATAATATTATTTGTAATACTTTTTTCATTTCTATCGAATAACTATATCATTCAGAAAATATAATAAATAACAAGTAAGTAGGAGTGTGTATGAGCAAAGTAATGGTTGCAATAATAGATATTAAAAATAAAGAAGGATATAAAGATTATCAAGATGAAGTTCTCCCGATGTTTGAGAGACTTGGGATAGACATGCTTGCAGTTGACGACGAACCTAAAGCAATTGAAGGTGAAACAAGAAATCAAAGAATGGTAGTTATTCGCTTCGAAGACGAGAAAGCTTTCAATGATTGGTACGAAAGTGATGACTACAACAAAATCAAACCTATCAGGCTTGATAACTCTAATGGAGAGGTTCACTTATTGGATGAAGCAAATCTAAGCTTTTGAATGAAAATACAAATCTTTATCATAATGATAAGTCTAATGGTAAGCTGCACTTTTAATATCTCAGAGATTGAAAGAAGTCAGGCAACCTATTCAAATTTCTTTCTTTGTTTCCCAGATACAGATATTGGCTTTTCAAAATTGAATACTGAGGAACAACTCATAATTAGGAAGAAAATTTTAAAAGAAAAAAGAAACAGAAATTTTAATTGTGATGAATTCACCAATTTCGCAAATACGATTCAAAATGTTGATGATATTAATAAGGAAATTTTAATGGATAAGTCTCAACCATGCCGAAGACCTAATCTTAATAACTGTGAAGCACGTTAAAGTTTGGTAAAAATCCCTAATAACAAAAGGAAGAAAATTAATGGATAGTGATATTAAAAAAATTGAATGCAGAATTGAAAGTCTAGAAAAATCTATTGAGGAAATAAAAGAAGCTTTGAGTAAAGCTTTTGAAAGAGAACAGGATCAGTGGAAACAAGTATTTGATGCGGTTGATATGAACTTTAAAGAAATTAGAGATTACGCTAACGATACTTTTTTGCACGCAGATACATTCTGGGAATATAGAAAAAAGGATAATGATCTTAACTAGAAGCTACATTTACATGTTGCCCTACTTATTCTAATTCTTTTATGTTTAAGAGAATTTTGTATTGGTTTAAAAAACACTACAAGAATATATATTACTGTACTCGATGCGATGTTAAGCTTGAAAGAATTAATAGTTATCTGGATGCTGCTGTTTCATTAAAATATAAATATAAATGCCCCAATTGTGGTATGAAAAAAAGTATCAGAGCTAGATAAAAATAAGAGAAATTTATGAATCAAATTAAAAAAGACTTCAAATCTATTCTCTTGGCATTATTTTTTGGAATAATCCTTGTAATAGTTTTAGGAGCCTAAATGAAAAAGAAGTTATTAAGAGAAGGACCTTACGCAGACTTTTTTTCTCAAGGGGTGCAAGTGGATAACGTATTAACAATGGCAGGACAAATTGCTGTCGATGAGAATGGTAATACTCCGGCCGATTTCAAAAGTCAGATGATCATGTGTTATGAGAATATCTCAAAAATTTTGGATCATTTTGGCGGTACTCTTGAGAATATAATTGATGAAACGTGGTTTGTAACCGATATGAATGAGTGCATGGAAAACGTTTCAGAGGTCTTCGCTGAGAGAGAAAAAATTTATGGTTGCAAGCCCGAAGTTTCTCAAACATTGATTGGTGTAAATGCTCTTGTTCAGCCAAACCTTAAAATCGAAATTAAATGCATCGCACATTTAGAAAAATGAAAAAAATATTTTTAATATTTAATATATTTCTTATAGGCCATTTAAGTGCAGGGCCTGAAGAAGCCATAAAAGAGTTTTATCGGGATTTTAATAACGAAGATATTTCAGCCATTAACAAAAATTCAGATTCCCCTTTCATATACATCATGGGTAAAAATATAGTCCTTGAAGAAAAATATAGCGATGCAATAAATTTTAATGGTTTAAAAAAGGATGGTTGGTCTTACTCAAAGATTAATACTTCTAAGGTTCTATACAATGATGATGATACCTCTATGGTTCAGGTAAATTTTTCAAGATTTGATAAGGACAATCAAATTATCTTAACAAGTGATGTGACTTATTTACTTGTAAACAAAGATGGAAACTGGAAACTTAAAGGAGGCTTTAGTCCAAATCTAGCTACACTAGGAAATGACTGAAAATTTATTAAAAGCTCAGATTCTAGATTTAGAAAAAAAAATAGAAATTCTTGAAAGTACAATTCAAGATTTACAAGCTCAGCAGCTTGAAATTAGTAATAATATCATTACCCTTATTCAGCATGCCGAAACTATGAATAATGTAACAGACGCATCAGGTATGCTTGCGCAACATGTAACTGAATTAGAAGAAAAAATCAATCTTGCGCTATCCTGGATAGAAAAGGAATCCAGCCAAAAAAATTTAAATTAATTTAAATGAAAAGAAACCTTTTATTACTTTTTTTTGTATCTCAATTAGCTTTTACCGATGCAAGCAAGTTGGTTAAAGAAAATTGTGCTTCATGTCATGAAGATGAAGGACTGAATTTAATTTCGCTATCTTCAATGACGTATTTAACTCAGTCAGAACTAATGTATGTTCTTCAAAAAGGAAAAATGAAGCAGCAAGCTTCACACCTTTCAATACAAGAAAAAGAGGCTATCTCAGAATATCTTGCACAAAATGAAGTCCTAGGGACTATGACAGGCTCGTCTAATTACAAATGTCCTCATGTCATAGAGAAAAGAGACCTTAAACAAAGCTCAAGTTGGCCAAGTTGGGGTTATGATAATTTCAACACCAGAAATCAGCTACATTCTAATATCAACGCAGATAATGTTAAGAGTTTAAAATTACGATGGTCTTTCGGTATTAGCTCTCAAGATGTAAGAGCCCAACCTATCGTTATAGGAGAAGTAATTTTATTATCAGATTCAGATTCTCTACATGCACTAAATAGAGAAAACGGTTGTACTTACTGGAAATTCACTTCCAAGGCTAGACTTAGAAATGCACCAGTCTTAAACAAAATAGATGGTGAATCAATTTTTTTAGTTGATTCTGATTTTGAAGTTTATAAGTTAAATTTATTAAGCGGTGAATTGATTTGGGCATCAAAAATTCCCGTTGATTATGAATCAAATATTCCCTCAGCTTCTCCAGTACAATCGGGAAAATATCTTATAGTTCCAATATCTACTTTTGAAACCGTGCTTGCGATAGACCCCAGACATGAGTGCTGTAAAACAAGCGGGGGGATAGCAGCAGTTGATACTGATTCTGGTGAAATAATATGGACGCATAGGATTGAAGAGAAATCTACAAGTCTTGGAAAAACATTAATCACAAGAATGGAAAAGTTTGCACCAGCAGGGTCAGCCGTCTGGAATGCCCCCGGTATTGATGAAGAAGATAAAAGAATTTTCTTCGGAACAGGTCAAAGTTTACAAAGTCCAGCGTCTAATTTTAGCGATGCCATCATTTCAATGAACCTAGAATCAGGGGAGAAAATGTGGGCAACTCAGACACTTAAAGGTGATGCATACAACATGGGTTGCGAAATACCAGGTATAAAAAGATTGGTCTGTCCGAAAGAAAATGGTCCTGATTTCGATTTTGGAGCTTCAGTAATCCAATCCAAGGATCAGGAAGGGGAAAAAATTCTTCTTGCCGGTCAAAAATCAGGCTGGGTTTTTAGGCTTGATATAGATACAGGAGAGATATCTTGGAAAAGTAAAGTTGGAAATGGAGGCACACTTGGAGGTGTTCATTTTGGCATGACAACCGACAATAAAAATTTATATGTCCCTATATCGGATAGAAAAGTCAACAGAGACTATGATAATGATGCAAAACCAGGACTGTATGCTCTAGATTTTGAAGATGGAGATATCTTATGGGAATATCGGCTAGATGATATTTGCAAATCTCGAAAAGCTTTGCATGGAGAGGGCAAATGCAGTACAGGTTTCTCAGCTGCTATTTCAATGACAAATAATGTGATTTTTGCAGGAGCATTGGATGGGAGATTTTCAGCACATGCAAGCGAAGATGGTTCTAAATTATGGGAGTTCGATACCCTTAAAGACTTCATTACTGTAAATGGAATGCCCGCAGTCGGAGGTTCCATAGATTCAGCTGGACCAGTAATTGTTGATGACTGGGTATTTGTAAACAGTGGTTACAGTCAACACGGGCAGATGGCCGGAAATGCAATACTTGCTTTCTCTTTGGATTAGGAAAACCCTATCCAGCGTCCCGATGCAGCTGTAACAACCCAAATTGAAAAGGACAAAACTCCCAAAATTTTCATGAAAAAGTTTTCTTCTCTTGAAAGGACTATTGGATTCCTTATGAAATAAACGAATATCGTTCCCATTAGTAGGCACGAGATCTTTATCCAAAATGCTCGGCTGTAATAACATTTCACTGCCTCACTTAAAAAAAGTGGGATGCCTGTGAGAATCAAAATAGAAAGTCCAAAATTAAACCAAGGCTTGGTGACTCTTATTACATAGCTAGTGGTTTCAGTTTTCATTAAAATTCCCAATAGTCTAAAGTCTCCGATAACCACTGCACCACCTAAAATTCCCAGGCCTATAAGATGAAAAGACTGAATTACTGGAAATAACCACAATGAACCTCTTACATATTCACCAATATAGCTGTCTTCAAGAAGATAGATAATTTCCAGTAGTTGATTAGATTCCATTTAAATACTCATAAATTTCTGGATCAACGGTACAACTTATTAAGAAATTGACTAACTCAGATTGAGGTTGCTTATCGCAATCAAACCAATTGTAGGCGATCATCCTGCCAGATAAGATCACCAGTCCCCATAGAACCAGAGAAATTGTTGCTGAAACCTTCATTCGAAATGGAATGAAGCTGTTTTTGTCCCAGGCCTTGCTTTGTCGATTCATAGTTCTGTGAAAATACCAGGCATTGAGACCTGCGAGCAACATCAAAAATAACTTTATCCTAAAAAATAAATTTTGATAATTTCTCACAGGGAGCGCATAAAATAACAATAGGCCTGTGATAATCATGAAAAGAAAACCAATGAGTGTTAAAGGTAAAATTTTCGCATTCATTTGACTGATGGATAAATTTTTGAATCCATATCCTGTCAACCGTAAATCAACAAAAAGTAATGTACCAAAAAATATAGTTATAAATAGAACATGAGCAGACTCTATCCAAGGATACATATAGAGTGACTCACGAAGAGCAATACTTCCTGAAGTTGAAGCCAGCCAGTCAATGAAGTTAAACATGAAATTTAATTTCTCATATAAACATTATGACAAGCGACACATGCTTGATATAAATCAGCGCCGACAACGAAAAGCTTTTCAGAATCCTTGTTTTCAGCAGCTTTCAAAGCTCTTTTGCCTATTGGTTCAAGAAGTTCAGAAAATCTTACCCAGTCTTCTCTCCCTTTTGCACGATCAGGTCTATTTAAGATAAAAGTGCTTTCCATTATCACCTTGGCACCAAAAATAACCTCATTCCATTCTTCCTGATTGGTTGGTGCCAGACTTAATTCCCCATCTTTAGTAATAATAGAACCCGAAGCATTCCATATTTTTTCAGATGCTGGAGTTAAAAGATGAGCCATAACATCATGCATATCAGAATGATGATGGTCATCTTCAGCCAATGAATAGGAAGAAATTAGAAGAGTGAGATTAAAAAAAATGGCGATTCTAAGCCTATTCACTATTTTCTCTCTCTAGGGTCAGCTCCGTCTCTAGGGGCTCCAGTACCGGAAGATCCCATAAATACCTTTCTGCCATCTGGAAAGGTTACATCTCTTCCATTTGCTATACAGCGTGGGAGACAAAGTTTTCCTTTACTTTGATAACCTCTTACCACAATAACCGTTCCCGGTTTAATGCTCTGTTTCGTTATGCCGTTTCGTATCAAAGTGTTAGGAGTTCCTCCCTCGACCATCCAAGTAGTTTTTTTGCCGCTTTCTTCAACTTCTAAATGAACCCAGGCATGAGGATTAATCCATTCAACTTTAATCACCTCGCCAGTAAGATTAACTGGGGCATTTGCATCAAATTCAGCTGTAAAAGCGTGATGTGAGAAACTATTAATACTTAATATTACAAGAAATATTGAAAAAATTGATTTACATATAAGGTTTATCATTGACTTTCCTCCGCTCTAGCACCAGCCAGTATGTTGGCCATTGCATAATTTCCTTCATGGCAAGCATATTCATAGATCTTTGCATCGGTTGCCCTTAAAGGCATCTCTCCTTTCCAAATGTCTCGGTAAGCTTTTTTATCGTTAACCTCAAACTCATATAAAATTTCATTATCACTTGTCCTTGTAAATCTTTCTGTTACAACTGCGCCATCCATGATCAGGATTTGATGCCTTATAGCAGCTCTGAATTTTTGTTGGGGATGATGATTCTTGGTTTTGACAACAAGGGTATCTCCTTCCCACCATCCTATGGAATCTCCTAGCCAAGGACGCATCTCATCGGGATTATGCTCTGATTCAAGTCTTATAATCCTAGCGTCGTGATTCATCTCAACCATTATCATGACAAAGCCAGGAGACTGAACAATTTGATAGTGGTTATTGTAAAGGACATTCAACATGGGCGGTCCTCCACTAGAACCAAATCCAACAATACATCTTTCCCCAAGGCTTCTTTCTTCTGGATGATCTGCGCTGTTAAACATTCTGTAAATTGATGGGCCTTCTATTGCCCATCTAGTTAGTCTTCTCGGTAATTTGCCATTTTCCGGATAAGTTAAGATCGAACTTCGATATTTTCCATTTAGTCTGATGAAATCATTTCCAGGATCCATCCAAGCTACATTATAACCACCTACATCCCCACCAGATTCTGGCGTTTCTCCTTCTTCGTAAGGATTATCAAGTATTTCGTTAAAATCTTGACTTGCTTTCTTTGCATAATCAGCTACTTCATCGCTTATCTCAAGTGCATCAAAATGATCAGGTCTCTCTAAAGTTGTTAGACTTGCATTGGTCCAAACTCCTTGAAGATCAGGGTCACCAAACCAAGTTTTTTTAACTTTAAATTCTTCAGAAAAGGTTGAGAGCGAGAGGATAGATAGAATTGTTATAAATATTTTATTTTGCACGCCACTCTCCATAAATTAACTCTTCAACAAATTCAACGCATTTAAATTGTTGTAATTGCGCATCATCCCCTACTTTTTTATATAGCTTCATCTGTATTTTCCATGGTCTTGTAAAAACCTCTTCATCTTCAATCATAGCTTCATAGTCCATCAAATGCTCATTTAAAAGGGTATATCTTTCTGTAACCTTAAGTTTATCTGAATGGTAATTTCCTGACCTATCAAACCAGGTTTGATCATTAAACCCAGTAGCTTCTATGACAAAAGTATTTTCTTCCCAATACCCCCAAGATTGTCCCATCCAAGAGTCTACTGGTGGCTCTCCAGGATCTTGCAGATATATATTTCTTGTAGCACCTGCGTATTCGTAAGCAAAAAAGACGGCTTCCTCACTATGGAATATTTGGAAGGCATAGGGCATGTAAGTTGCTCTGGGTACTCCAGGTAAATAACATTTGATTTCAGGATCTCTATTTAACCAATCATTTCGATTTTCATCTCTTTTTCTCAAAGCATCTCTTTTGTAAGGTATTTTATTCCCAACTATGACGCTTAATCCACCTGGCACAGATCCCACTGCCCCTAATGCAAGAATATCTGGATGCGGTATAGGAACTACAGGTCCTTCGATAAGATGCATAGCTGCCGAAGCTGAGTGAGCTTCCAAATTAAAATTAGCCCTATTCATTACTTGCCATACTCCATTTAAATCAGGCTTTCCATTGGGACCAATTGGAATAATCTCAGAGAGGAGTATCGATTGAAAAATTAAAAGAGCCCCAAAAAATAATAATCTTAAAAATCTCACAAAAATTCTCCCTAGTTTTTTATAACTCCTGATCCATTAAATAATCATTTGATAAATTTACCCACCTATGGCGACAGGCCTTATTGGTGATGCTGCGCTCCCTCTTGAAAGTAAAGGTAGAATCATAATGCAAGATTCTATAACTGAATCTTTGGCTAAATTATTTAGTTTCAAGTTTTCTAAGGTATAAATACCTACTTGAGTAAGAAAGTAATGATGAACTGGAAAGCCTAATCCGTCAGGCATTCCTCCAGGCATCTTAAAGATTTTCTCTGAATTAGGGTTTGGCACCGCATCTACAAAAGGAGTATCTAAACCAACTGCGACAACTTTCTTGGTTCCCAAGAACTTGGCAGTTTCGTACGAAATACCCGGAGCATAAGAATAATAAATTTTGGATATATCGGGGTCTTCATAATGATCACTCCATCCGGTGTTTATAAGCACCACATCACCAGGCTTTAATCCTCTCTCAGACAAACCAGACAATTCAATAGTCTTTTTGAGATGTTCTACAGTTACATATTGGCCTGCTTCCATAGATTTACCTTTAAATATATGCTTCCTTACATCTAATAAAATCGCGCTAGTAATGATGGGTGGAACAGTTTCCATTCCGAGCTTTAATAGAGGCGAATCAGGTGAAGGTTTAACTTCCTTTTGAGTGAAACCTCCAAAATATTTCGCATCTTCTGCCTTTAGATCAGACTCTCCATCCCATTTTTCTTGAGTATGAGAAAAATGACCAAAGGCATCCATCTGAGTTCCTTGATTACCATCATTAACGTTTTCATTTAAGACATCCATATTATAAATTTGCTTTGATCCCGCTAATCCTACTGGGGGAAGAAACTTAGGTTCGTATTCTCCTGCAAATGGAGACTTTGGCATTGTGGTTGATCTTTCATACGAAAGCTCATACTCTTTTGCCTCTTTGGATGCTAACTTTTCAGAACATCTGGACCAAGTTTCTTTGCCTATTAAATTTCCCATACCTCTCTCAAATTCATAATCCTTTGAATGCAAAGTGCCGAAAAGAAAAAATGAAATCAACAAGGCAATATATTTATTCATAGTTCAAATAATCCTTCAATTTTACCAAGTTCCAATATTTTCCATAGATAGCCAGGGCTCAATTGGCTCAAGTGCATCTCCCTTTTGTAATATTTCAATAGAAATATTATCTGGTGATTTAACAAAAGCCATCCTTCCATCTCTCGGAGGTCTATTTATTTCTACTCCTTTTTCTTGAAGTCTTTGACAAACATCATAGATATTTTCTACTTGGTAAGCTAAATGTCCAAAGTTTCTGGATCCTTCACCTAGATCATCACCATCCCAATTATAAGTAAGTTCTATCTGAGAATCTTCATCTCCCTCTGCTGCCAAAAAGAAAAGCGTAAATCTGCCCTCTTCAACAGGAATTCTTCTTATTTCTTTAAGACCCAGAGCATCAACAAAAAATTTTAAAGAAGTTTCTTCGTCCTTTATTCTTAACATTGTGTGTAGATATTTCATGTTTAATCCTATTGATAAGCAACCTATGTATTTATCCATAGATTATGTCATGTAAAATGGTTTTATTCACAGAATAAGGGAGAAAAAATGTCTGATAGAGAATTTGATGTAGTAATTTTTGGGGCAAGTGGTTATACCGGTAAATTAGTAGCAGAATATATGCATTATCAGTATGGAAATGATAATTCCATAAAATATGCAATTGCCGGTAGAAATATTGAGAAGCTTCTCGAGGTAAAAAAAGACTTAAGACTCAATGAAGACATATCAATATTAGAAGTGGATAGTTCAAATCTTTATTCTTTGGATAAGATGACAAGATCAGCGAGATGTATATTAACCACGGTAGGTCCCTATCAGCTTTATGGCTCAAAATTGGTTGAGTCATGTGCTAGAAATGGCACTGATTATGTTGATCTAACAGGAGAGCCCGGTTGGATGTATGAAATGATTAATGCTCATAAAGAAACTGCCCAAAAATCTGGAGCAAGAATTGTATTTTCGTGCGGCTTTGACAGCATTCCTTTTGATTTGGGGGTCTATTTTGTGCAAAACGCTGCGAAGGAGAAGTTTGGAAAACCAGCTCCACATGTTAGAGGAAGAGTTAAAGCGATGAACGGAGAGTTTTCCGGAGGAACAATTGCCTCTCTAGGAGCGACCATGTCAACTCTCAAAGAAAAACCTGAACTAATAAAAGTACTTGCAAATCCCTTTTCATTAACAGAGGGATTTGAAGGGCCATCACAGCTTGATGATTCAAAGCCTCTGTTAGATGAAAAAATGAATATGTGGTTGTCACCATTTGTCATGGCTCCGATCAATACCAAAAATATACACAGATCAAATGCGTTGTTGGATCAGGCATATGGCGAAGATTTTTGCTATGACGAGATGATGATCGCTGGAGAAGGTGATGAAGGAGAACAGATGGCTAAAGCAATGTCTTCAGGAAATCCAATGGGTGGTGATAATCTACCTCAACCCGGTGAGGGGCCATCAAAGGAGTCTAGAGAGAAAGGAAACTATGATATCTTGTTTTTTGCAGATCTTGAGGAAAAATCAATAGAGGCTAGAGTTACTGGAGATATGGATCCAGGTTATGGGTCAACATCAAAAATGATTGCTGAAAGTGCCCTGTGCCTTGTTCAAGAATGTCCAGATCTTGCAGGTGGCATTTATACTCCTGCACCATCTATGGGTGAAAAGTTAATTGATAGGCTCATTAAAAAAGCTGGTTTAACTTTCGATATAGTATAAATATGACTTATACATACTAATAAGTTTAGTATATAATGTGAGCATGAAAAAACTCGCATTTACACTATTTCTCACTCTATACACCCTCTCAGCCTTCTCACAAGAACATGTTGTGAAAATGCTTAATGCTGGCAAGGAAGGGATGATGGTTTTTGAGCCAGCAGTTCTTTCCATCAATAAAGGTGACACTGTAAAATTTGTCGCAACTGACTTAGCTCACAACTCTTCTTCGGTAGAGGGTATGATTCCAGAAGGAGCTGAGCCTTGGGTAGGGGCAATGAATCAAGATATAGAAGTCACTTTGACTGAAGAAGGTGTCTATGTCTATCAATGCACTCCACACAATATGATGGCTATGGTAGGAGTTATAAAAGTCGAATCTTCTTCCAATATTAACTCAATCAGAGCTAAAGCTGAGTCTTACAAAAAAACCTTTTTGATGAATCAAGAAAGGTTAGATGACTATCTTTCAAGGATATAAATTATGTCAAGATTAAAAATCGTGAAAGAACAGGCTGATGAAAGCACTTATCAAGACTGGAGAAAAGAAGACTATATGAACAAGATGAATTTTAACCCTCTTGTTATGTTTGTAGTGATACCTACTATTGTTCAGGCCGCTTGCCTCGTATTTATGGGTGGAGCAATGCTCCTTAATACTTATATTTTTGTATAGTCGTTAGTTCATCCTATCAAATATAAAACCCTTATAGCCTTCATTGACTACTTCCTCGATCATTTCCGTGTAAACAGGCACTCCGATAAAAGGCAAAAATGCCTTCGCCTTTTTTTCAATGTTGGATCCGTTATACCAAGACTTAGTATCCGTAAATACTGTCATATCTGCTATTTCATTTACCAAAGCCATCCATTCTTCTTCGGCTGTTTCAGAAGATTCAATAACAGCTTTATCATTTTGAATCATCCAATCTATACAATCAGTTATCCAGTTAACGTGCTGCTCGATTGAAGGCATCATATTTGATAAGACAGACGGACTACCCGGACCTGTAACTGTGAATAGATTTGGAAAATTTGAGATACCTATTCCTAAATAAGATTTGGCACCCTGCTCCCACTGGTCTTTTAATTTGATATTTCCTCTTCCGCTAATATCAATATTTGTAAGCGCACCCGTCATGGCATCAAAGCCAGTCGCTAATATCAAAGTATCTATTTCATATTTTTTATCTGCTTCAATTGAATTTGAGCTGATTTTCTCTATTGGATTTGCATTGAGATCTATTAAATAAACATTTTCTCTATTGAATGTTTCAAAATAACCTGTGTCTACACATAGTCTCTTACCACCAATATGATAATCAGGGCAAAGCAAAGAGGCAGTGTCAGGATCTTTCACAATTTGCTTAATCTTATTTCGTACAAAATCGGCGGCTACTTTATTCGCGTCTTTATCTATAGGGATGTCCGCATATCCTCCAAAAAATCCGAGACCTGCGCTTTGCCAATTTTCTTCAAGTTGTTGGTGCACCTCTTCAAGCTCAGTTTCAGAAATTAAAGATTCATCTGAAATACCTGCAATACCAAATCCATTCGAGTAATTTTCTTTTCTGAATTCTGAATATCTTGATTTAATTTCCTTCTCTATATCCTTATCCATAGGTCCGTTATTAGAAGGGATTGAATAATTAGGTGTTCTTTGAAAAACATATAGTTCTTCAGCTTGATTTGCGATTATAGGTATCGACTGTATGGCAGAAGATCCTGTTCCGATAATTGCAACCTTTTTACCACTAAAGTCTTGTTCTTCGTGAGGCCAATTTGATGTCTGAAGCAATTCTCCATCAAAGTTTTCTATACCCTCAAAGTTAGGTTTATTAGGAACAGACAGACAACCAGTAGCAAAAATACAGAATTTTGTTTGGTATTTAGCTTTACTAGTTGTAACAGTCCACTTTAAATTATCTTCATTGAATTTAGCGGTCTGCACCTCTTCTTCAAACTTAATACCATCTCTTAGCTCAAACCTATCCGTAACATGATTTAAATATTCTAGTATCTCCGGTTGTGCCGAATACTTCTCAGTCCAATTCCATTCTTGTTGCAAGTTTTCATCAAATTGATATGAATATTCAAGGGATGGTATATCACATCTTGCGCCAGGATATCTATTCCAGTGCCAGGTTCCACCTACCTGATCGGCCTTTTCTAAAATAACTGCATTTAATCCGAGTCTTCTAAGTTTTAGAAGTTGATAGATTCCTGCAAATCCAGCTCCAATTATTACAGCATCAAATTCTTTTATCTCAATAGTATTACTCATAAATTCTCTCCAAGCACTTCTATTGAGTATATATAAATTCTTATAATTTTTTAATTGAAATAAGGATTTTATATATTCAATAAATTCAAAATTTTCTAAGAGGAAATTCCTCTTTTGACGCAATCTTTTCAGCTCTAAGGATAATATAGTAAGCAAAACTAATCTGTTCAATGCCCTTAGCTTTCTTTTTTGATTCATTTAATAAATCGGAGTCAAAAGAATTTCTATTGATCTCTTCCATCACCATACCTATATGGAAACGATTGGCTTGCATAAGTAATTTTCTAAAAATATCCTTTTGTTACTAACTCTCAATTGTTAATATTCGGTAACCCATTTTTGGACGATTTTTAAAATAGCGCTTTGGAGAGCATTATACAGTCAAGATATGAAAAATACCCTTTTAGCACCCGCCCTGGAAACTAAGATCGACAATAGATCTGAAGAATTTCATCAATATAAAAATGCTATGTTGGAAAAACTAGATGGCATTGAAGACTTGCTTGATTATGTTGAACTTGGTGGAGGAATGCATCACCACGAGAGACTTGCTGCTAGAGGCAAAATGTCTGTTAGAGATAGAATTGCGAACTTTTTAGATCCTGATACACCTTTCTTAGAGATAAGCTCTTTAGCTGCTTACGCATCTGATTATCCGATTGGAGGAGGTGCGGTTGCAGGTATTGGAATAGTAGCAGGCACAGAAGTAGTTATTTTTGCAAATGATCCTACTGTTCTGGCTGGTGCAATGCATGCTTTTTCAGGAAAAAAATGGTCTAGAGCAATGGAAATTTCGAGGGTGAACAAAATTCCTTATGTTCAATTTGTGGAGTCTGCTGGTGGTGATTTGAGAATGGGAGGTGGCAAAGGTAAAAAAGGTGCAGCTGGAACTATACTGGGTGCTGGTCACTTTGCCGAATCAGGAAGAACTTTCTATGAAGTTACAGAACTATCAAAATTAAGAATCCCAACTATATCAATTGTTTTTGGATCTTCTACGGCTGGAGGGGCCTATCAACCTGGTATGTCTGATTACAATATCTTCATCAAAAAGCAATCTAAAGTATTCCTTGGAGGTCCGCCACTTGTAAAAATGGCTACAGGAGAAGAATCTGATGATGAAACTCTTGGTGGAGGGCAAATGCATGCCGAAGTTTCAGGGTTAGCTGATTATCTTGCTGAAGATGAAATGGATGCTCTTAGGATAGGAAGAGAGGTTGTGTCTCACTTAAATTGGAGGAAAGAAGGTAAAGAACCTTCTATGAAAGCTGATGATCCAATTCTAGATACCGAAGATCTTCTAGGGTTAGTGGACCCAGATTTAAAAAGACCTCTTGATGTTAGGGAGGTTATTGGACGTATTACTGACGGCTCAAGATTTGAAGAATTTAAACCTCTATTTGGGCCCACTCTAATATGTGGTTTCGCAACTATTCATGGATATACAGTTGGTATATTGGGTAATAATGGGCCTATTTTTCCAGATACAGCTGCTAAGGGTGGTCAATTTGTTCAGTTATGTAATCAAATAGACATACCCATTATCTTTCTGCACAACATAACTGGTTTTGTTGTAGGAAAAGACTATGAACAAGCTGGTCAAATTAAAAGAGGAGCGCAATTTTTGAATTCTGTTTCGAATTCGACCGTTCCACATCTCACTATTATCTTAGGTGCAAGTTACGGGGCAGGAACTTATGCAATGTCTGGTAGAGCTTATGATAATAAATTTACTTTTTTATGGCCGACAGCAAAGGTTGCAGTTATGGGCCCTCAGCAAATCGCAGGAGTAATGTCGATAGTTCGTAGAGCTAGAGCTGCACGAACGGGAGAAAAATTTGACGAAAAAGAAGACGCCAAAATGGTTGCATTTGCTGAAAAGGCTCAAGAGGAAGGTTCACTTGCCCTAAGAGCAACTGGTGCGATTAGTGATGATGGGATTATTGACCCTAGAGATACACGAACAGTGCTGGGAATGTGTCTATCTTTGGTTAATGGAAGAAATATCGAGGGTTCACCTGGATATGGAGTATACAGACTATGACTTTTCATAAATTATTAATTGCCAATAGAGGCGAAATAGCTTGCAGAATTATTAAAACTGCTCATGAAATGGGCATTGCTTGTGTTGCTGTCTATACAGAGGCCGACACCTATTCGCCATTTGTTCGAATGGCAGATCAAGCCATAAAGTTAAGTGACTCTTACCTAAATGGTAACGAAATAATTAATGCTGCCAAACTAACTGGTGCTGAAGCAATTCATCCTGGTTATGGTTTTCTTTCGGAGAATGCAAAATTTGCCAGAGCCGTTCAAAAGGAAGGCTTGATTTGGGTAGGACCTAATTCAAGAGTGATAACCTCAATGGGAGATAAATTGAAGGCTAAAGATATAGCTGAAAAGGCTGGTGTCCCTACTCTGCCAATGACCACTGATCCTAAAAAAGCAAACTCTATTGGCTATCCTATTCTTATAAAAGCTGCCGCAGGCGGTGGTGGAAAAGGTATGCGTATAGTTGAAGATAAAAAAGATCTGAAAGAAGCTATTGCAGGAGCTCAAAGAGAAGCTAAGACTGGTTTTGGGGATGATCGAGTCTTCATAGAAAGATACGTAGCATCTTCTAGGCATATTGAAATACAAATTTTAGGGGATTCTCAAGGAAATGTAGTCCACCTTGGAGAAAGAGAATGCTCTATACAAAGAAGGCATCAAAAGATCATAGAAGAATCTCCTTCTCCAAGAGTTAATACAGAGATGAGAGCTGCGATGGGTGATGCAGCAATTAAGCTTGCTAAAAAGCTTAAATATGAGTCCGCAGGCACTGTTGAATTCTTAGTCGATGATAAGACTGGTGAGTTCTGGTTTTTAGAAGTCAACACCAGATTACAAGTTGAGCATCCTGTCACTGAAGAGGTTACAGGTAAGGACTTGGTCTATGAACAACTGCGCATTGCTAGGGGAGAAGAACTTGGCTATTCTCAAGATGATATTACTTGGACAGGTTCTTCTATAGAGGCCAGATTATATGCCGAAGATCCCTCTAATGACTTTTTACCTGCTACTGGAACTCTTATTGCTTATGAAAGTGACATCAATATAGATGCAAGGTGGGATACAGGAATTGAACAAGGATCAGTAGTAGGTACAGATTTCGATCCAATGCTTGCAAAGGTCATAACTAAAGGCAAAACTAGAATGGATGCCGCAAATAAACTTGCCTTAGCCCTAGAAAGCTTGCATATAGGTGGAGTAACTACTAATAGAGATTTTTTAGTAGCTTCATTAAGATCAGAAGACTTTTTAAATGGAAAAACAACTTCGGACTTCATTGAAAAGACTAATCCTCAAAGAGCAGTAATTCTTGACGGCGAGTCTCTTGAAAATGCTTTATCAGCTGCTTCATTATGGATACAAGGTCAAAATAGAGAGAATGCAGCTATTTTAAGAGAAATACCTACTGGATGGAGGAATTCTCGACTTCCTGGACAAAAAATAACCTTTAATTATCGTGATCAAGATATTGAAATTACTTACCGATCAAATAGAGATGGTTCTTTTACAGTGAATAATGGAACAACTGCAAAAATAATTGAATGGACTCCTTCAGGTATCGATATTGAAGTCAATAATTCAAGGTTCTTTTCAAAGATAACAAGAGACAGTGACAGTATTGTAGTCCATGGTCCTTGGGGAGATGCACTATTTAAAATCTTACCTAGATTTACTTTACCAGGCTCAGAGCAGCAAGCAGGAGGTTTAGTGGCTCCTATGCCAGGAAAAGTTATTGATCTGAAAGTTAAGGTAGGCTCGAAAGTTAAAAAGGGAGATACCCTCGTGATTCTAGAGGCTATGAAAATGGAACATCAAGTTAAGGCTTCTGAGGATGGTAAGGTTACCAAAGTTTTAATTAAGAAGGACGATCAATTAGAGAATGGTGCTCTATTAATGGTCGTAGAAAACTAAATAAATGGCAAACTCTAAAGATAAAATAATTATAGGTAACTGTAGTGGTTTTTATGGAGATAGACTTTCAGCCGCAAAAGATATGGTTGAAGGTGGGCCTATAGATGTCCTCACAGGTGACTATCTGGCTGAACTAACTATGACAATCCTCTATAACCAAAAGATGAATAGAGGAGCAGATCAAGGATATGTAGGTACCTTTTTGAAGCAGTTCAAAGATGTAGCAGCATCTTGCCAAGAAAAAAATATAAAAATAGTTACGAATGCTGGAGGCCTAAACCCCTCATCCATGGCCAACAAAATTGAAGAAATCATTCAAGAATTAAATTTAGATTTAAAAGTTGCTTATATTGACGGTGATGATCTTATTCCAAGGTTTGAAGAGCTAAAAAAAGCAAATGAGCCTCTAGCTAATATGGAAAAAGGTATTTCTCTTCACGATTACTCCAAAAAACCTCTGACAGCTAATGCATATTTCGGAGCCTGGGGCATCAAAGAAGCCTTAGACCATGGTGCTGATGTAGTGGTCTGTCCTAGAGTAACAGATGCTGCAGTTGTAATTGGTCCAGCAGCTTGGAAATATAATTGGTCTAGAGATAATTTTGATGCTTTGGCTGGTGCTTTAGCTGCAGGTCATATAATTGAATGCGGAGCTCAAGCTACTGGAGGTAATTATTCTTTCTTTCATGAAGTCCCCTCTTTCTTCAATATCGGTTATCCAATTGCTGAGATATATGAAGATGGAAGTTTCACGATAACAAAACATCCTGGAACAGGTGGTTTAGTATCTGTTGGTACTGTCACTGCACAACTTTTATATGAAATTAGTTCACCTGCTTATATGAATCCTGATGTCATAGGACATTTTGACACCCTGAAGATGGAACAAGAGGCAGAAGACAGAGTTTTTGTAAGTGGATGCAGAGGGTCAAGTGCTCCAAAGACTCACAAAGTTTGCGTAAACCTTGCTGGCGGTTTTAGAAATGGAACAGAAATCCTATTAACAGGAATTGATATCGAAGATAAAGCTAAACTTGTTACAGATCTAATATTTGATAATGTAGGAGGCAGGGATCAATTTGATCATGTTGATATTCAACTTATAAGGACAGATCATGATAATCCGATTTCTAATGAAGAAGCACAAGCATCTCTAAGAATTTCTGTATTGTCACAAAATCCTGATCTTGTTGGACGACTTTTTAGTGCAAAGATAGTTGAATTAGGTTTGGCTAGCATACCCGGTTATACGGGAAGATCCGGAATGCCTTCAGGTCCTTACATTCAATATTGGCCTGCTCTTATCGATAGTAAATTTATAAAAGAAAATGTTCATTTTGAGGGAAAAATAATAGAAGTCGAACCAACTAGTCAAATGGATTTCGAAGAAACCTATTATCAAAAGCAACCTTATGAAAATGAAGTCCCATCTTACGAAAATGTTTCTAAAGTAAAATTTGGAAGCCTTTATGGAACTAGATCCGGAGATAAAGGTGGATGCGCTAATTTAGGTGTCTGGGCAAAAACTCAGGAGGCATATTCATATCTATATGAATTTCTCTCAGTAGAAAAGCTTAAGGAGCTATTACCAGATCTGAAACAATATGAAATAGATAGGTACGAACTGCCCAACATACTCTCACTGAACTTCTATGTTCATGACATCTTACAAGACGGAGTTTCTTCCTCGACTCGTCTAGACGGCCAAGCAAAATCTTTAGGTGAGTACTTGAGAGCGAAAGATATTGAAATACCTGATTTTTTAAAAAATTAATACGACTATGAAAAATAAACTATCTCTCGAAGGATTAATATTTCAAGCCACCAAAATAAAAGTAGAAAATAATGTACTCACCATTACCCTTAATAGGCCTGAAAAGAAAAATGCGCTTAATAATGTAATGATGAATGAAATTTGTTATGCATTGTCTTATGCAAAGCAAGAGAGGGAAATCAGAGTTGTAATAATCGCTGCCGAAGGAGATGTTTTTTGTGCGGGAGCTGATCTCAGACGAGAAAAGGCAGAATCAAATGTGCCCAAAATAGAGGGATCTGATGATATTAGTCTTCTCATTAGACATTTATACAAACCTGTAATTTGTAAGATACAAGGCTCAGTTCACGCAGGTGCCCTTTTAATGGTTACAAATTGCACACATGCTATTGCTACTGAAGAGGCTAAGTTCTCAGCTCCAGAGATTCTTAGAGGTGTCTGGCCTCATATGGTTATGGCCGGATTATTTAGAGTTATGCCAAAAAGAGCTGGATTAGATTTTTGTATGAGAGGTCAAGCAATTGACTCTAAGAAGGCTGAGGAATGGGGTTTAATTAATCAATCTGTACCTAGCGATCAATTAGATGAGGCTGTTGATAGACTAGCATCTGATCTTGCAAACTTAGCACCCGGAACAATGCAATTCGGTTTAGAAGCTTATGTTAATCAAGATGCTATGAATTTTGATGAAGCTCTTCCATATCTAAGTAAGAAGAGTGCTGAAACATTCGCCGGTCCTGATGCCCAAGAGGGTATAGCAGCTTTTCTTGAGAAAAGAGAACCTAAATGGGATTAGCTCATTCCCTTGAAGCTAAATAAATAGCTGCCAAAACTATTAATCCCCCGGCCATTTGTAACGGGCTCAATAACTCTTGCAGAAAAAACCATCCATAAAATGCAGCCGCCACAGGTTGCATTAAAAGTACTAATGAAGATAAATGGGCGGAAACTTTTGAAATTCCTGAGGTAATTAAGCCTTGAGCAAGAGTTTGAGAAAAAATAGCATAAGAGATGAGTATAAAAAACTCTGATTTGCTTAGGATCAAGCTATCCGTTTCAATCAAGCTAATGGGAAGCAAACAAAGAGTAGTTATTATTGTTACCAAAAAAAGAGTTCTTGCTGGTTGAAGTATATTGGTCAGATCTTTTATAGATAATATATATCCTGCATAAAAAACAGCAGCTAGGATTCCCAATGAATCCCCGAAAATCATTATTTGCTCTCCTGGCAATATGACGAGAAATACTCCCATTAAGGCAAGCAATAAAGTAACTATAAAAAAGATTTCAATTTTATAGCCAAGAAATAAGACACCAAAGATAACAACAAAGACTGGCGCTATATTTGCCATGAGTGTTGCATTAGCAACCGACGTAAAGGTCAAAGACCAATTCCAAATTGACATGTCCAAAGCAAAACATAATCCGCCTAATACCAGAAAGAAAAATGTCTTTTTATCCCAAATAATCTTTGCGGAATCATTTCTTTCTTCAAATTTCATCCAGGCATATAAAAAAGGCAATGCAAAGAGGGATCTATAAAACGCTATCAATGAGGGTGATGAATCACTTAGTTTTACAAAAATTCCGGAACCTCCCAACATTGAAGCACCAATAAGTAATAAGAAAATACCTTTAACAAGATCTCTCGATATATTTTTTTCTTCGTTCAAAATCTTCAGTTATACTTTTGTAACATGAGCCAAGTTCCATCGAATAATCAAGAAATTATTTCGGTATCTGACATTAATAACCTTGCTAAAGGTTTATTAGAAAAGGATTTATCTAATGTTTGGATACAAGGCGAAATTTCTAGCTTCACAGCTCATGGATCAGGCCATTGGTACTTTACCATAAAAGATAAGAAGTCCTCTTTGAGTTGTGTCATGTTTAAATTTGAAAACCAAAGTGTTTTATTTGATCCTAAGATCGGGGATGAACTAATTCTAAATGGCAATATTAGTATTTACGCACCTTCAGGAAGATATCAATTTAATGTTAAACATATCGAGGTTTTTGGCGAAGGAGCATTATTAAAAGCATTTGAAGATCTAAAAATAAAGCTAGAAAATGATGGTCTCTTTGATCAAAGTAGAAAAAAATTGATTCCTAAACTTCCTTTAGCAGTTGCTGTAATAACTTCGGAAACGGGAGCGGTATTTCAAGACATCATAAACGTGCTTAGAAGAAGATCACCATTTCTTAAACTCACTTTGGTGGAATCTCAAGTTCAAGGAAGAACGGCAGATAAAGAAATTGTTAAAGCAATTAGGAGAGCCAATGAAGTAGAAGATTTTGATGTAATTATTTTAGCTAGAGGTGGCGGATCAATAGAAGACTTGTGGTGTTTTAATATGGAATCTGTTGCAAGAGAGATCTCAAAATCTCAAGTTCCAATAATTAGTGCCATTGGTCATGAAACTGACTTTACAATTAGCGATTTTGTTTCGGATTTAAGAGCACCAACGCCGTCTGCAGCCGCTGAAATAATAAGTCAGAATCATACTAATTTATTGGAATCCTTCTCAAGGAATAAAGACACTATTGTAAAGGGATTACTAAATAAAATTGAAGCCTTAAAAGAAGTGCTCGATTTTAAAATGGCTCTCATCAGACATCCCGGCGAAAAATTGAGAGAGACATCACAAAAATTAGATAATTTTGAAACAAGGATGAAAGATCTTTTGTTGAATATAGCCTTAGATAAGAAAAATAGATTAGAGAGAAATACCTCACAACTGAAGGCCTCTTCTCCAAAAATAGATATCAAATTTAAACAAACTAAAATAAACGAAAGTTATTTAAATCTTATTAACTCCATAAAATTGAACATAGAGAAAACCCAAAAAAGCTATCTTAAAAATATCAATACTTTAGAGGCGGTAAGCCCTTTGGCGGTATTGAGCAGGGGCTACTCAATTGTGACAGACGATACTAATAAAATTATTACCTCTTCTGAAGAGTTAAACATAAATCAAAAAATTAAAGCAAGATTTCAAAAAGGAGAAATTCTTGCTCAAATACTTAATAAGACTGATGAAGACTAAGTCTTTAGTTTTATTGATATGTTTATCATCATCTTGTGCAAACCTTCCTACTCTTAACGAAATAGAAAGCTGTTCTTTTCCTATGGATAAGAATTATCCAGGAGGATTGGTTAACTATCATCTGAAGTCAAATGATTCAGATTTAAAGAATAAGTTACAAATGGGCAATCTCAAATTTACGATTTGTAGAGATGATGATTTTAATGCGAACATTCTTGTTCCAATTCCACTTACGTATAGTAAGAATAAAATTGAAGTAATCCTCAATAATGAACTTATAGACTCGATAGGTATTGAGAATAAATTTTATAGGGAATCTAGGATACAGATACAGAATAAAGACTTAGTTAATCCTCCAAGTTCAATGCAAGAAAGAATCGAAAGAGAGTACCTACAAGGTTTGACCGCGAAAAATACCTTATCGTCCTCAGATCTCAAGCAAACAAAGATGGTTATACCCGTAATAGGTATAACTAGCAGTGAATTTGGTGTGAGAAGGTTTATAAATGGGAAGCCTAGAAATAGACACATAGGTTTGGATATTGCTGCCAATGAGGGCGAACCTATTAGAACTCCTTTAGATGGTAAAGTAATTCTTATCGGTAATTTCTTTTATAAAGGAAATGTCGTTTACTTGGATCATGGAAATGGCTTGGTAAGTAGTTATTCTCATATGAGTAAAGAGGCTGTCGTTATGAACCAATCGTTGATTGCAGGAGAAGTACTTGGATATGTTGGTAGCACAGGAAGAGTTACAGGACCTCATTTACATTGGGAGGTATATTTCCTTGGTATACCAATAAATCCAGAAATATTTGTTAATTAGTTATTTTCAGAGCCCTAATAGAGCTTCGAGGCTCTCCTGTGTTTGAGGTCCTATTAATGTGTGGATGAGCTTACCCTCGGGATCAAGAACATAGGTAGCTGGTAAACTTGGTGGAGACTCCCATCCAAACAATGTTCCAGGATCATTTAAAATACTTGGGACATTAACACCAAATCTGATAATTTGATTTTCCAATTCTTCACCTTCAAGTCTATCGAAGTTATAAGTTAATACTAGAGCCTGTGCCTTATTATCATTATAAAAATTTTCAAGTTCAGGCATCTCTTTAATACAAGGTGGGCACCAGTCTGCCCAATAATTTACGATTAACCACTTTCCTAAAAAGTCATCCACTTTCCCAGAACCACCATCAACAAGCCTGTAATCTGGTTCTGAGCAAGCACTTAAAATAAAAATAAGATTTATAAGTAAAATATATTTTGTCTTGTAATATAGATATTTTATTGTCATTTAATTTTTTATCCTATGAAGCATTTTACCATTTACCACAATCCAAGGTGTAGTAAATCCAGACAAACATTAGATTTATTAAAGCAGGAAGGTATCGATCCAAAAATTGTCCTATATCTTGAAGACCCACCGTCAGAATCTGATTTAAGGAAAATTTTGGATTTCTTAGGAATTGAACCTAGAGAATTACTTCGAACCGGTGAAGTTGAATATAAAGAATTGAATTTGAAAGACCGAACTCTAGACAACTCAAAAATTATTAAACTTATGTCTGAATATCCAAAATTAATTGAAAGACCAATTGTTGTTTCAAGCAATCAAGCTATCATAGGTAGACCACCAGAAAATGTCTTAAATTTAATAAACTAAAAGGAATATGGAACAAAAAACTCTCTTAGAAAAATTTAAAAGTAATCCACTTTTTTGGCTTTTTTCAGGAAAATTATTTTTTTTATCACTGAATATAATTTTTTCAATCGTCATAATCATTTCAATATTTTCTTTTATCAGCTCTTTATTTGTAGATGAATTTAAAGATCCAACTAATAAAGCACTAGTAATTAACCCGATGGGGCCAATTGTTGAACAAATTACAGGGACAAATGATCCTATCGATCAATTTAGCGGTAATTTACCAAGGGAATTGTATGTTGGGGACTTACTGGAAGTTCTGGAATCGGCAGCCATAGATGAAAGAGTACAGAATGTCTTATTAAACTTAGATAATATGGATGAAACCGGTCAGGCAGTTTTATATGATGTCGGAGTTGCTTTGCAAAAAATTAAGGATGCAGATAAGACGATAATCGCTGTCGGGGATTATTATTCTAGAAGTGGCTATTATCTTGCGTCATTTTCCGATGAGATAATTATGAATAATGATGGATTGGTTGGCTTAGATGGATTTGGACGCAGTAGATTATTCTTTAAATCTTTTCTCGATAAGATCAAAATAGATTTTAACGTTTTCAGAGTAGGTACTTATAAATCTGCAGTAGAACCATATCTTGATAATAAAATGTCCAAAGAAGCTAAAGAAGCTAATTTGGCTTATTTAAATGTTCTTTGGGACTCTTATAAAGATGAAGTTTCAAAGAATCGCGAGATGACGTCCGATGAGATTCAGTACCTAGTTGATAATGCTGATAAGGTTTTAACAGATAAAAGTGGCTCTACATCTGAAGCTTTCCTTGATTATGGGTTGGTAGATAAGTTATTACCCAGAACAAAAACAAGATCTTATCTCAGAGAATTATTTGGTGAATCTGAAGACAAGAAATCCTTTGCCAGAATCTCTGGTTTTGAGTATCTTCAACTTATTCGCTCAGAAAAAAAAGACCTAGGAGGTAAAGATAAGATAGCTGTCATAGTGGCTAAAGGGACTATAGTTGATGGTGTACAGCCTCCGGGGACAATTGGAGGTGATTCAACCTCAAGACTTATTAGGGAAGCATATGAGGATGAAAATGTTAAAGCTATAGTCCTAAGAGTCGATTCAGGCGGGGGTGGAGTATTTGCATCTGAACAAATTAGACAAGAACTTTTAGAGGCGAAAGAAAAAGGTTTAAAAGTTATTGCTTCAATGGGAAATGTTGCTGCTTCCGGTGGATATTGGATTTCAGCTAATGCAGATGAAATCTGGGCTTCTCATAACACCATAACTGGATCGATAGGAATCTTTGGTTTGCTTCCAACATTTAATAGAGCCCTTAATGAAATTGGTATCAACAGTGATGGTGTCAAAACCTCAAAGATCGATCTATCAGGAGATGTCACTCAACCATTAAGTGAAGGTTTATCAAACATAATCCAAAGTGAAATAGAGTATGGTTATAAACGTTTTATAGGATTAGTTAGCGAAGCGAGAAATATCCCAATAGATCAAGTTGATCAAATTGCTCAAGGTCGTGTTTGGGCCGGAACATCAGCAAAAGAGCTAGGCTTAGTTGATAATATCGGAAATCTAAAAATGGCTATAAAAAGAGCAGCTGAGCTAGCTGAAATTAGTGAATACACAACCTATTATCCTACTCAATCTGTTGATTGGAGAACGCAATTGGCGAAAAGATTTTCAGGCTATATTAGTTGGGTGATACCACCTTACATAAAAGATAATTTCGTAGTAAAAAATGCAATCAATGCTCTAAAAGATATAAATCAGTTTAATGATCCTAAAGGAATTTATATCATTTGTGAGGACTGCCCGATCTAACTTTTAATAGTTGTCGGATAAGGTATGGGTTTACTTTTTTCTTTTTCTCAAGAGAGAAGTCATCAATTTCGCTTAAGAGTTGCAATAGATCGGATAAGCTTCTAGAAGTATTGTTGATAATAAATTCTTTTGTTTTTGTATCCAAATCAATGCCCTTTCTAGCTGAAGACTGAGATATTGCATCTAATTTTTCTTCATTGGTAATCTCTGGAACTTCGATGGCAGTAAAATATGCCAATCGAGAGTGTAAATCTTTAAGGTCTATTTCAAGATCTTTTGAAACTATTCTAGATGATAGATAAATTTTGATTTTGCTTGTCAGGGCACTGTTGATGAGTGAAAAAATTTGAGTTTCCCATTCCTCACTTTTTGGAAGATTATCTATATTCTCAATCAGTATGACATCTAAGGCCTCTAGGTGCTGCAAGATTTTGTGAGATGATACTTTCCTATCAGCGAGGGATAAGTGAAAAGTTCTCTTATCCTGATTAATAAACTCTCTATTTAAAGCTTGCATTATGTAAGATTTTCCGACCCCTTCTCTTCCCCATATATAAAATAAATTTGAGATTGAGTCTTCTCGTAGTGTACTTTTAAGGAAGTTTAAACAATCTCTATTACTATCGCATTCAATAAACTTATCCAAGCTTACAGTATCATCAAGTTTGATGTTTAGAGTAAGCTGATCTGGTGATTTGCTCATAAAAATTGTTTAAAAATTAATTTGCCCTCGCTTTTAAAGTAATAAAAAAGACTTAATAATGTAAAAATTATCACCCCAGACATAGCTATCCATGCAAAGTAAAAAGGTAAAATTTGGAAAGCAGATTGTACTAAAAGAATAATAAATAGCGCTATTGTCCATCCTGTGTAATGTTTTCCCCATCTATTAGAAAGAGCTTGTTTATTATTGAATAGAAGAAGATGTAGCATAGCTCCTATTAGTACAATTCCATCTCTTGAAAGTATTATATATACAAACCACAGAGGGAGTTTGTCCGAAAAAGCAAGAGCTAATAAGGTTGCCACAATCAGACATTTATCAGCTAATGGATCAGCAAATTGACCAAAGGCGCTTTGCCAATTGAATTTACGTGCTAAATATCCATCTAAGCCATCTGATAGACCGGCAATAATGAAAAGAATCAAAGCCAAAAGATCATTACCTTGGTAAATATAAAAGCTAATTGGTACTACCAAAATAAATCTCATAGAGGTGATGATGTTTGGGATAGCAGATAACATGACTTAACTATTATTATATTTGTAAGAAATTATTTCCCTGGAACTATTATCTATTCCTTTGAAATCATCATTGATATTTAATAAGTTTTTAAGGTCTTCAGATTTGCCATAATGTGAAAGTAAAATATCTAATTTATCTCCCTCAACCTTTTCTAAAGAAACCCCATACACAAGCACTTGCGACTTCAAGTTACTCAAAACATCTTCTAAAAATGAAAGACTAGTTATACCGACAATCCTTATAGAGGTTTTATTCTTTAATTTCTTGTCAACAACTAGTGTATTTTTTGAATTAACTCTATCTAATAAATAATTGAGGGCTTCTTGGGGAGAAGACTGTCTTCCTAGAGATGTTAAGCATTTAGGACTATCTAATAGAAGACCGAATTCATCTTTAATGGTGCATAGTAACCATGCATCTAAATCATATCTTCTGGACATTCTTTTCATAAATTTTTCTGCAGATATTGATCCTAAAGCTTCAAAATAATTGATATCCATCAAATCCATTAACGGATTTATAATTTTTGAATTTCTCTTATTAGATAACGGAGTAAGTATTTTTACTAAATTGTTACATTTCTCGTACTCTTCTTT